>JAKSRE010000022.1 GCA_024403775.1 Clostridia bacterium | reverse complement strand
AAAGTCCACAATCTTGTGGAGGGGTTTTGTGGACTTGGAAGTAAACTCCACAAAATCAGGCTTAAAAGTCCACAATCTTGTGGAGGGGGTTTGTGGACTTGGAAGTAAACTCCTCTAATAGTTGTTGGAATAAATCTTTAAGATATTCTCTTACATCAAAAATCGCAAAACATTGACTGAAGATTTAAATCACTTTTTCTTATACTGCATGCTAAGAAGCTTATCAAGATATACTGATTTAAACTGCTTACTTGCCATAGCCTGCTTTAGTGGTGGCAGTTTTAAAATAACACCAAGAACCTGCGCTAATGCACGGTGATTAGAGAATGCCTGATTATCAAAAATCAGATTCTGTAAGGTTCCTGTCTCAATTGCCTGAAGGACAAATTTATGTGTTGTATCAACTGGTGTAATTACCTGAACTGGACGACGGTTAAGAATCATTACCTTCTTAGGACAGTTACGCGCACAAACGCCACAGCCAAGACAGATGGACTCGTCTATAACTGGCTTTTTTACACCATGCTCATCTGATACCATGGAGATTGCATCCATTGGACATACCTTTGCACATTTTCCGCAGCCTACACACGCTTCAGCTGAGACTTTCGGAATATAATTGGAAGTTGCAATTGGCTGTGAAGGCGCAAACTTCTTTGCTGCACCTAATGCCTCGCAGCAGCAGCCACAGCAGTTACAGATAAAGGCAGGATCATTACGAACATTCTCTGCCATCTGAACAAGATTACTCTCATAGCACATAGTGAGGATATCTTTTGCCTCTTCCTTGGAGATAAGACGGGTATATCCGCCATGCTCTGCAAGAGATCTTGCAACATTGCCCAAAGACATACAGGTCTCAAGTGGGGCATGTATCTTACATTCAATTTCAAGATGGAGATTTTTATGGCGGCAGTAACAGGTACCAACGCCAACATATTCTGCTTTATCAATAAGATAGGTTGCTCTCTCATAGTCAAGAATGTGATTGGCATGCTCAGAGAGAAGCACTGGCTCCTGAACCAGAACTCTTCCAAGAGGAGTCTCAAGCCCGTCGAAAAGGGACTTAATAAAGTCCTCCTCAACATTTATATACTGGTGATATAACTCGCTAAGAAGCTTTTGATCAATATCACCACGAGTACGCATCAAAGAAAATTCAAAAAAGCCAATCATCGGAGGTGGAAGGACAAATTTACGCACCCCATTATGCAGGCTGTCGACCAAAAGAGCCTTATCACAAAGACTATCCAGAAACTTCTCAGTCTCAAGCTGAGACATTCCCCAAATCTTGGAAGCTTTGGCAATCGTAAAAGGACGAATTGGAAGCTTGGATACCATTTGCGCTTCTTTCTCGGTAAATAGAACCTGAAGAATCTGAAACAAACTGTCAGATGGCGGTGCTCCCTGTGGGAACAGATTAAGTCTGTCATCTAATGTTTTATATGCGTCTTTTGAGGTCAAATGGCCCATGGTATATCCTCCGGCTATTATCTGTTATGCCTTAAGTGCACCCTTAATAGCAGCAAGGAAATCATCATATTCATCAAATGCTGGAATATCAGGATTATCGTTCTTAATCTGCTCTGTAGTTCTAAACAAAAATCCTGTTCTGCTCGCCTTAATCATGCCGAGGTCATTATAGCTGTCACCTGCAGCAATAGTATCAAAACCACAAGACTGCAAAGCCTTAACTGTTGTAAGTTTTGAAGCCTCACATCTCATCTTAAATCCTGTGATTTCTCCGTTATCAGCAACTTCTAATTCATTGCAGAAAAGAGAAGGATAGTTAAGCTTTGCCATAAGTGGCATGGCAAACTGTGTAAAAGTATCACTCAAGATGATAACCTGAGCATCCTTTCTTAACTCATCGAGGAACTCCTTAGCACCTGGAAGCGGATCTATCTTGGCAATCGTATCCTGAATCTCCTTAAGACCAAGACCATGCTCCTTAAGAATACCAATTCTCCATTTCATTAATTTGTCATAATCAGGTTCTTCTCTTGTAGTTCTTTTAAGTTCAGGAATCCCTGAAGCCTCTGCAAAAGCAATCCAAATCTCTGGTACAAGTACACCTTCCATGTCAAGACAAACAATATCCATGTTCATTCCTCCGAGTCAATTCATTTATATATATTAATCCTTATTTCAGGAACATATGCAAGAGTTTTCCGTAAACACTTCGATTATATGGCTGATATCTCATTGGAAGATCCATCCAGGTCTTCTTATCAACGATGCTCTTTGAATGTGAGAACACCTCAAAACCTTCCTTACCATGATATGCACCCATACCACTCTCACCAACGCCGCCAAATCCCATCTCACTTGTAGCAAGGTGGATGATTGTGTCATTAATGCAGCCGCCGCCATAAGAGCATCTCTCTGTAACTTCGCGTATATGTGCTCTGTTCTCAGAGAAGAGATAAAGTGCCAGTGGCTTTTGCTTATCAGCTAACATAGTAAATATATCTTCCCAGTTATCGAAAGTGAGAATTGGCATGATTGGTCCAAAAATCTCTTCCTGCATTACAGCATCATCCCAGGTAATATCCTTCATTACTGTTGGAGCAATTCTTAATGTATCTGGTGAAGTATTACCTCCAAGAACAAGCTTCTTCTCATCAATGAGACGACAGAGACGATCGAAATGCTTCTGATTTACTATCTTACCATAATCCTTATTCTCAAGTGGCTTGTCGCCATACTGTGCTTTAATCTGATTAACAACTTCCTCAATAAGTTTATCCTTTACTGAGCTCTCACACAAGACATAATCTGGTGCTACACAGGTCTGGCCACAGTTAAGATATTTTCCAAAAACAATACGCTTAGCTGCAAGTTTAAGTTTTGCTGAACTGTCAACAATACATGGACTCTTTCCCCCAAGCTCCAATACTGCAGGTGTAAGTGTCTCTGCTGTATGTCTTAATACTTCTCGTCCTACATTCTGGCTTCCAGTAAAGAATACAAAATCAAACTTCTGGTCAAGAAGTGCAGAATTCTCTTTTCTTCCACCTGACACAACAGCAACATATTCCTGTGGGAAACATTCCTCAATTATTTTCTCAATTATCTTACTTGTTGCAGGTGAATAAGCACTTGGCTTAATTACTGCGGTATTACCAGCAGCAATGGCATCAGCAAGCGGATCAATTGTAAGAAGGAATGGGTAGTTCCATGGGCTCATTATGAGCACATTTCCATAAGGTGATGGCTTCTTATAACTACTTGAAGCAAACTGCGCCAATGGCGTATATACATAGTGCTTTGAAGCGTATCTTCTTGTATGGCGAATCATGTAGCTTATCTCACTTAAAACAAGTCCTACTTCGCACATAAAACCTTCAAAATCGCTTTTGCCCAAGTCCTCTTCCAAAGCCTTGTTGATATCAGTCTCATATTTTTTTACAGCTCCATAGAGTCTTTTAAGCATAGCTATTCTGTAGCTTACTGGCAGTGTAGCTCCACTTTTAAAAAACTCACGCTGTCCTTTAACAATATCATCTATTGATGTTTTTTTTTCACTTTCGGAGACCAGCATATAAATCTTTTGGAGTTCCTGTGCATTCATAAGCTTAGGAACTGGATAAAGTGGATTTGCCTCCTTATCCGCATGCTTTGACATCTTAGGAACATCTTCCATTTTAATTCCACTTAATTTCTCTGGAATTCCCATCTTCTTATTAAGCTCACGAATAGCGGCAATGAATTTCTTCGCACCAATTTCTTCGCTGTCACTGTCTGTACAAACGCCTGCAACCTTTCCAAGTTTGAAAAGTTTTTTATATGCAGTAGCACCGTATTCATCAAGAACGATTGGCATAATTACTGAATTTGCAAGACCGTGTGGAATATTGTATTCTCCGCCAAGAGAATGAGCCACAGCATGTATATAACCAACATAAGACTTTGAGAATGCAATTCCTGCATTATAAGCAGCCTGAAGCATATTTTTACGTGCTGTTTTATTCATTCCGTCCTTATGGGCATCCTCAATATTGGCGAAAATCAGACGTACTGCTTCTTCTGCCATGTGACGTGTCTCTTTTGTAGTTGATCGGCCAATGTAAGCCTCAACCGCATGTGTTAAAGCATCCATTCCTGTTGTTGCTGTAAGTGAAGGTGGAAGAGTATATGTAACTGATGGATCAAGAACAGCATAAGAAGGGATAAGTGTAAAACTGTTCATTGGACACTTATGCTTCTTCTCGCTATCTGTAATAACAGCCGCAAGTGTTACTTCACTGCCTGTACCTGCTGTTGTAGGAATAGCAATTAATGTAGGAATCTTTCTAAGAACTTTAAGAAGTCCCTTAAGCTGATTCATTGATTTATTAGGATATGCAATTCTTGCACCAACACCCTTAGCGCAGTCCATAGATGAACCACCACCAAAAGCAATAAGGCAGTCACATTTTTCCTTTATATAGAGTTCTCTTGCCTCTTCAACATTATGAACAGTTGGGTTTGCCTTTGTCTTATCATAAACAGCGAACTTGATATTGGCATTCTGCAAAATATCCTCAAGCGGTTTTGTGGCACCAGATTCTCTAAGGAAAGAGTCTGTCACCAGTAAAACTGATTTCTTATTTAACTTCTCGAACAAAGGAACCAGTTCATTCATACTGTTCAGTATTTCTGGTTCTCTATAAGGGAGAATAGGCAGAGCTACTCGAAAGGCCAGCTGATAGATTCTACAATACAGCATTTTTAATTTATTCATTATTAGGAATTCCCTCCTCACTAATGCTTTGAAGATTCAAAGCAATCATATCCAGTGTCTCATAAAATACATTACGGTTCTCATCGCTGACGTTCTTACTTGCCATTTCAACTGCAAGGCTGGCTCTCTCTTCGATAACCTCTGCTGTTCTGGCGCCCTCTTTTGTAAGGTTAAGACGTGCGCGATAACTGTTTTTATTAACTTCTTCCCTTAATACCAGGCCCTTATCAATCATTGCTGATATTGCTCTTGATACGTCAGCCTTATCTCTGCCACACATATCACCTAACTGTGATGCGGTTACTCCGTTCTCACATCTTCTCATGGTGATAAGATATACTGCATAAGAACCTCTTAGGCCATATTTCTTCATCTCTTCTGCTTCAATTCTGTGAAGATACTTATTTACCTGAGAAATAATATAGGAAAAGCGTTCAAATCGACTTTGCAAAACAATCTCCTTCCAGATTCCATTAATACGATGTTGATTTATCAACATCTCTGAATTGTAGATTAAAGATGTTGAGTTGTCAACGTTTTCCCTTTTTCTTGAAACCTTGTGTCGCATTAACATTCGCGCACGTGATAGTTGATTTTGCATTTTTTACTCCCCCGTAAAAGTATGACAGTCTCGATACCTTCTGCATGTCCAAATATTTCGAGTATTCGGATTGACAGTCATCATTTGAATGACGTACCAGCATGGACGCATGAAAGACGTTATACCTTTCTAATTCACTCTTGTCGTCATAAACTGGAAGTGCAAATCGTGAATCATATCTGTACCATCCATTCTTAGCATCTCTTTTATGCTTATCCTCATGATTCTCTCTAAAATGCTTTCCTACTGCTATCTCTATCATTTCAGGAAGTCCCGTCGCTGCATTTGCTTTTGCTTTTGCGAGGCAGAAGTGTGTAGGCAAAATAGATTTTGAAAGTGAAACGATGTTAGTTGACAACCAATATTATACGTCGTATAATATACAGGTGATACAACATCAAACATAAAGGCGGTAGACTATGGTATTTCAGTTAAAATCATCACTCCTTGATGGTTGCGTACTTGGTGTATTAACTGAAAACTTTAGGGAGGTTTTGAGTTGAATGACCCACCAAAAATGGTGCATCGTTCAACATAGTGAACATTGATGTATTTTACTGAAGTATCTTTCGGTGGGGTGATGAAAATGGAATATTTGTACTTGATATGTATTTTAGTTTCAATAGGTATGCTAGTTTGGCTCAAGATATTTGATGTTCGAAGTAGCGTTGCTCAATATTTGAATTTGATTATCGTAACTGTTTCAAGTTTTGGATACTATTTTCTGTCAATTTCAAGAACTCTTGAGGAGGCACTTTTTTCTCAGATAATAGGTTATGTCGGAGCTGTTTTCCTTCCTGTATTCTATTTCTTCTTAATCTCTGAAATCTGTCGAATTGAATTGTCCAAGTACTTGAAGATTGTTCTCGCATTGTTACAGACAGTGATTTATGGTTTTGTATGCACAATGGGACGTAATGAACTGTTTTATAAGAGTGCAGAATTACAATTGAACAACGAAATGGTAGTGTTAAGAAAGACATATGGACCATTTCATAAACTGGCTATAGCGTCGATGTTTTTGTACCTTTTGCTTTCCATAGTTGTTGTCGTTTATACATATATAAAGAAGAAATCTCTGGACAGAAAAAATGCGATAACAATGTTGGTGCTGATGATAATCGCAATTGGAGTATATCCAGTTGAAAAAGTATTTGATATGAACTATACAATTATTCCACTGACGTTTGATGTGCTTATGCTCGGAGCTTTGATTCCAATTTATGATTCTAATATTTATACGGTTGACGAGAACATAAATATCATCAGTGAGCAGCTTAGTCACGTAGGATTTTTGACTTTCAATACAAAAAAAGCATACAAGGGCTGCGATAAAGATATGGAAAAGATATTTCCAGAATTGTCACAGTATAATATAGGCCAAATCATAAGTAACAGCAGTCCTAATTTACAAAGGATAGTAGACAGCATTTCCAGTATTGAAGAAAAGGCAAAAGAACGTCCGGTAAAGGAGCTGGATAATCTTTCAATTGAAGCCTTTTTACAGGATGACAAATACTACGATGGAAAAATTCATATTCTTACAAATCCATTTGGAAAGCTAAAAGGATATACAATAGAACTCCGTGATAACACAGAGCACTATAAAACTTTAGCGCTGAAAGAGCGTTATAACGAAGAATTAGCTAAAGAAGTTGAGACTAAGACAAAACGAATAAAGAGCATCCAGGAAAAGACAATACTTGGAATGGCCCAGATGGTTGAATCTAGAGATCTTAGTACTGGTGGTCATATCAAAAGAACAAGTGATGTTGTAAGAATATTTGCGAAGAAACTTGTTAATGCTAATCTAGGACTTACTCCTTATTTCTTGAGCCTTGTTATAAGAAGTGCCCCTATGCACGATTTGGGAAAAATTGGCGTAGACGATGCGGTTCTCAGAAAACAGGGAAAGTTCACTGATGATGAATACGATAAGATGAAGAAGCATTCAGAAATCGGATACAAAATCGTTAACGAGATACTATCTGGAGTAGAAGATCCTGAATTCGTTCGAGTAGCTGAAAATGTTGCCCATTACCATCACGAGAAAGTCAATGGTTTTGGTTATCCAGATGGCTTGAAGGGTGAAGAGATTCCTATAGAGGCCAGAATAATGGCGCTCGCAGATGTGTTTGATGCGTTGGTTTCAAAGAGATGCTATAAAGATGCATTTTCTTATGAGAGAGCATACGAAATAATCGAAAAAGATTCTGGATCACACTTCGATGAAGATCTAGCTAAGGTTTTCCTCACCTGCAAAGAAGAACTCGAGCAGTATTACAATGCTAGTGAAAAATAGAAAACATAGTTTCAGAGTGTTTGAAAAAAAATGGGATTATCTCAAGTCATAAACTTGGTGACAATCCCAATTCTTTTGGTTGAATAACCCACCAAAAATGGTGCATCGTTCAACTAAATCATTTTATAGTATGTTAGAGCGTCAACAATAGCTTTCTCTTTGTGTTCAGGACACTTAGATTGTCTACTATCATCCGACTTGGGCAGGTTATAACAGTCCCTTTCAATAATCCCATATTTCTGTTTTACCTGCGCAATGTAAAGAGAACTAACATTTAATCCGCTATGCTCTTTTACATAAGTTTTAATCTGCTCATATGTTGCAGGCTTATCCACGTACTTGGCAGAACTTACATTTTCCATTGAAAACTTGACCTTAACATCCTGACTTGGAACAGAACCCTTGGAAAGCTGAACAACAGTCTCGACTGTGTTTTCATTGAGCAACCGAATTGCATCACCCTCAATACCTTCATAGTATACCGAAAACGCTATGTTTAACTGCTTTACGGTGCGTTAATCACATTATTCTTTATTATTTCCAAACATTAATTCCAGCAGCTCCTCGGCAACCGTAGCGGATTTTATTCTCATCAAATTATCCCAAACATCTTCTTTTCCTAAAAGATTCATACCACCATGCCATACTAACTCATCATCTATAATCGCAAAATGCTCATCTACTTCATCCTTTATAACAACCTGCATTCCTGCATTTTCCATCTGCTTAATCATTTCATAATAATGAGCCGAACTTCCATAATGGGTTCCTTCAGGATTTATTGTGATAATCGTTATCTTGCAACCAGATTCAATACGCTGTTTTGTAACATAAATCATTCTGTCAATCTTATCCTGTATAATATCCGGGCTAGATATAATAATTCTTTTTTCTGCCTCAACAAGATCCTGTTCAAATACATCAGAATAATTGCCTGAATCATAGATAGCATTTGCTAATTGCTTCTCAAGAATCATATTAGGAACCAATGAATAACCTAACCTCTTATATGTTCTAAGACGCTTTGAATACATATTTTCAAACACTCTTAAGTGAGAGTCTATGTAATCATAAACTACAACGTCTTTCTTACCTTCATAATCTCTGTGCAATCTACCTACATACTGCTCCAATCTTCCTGCAAATGAAACAGGAGCAGCCAACATAAGTGTATCTAACCTTGGGAAATCAAATCCCTCACCAATCTTTTGACCTGTAGCTATCAAAATAATAGATTTATCACCGGGTACTTCCTTTAGCCGCCTTCTGATTTCTAAATTCTCTTTATCGCTATTGTCACCATACAACAAGAAAACATAATCAGCTGCCTCAGCAAGATTATCATACAAACGCTTTGCCTGTTCTTTATACCTAGTAAGAATAACCGGAGATCTTCCTTCCGCAATCGCATTTCTTGTATCTTCAGCAATCATCTCACTTCTCACGATGTTATTGCTGATTAAATTGTATGCTCCATTAATATCATTCTTTGTTTCATTTGTATCAACAACTCTGGTAAATCGTGGAAATACATAATGTCCTATTCCCTGTGCCTCAGCTCGTTCTTTTGCTGTATAGCTATGTCTTATTGGACCTAATAACATATGTATTATTTTCTCAAGATTATCTCCACGTTTTGGCGTTGCAGTAACTCCATAAACATATCTTGCATTTACTTTCTGCATCACTTCAACTGATGTAGTCGAACCACAATGATGGCATTCATCCATAATTACAAGACCATATGAATTAATAAAATCATTGAAATTACCCTTACTATACATAGAGCCAACCATAGCCACATCTATAATACCAGTAAGTGTATTCTTATTACCTGTTAGCACTCCAATAACGCTATCTCGTCTTTTTTCTCTTCCAGTCTTTGTCTTATAAATCGGTGGTTCTTCATTTATATTCAAAAATGTATTTAATTCATCTACCCACTGTTCTAATAAATCCTTACTTTGAAGAAGTATTAAAGTATTCACTTTTCTTTGCGATATCAGATAACTACACACAACTGTCTTACCAAATGCGGTAGTCGCGCTAAGAACTCCGTGGTCATATTGCAACATACTATCTGCTGCCAAATCTTGCCCCGTACGTAAATCACCATTGAATGAAACCCTTATAGGTCTTCCTTTTTCTCTATGGTCAGTAATATCATATTCTATATTAGCTTCTTTACAGTTATTAATTAGCTGTTCCCTAAGTCCTCGTGGGATACGAATATATCCATCAACATCCTGTCCCATATAGACAGCACTGAAATTATAATAGTTGGAGTAGCCCAATCTCTTATTCTTATAAAATATCGGATTGTCAAAAGCCGCTAAACTTCTTATTTGATTCTGTATTCTTGGCATAAGATTCAGCGTATCAACATATACCCCATCACCAAGAACAATATGCATTTTCCCAACCACGTCAGATTTATTAAATGCTTGTTTCTTTTTCCACGGCTTTGGCCTATCTGCAACATCCGCTGTTATAACGCCTGTTGTCTCAGATATTTCGGTTTTCCACTTTTGCATAAAAGCTTCTATCTCTTCTATTGACAGCTTCGTTGTGCGATTCAACAAAATATCCCATTGATCTGGATAGGCATTCCAATTACTATCGACAAACGCACTATTCCCATTTTTTAGCGCTTGCCCTTGCAACGGCAATGCAATTAGATTTCCTATACTACTAGCAACATCCTGACATGGATACATTCTGTCATAATATTGAAAAGACTTCATATTAATCGAAGCTTGTCCTCTATCTAACAAAAGAAATCCAAAGTTACGAGCCAAAGATGCAGAGATAGGCTTCTTGAAAAATATCCACACATGCGCACCTCTTCCAGATCTTGAGCGCTCTACCAATGGCATAATTCCATTCTGCTCACAGATTAGGCGTAATGCATCGACTTCTTTATGCCACTCTTCCGTTACATTCGCAAAATCGGTAGCTTCTGCACCTTTTTCATGATTATCAAAATCAAATACTATGAATCTACATGTTCCATCTGGCAATAACGGGTATATTCCTATAACATCTGAACCATCTTCCTTATAACCCACCAAATGTTCCACTATTTTTCTTGCAGTAAGCTTAGTCCACTTTGTATTCTCACAATCTTCACATCGAATCTTTTCACCACGCTGCTTTGGGCAGGCTCTATCATTCCAACGATTATCGCATTGTGGGAAATATCCACCATTCCTACCGCGTTTAGCATATACATCCGTTCTTCCCCAGAACATAGCAAAATACTGATTAGCCATTTCTTCCGTAATGTATTTACCAATGATTCTCTCACCCTGATCTGGATCATATTCAGAAGTATCTTCTATCTTTTCTTCAAACACATTACTCTCTGGATATGCAATATTGGCCTTCTTGAGTTTTTCTTTTAATACAGTATTTTCCGCCTGCAACTCCCTTACCAATTTACGAAGCGAGTCGAGATTTTCTGCTTCAATATTCATTTATCTTTTCCGCGCTTTCATATTAGTATAAAACTGAACCAAGCTGGTTCAGTTTTTACTTATTCTCCTCTTCAGCAATCCACTCTTTTAGTTTTTCTTGAAGAAGCTTTTTATCAGGTAAATATAGCTTATATTCCTGTGCATAAATATTACTGTTTTCAGGTAACGTCAACTCTACTAATTCCTTATCAGCTTCCTTGCACATTAATATGCCTATAGTCGGATTCTCATCATCCGTTTTTTCATATCTGTTATAATAATTGACATACATCTGCATCTGCCCTAAATCCTGATGCGTAAGTTCATCTATCTTGAAGTCTATTAATACATAGCAATGTAGATATCGGTTGTATAGAACCATATCCAAATAATAATTTTTTTCATTAAAAACAAATCTTCTTTGTCTCTTTTCAAACAAAAAACCTTTTCCAAGTTCCAATAGGAAATTTTGCATTTTTTCTAAAACTGCTTTTTCCAAATCACTTTCATGATAAGCAGCTTTATCATCAATACCTGTAAATTCCAAAACATAAGGTGTCTTTAATATATCTTGAGGTTTATACGGCATACTGCCATTTTGTGCAAGTGCTAAAACATCTGCCTTATCTCTGCTAAGTGCTAATCGCTCATACAGGCTTGAATTATACTGTCTCTTTAATGTTTTAACATCCCAAAACGACTCTGCTGCTTCATTTTCATAGAACAGTCTTTCCTCTGCATTTTCGATACGCATTAGAACCTGATAATGTGTCCAACTAAGGCGAAATGGCCAATCATGCTTGATTTCCAATTGTGCGATTTCGGATTGCACAATTCCATTTACTTGTAAATCTGGCAATTGTGCAATTCCTGACTGCACAATTTTATTTTCCCTGTCTTTATAGACAATATAAAACTTTCTCATAGAGGCTATATTTGTTCGCGAAAAACCTCTACCATATTTGTCAGATAAATATTTCGATAATGAATCTAATACTTTGCTTCCATATTTTGCACGATCCTCACCTTTTTGCTCTTGCTCTACTATATATTTACCAATTTGGTAACTGGAATAAATGGTAAGCATATTCGCTATTGAACCAATAGCATTTCTCGATTTTTCTATTAAACTGCCAGTTTTTTGAAAAAGTTCATTAAATTCATTTTCATTTACGATATCTGTCATTCGCTCCCCCCTCTTTCCTTTATTTTATAATAGTCCTCTAAATCAACATCAATTTTTGCTCTTGCATCTGGTCGTCGATATGTTTCCCTACTCAAAAGCACGCAGGTCTCCACATGCTTTGTAAAAGGAAACATATCTACTGGAGTAGCTTCAATTGCTTTATAACCGTTTTTGTCAAAAATCTTCAAATCTCTTGCAAGGGTATTTGGATCACATGATACATATACTATTTTATTTGGATTAGCCTTGCGACATGCTTCAATAAATTCAGGCGTTGTTCCACTTCTTGGCGGGTCAAGAATAATCACGTCAAAGTGATTGCCCCTCAAAGAAGAATTTACCATATACATAGTTGCATCGCCCTGCTCAATTCTGACATTGCGCAAATCATTTAATTTCTTATTTGTCGTAGCGTCACTGCAGGCCGCCTTATTAAGTTCTACACCAGTAACCAAAGAAGAAGGCACTGCCTTGGCAACAGACATTCCTATTGTTCCTATGCCGCAATAACAATCAAGAACTTTCTGTCCTTCTTTAATATCAGCATATTCAATAGCCTTACCATAAAGAAGTTCTGTCTGATCGTGATTTATCTGATAGAAGGACTTATCTGAGATTTTAAACTTAAGTCCACATAGTTCATCATAAAGAAAACCTGGGCCATATTCGACATAACTTTTATCACCAAGAATCATTGAGTCGTTACGTGAATTCACATTAAAGATAACTGTGACAATCTCTTTGTGTTTGCTTGTAATTGCCTTTATAAAGTTTCTTTTTCCTGGAAATTCAGCTACTGCGGATACTAATACCAGCATATATTTTCCAGAAGATTTACTGCAGCGTACAAGAACCCTTCTTAGGGTGCCTGTTCTGTTAACTTCGTCATAGATTCTGATTTTTGATTTTGAAGCAATAAGTTTTACATCTTCAATGATTTTCTGCGCACCAATATCTTCGATGTCGCAGTCAAAGCACTCGATAATTTTATGCGTCTTTTCCTGATAACGGCCACATTTGAGACCGCTTTTCGAGGAGGAGAAAGCTCCATGTACCTTGTTGCGGTAATGGTATGGATCCTCTGCTCCGATTATAGGATTTACTTTGCAAATTGAAGAAAGCAGATCATTACAAAGTTTCTGCTTACGTTTGAGCTGCTCCTCATAGGAAATATCAATGTATTCACAGCCGCCACAGATTTTGGATACGGGGCAACTCATCTGAATTATTTCTCCTCGTGAAGTATTTTCTTCATCTCATACATAGCATTATCTGCCATCTTAAAGTATTCACTAAACGCGATTTTCTCACTGGCATCAATGATAACTGAGCCTACACTTATTGTAAGATCAAATGGAAGTCTCATATCCGCAGCCTGCTTTTGAACAGTCTCACAGAGCTGATTCTTAATAGCACCACCATCATCGATAAACTTACGCTCACCAAGAATTACGAATTCATCACCACCATATCTTATGCCATACCAGTCTTCTGGAATGGTAGCAGCTATAGCCTTAGATACCATGCGAATCGCCAAGTCTCCCTGAAGATGTCCGTAGCGGTCATTTATGTCTTTCATCTTATTAATATCTACTACCATGAGAATTCCATCTCGACCCTCAGCACGAATCTGCTCGATAAAAGGAATCGCACGCTTCTCGTAGCCCTTACGGTTAAGAAGACCAGAGAGCTCATCCATAATTGACATCTCATTAAGCTTCTGATTCATTGTCTCCATGCGGATACTCTTCTCTGCATGAAGGATACCGATACTCATATGATTAATCCAGGAATGCAGATAATACTGCTCTATCATTCTGTACTGATTCTTAAATACTGCATAACCAAGAACTGCACCTTCGTGGTGAAGAGGCGAGATAAGGTAAGTACAAGGAGCACCATCTTCTTCGAAAATCGGATAAATATATGATGTCTTGATTGTCTGACGAGGCAGTAATCTGCCTTTGTCTCTGGCAAATATCACATCCATAGTGTTACTATATCCCATATGTCTTGTTGGTGCTGGTTCTGAGATAGATGCAACAAACGCAGAATCAAGACAAATACAGAAAGTCTCGCCTTCATAGACGTCATATCCGATTTCTGGTGAAGTAAGAAATAGTTTTCCAAGTCCAGTATGAACTTCATTTAATTCTTTTGCAGTATTGTTAACTGTATCAAGACCAGATAAGTGCCAGTCAAACATAGTTCTCGCGATAGGCACTACATAGGAATTGTTTATATAATTATTACGAATTTTCTCTGCTTCATGTGACAAAGGACATCCACAGCTCTCGCCAATTGCAAGTTTTGAAGGGACCTTCATGATTCCTGTATGCTTAGCACCATCAATAAGATCAAGAAGATGTGCCATTCCCTGGTAACTTCTCTCATCCCAGCCACGATCAACTGTAGTAACAATTGGAGCAAAGGTCTGACCAGAAATAATATGGTCGAATCCTGTTACAATTGTATCTTTAGGAAGCTCATAGCCTGCCTTAAGAAGAGAGAACATGGTTCCCATTGCCATAACATCATTAGCGCAGACAAAAGCATCTGGCATGTCATGCGTATTAAGCCACTTGGGAATAAGATCCTGAACTGTATAATAGCTCCACTCACCATCGATGATATAATCTTCATCCAGAGAAGAACCAGATTCTTTGAGGGCATCTTCAAGAGCTCTTCGACGCTCTTTATTTTCCAGATTCTGACTGTCACCTGACACATACACAGCTTTTCTTACACCATGCTCGTTTATGAGGTGATCACACAGTTCACGCATACCTGTATAGTTATCAGTACAGATACAGTCAACGCCTTCAAGCTCGTATTCAAGACATACAGCAGGAATATTAGATTTTAGTATTCGGTCATGGATAATAGAAAGTTCGCCAAAGTTATTGAGTGTGTTTCCAAGAAGAAGCACGCCATCATATTTATTAAAATCGGCAAGATTAATTACATTTATATCACCCTGAGCTTCTTCATTGGTCTGACCCATAGAAGAATATTCAACGAAAATATATAAATCAGTATTGTTTTCTTTGGCACATCTGGTAATACCATCCAGAGCGGTCTTGAGATATTCATCACTCCAACCGTTGCCAAACACTGCGACCTTTCTCTTCTTCATCTTCCATCCTCTTACTATATGAATTTATACTATTATCCTAGTTTCAAAAAGAAAACCTCATAATACTAATTTGCAAACACTACGTAAATAAGTGTAAATTATCATCCCCAAAGCGTTTTTTTGTTTACACGAATTATATTTTTATTGTTTTTTTGTGCTTTTTAATGCACCTTCAACCACATGCTTAAGAAGAACAGATGTGGTTACAGAACCAACACCACGAGGTACTGGAGTAATAGCATCTACTATCTCAGATACTTCAGAGAAGTTAACATCGCCACAGAGTTTTCCATTCTCATCAACGTTCATTCCAACGTCAATTACAATCTGACCTTCTCTTACATATTCCTTTGTAACCATCTTTGCTACACCAGCAGCAGCTACAATAATATCTGCATTTCTGCATTCACTAGGTGTATCAACTGTCTTTGTGTGACATACAGTTACTGTAGCATTTTCTTTAATAAGCATCATTGCTACTGGCTTACCAATAACGAGGCTTCTTCCTATAACAGTTACCTTCTTACCCTTAAGCTCAATATTATAGTACTTCAAAATCTCCATTACAGCCTGTGCTGTGCATGGTGGATATCCTTCACCACTGCCTGCAAATACAGTGGCAAGGCTTGCTGTTCCCATAGAATCAACATCCTTGGAAGGATTAATAATCATCTTTATTCTCTCTTCAGACAAGTGCTTAGGAAGAGGTCTGAACATAAGAATACCATGTGTCTTATCATCGCTATTAAGAGTATTAATAAGTTCTTCCAAGTCACCCTGTGTGCATTCTACTGGAAGTTCAAATACATTAACCTTGCATTCCATTGAATCAAACTTCTTAAGAAGTCCTCTCTCATATGAGAGATCATCTTCTCTTGCGCCTACTCTTACTACTGCAAGTGTTGGAATAGTACCAGAATCTTTAAGTTCCTTAATTGTAATACTAAGCTGTTCATTAATACTGTCTGCAACTGGCTTTCCTAATAACTCTGTCATATATTTATCCCCTCTTCTTATCACATAAGTCCTTCAAGAACTGTCTTATATGCTTTATCACAGCGCTCAACTACATCATTAACAATACTGATTGTCTTCTCATTCATTGAAGCTGCATACTCGCGGTCCTTCATTAATTTAGTATTAATAAATACATTCATGGAGGCGCCTCTTACAGCTGCTGCACAGGCACATGCTGCTACACCAACATCACTTATCGCAAGTCTTGAACCCTTAATAGTCAATTCTTCAATAAGATCTGTTACCTCTACCATTTTCTCAACGATAGCAAAAGGTGCGTCACTAGCAACTCTTAAAGCATTTTCCAGTAACTCGTCTCTTCCTTCCATATCCTTTGGAATTGAATATGCTTTTGACAAAGGCTCAAAAGCCTCAGCATCCTTATTAATAAGCTCCAAAATCTCTTCAGTAAGCTTAGGAACTGTCTCAAGAATTCTGTCGATATCAGGCTGATACTCAGCATATTTTTTCTTGCCTGTAGTAAGATTTGCAACCATAGAACAAAGGCTTGAAGCAATACCTCCCATAAGGGCAGAGGCTCCTCCTCCACCTGGAACTGGTGCTGCTGAACTTAATTTATCTGTAAAATCGTTAATCTTGAGATTGTACATAGACTTTTTCTCCCTTTCTACATTTCTATCAGAACTTAAAAGTATCCTTAAGTGGAAGCCACTTGGTGTCCTTATCGCTAAGATTTAATTTGGTGCCATCAAGCATCTCATAGCCTTCGCCAGAAGAAGTTCCGTCGTAAGGAGCAATGCTCTTAATATCTGGCCACTCAATACCAATCTCTGGGTCATTCCAAGCAAGACCACCCTCATCACCTGGGTGATAAAAATCAGTTACCTTATAGCAGAACTCTGCTGTATCACTTAATACGAGGAACCCATGAGCGAATCCTTCAGAAATATAGAACTGCTTCTTGTTCTCTTCTGACAAAATAACTCCATGCCACTTTCCATAAGTTTTGGAATCGGCGCGAAGATCTACTGCAACATCAAATACAGACCCTTTGATTACTCGCACAAGCTTACCCTGAGGAAATTCTTTCTGGAAATGAAGTCCTCTAAGAACACCCTTTTTTGACATGGACTGATTATCCTGAACAAAAACCATATCAAGGCCAGCCTCTTTCATGTCATTAAAATTATAGGTCTCGATAAAATAGCCACGCTCGTCACCATGAACAGTTGGCTCAATCTCATACAAACCTTCAATTGAAGTTTTTGTTACTTTAATTTGTCCCATAATCAATCTCCTTTAAGTATCTAGCTAATGCATCCTTCCAGTCTGGAAGTGATTCAAATCCATTAGTGCGTAATTTACTCTTATCAAGTCTTGAGTTTACTGGTCTTTTGGCCTTTGATAGACCATATTCTTCAGTAGTAACTGGTGTAACCTTAGTAGTTAATCCTGCCTGACGATAAATCTCACAGGTAAAATCATACCATGAGATATAACCACCCTCGTTTGTAGCGTGATAGTAACCATATTTATCCGTTAATACCATATCAACAAGGAGTCTGGAAAGGTCAAGCGTATATGTTGGTGTACCAATCTGGTCGTTAACTACACGTACTTCAGGATATTTTTGTCCAACATTAAGCATAGTCTTGATAAAGTTCTTTCCATTTTTTCCAAATACCCAGGCAATTCTCACGATGAAAAACTTCTCTAAGATAGAACTTACGGCAAGCTCACCGTCAAGTTTGGTCTGACCATAAACATTAATTGGTGCATATTCCTTGGAATCAGGAACCCATGGTGTCTCACCAAGGCCGTTAAACACATAATCAGTACTAATATAAATCATCTTGGCATCTATTAGCTTACATGCCTTGGCAATATTCTCGGTACCATTCTTATTTATAGCGATAACCTTATCCTTATTCTCATCATCCTCAGCTGCATCAACTGCAGTCCAGGCAGCACAATGAATCACTGCATCTGGCTTAACTTCATCAATTACCTTATTAACAGAATCTGAATTAGTAATATCCAAAGAAATGTAATTTGAAAAAAAACTATTTTCAGGAAGAATATCAGAACCAATTGCCTCGATTCCTCTTCCCACTAATTCATTCATTACATCGTAGCCTAACTGGCCACCTACACCTGTTACCAAAACCTTCATTATTCCCACCTCAAATCGTCAAGTACACAATTCTCTGATATAAAGAAACCTTCAATAAACAGATTGAATGGCACTCCCTCATCAAGTTGTTTACTTAGCATCTTCAAATCCTCATACTTAGGCTCATATTTCTCGTCATCAGTTAAATCCGGATCATAGAATAGAGTATAGAATTTATTCACTGTATCTCTATGGGAGTATCCCTTACTCATAAACTCTTCGCCCATGAGAACACCATAAATAAACTCTTTATATGTTACATTACCTTCGGATATTTCTTCAGACCAATATTCATATCCATCACGATCGATTTCTCTTCCAAGAGCCACTTTATATACTCTATTAAGATTTTGTACCATATAGTATTCTTTCGCCGCACTATCAAGCTGGAATCCATATGAAGCAAATAAATCTAAATAGCGATTGCCTTTAACATAAAAAAATTCATTAGGATTAACTTCACGGGCACCGCAATAGTAATATTCTGTGACATCCAAGAAATTAGCTACCTTAAGCAAATCATAGGAAGATACAATAACTACTTCATCTAGTTCCTCATCAGGAACTCCTGGAACTACCACCATATCTTTAATAGCATACTGGAGAATAAAGCCTGTGTTGTAATCACCCATAAAACTAATCTGATCGATATTTGCAAAATCAGAACCCATACGCTGACTTAATCCATAAGTATCATCAATTTTGGAAAACATATTAACTTCATCCCAGTATCCTGAATCTTTACCATAATATCCGAAAAGGTATTGAAATAAGAACAAACAAATAAATAAAGAAGCAAAATCCTTATAATCCAAGGAATTTGTTATTGCCAAAAAAGCCACTCCAACAACAATGAGTATTGTTATGAAGAATGCAATAATACCACCTATATTCTCGCTAGAAAATAGACACAAAAGAAGTGATGCATTATCACCAAAACAGGTCTTCAAATTATATCCAGCTATCTTATTTGTAGGGAAGAAAAGAACAAAAAACATGTATAAAGAACTAGCAAAAAACACAGTCAATGTTGCAATTATTTGCTTCTTACCAAATTCATATTTCTTATATATAGCAAGAACCATAAACAAAAGCATAGGTCCTATATAACATTCAAAATCCTCAATCTCAAAAACACTAGGAAAAGGTGAGTAATGTTCAATATGCATCAAAGCAAAATTAAAGCTCATCGTGATTGTTCTGTAAATGATAGCAAATATCAAACCAAGCGATATAATTACAGTAGCATTAGTTATGGAGCCTAATCTTTTATTTCCCTTCTTACCCCAAAGAATTCCAACTGACAAAATAACAACTAATGGAATCAATCCAAAAGAGTACACAGTTAATTCCCAAACAGATCCTAAAATTGAATCGAATAATCCCAACCAACCTTCTGGGGTTACAAGCGATTCTATTTCGTCTATTAGTTTTAACTCAAATCTTTGAATTGTTCCTGCTACTCGATAAATATTATATCCTCTAGGAATAAAAACTCTCTGAATAAATAATGTAAAAATCACAGAACCTGCAAAAGCAGCAGCGAGTGAAGCCATACCTACAATAAAATCACTTTTCTTTATATGCTTTTTTACAAATTCACAAATAAAGTAAGTCAAGAATGCAGGAACAAATACAATATAATCGAAGCTTGTAATAGCAAGACAGAAAACTAATATCTGACTAATTATTATTAAACTTATTCTTGCCGCTCTATTTTCAATATTGCTTAATTCAACATAAACTAATACAAGTAACCAGACAAACATTACTGCAAATGCTTGTGAAGTAAGAAAATTGCTTCTTTCTGGAATGCACACAGAACAAAGCACACCCACCAGTATAGATAAAACTACGTTAACATCATATCTTTTCTTAGCAATAAACGTTGCAACAAAGGCAGGAACACTCTTGCAAACAGCCATCACCAGCAGTAAACACTGCCAGATAAAAATCGGACCTCGTCTTACAAATCTTAAGATTAAGAAATACACAAAAGACGGTAAGATATTTAGTTTAGGTGGTGAAGTAAGATTATTCCAATCACTTCCCATCAATTTTGTAGCATAAAACAAATTCTGGAAATCACCAGGAATAGAGGTCATAGTTTTATACTTCAGATTCAATATTGCCTGAAATAAGAATACCAAAACAAAGGCTGCAAATCCTGAAGCCAGCGCAATAATATTGTTTCTTGTATTTGGTCTTCTTATACCGTGCATTTATCTGTTTCCGTACATCTTCTCGTAGTAATTCATATATTCGCCACTAATGATTGTCTCCCACCAAGTTTTGTTGTTGAGATACCATTCAATTGTCTTATCAATACCATCAGCGAATTTTGTCTCTGGAAGCCAGCCAAGCTCATTATGAATCTTGGTTGGATCAATTGCATAACGCATATCGTGTCCCTTACGATCAGTTACGTGAGTAATAAGAGACTCAGGCTTATTAAGTTTCTTACAGATTAACTTAACGATATCAATGTTAGCCATCTCATTGTGACCACCAACATTATAAACTTCACCAATCTTACCCTTATGAATAATGAGGTCAATAGCCTTACAGTGATCTTCAACATAGAGCCAGTCTCTTACGTTAAGACCTTCACCATAAACTGGAAGTGGCTTATCGTTAAGAGCATTTGCAATCATAAGAGGAATAAGCTTCTCAGGGAAGTGATAAGGACCATAGTTATTTGAACATCTTGAGATAGTTACTGGCAAACCATAAGTTCTGTAGTAAGCCATAACAAGGAGATCTGCACCAGCCTTTGAACTGCTGTAAGGACTGCTTGTATGTATTGGTGTTGTCTCAGTAAAGAATAAATCAGGTCTGTCGAGTGGAAGATCTCCATACACCTCATCTGTTGATACCTGATGATATCTGATGTTACCGAACTTTCTTGCAGCATCCATCATTACCTGTGTTCCAAGAATATTAGTCTTAAGGAAAATCTCAGGATTCTCAATCGATCTGTCAACATGGCTTTCTGCAGCAAAATTTACTACTACATCTGGCTTCTCATCTTCGTAAATCTTATAGATTGCTTCACGATCACAAATATCAGTTTTATAAAACTTAAAATTTGGATTCTTGAGAGCTTCCTCAAGTGTAGAGAGATTACCAGCATATGTAAGACAATCTACGCAGATAATCTTATAATCTGGATACTTATTAAGCATGTGATATACAAAATTTGAACCAATGAATCCGGCACCGCCTGTAACTAATACGTTCATAATATGTCTCCTCTTTAGATTAAACTCGTGTTAATACTTTATTTTACCTTCAGCTACTGCCTGAAGATGCTTACCATAAGGACTCTTTCCATACTTTGCAGCAGAATCAAGAAGCTCCTCTGTATTTATCCACTTATTGATATATGCAATCTCCTCTGGAGCAGAAATTGTAATTGACTGTCTGTCTTCAATCATCTTTACAAAATCAGCTGCCTCAAGCAGGCTGTCCATCGTACCTGTATCGAGCCAAGCAAAGCCACGGCCAAGAAGCTGTACATCAAGAATATCTTCCTTAAGATACATCTCATTTAATGTAGTAATCTCAAGTTCTCCTCTTGCAGAAGGTTTAATCTCATGGGCTTTAAGACTAACTCCCTTAGGATAGAAATAAAGTCCTGTAATTGCATAATTACTCTTTGGATTAGCAGGCTTCTCTTCAACAGAGATAACCTTATTATTAGAATCGAATTCTACTACACCAAAACGTTCTGGATCGTTTACATAATAACCAAACACTGTAGCTCTTGAAGATTCCTCAGCATTCTTAACAGCTTGTCTTAAGATAGAACCAAAGCCGTTACCATAGAAAATATTATCTCCAAGTACCATAGCGCAAGCATCATCGCCAATAAATTCTTCACCAATAAGAAATGCCTGAGCAAGTCCATCAGGTGAAGGCTGAACTTTATAAGAAAGTCTTATTCCAAACTGAGAACCATCACCAAGCAAATTCTCAAATCTTGGAGTATCCTCTGGTGTAGAGATAATAAGGATATCCTTAATTCCTGCGAGCATAAGCGTAGACAATGGGTAATAAATCATTGGCTTATCATAAACTGGAAGTAACTGCTTACTAGTTACCATTGTAAGTGGATAAAGTCTTGTTCCTGATCCACCAGCAAGTATTATTCCTTTCATCCCTTAACCTCCGATAAATAATCTTCTTTAATAATTGTATACCAATTCAGCGATTTAAATTCTCCTCTGATACAAAGCGAATCGCGTGATGTACCTTCAAAAACAAAACCAGCCTTTTTATAAAACTTATTTGCTCTCTCATTAGTTGTAAGAACATTAAGATAAACTCTGTGTAAATTATACTCCAAAAACGCTTTATCTAATATTCCCTTTGTAGCTGCCATTGAAGCTCCGGTACCTCTTGCCTTAGCACGCATACTTACCGCGTATTCAGCGCAGGAGTTTTCTTTATCAATATTCTTAAGGCTTATTGTTCCAAGATATTCGTCACTGTCATCAACGACAGCAAAATGAACAAAGCCTCTATCAAAGGTATCACCCTGAGAACTTTTAACGAAGGAAACTGCATTCTCACGTGTAATATTACTCATATCCTTCTGAAAAATGCTTTTGGATTCTTCTGAATGCATCCATTCAAGCATTCCGTCTACATCTTTTTCCTCTAAAGGTCTTAATAATATAGGCATATTACTTCACTTCCCCCTTATTATCTTCCTTTTTGTCACCTTTCTTAGGCGGATTTTTAACCATGTTAATCAAGATTCGTAACTCACTACGATAAAGGAATACTATACACATCATAAACAGAACAGCACAAATCATCCCGATAACAATATTCTGAATAAACAAGAATCTCCAACAGATAAAATATACTGCCATAAGGAAAGCAGACAATACAAGTCGCTTTGTAACTGTCATAAGTTTCATTTTATTCAAAACAATTACAACCAGAATATCGGACAAAATATAACCACAAAGAGTAGCAATTGATGCACCTTCTATTCCGATTTTTGGAATAAGGATATAGTTCAAAATAACATTTACGACAGCACCAGAAGACAGAATAAACACATTAGGCCAAGTCTTTTTCACAACAATAAACTGATTGCATGCAACCTGGAAAAGCATCAAAAGAAGTGGTGCCAAGAATAGATAAGGTGCAGATACAAAACCCTCATAGTACTCCTTTTTAAACAAAAGGAAAATAACTGGAGAGAGCACGCAGATAAACGCAGAAGCTACATATGAGATAGCGCCTAAATATTCAAAAACAAGAGAATTATTCTTAACCTGATTTTTCTCCTTCATTGTGGAGAAAGCAAAAAACTGCCATCCGCCAGCAAACGCCGTATAAATAAGCTGACTGATGTGGCCTAACTTTGAACTTACTGCGTAAATTCCCTGAGCATCAAGACCAATGATGTTAGTAATCATAAGTTTGTCACAAGAATTAAATATCCAGTAAATGAGGAAATTAGGGATCAGCGGTACCGCAATCACTAAAAGTGGTCGTATGAGTTTAAAATCAACTCTCTTAAAAGAGAACCATTTTTTGTTCATTATAGCAAATGACAATTCAAGGATAACGCTTGAAGATACAGCGGCAACAGGCAAAGCCATAATGTAGTATCCGTGAAGAATCATAGGTATGGATACAGCATAAGAAATAACAGGACCAATTGTATTAGTCACAAGAAAAACTTTGCGTTTATTCTGCATTCTTGTAGGGGCTGATATAATGCTGTTTGTCGCTCCAACCAGTGTGGCAATTGCAGATACATAAATAAGGTATGAGAACTTAACATCTTTAAAGAATAGCAAGGATAGCGGTTCTTTGAGTAATATCATCAATAAGGCAACTACAAGCGATACACACAAAGTAAAAAACAGAGTAGTTGAACACAAATCCTTTCGATATTCTTCTTCTTTCTTGTCGAAAAAGAGTCTATACATGGCATCATACATACCCATAACTGCTAATGCACTTCCAAGCGAGATTATGGTTGTTGTCATATCACTTAATCCATAGAAATTAGTACCAGGAAGAAGAAAAGTAATAATTGGTAGCATGATAATTGGAATTATCTTGCTGATTATTCCTCCTAGGCCATATACAAGCATATTTTCAACAAATAACTTAAATTTATTCATTCCACCAAATCTCCATAGATATCATTACTCATAAAAGATATTTTGGATTCTAATCCTCGTACTAATCTAAGTACTGTCATACTATAAACAAAATTCACTACAGCACAAATCAAGTAAATAGCAATTGCAGTAGCAATCATATGTAATATCATTACTATTATCGAAGATGTTACATGGAATTCAATGTGAAAATATTTCAACAAATGGGTATTCAATAAATAAACACTGAATGATGATGTTGCCAAAGAATTAATTATACGATTGCTAGGTATATGTATCTGTTTAAAAATCATAAATAACAAAATAGCAGCCATAATGATAAGTGGATTACAGTACTCCCAAGCTACTCGTTCATATACAATGCCTAATTTATCATCAAGCATTGCCCAGAGTACCAAAGCTATTGTAATAGCCAGCAGTAATAAAACGGCTTTCTTCAAAGGTATGAGTTTATTTGAAAGTCTCAAATAAGCTCCAATGATATACATCAAGATGAAGTTGACTAATGTATATCCCCACTGAGAACCATAAGCGCCAACTGTACTTAACCCCATAAAATCATTCTTTCGAATCTCTATTAACATATCTACCGCAGTCGGATAAATTGAGAGAATAACAAATAATACAACTAGCATTTTGGACAATTGTTTTTGATTTAATGAATTAAGCAAATGATTAATATATGGAGATACAAAATAAACTGCTATATATAAAATAACAAAATAACTAGCTGGAATTAATCGGGCAACAATGCTTCCAACAGATATTCCTTCTCCAGAAATTAATCCTTTGCAAATATAAACACCTTCTGCAAACAAGATGGTTTGTATAAGCAGTTCAACTGGTTTAGCTAAATTACGCTTATTATTCTTGCACATAAAATATCCACTAATCAAAATGAATAAATCGACTGCGCAATCACATAGAGATTCAAAAAAGTATAACACCAATCTAGTCACTGGCATATTTGCAGTGAACTCAAATGCTCCACCAATAGAAGAGTTGTTATAATGTAATACGACTACACCTAACATCAAAACTATACGCAAAAGTTCTATGTTAGACTCGCGCTTTTTTGAATCAGACATTTTATTCTCACTTAAAATCATTTATTGAAGAAATAACATAATTTATCTCTTCCTCAGTCATTCCATAATACATAGGAATACTGAGTATAGTATTGCTAATCTCTTCAGCAATAGGTAAATCACCTTCACTGATATTTAAGTCAGCATAAGCTTCCTGCAAATGCATTGGAACTGGATAATGCTTAACTGTACCAATACCTCTATCTTTAAGATAAGCCTCAAGCTCATCTCTCCTGTCACAACGAACAGCAAATACATGATAAATGTGTTCAAAAGTCTCATCTGATGCTACAGGAAGTTTAATCAACGGATTTTTAATCTCACTAATATAGCGAGCAGCAATCGCTCTTCTTGCATCATTCCACTTATCCAATTCTGGTAATTTCACTCTCAAAAAAGCTGCCTGAATCTCATCGAGTCTGCTGTTAGTACCCTTATAAATATGATGATACTTATAATCTGAACCGTAATTTCCCAAAGCTCGTACCTTTGAAGCAATATCATCATTATTGGTAACCACACAACCTGCATCACCAAGAGCACCAAGATTTTTACCTGGATAAAAGCTAAAGGCAGCTGCATCAGAAAGAGATCCAACTTTCTTCCCCTTATATCTTGCACCATGAGCCTGAGCGGCATCCTCTATCACCTTAAGATTATGCTTCTTTGCTATTGCATTTACTGTATCCATATCAGATGGTCTTCCTTGGAGATGTACCGCAATAATTGCTTTTGTCTTGTCTGTGATAGCCTCTTCAATTCGATCCACATCAATATTAAAGTTTTCAATAACTGGTTCAACAAAAACAGGAGTCGCACCACAGTAAGATACCGCAAGTGCAGTTGCTATAAATGTATTTGAAGGAACAATAACTTCATCACCAGCGCCAATTTCCATGGCTCTAAGAATCAGATAAATAGCATCCAATCCAGTTGCTACACCGATACAATGCTTTGCATCACAGTAAGAAGCGAATTCCTTCTCAAATAATTCACACTCGTCACCCTGAATATACATACTTCTATCCAGAACTAGATTGTAGGCTTTATCAAGTTTATCTCTCAACTCATCATGCATTGGACGCAATGATACAAATGGTACGTTCATTTTATTCACCTTTCTTAATTCCGTTGAATTCAAGAAATTCATCGTAGTTTCTAATGTAATCTGCTTCATCATATAATTCAGAAGCTAAAACCATCAATACTGCATCTGAAGAAAAGTCATACATCTCTCTCCACATGCTATTACCTACATACAATCCTTCATAAGGTTTCTCAAGTGGAACTACCTTCTTCTCAGTTCCATTGTCGAGGAGAATTTTACAACTTCCATGAATACAAATCAGAATCTGTTCAAGAGACTTGTGAGCATGAAAACCTCTTCTAACACCCTCTCCAGTATCATACATGTAATAAACTCGCTTTATAGAAAATGGAATATCCTTAAATTCTTCCAATGCTACAAGCTGTCCTCTGTCATCACCATGTGGTTGGAAAACATATTTTATTACTTTCATAATTAATCTCCACAATTAAATAATTAACAAATATTATAACATAACTGACTATCTACTATCATCACTTTTTCTCACCACGAGCATGGCCTTCAACTATGTAAAGATTAGTAAACGGGGTCGTAACCTCATATTCTAATCCGGCATCATTTAGAACTGGATAAACTCTTGAATTTGTAAGCAAAAAATACTCACCTTCATAGTTTATCTGTCCATAGGAATGAACAACATTTATAGGTCTGTCATATAAAACAAACTGAAGATATTTGATATTAATGCTATAAACAAACTTCTCGTTATCAACTATGAAATATATTGGCTTATCTTCTTTGTCTTTATTAATAATTTCAGCAACAGGTTCTACTCTTAAATAAAACTTTTCCTGAACATTGGAAAGCCATTTATCAGCAAATGAAACAACATAAACATTAATGGCAATGAATGCTACGCATATCAAAATCGCAGATAACTGTTTGTTCTTCATAGTTCCAAGAAGCGAACATAGTAATAAGAAAACAATTAATACTATAACTACACATGAGATAACTGTTTTATAATCATCAGTAAACAATTCTACGAATCCGGCCATAAATGGACTACAAGGATCATTGAAGGAATCTGCAGCATATAGGAATTGCTTGAGAACGATAAATGTTAAAGGAATAAGTCCGGCAACTGTAACCATAAGCATCTTATAGTTTTTCTTTATATTCTTAACAAGATAATCGAGTGAGAAGAGCATAAAGGGACCAAATACAAATTCCATGTATCTTGTATATACTATTACATCCTTACGCTGTGCTGAATTTATAGTCTGAATAGTATTCAAACCTACCATTATTACTATAAGAAGGGCAAAGAATGTTTCTGAAATAATTAGCTCTGCTTTCTGTCTCCTTGCTGTTTTAATGAGTCTTAAAATGTATTCTTTAAGACCTATAGCATATACACCAAGTGAACAAACAAACAAAATGTATATCTTTCCTGCAAAAGAAACTAGGAAGTTAACAAATTCAGCCATTACTTTACCTAATTTATCGCCGACTAAAGATGAATTTATCGCATAATAATTAAGAATATTACTTCTCATGTTATCAATAAGATTATCTTGAAAATCTCTGATTATTGACTGAAGAAAAATAGCAAGTCCTACGGTTACAACGATAGAAATAATATGAAAATACTTCTTCTTTGCTAACAGTAACCATAGAAGTGACAATGCAAAAACAATCAATACACCAATGGCTCTCTGGTGAATAATATATGAATATCCACTTAACAGACACATAAGAACAATTTTGTATGTTTTAAATTTGTGTTCACAACTAACGAATAAAGCAGCAATTATCCATATAATCATGGTAATGAATATCTCACACCAGGCAATATGTGAATAAAAAATACTGCTTGCAAGCAAAACTACAGCTATTGATTCAACTGATGTAACAATATAATTCTCTGATTTGGGATTCTTTATGCTTAAAATATAATATGCACAAAAATATTCAACTACAATAAAAACAGAGTTCAATACCAGGGCTGTATGATATGCAATTTTATAAGATTTACAGAAAAACAATACAGGAACAAGCACCAGACTATAGCCCAGGCTATAGTACGGCGTTTCTTTTGCAAGATCAACCCAATTTCTATTTACTAATAAATCTGCATTACTCCAATATCCAAATTCATCATTAAGAATAACTGGCATATTGTATCGATTAATCCCAATCAAAGTAACAAGAAAAATAAAAAGAGCGGCAATCAAATGTAAAAGTAATCTATACTTAACAGATTTTTGTCTCATATATCAAATGAGCCATGTTAGTGGCTCGTAGCTTTCTCCCCCATACTTATCGTAATCATGTCTGATTATAGCACGTGCCATATCAAATAACAAACGCACTAAATTACAGTATTACTTGCGTTCAAGGAATCCTTTTTTGTCTTTTTTTACTACTGAATGTTTATTTCTGACATAAAGAGCAGATGGACAATGGAACAAACGATAGAAGTTTCTCAAAAGTTTACTATTTATCTTATCTGCCTTTTGACGAGCAAGAATATTTCTTCTTAGTTTCTTGTCATCATAAAGTTTTATTATCTCGTTCCAGGCATTCTCTGAATCTTTCTGTAGTCTCTTATTACCTTCAGACCCCTTCTTAGTTGATACTCCTGAAAACAATTCATAGTAAACAACATATTCTTCAAGGTAACCTATCTTTTCTCCATCAAGAACTACCAAAAGTGTCATATAATCTTCCAGATAAACTGCTATTTGAGACATTTTATGTAAATACTTCTCTATAAAACCTCTTTTTCCAAACAGAGAAGCGCCTGAAATATAATCTCTACACATCAACAAGTTGCGTTTGATAGTCTTATCATCTCTTTCCTGATAAGGTTTAAGGAGTCTTGGAGCAAAAATACTATCACTAAAACAATACTTGCCTTCTTCTTGATAGAAAGATTTCATTAAGCCAAATGCAATTCCATACTCAGAATTATGGAGATAATCGTACATATTATTTACTGTTTCCTCATCGTACAGTAAATCTCCAGCACCAATCAGTTTTACACATTCTCCCGCAGCAACCTCAATACCAGAAATACAATTCTTTATTGTCCCCTTGTTAACTTCATTTACTACGAGCTTATAATTACTAAAACTCTTTTCTTCAAAATAGCTTACAATGTCATCTTTAGGAAAACTCTTAGAACCATCATCACAAATAACAACTTCAAAACTGTCATTTGTCTGAGCGAGCACAGAATCGAGTGTAACCTTTATCTTATCAAAGGCAGATTCATATGTAAGAAGAATAATACTAAATTTCATTTTGCTTCTCCAGCTAATCAAAGAACTTTAAATGCTATTTTTACAACCAAACCAAGCTTATGCATTCTGCATGCTCTATAAAATACATATGTACCCAGCTTCTGACTCAATGGCAGTTCCTTATTCTTAAACAAACTTAAGTACTTATTCTTGTTATATCCAACAAAATACTTATTTGTAACCTGCTCGCAGAATTCAGTAATCTTATTGATACTGTCCATAGAATTAAGGCTGCTATCGTTAGATAAATATTCTCTTTTTCTGTTTCTTACAAGAAGGAAGTATGTAATAAAACTCATAAAAGTAAAATCGAACAACTCAATGTCAGCGCCTTCTACACCGCTGTTTTTTACCTTGCCACATACCATATCCCATTCTTCGAAAGGCAAACGTGACGCATCAATTGGCTTAGAAGTAATGCTTCCCTCATGTACAACCTGATAGTATCCTTCATAATCAAGAATTCCAACTTTATCAGTCAAAAAGAACGCCTGCAAATTAAATGAATTATCTTCATATGTCTTACCAACAGGAAACTTAAGATCCCACTTTCGAACATATTCCATTCTATAAAGCTTTCCTGAAATATTAAGACGGCGCTGTGAAGTTTTACCATCAATGAGAGTATAGTGAATTGTATTGAGAATCTTACCTTCCATTGTTACTTTGTGCTGACCGCTGGCAACAATATCAAGGTTCTCACTATCTGCTTTATTAACTAATTTAGCAAGATATTCTTTATCATAGTAATCATCTGCATCAAGGAAAGTAATATATTCACCTCTTACAGAAGGGAAAGCAATATTACGTGCTGAAGAAAGTCCACCATTTTCCTTGTTTATCTTAATTATTTTTCCTGGATATAAATTACAGTATTCATCAATAATACTTTCAGAAGTATCCTTACTGCCATCATTTACAAGAATCAGTTCAAAATCCTGAAAAGACTGGTTAAGACATGAATCTATGCATTTTTTTAAATACTTCTCCATGTTATATACAGCTACTACTATTGATACTTTAATCTCGCTCATTTTTTCCTCCGCACATTATATTTCACTGCTCGTTAAATCTGTTTAACCAGTTTTTGAATAAATAATAATCCCTTATTTCCTGATCAACTGGTTCATATGGTTTATTGAAAAACTCAACAATCTCTTCCTTGGTTGGCTCATCCCAGATAAACATGTTATTAGGATTATAAAATGGTTCATTCACAACATTTTTGTTTGTTGTAATTAGCTTCTTATTATGCATGATTGACTCTAAAACTCTTAATGTGAGCCCATTCTGCTCTGGTTTAGGTACATCAAGAACGCAATTTACTTTATCAAGAAGCTGCAAATATTCTGCATATTCCAGTGGCTTGTTATGAATCTCCAAGTTATTGTCTGCATCCTTGGATTTCTCATAAGTTGCCACAATATACTGATTTACTGTAAGACCTGCGCTCTTAATCTCTTCGCACATCTTACCAATTCTGCTAACTCGGCCTTTATCTCTTCCTACATATAAAACATCATATTCAACTTCTTTATTAGGTAGTGGTGTATATACATAATACTGGGTATTCTTATGCATATTGTATTTTTCACAATCTACTGGATCAAAAGACCATACTTCCACCATTTTATAATACTTCTCTGGAAGCCAGTACTTCTTGCTGATTGTGTCCCAAAACCACGCAATAATCCTTGCATTTGGATTATGCTTCTTAATATAATCCAGAACATTCCAGTTAAAATGACATCCAAATACAATAATCGTATCGTAGTCATTTAGTCTCTTCTTCCAGCTTCCGTACCAAATACTCTGACAAGGAAGATTTAACTTTTGAATATGAAGTGCCATAAGTTTCCATGGCATTCCAGTATACTCAAGACGATAAATAGACTCTATATCAACATTCTCTGATTTAGCATTAGCTGAAACGTAGCGATCTATCTCAAATCGCTTATTCATTATAAGAAGTGTCTTCCCCATATCTTATGCCTTTCTGAATTCTTCGCACAAAACTTCGTACATCTCTTTAAGATTCTTTGTAGGCTTCCATCCCAGACTACAAAGCTTTTGGGTATCAAGATTATAAAAATGTGGAGGTGCAAATTTCTTAGCAATGTCAGAATTTAATTCCTGAACAACCTTTATTTTGCCGCCTGCAACATCTTTAGCAATCATATGTGCCATCTCGATAATCGAACAGTAAGTCTCACTATTACCAGCATTATAGGCATTTCCAGCCTCACCATTTAATAAGACAGTAAGAATGGCTGCTGCTGCATCCATCGTATAGAGATAACATCTTTTACTTGTACCAGCGGTATACATTACAATATCTTCGTTTGCTACCACCTTTCGAGCAAAATCAGCAAAAACTCGCCCATCGTCTTTCTTTACACCAGGGCCGAAAGTCTGTGCCAGACGAATAGCCATTGCACGTACACCATACTCGCTTGCATATGAGACACACATATTCTCACAAAGTTTTTTACTTTCAGGATAGCTGTTTCTGACAAACATTGAATCAATATAACCAAGATCTAACTCTGTAAGAGGGGTCTCTGTGTGTGGTGAACCATAAACTTCCATTGTAGACATGTAGCACATGCCTTCCACACTGTTTTTCTTTGCCATTTCGAGAAGATTCATTGTTCCCAAAACTGAGGCTTTAATTGTCTCTACAGGATTCTCAACAAAAAAACTACTAGCAGTAGGTGCAGCTCCATGAATAATATAATCAATATGAACACCAGCATCTGAAGGTGTCTCAACACTTCCTTCAATAAAGTGAACTTTACCATAATCCTTGATAAGAGAAGCATATGTAGCTTCAGCTCGGCTAATATCTCTTACAAGAAGATAAAGATTTACATCAAGGCCTAAATTCATTGCTGCATAAGAAATAGCTGACACTAATGTATATCCAATAAGACCTGTTCCACCAGTTATATAAATATTCTTCGAATCGAATTTTTTCCAATCTATTTTTGAATCATTAAGTATTCCTTCAAGATCAGCTTTAAATATTAAATCCTCTGTCCACATAATATACTCCTACTACTCGTATAGTTTTGAATTCTCACGGGCTTCAATCAGAGCCTTCATTGTAAAATAATCTTCTGGTGTAGTAATCTTTATGTTCTCATAAGGACCATCTGCCAAATGAAGTTTCTCTGAGTAGTAATTAGCCATAGTACACGAGTCGATAAAATCAAACTGATTCTCACTTTGAGCTCTTCTATGCATTGCTAATATATCAGAAAGTTTAAAACTCTGCGGTGCCTTTGCAACTCGTGAATGAGTTCTGTCAGGAACGGAAACAATCATCTCATTATCATCTACTACAAGAATCGTTTCTTTAACAATACCCGTAGTAATACAGTTACCATATTTTTTTACAGAACTAATGTTGTCTGAAATTGTCTTTTCAGTAATAAAAGGTCTTACTCCGTCATGGATAAGCACTACACAATCCTCTGTTACCACCTGGGATTCAAATGCATACTCTTCAGCTGCTGCCAATCCATTGTAGATAGACATCTGGCCAGTCTCACCGCCACCTACAATCTTTTTTACTTTAGTGATGGAGAATTTATCAAGTAAATCTCTTAAATAATCAATCCAGTCTTCTTTACACGCAATCACTATTGCATCTATATCTGAATGTCTCTCAAATAATTCCAGTGTATAAATAATAATTGGTTTATGGTGTACTTCAAGAAACTGTTTAGGTATGTTTTTACTACCCATCCTCTTTCCGCTTCCACCAGCAAAGATTACAGCTATATTCATAAATCCCCCAATTTACCTATTACTTAGTTGCCTTTGACTTTACTTATGATAAAATCTGCAACCTGATCACTTGCACATCCACTTTCAGATAATCCAACCTGCTTAAAGAGTGCCTTCAAATCAACAGAGTATTTTTCCTGATCATAAAGCTCAATTATTGAATTCAATTCGTCATTATTACGGGCAAGCGGGAATGGTAAATCTTCAAGTTCAAAATAACAGTCTCGCTCTTTTTTATATTTATCTATGTCATCTGCATAGAGGAAACATGTCTTTCCCGTAGTAACAAAGTCAAACATACAACTTGAATAATCAGTAATAAGAATATCTGATGCAACAAGAAGTTCCTGCATAATATCGTAGTCAGTAGCATTAAGCACCGTGTCAGAATATTTGATAAAATCCTTAGCCTGAGCAAGATTATATGGATGAAGTCTAATAAGTACTACCCATTCTCCACCAAACTTCTTTGCAAGACTTTCTTTAAGTCTGTCAAAATCAATATTGTAATCACTTAGTCTAAAATCATTTCTAAAAGTCGGAGCATAAAGTACTATTCTTTTACCTTCAACATTAAAGAATTTCTTAACTTTGTCGATATAAGTATCAGCTTCTGCGAAAAATATATCATTACGTGGGCTACCACATTCAATAAGTTCGCCCTGATAATCAAAAGCAGTTCTGAAAATCTCACTGGTTCTTTTACTATTAGAAACTGTAAGATCTACACGATTAAAATTGTAGAATACATTATCAAGATCGATACGGCTCGGATTAGGTAAATCCTTACCTACCTTCTTAAGTCCATAGCTTCCATGCCAAGTCTGAATATATGTCTGTCCTTTACGTTTAAGAAAACCATGCTGCTTAGCATTAGAATCAATCCAAACCTTAGCGGTTGCCAGTTCATAAACCTGTGACAGAATAGAGTTTTTTGCAATTCTTACATTACTAGGAACATCTTCATTATTTGTATCATTAAGAAGCCACACCAAATCTACAGATGGATCCTTCTTCATAATGCTGTCAAAAACATACTTAGGGTTATCTCCATATCGCTTACCCTTCATGTTGCTTCCAACAACTTTATTCTGCTTAATAGGAAATACTCTCATTAATAAGAAAAGTAGTGAGAATAATAAACTGCAAATCCTAAAACCGATATATACCAATTTAGAAAAAAACTTATTTTTGCCAGCTATTTTTTTTATAAGATTCTTCATATTATTCCTCAAATCATGAACATATATTCTAACGCTAGATTATAGCATAGCAAAAAAAACGCTTCAATCAGACAAAAGTGATAGTTTGATTAGGAATCGCACTGATACATAACAATCAAATACACAAAATAAACAAGTCTGAACTTATGCCAAGATCTGCTCAATAGCCTTTATTAACTTATCATTATCCTCTTTGTTTCTAATCGCAATTCTTACATACTGCTTGCCATTCGTATTCTTCATCTTAGGAGTCAAATCCTTAATGAGAATATCGAAGCCATCAAGAAGCTTAATCTGAAGTTCCTTAGCTGTCATCTTGTCCCTGATCTCAACTAAGAAGTAGTTTGCCTGTGAAGGAACTACTCTTAATAAATCAAACTTATTAAGTTCAGCCTCGAATCTCTTTCTCTCCTCGCGGAAAAGTTCGAGTGCGGCAGCATATGCCTTCTCATATTTATGAGAAATCTGCATATAAAACTCTCCGAAAGAGTTAATATTCCAAATTGCCACATCTTTCTTCATGTGATTAATTTTATCCACATTTCCAGATACCATAACGCCAAGTCTCAAGCCTGGTACGCCATATGACTTAGAAATACTCTTCATAATATAAAGTGACTTATATTTATTGATAATATCCTGCTTAATTATTGTTGAATCAGCTTCATCACTAAAATCAACAAATGACTCATCCACAACAAGATTAATTCCCTTTGAATCAGCCCAGTTTATAAGCTTCATCAAATCTTCCTTAACAAGGTAATTACCAGATGGATTATCAGGATTAATGAGAATCAGGTTATCAATTCCCTTGTCACCAAAGAAATTAATAAGGTCCTCAGCATCGTATGAATAATTATCATTCTGTGGCCAGAAAGCAACAATATTCTCCTCATCAAATCTGTGGCCATACTCTTCGAAAGTTGGTCTTATAACTCCGACCTTACCAGTAAAGTCACTCATAAGTGATTTAATTAATTCTGCTGCTCCATTACCAACAACAATATTCTCTCTGTGAACATTAAAGTTCTTTGCAGCAAGAAGTGAGTTAACATTCTGTCCAGAAGGATACTGTGTAAGAAGTGTCTCAAAACTAGCCTTGAGTTCGTCAACAAGTTTCTTTGGTGGGAAATATGGATTTACAAGGTAACAGTAATCCAAAAGTTTTGGATATCTCCAGTATCCACCATATCTTGCATTCATAAGGCTTACTCTCTCTTCTTCGCTGTTAGCAAACATTGAAGAAGCAATATCCAAATCCTGAATATCATCTATCTCATACCAGAGCTGTCCTTCAAGTCTCTTGGCCTTAATCTCTGGATTATCAAGCATGGCAATGACTCTTAATACCTGCTCATAATACTCATTCTCTCCAAGAGCTTTCTGATATGCAACAAGGAAAGGCACATAGTGTGTCTGAGAGAAGTGCTTACTAAATTTATAGATATTTACAGTCTTATAGTAAGAATCCTTATCAGCATAATCAAAATTCTTGCCGGGAACAAATGAGACAATATCATCATTCTCATTCAAAACTACGCAGGTTCCATCCATCCATGCTTCATATTTATCTACAAGAGCCAAAGTCTCTCTTGGATCATCAACGATAGCATCAATAGCACTATTCTCGAAGATAAGATCTGACTCAAAAAGAAGTGTATCTTCTTCAAGAAGATAATCCTTGGCAAGAGCAAGAGAATAGATATTATTGGTCTTGTCATAAATAGGATTATTAACGAATTCCACAGGTGTTTGAAGTGGAAGTGACTGAACGTAATCAATAAGCTTTTGTCCTTCGTAACCAACTACAATTACGATTTTTGTTAACTTACGGTCATCAAGCTGACCTAAAAGTCTCTTAATGAGAGGAACACCATTTACTTCGACCATACACTTAGTCTTATCCTGTGTTAACTCCTTAAGTCTTCTTCCCATTCCAGCTGCTAAAATAACTGCCTGCATAAATATATCTCCTAAATAAACTTATAATAATCTTCTGATTGTCAAAATTGGCATCATATCAAGACTTCCATAACATACATTATCACGTGAATTAGAAGCATGAATAACCTGTCCACCACCAACATAAATTCCAACGTGTCCACAAAGTCCGCTACCTGTATCCCAGCAGACAACATCACCAGGCTGTATGTTATCTCTGGATACTCCATAACCACTTGTAGTCAGGGACTGAGACTGATGTGGTGCACTAATACCAATCTGTCTGTAAGCGTACACTACGAGTCCTGAACAGTCAACACCAGAACTTGACTCTCCAGCCCATACATAATCTACACCTAGCATTGACTGGCAAATACTAACAATACTTGCACCATTGGCACCAGTTACGTTTGGAGAAGAACCTCCGCCACCACCAGAACTTCCACCTGAACCTGAGCCAGTATTTCTTCTTACTGGTGTAGGAGTTGGAGGGGCTTTCTGTGTAGTAAAAGAAATATAAACATAACCAGTTACGCCACTCTCGGTTATTACCTTATACCATTTATCTGAGACAGAGACAGCTCTAAGTCTCGCATTATGTGGAAGTGTAGCCAGAACTTCACAATCAGTTGAAGCCTCACTTCTTAATGACAATGAATCTGCTTCTACCCAAACAATTCTATCGATATCAATCCACACAACTTCATCTGAAATAGAAGTTGTTAATACATATCCCTCTATACCCTCTTCAGTTCTGATCTTAGACCAGGTATCACCTATTCCTATTCTAGTTACACCCGTTCCCATACCAATAGGAGTAAGTGTATTAGAACTCATATCAGGATATTCTTTGATAATAGAATTAGGCGCCAAAATATAATATTTGGTATCATCTGGAGCAAAAACTGAAGTATCAAGAAGCTCAATAGGAAGATTTGCTTCATCATATTGCTGAACAACAGTATATGTAAGAATATCAGCATAGGATACTCTCTCAGTAATATCCTCAACTGGTTCAATACAAATCTCTTCTTCTGGAATAATAGTATCTGGAGAAGGCTCCTCCATATTACTTACATCAATGAGTTCATCCTCACTTGTAACGAGAGCCCACTCTTCTATAAGAACTTCTTCTGTATCAGCTTCATCAGAAGGATAGGTTGCAGCATACGCATTACGTACAAGAACTGAAGCTGACTTATTATCATAGATTCCAAGCGGCAAAGAAGTAAGCGGTACAAAAACCGTAGCGATAACCACAGAAGATAATATCCACTTTTTACTTCTCTTATGTACCATAGAATCCTCAATTCATAAAAAAGCGTGTATGTTATTATAACACACACGCTTTGGGGTTGCTACTTAGCAGTTATTACCAGCTCTTACCAGTATCCCAGTTAGAACTATTATTGAGCTCGTAGTAGTCCTGCGTATCGTTAACACGCTCCTCTGCGCTCTCTTCAAGGAAACCAGCGATTACTTCTTCAATCTCCTGATAATGTCTCTCATCTGGATCAATTGGATTTCCAGGTTCTGGAGTCATTGACGGAATTGGTGTTGGCGTCAAACCAGGTGAAGGCTCCGTTGTCGGATCAACACTTGGTGTTGGTGACGGTTCACCAGTTGGAACCGTTGAAGGAGTTGGACTTGGCTCTCCAGAAGGTTCTGGTGTAGGATCACCTGTTGGATTTGGCTCTTCAGTAGGCTCTGGTGAAGGATTATTTGTTGGATTTGGCTCTCCTGAAGGCTGTGGTGATGGCTCTCCTGATGGAGTAGGTGTTGTCGTATTATTTGGATCTGGAGTTGGAGATCCAGAAGGAGTAGGTGTTGGAGAACCAGAAGGAGTAGGTGTCGGAGTTTGTTCGTTCTCCTTTTCTCTATTCTTAAGTTCCTCAATCAACTCTTCAATCTGTTCCTTAAGCTTCTCTGCAGTTCTACTATGTCCTGTACCTTTATCGTTAGCACAGCCATCCTCTGTCAGAACATCAATTGCTTCATAAAGATAATCAATTGTCTCCTCAATCTCGTCATTATCTGTCAAATCAACATTACAAAAATTCTCGCCAAGTGTACCAACCATAGAAAGTGCCTTATTAATTCTTATAGGACACTCCTTAAGTTTTGGTGGATACAAAGCCAATGCCTTGTCATATTCCTCAATTGCCTCTTCATAACGGCCCTGCTCATACAAAACATCACCATTATTATAGTGAGCAATATAAGGCTCATCAAAGTTTCCAAGAAGAAGGATGTTATCATTTACTGAATAATCCTTATTCTCAAAAGCTTTAATCATATGTGCATTATAAAAATAGTTAAATGCCATCTTGGAAACAAGCAGCAAGACAAGCATATATAACAATATCAGTAATCGTTTCTTCATATGCTACCTCACACCTTGTATTTTAATTTGCGCTTATACCAGAACGCATCAATGATAAGGAAAACAACAAGCGCTATTGCAAAGTAATAATAAGTCTCGATGTAACCAAAGGTCTTAATCTTAACTGTCTTTATATCACCATTTTGCAACTCGTCTTCAATATCGCTAATTACAGAATTAACATCTGATGGCTTTGTCATATGATAATAATCAACGCCCAATTCATCTGCAATTGTCTCAAGATTGTCTTCATCAATCTTTGATACAGCTTCTTTCTGGTTATAGTTATCATCATAGTACTTAAGGTACTCTTTTTCCTCATCTCCAATGAAAGATTCTACCTTCATCTTGCCGCCGGCATTAGTACCATAACCAAGAACTGCACCGCACTCTATATTCTCAGATAACCCCTCAAAAGATTCTATCTGCTTCTTTGTATTATGCTCACCATCACTAATGAACACTACAACATGAATAGAAGGATCATTTGTAGCTTCAACATCTCTTCTCAATGCGATTTCCATCTCACCAATTGGAGCACTTAGTGAAGTTCCGTCAGCATAATATTCTGTCTGTGTACGCATATTTCTAACTGCGGTATCGAGAGGATCTACATACTCTGTGTATGGCAAAAGTCTTGTAGCATAATTATCGAAAGTAATAATTGAATATCTTGCACCTGGAAAACTATTAGCGATGCTAACGATATCAGATTTTACGCCATCCATACGAGGGTTATTACCATTGTAATCTTCTGCAACCATACTGATTGTAGTATCTACTACAAACAATATATCTACATTTGTAACTTCCTTTTCGATATCCTCTGCTGGAATTACAATTCTTAAATTAATGGCAAATAATAAAGCTGCAATTACTATCTGTCTAATAAAAGGCCAGACGCCCTTACGCTTCATAGCAACAATTAATACGCAAATTATTGCCATAATCCAAATTGGAATAAACGATTGAATTGTCATACGTGAATTCTCCTTGAGGCAATAAAATTAATTGTTAGCAATACCGCCAGAGCAATAAGTAATGTTTCTGGCTTATCTGTAACTGTTGTTACTGTTGTCTTCATCATTGATGTATCAGTGTTGTCGACTGCATCTTTAAGTTCATCGACAACCTTATCTGATGTATAAATATAGAATTCTCCACCAGTACTTAGTGTGAGTTCTCTAAACTCCTCTTCATCAACTACTTCCTTTGGAGCAAGTGAGAATACCTTGATACCATATCTCTTACAAATGTTCATAGCATCTTCAAGAGTACAGTAAACCTCACCATATTCAAGATTGAGCCAGTTATCTGTTAAAAATACGATGATTCTTGCTCTGTCTGGTTCTTCTTCAAGATCATAAAAACTGAGTACTGAACCAACAAGTCCTTCACCGATAAAAGAACTTCCTCGATCACTTGTTATTGTTCCAGCGTACTTATATCCATATACTTCATAATCAACGTTCATAATGAACGGATTATTAGCAACTTTTATGTGTAAATCAAATGATTCCTGAAGTCTCTCAAGAACAGAGATTACATAATCGTAGTCAGTAGTAAGTGGTACAAGAAGACAAGGCTTACAGTTAAAAATGGTGATACCAATTCTCTCGCCCTTAAACTCTTTTACGAGCTGAATCATTCTCTCACACATTGCGCTGTTGATCTCGTCTGTTGATTCAGATGTATCAATACACATCATAATATCTCTGTTGTGAACTTCGTTAACTACTGTATCTACATGTACTGGTCGTGCAATTATAAGTGATGTGCAAATTATTGACAAAACAATGGTAATAAGCACGATTGCCTTACAGGCACGATACTCCATCTTAAGTCGGTTATAGTATTTATTCTCTCTAATAGCTTCATCGTTTGCTACTCTTTTTCCAGACTTGAAGTTATCTTTGTTCTTAAATACTACAAGGAAAACTATAGCTGCTACAACCAGGCTGGCATAGAACACCCATGGGTACATTAATTCCATTCGCGCACCACCTTTCGAGCATTATCAGCACTTCTCTGCTGGATTACAGATTCTGGCGCAAACTCAGGAGCATAGAAAATCTCAAGAAGCGCCTGCATCTCTGGCATTTTATTGCTTTCAAAATCTGACAATACAAAAGCCTGTGTTTTAACACCTGTCACTTCATATATGAACTTTTTTACTGTGCTACTTAGCTGTAAATGTAGTTCTCTTGTGTCGATCTCACCATTATTGTACTTGGTCTCAATTGCATCTATAAGACGAAGATACTCTTCCTTCAATACAAAGAGGCTCTTACGAGGTACAAATGGTTCCTCCTTCACTTCCTTGACCTTCTCTGTCTTCTCACCAGTCTTAAAATATTCAATCAAGTACTTGATGATTTTCCATATCAAAGGAGTAAATGCAATTAATAAAGCTATGATCAACGCCAGTAATGAGTACTGCATTGGCTTTTGTAAATTAACTGTTATCTCAATGACTGTTCGCATGTCTGTGTCTCTCAAGTAATTCAATAATTTTCTCGATTATGTCCTCATTACTATCCATATCGACTGAGGATATACCGAATCTTAAAAGCTTACGCTCGTTTTCTTCTTTTTGCTTTTTCTTCATCTTAAGCTCGATGTTGCGAAGCTTCTTATTATTTGTAATAAAATCTGGCAAATAACTGTCATTATTTACACTATAGGACTCACCGCCTGTTAATTCCGTATCTCCGATCTTAATTACAAGAACGTCATGCTGGAATTTAAGGCGTTTCAAATGAGAATCTTCAATCTTGGCAAGTCCTGCCTCATCTGTAATGATAAAAAGAATCATTCTCTGAGGTACGTGTGATATGACATAATCTATGCTTCTAATTAATGAAGACTGCTCTTTGGTTTTTGTTACATCATGCTGATAATTCTCAAGAATTCTCTCGATATTATAGAGACCTGTTTTAAATGGGTAGAAATTTATCATCTCTCCCTTTGTGTAAATAGCACCTACATTGTCTCCATTCTTATTAGCAAGATATGCAATCGTTCCCATTGCAGTTAATGCTACTTCATTCTTGTCCTGAAGTTTTGCTGTATGTCCTGACATCTTCGCACCTGAATCAAGTACGAACATAACATTGTGCTTCTTCTCTGCCACAAATCTCTTAACGAGAAGATTCCTGGATCTTGATGAAGCCTTCCAGTCTATGTCTCTTACATTATCTCCAGGAATATACTCTCGCAAATCTTCAAAGTTAAGACTTCTGCCCATAAATATTGAATTATAGGCACCATCTAGAATGTTAGCTGTCTTCTTCGTAGCATAGATGCTTATATTTCCCTTAATTTTGGTAATATAATCAACTATCATGGTGCAGGTATAACTCCGATAAGCTTCTCAATAATCTGTTCTTCCTTAACGCCATCTGCCATTGCAGCAAAGTTAAGGCTAATTCTGTGTCTCAATACGCCAATTGCTACATCTTTTACATCATCTGGATATACATAATTTCTTCCTCTGAGAAGTGCAAGAGCCTTTGAAGCTTCCATGAGGGAGATTGAACCACGGGTACTTGAGCCCATATTTACATACTGAGCAAAATCACCCTTAATAAAATCCTTTACGTGTCTTGTAGCATCAACAATGCTGATGCAGTACTTCTTGATTGAAGCATCAATATACACTCTCTTACAGAGATTCTGAAGGAACTTAATGTCATCAATATTTACTACTGAGAATGAATTTGCAAATACATTCTTCTCAATTCTGTCGAGAATCTGAATTTCCTCATCCACTGTTGGATATGTAATTACTTCCTTGATAAGGAAACGGTCAAGCTGTGCCTCTGACAAGAGATAAGTACCTTCCTGCTCGATTGGGTTCTGTGTTGCCATTACGATAAAGATATCTGGCATGTTGTAGCTTACACCACCGATTGTTGTCTTTCTCTCCTGCATGACTTCAAGCATGGCACTCTGTGTCTTCGCACTTGATCGGTTGATCTCATCAAGAAGAACAAAGTTTGCATAAACTGGACCAAGCTTTGTCTCGAAACTATTATTTGAATAATTAAAAATCTGTGTTCCTATGATGTCACTAGGCAAAAGGTCAGGTGTACACTGGATTCTTGCAAACTTACCATCAACCGCGTCTGTCAATGTCTTTGCAGCTGTTGTTTTAGCAAGTCCTGGAACTGACTCAAGAAGAATATGACCATTAGCAATCATGGAAATTAAAAGTGACTGGCCAAGGCCTCTCTGGCCTACCATTCTCTCATAGTAATATCCAGTAATCTTACTTACTATGTCTCTGCTTCTAGCGAGCTCTTCTTCAGTAATCGTGTTCGTAATCTGATTTTCCATCTCTTTAACTCCTTTTTTACTTCTTATTAGCAAATGTATTATTAATTAAGTACTGCTCTGCTTTAGCAACATTTTTAAGTTTATATATGTGCTTTTTGTTTGTCAACGAACAACAGTACCAATTTATGTGGTGCATTTCTGCTCGTTGTCTTAATAACAATCTGTTATTAACAATATGTATTTTACTCTCTTTTGTAATTAATGTCAAATCCTTCCTAATAAAAATGATGTGTTTTACCAGTAGCTTATTTCATGCAGAGTCTAGAAACGTTTTAGTCAACAATACTTTGACTGCTAGCTCCCACCCTCTCTCAGATTTAAGTAAAAAACTAAAAAAGGCCATCTCAAAAGTAATCTTATAATCACTTTTGAGGCGACCTCTTACTTTTTATTTTCTATAAGCATCGAAAGTGTGACCTGAAGTTCTCTCGTTCTCAGGTGGAAGCTGCATATAATCTCCATATGTCTGAGTCAAATATTCATCATACATCTTAATAATCTGAAGGGTCTCTCCTTCATATTCAGTATCCATATACTCATTGAATAAATCCTCTCGAATTGGCTGATCAAAGTATGCATAACCCTTGTAGTGTGTATTTTTACCATTATACTTCTGTGCTACTTCATTGATTCGCGCGCGTGTTTAGCACCGGCGATACGCTATTGAGCACCACCGTTTCAC
>JAKSRE010000021.1 GCA_024403775.1 Clostridia bacterium | reverse complement strand
GGTCACCAGACACGTCGTTGGAACCCTAAGATGAAGGAGTACATCTTCACAGAGCGTAACACAATCCACATCATCGATTTGCAGAAGACAGTTCGTAAGGCTGATGAGGCTTACATGGCTATGCTTAACCTCGCTAAGGAGGGTGATGTATTGTTTGTAGGTACAAAGAAGCAGGCTCAGGATTCTATTAAGGAAGAGGCTGAGCGTTGTGGTATGTACTATGTAAACAACCGTTGGCTCGGTGGTACACTTACAAACTTCAGAACAATTGAGAAGAGAGTTCAGAGACTTTTGGATCTCCGTGAGATGGAGAAGGATGGTTCTTTTGATATCCGCCCTAAGAAGGAAGTTGCTAACCTCAAGAAGGAGATGGAGAAGCTCGAGCTTAACCTTGGTGGTCTTGTTGGAATGAAGAAGCTCCCAGCAGTTATGTTCGTTGTTGATACAAAGAAGGAGCACTTGGCTGTTGCTGAGGCTAGAAGACTTAACATCCCAATCATCGCTGTTGTTGATACAAACTGTGATCCAGATGAGGTTGATTATGTAATCCCAGGTAACGATGACGCTATCCGTGCAGTTAAGCTTTTCGCTAGCAAGATGGCTGATGCAGTTATCGAGGCTAATCAGGGCGAGCAGTTCGCAGCTGAGGCTACAGAGACAGAGGATGCCCCAGAGACTGTTGAGGCAGTTGAGACAGAGGCTACAGAAGCATAATTAACAGATTTTTATATTTTGGAGGACAATACAATGGCTATTACAGCTCAACAGGTTAAGGAACTCCGCGAACTTACAGATTGCGGTATTATGGATTGTAAGCGTGCTCTTACAGAGGCTGATGGTGATATTGAGAAGGCTAAGGCTTGGCTCCGCGAGAAGGGTATGGCTAAGGCTGAGAAGAAGGCAAGCAGAGTTGCAGCAGAGGGTACAGTTGCTGATTTGATTTCTGCTGATTCTAAGTCAGGTTTGATTGTTGAGGTTAACATCGAGACAGACTTCGCTGCTAACACACCTAAGTTTAAGTCATTCGTATCAGAGGTTGCTAACCACATCATGGCTAAGAAGCCAGCTGATGTTGATGCACTTTTTGCACAGAATCTTGCTTCAGATGAGTCAAAGACAGTTTTGGATTTCCAGAAGGAAGCTATTGCTGATATCGGAGAGAATACATCAATCCGTCGTTTCTCACTTTATGAGGTTAACGGTATGGGTTCAGTTGCTTCTTACATCCACGCTGGTGGTAAGGTAGGCGTTCTTGTAGAGATCGCTGTTGATAACGATGATGTAATCAACAACCCTACATACAAGCAGATGGCAAGAGATATCGGAATGCAGATTGCTGCTTCTAACCCTTCATGGGTAGCAGAGTCAGACGTTCCTGCTGAGGAGATTGATAAGGAAGTAGCTATTATCACAAATAAGGCTATTGCTGAGGGTAAGCCAGAGCAGATTATTTCAACAAGAATCGTTCCTGGTCAGATCAAGAACTTCTACAAGATTAACTGTCTTTTGAATCAGGAGTATGTTAAGGATGATTCAATGACAGTAGAGCAGTATGTTGCTTCTGTTGCTAAGGAGCTTGGTTGTGAGATTTCAATCGTTAGATTCACAAGATTTGGTCTTGGTGAGGGTATCGAGAAGAAGGCTGATGACTTCGCTGCAGAGGTTATGGCTCAGGCTGGTTTGTAATTAATCAGTATAATTAAGTTATTAAGACCCGGTTCGTTTTTTACGAATCGGGTTTTCTTTTGCGATTTATTTTGAACATAAGCTACACAAAATGAATATTTGTATACTGTCAAGTCTTTTATTATTTTATATTTAAATATACAATAGATGGGAATATACGGAGGTGTAATTTTATGAGTGAACCTAAATATAAAAGAATTCTTCTCAAGATAAGCGGAGAGGCACTTGCTGGTGAGAAGAAGATTGGTATTGATGATAGTGTTGTAATTAAAATTACAGAACAGATTAAGAAGGTTACTGATTTAGGCGTACAGGTTGCTTTAGTAGTAGGTGGAGGAAATTTCTGGCGTGGAAGATCTTCTGAAGCTATGGACAGAGTAACTGCTGATCATATGGGAATGCTTGCTACTCTTATGAATGCTCTTGCTCTTTCTGATGCACTTGAGCAGCATGGAGCTACTACAAGAGTTATGTCAGCTGTTGAATGTCGTCAGATGGCTGAGCCATATATTAAGAAGAGAGCAGTTAGACACCTTGAGAAGGGTAGAGTTGTTATCTTTGCATGTGGTACTGGTAACCCATTCTTTTCGACAGATACAGGTGCAGCATTAAGAGCTAATGAGATTGGTGCTGATGTATTTATGAAGGCAACAATGGTTGATGGTGTATACGATAAGGATCCTAATGTATATCCTGATGCTGTTAAATATGATGTAGTTAGTCATGATGATGTACTTAAGTATAATCTTAAGGTTATGGATTCTACTGCTGCTGCGTTGTGTAGAGACAATAATACAAGAATCCTTGTATTTTCAATGAAGGAGCCTGAGAATATCGTAAGAATTGCTTCAGGTGAGAATCTTGGTACAATCGTAGAGTAAATTTTGGAGGTATAAATATGATCGAGATTACAAAGAATGATTACGACGTAATTGAAGATAAGATGTCTAAGACAATTTCTAATCTTGTAGAGAATTTTAATGGTATTCGCGCAGGTCGTGCTAATCCACATGTTCTTGATAAGATTACTGTTGATTATTATGGTGCACCATCACCACTTAATGCTGTAGCTAATATTCAAGTTCCTGAAGCTAGAATGATTACTCTTGCTCCATGGGATCCTTCAATGCTTAAGGAGATTGAACGTGCTATTATTGCTTCTGATCTCGGCATCAATCCAAGTAACGATGGTAAGATTATCCGTCTTGTTTTCCCAATTCTTACAGAGGAGAGACGTAAGGAACTTGCTAAGTCTGTTAAGGGTTACGGTGAAGAGAGCAAGGTTGCTATCCGTAATGTTCGTCGTGATGCTATTGATAAGATGAGAGCTGCAAATAAGAAGAAAGAGCTTACTGACGATGTTCTTAAGGAATTTGAGGACAAGGTTCAGAAGATTACTGACAAGTTTATCGCTGAAGTAGAGAAGACTTGTGAGAAGAAAGAAAAGGAATTGATGGAAATCTAATTCATATAGAAGCGAAGTTTGTACTTCGCTTCATTTATGATTTATTTTCGTAAATAGGTTAACAGATGGCTTTATTTGGTAATAAAAACAACTCTTCTGATGAAGTAATAAAAGTTCCAGAGTCCTTAGGTGTTATTATGGATGGTAATGGCCGTTGGGCAAAAAAACGCATGCTTCCTCGTTCTGCTGGACATCGTGCTGGAGCTGAGAACCTAAAAGAATTGTGCCGTAATTGTGGTAATTATGGTGTTAAATATCTTACAGTGTATGCTTTTTCAACAGAGAACTGGTCTAGACCTCAGGATGAGGTTGACCAGCTTATGAAGCTGTTTGTAGAATTTTTTGACAGATACGATGCTGAACTTGAACAAGAGGGTATCCGAGTAAGATTTACTGGTGATATCGCTTCTCTCCCTGAGAATATTCGTAAAGTATGCGAGGAAGGTGAGAGAAGATCTGTTAATCGTAAGAAGATGCAGCTTATAGTTGCATTTAATTATGGTGGAAGAAGAGAACTCGTTAATGCAGTTCAGAAGATATCTGAGAAGGTAAAAAGTGGTGAACTGGATATTTCTGATATAGATGAGAAATTGATCTCTGAAAATATGTATTTACCAGATGTTCCAGATCCGGATTTAATTATAAGACCAAGTGGTGAGATGCGTTTATCTAATTTCCTTTTATGGGAGTCAGCTTACTCAGAACTTTGGATTTCTGATTGTTTGTGGCCTGATTTTGGTTTTGATGAATTAACTCAGGCTTTTAAAGATTATGCAAAACGAGACAGACGATATGGTGGTTTGTCTAAAAATGATAAGGAAGAGTAAGGATACATAGTATGAAGCAGCGTGTTATAACTGGCATTATTTTTATCATTGTAGTAGCCGCATTTATTATTCCTGCATACTTTATGCCATTAATGGCTTTGGTATTTGCTTTGATTGTTGGCTCTGTTGCAGGTAATGAGATGCATAAGGCTCTTAAAGAAGGTGGCTATAAACCTATGCCTTCAATGATTGTTGCTGGTGGAATACTGGCTCTTGGTACAATAGGTTTAACCTATTTGCTTAAAAAAGACTTCATATTTGCCTCTGCAGTATATCTTTTTGTTGAACTTTTATTGTGCATGATTGCTTCAATTATGCCTGCTATTTTAAACAAAAGTGAGAAACCTCTTGAGGATGGAATTGCTACTTCTTTCACTATTGTATATGTAACATTTCCTTTGTTTTGTTTAGTAACATCGGTTTTATTTGTCGAAAATGGCTGGTTTTATATGATTCCAGCACTTATTGCTCCATGGGTATCAGATGTGTTCGCTTACTTTTGTGGAGTTCTTATGGGTAAGCATAAGATTGTTCCACATATTAGTCCAAAAAAAACTTGGGAAGGTTCAATCGGTGGTGCCATTTGCTGTGCTCTGGTAGTAGTTTTATATAGTGATTTAATTATCTATAAACTTGACAGTATACAGATTAATATTGTGTTATTTTCAATTATTATCTTTGTTCTGGGCATATTGATTTCAGTTATGTCTCAGTTAGGTGATTGGATTGCATCTGTAATTAAGCGTCATGTTGGCATTAAGGATTACGGTAAGTTTATGCCTGGACATGGTGGAATGCTGGATAGATTTGACAGTGCGTTTTTTACATTGCCATTAAGTTTGATTTTGGCATTTGTTGCATCTTTCCTGCATTAATAAAGGGAGTATAAATGAAAAGGTTAACTATTTTAGGTTCAACAGGTTCTATTGGAACCCAGACATTGGAAGTCGTTAGGAATAATCCTGACGATTTTGTCGTTGAGGGATTAAGCTGTTCATCGAATATAGATTTACTTTTAGATCAGGTGGTTAAATTCAGACCAAAAAATGTTGCTATAAGTAATGAGGATAAGGCACGTGAATTCTCGAATAAAATTGAACAGATAAATATTAGCGGTTTTGTTAAGCCAGTTGTTTATACTGGTAAAGAGTGTAATAGTGAGTTGGCAGTTAATGATGATACGGACATAGTTGTTGCCAGTATGGTAGGTGTTGCTGGATTAAGACCAGTGATTGATGCCATAAATAGCGGTAAGGATATTGCACTTGCAAATAAGGAGACCTTGGTTGCTGGTGGTGATATTGTTATGCCACTAGTTAAAGAAAAGAAAGTTAATCTTCTTCCTGTTGATAGTGAACATTGCGCTATTTGGCAGTGCCTTTGGGGTGAGAAGAAGGAAAATCTTGATAGAATCTTATTAACTGCTTCTGGAGGACCTTTTAGAGGATATTCTTTGGAGCAGCTTAAAAGTGTTTCTCTTTCTGATGCACTCAAACATCCGACTTGGAATATGGGTGGAAAGATAACCATTGATTCTTCAACAATGATGAATAAAGGACTTGAAGTTATTGAGGCCAGTCATCTTTTTGGTGTCAGTGTAGATAAAATAGATGTTGTTGTTCATCCACAAAGTATAATTCATTCCATGATTCGACTTAAGGATGGTTCAGTATTGGCACAGATGGGTAAGCCTTCCATGATTATGCCAATTATGGTTGCACTTTATTATCCTGAACGTGGAAATGCATTTTTGGAAGAATTTGATCCATTTAGTTCAGCTTGTTCCAATATTACTTTTGAGAAGTGTGATACCTCAGTTTTTACTCTTCTTGATTTAGCTTATGAATGTGGACGTATTGGAGGTGTTATGCCTGCAATAATGAATGCAGCTAATGAAGAAGCAGTATTTTCTTTCTTGAGAAATGAGATATCGTTTTATGATGTCCATTTATTAGTTCATAGTGTATGCGATAATATGAGAAATGGTTTAAGAATGAATGACAAGGTTAGTCTTGAGGATATTTTATCTTCTGATGAAGAAGCTAGAAGACTTACGCGTAGTCTGATTAAGAATAAGTGATATAGGGAAAGATAAGATGTTAGTTAGTATTTTAGTAGTATTTATCATGCTTGGCTTTTTAGCTACAGCACATGAATTAGGTCATTTTTTTGTTGCTTGTCTTTTGAAGATTAAGGCATATGAAGTTTCCGTCTTTGTAGGACCAACTTTATTTTCTTGGAAACATAATGGAGTGGATTATTCGATAAGATCTATCCCTTTGGGTGCATATGTCAGATTTTCGGATTTTGATGAGAATGGTGAAGTAGTTGTTTCAGATGATCCAACGCTACTTATTAACCAGCCTCGCTGGAAAAGATTTCTTGTTGCTATAGCAGGTCCATTGGTGAATGTAGTAGTAGGTATAATTATTTTTGTTATACTTTTTTCATTTACTCATTTTTCTACTTTGGAAATAGGTGAGACTGCTACTGGTACGCAGCTTTATGAGACATCATATGTTGTTGGTGATACTATTACTAAAATAAATGGACACAAAGTCTGGAATTCTTTAGACGTGTTCTTTGAGACTGAAATGGGTGTAGATGAGCGCGAAGAGATGACTATCACATTAAAGAGTAAGTCTAATGGTGATTATTATGATATTGTTCTTGTTCCTAAATTACAGACAAGAGTAATGCTTGGAATACAATATTACGATGGTACTGAGAATAAGTATAATGGTTGGGAACTTATAAATGTTATGCCTGAGCAGAATAACGGTAGTCCGATTCTTAAGGCTGGTGATTTTGTTGTTGAGATTGATGGCATAAAAGTAACAGATGATTATATTCATGAATATCTTGATAATGTTATTACTGATGATGCAACCCTTCATATTAAATATGTTCGTAATGGTGTTGAGTATGAAGAAGATATGGTAAAAACTCTTATGACTTATGCAAATTTGAGAGGTGTTTTTGTTAAAAATAGAACTGTAGATTCATTTTCAAGTTTTCTTGAAGCATTTGGATCTGCTGCCACGATGCCTTTGACAATTGCTAACGTTAGTGTCAGATCTGTTATGAAGGTATTTGAAGGAAGGGAAAAGGTTTATAACATGGTTTCTGGCCCTGTTGGTGTTACAACAGCTGTTTCTGATGTAGTTCAGGATGTGGATCAGACTACAAAGATAAAATTTATCAATTTGGTAAATATGGTTGCTATGATATCTATAGCTTTAGCTTTTACAAATCTTCTACCAATTCCAGGTCTCGATGGAATGCAAATTGTATTGCTTATTATTGAAATGATTCTTGGCAGAGCAATTTCAAAGAAGTCAGAGAATATACTGACTATCGTGGGTTTTATAATAATAGTTGCTCTTGTTATTTTTGCACTTACTTCTGACATTATTAGAATCTTTGTTGGAGGTATGTAAATGGAAGAGATTAGAAGACATATGACGAAGGTAGTAAATGTTGGTGGCGTGCTTATAGGTGGTGAGAATCCTGTTAGAGTACAGTCAATGAACAATACCGATACAAGAGATGCTAATTCTACATTAGAGCAGATTCAACAGTTATATGAAGCAGGCTGTGATATTACACGTGTTGCAATCCCAGATATGGAAGCAGCAGATGCCTTAAAGACTATTTGTAGTAAATCTCCTATTCCAGTTGTAGCAGATATCCATTTTGATTACAGATTAGCGTTAGCAGCTGCTTCTAATGGTGCCGCTAAGATTAGAATTAATCCTGGTAATATTGGTTCAGAGGACAATGTTAAAGCTGTTGTTAATATTTGCAGAGAGAGAAATATTCCTATAAGAGTTGGTGTTAATTCTGGATCGTTAGAGAAAGCACTTATCGAGAAATATAATGGTATTTGTGCTGAGGCTATGGCCGAGAGTGCATTATCTTCAGTGAATATTCTTGAGAGAGTTGATTTTGATGACATTGTTATAAGTATCAAGTCATCAAGTCCTTTACTTACTATACAGACTTATAGAGATTTAAGTAGTAAGTGTAATTATCCACTTCATGTAGGAGTTACAGAAGCTGGAACATTAAGAGAAGGTATAATTAAATCTTCTGTTGGTATTGGGACTCTTCTTGCTGAGGGCATTGGTGACACAATCAGAGTATCCTTAACTGGAAGACCTGTTGATGAAGTTGTAGCAGGAATAAGTATTTTGAAATCACTTAATTTACGTAAGGGTGGTATTACTTTTGTATCCTGTCCTACTTGTGGCAGAACACAGGTGCCTTTGATTGATCTTGCAAATGAGATTGAAAGTAAAATTGCTTCTATGCCGTATGATTTAAAGGTTGCGGTAATGGGTTGTGTTGTTAATGGTCCAGGTGAGGCAAAGGATGCTGATATAGGTCTTGCAGGCGGCAAGGATGAATTCCTTCTCTTTAAAAATGGACAGACGGTGCGTAAGATTCCTTCAGCTATTGCTGCAGAAGAATTTATAAAAGAGGTTGTTAAACTCGGAGAGGAGAGACTTAACGGGTAAACACACTTATTTTATATTTTGATTATTTTTGGCGGATTATTAGTTTTTTGTGGAGATTTTGAATATGAGTGTGTCATTAACAACGTTTTTTAAAGATATATTATTAGACAGATGTGCTGACTTAAGTGGTCTAATTATAAGCAGAATGGCGGTTAACCGAGCTCAGGATAAAGTTAGAATTATGCTGACTGGTTCGGAGAGTCTTGGTGTGAATAATTCTCTTGCTTTGTGTGCAATTCTTCTTTCAAGACATTTTAATGTTAAAGTTGATTTTGTATTTGAAGATGCAGATGAGATTTCATATAACGGCTTGATTTCAGTTCTTGGTAATTATATTTATAATTATTTTTCTTTTGGTGGAAGTGTTGAGCTTCCAGTATCAGGGTTTGACTATAACTATATAGTTAATTATTCTGATATTTTATTCGGTGATGGCCGTTTTGTATTTAACTGTTCCAAAGCTGTAAGTGAGATAGTAGATGAAGATACGATTTCTCGTACATCACATACTGTATGTATGATTTTGTCTCAAATGTTAAAGATTAACAGCTGGACATTTGAAGTAAATCATCTTCCAATGGTTCTTGGTTCAAAGGACTATTATGTAGTTGACCAGAATACTGAGAATAAAAAGAAGGATGATGATGGTGTAGATTATGAATTCTACAATAGCTTTTTGGCATATAATGAGCCAGATAGAAAAGCAGCTACAAAAGAAGAAACTTCTTCTGATTCATCAAGCGATGCTGATGCAAATACATGGGTAGCAAAAAGTGAAGCAATAAAGCAGAAGAATAAAAAAGAACAGTCATTCCAGAAACGTAAAATGATGAAGAATACAGACCCAGATGTAGTATTTGGTAACTTTAATGAGAATTGTAGACTTCTTAATATTTCTGAACTTGCTGGAGCTACTGACAGAGTAAATATTGCTGGTAAATTCCTGTTGTTTAGTGACGATGATGTTGGAACACTTAACAAAAAGGGAACTTGTGTTATTGAGAAGTTCTGTATTGTAGATAAAACAGGTGGTATTAGTGCCATAGCTTTCCCTAGACCTAGTGATGCAGATAAGTTTGATGAGACTTTCAGAGACAATCATGAGTATGCCCTCTTTCAGGGAACTGTGGATTTTAATGGATTTGAGCCACAGTTTACAGTTGATGCTGCAAAGATTATTGAGAAGCCTAAGCAGAGAAAGGATAATGCTCCTCAAAAGAGAGTAGAACTTCATGTGCATACCACTTTCAGTGAGAAAGATGCACTTATTAATCCTAAAGATCTTGCAAAGCAGGCTATAAGTTTTGGTCATCGTGCCTGTGCAGTTACAGATCATGGTGTTGTTCAGGCTTTCCCACATTTTGATACAGCTACACGTAAGAAGACAGTAAAGGATTCTGAAGAGCCATTTAAGGCAATTCTTGGCTGTGAGGGATATTTGGCAGATGATGGTCCGACAATTTGCTACAATATTCCTTTCGATGAGGCAAAGCGCCGTAAGATTGGTTCAATAGTATCACTTGCTATTGAACTTGAAGGTGGTGCTGATATAAATACAGCAGACCCACTTACAACAAAGATTAAATCTATCCTTGCGCGCAAATATTTTCTTAAAGACTATAAAGGTATTCGTACATATCCAGAAGGAGAGACACCAGAGTCTGCTGCAGAATTCTCTGCTCCAGATATTGATACTTCTCTTTGGGATCCTGAGGAGATGCTGCCTTCTCTTCGTAATCTCGAAAGTGGATTTGCATTGGATTTGAATGATGGAAAAGTCCGTAATGTAAATATAAACCCGGATCTTGATGAATATTACTCTGATGATGATATTGAAGTAGTACCAGATGCTATTAGCTTCGTTCATGCAGAAGACTTTTTCTGTGGAATTAATGATGGTATCTATGAAGGAAAAGGTGAACCATTTGATTCATATTTTGATATGGGACGCTTGGTTGACTTTATTGGTGATGCTTATCTTTGTGGTGAGAATATTTTTGCCTGCTTAGGTTTTATTAGAAGAGCAGGATATGCTATTAACATTGAAGAGCATAAGTATTTTAGATTTAAATTCAATATGCCTGTAATCGATATTGAGTCAATATTGGAGTTCTCATACCCTGATCAGTATGATCTCTTTAATAACAATATTAGTAATATTAGCGAGCATTTTAATCTTAATGATGCTGTTGATTCTAATGAAGAGGATGAGCTTCTTAAGTTTGCTGATGAGAATGCTGTAGATAAGTCAGTATTAACTCAGATGTTTAAAGCTACATCTTTATGTGCGAAGTTTGTAATTGATTATCTTGTTAATCAGGAGACAGTTAATGCAGAATTAATTAACAGTCGTATTGGTCATAAGGAATTAGCTGATATTATTGCAAAGAAGAACAAGTATAAACATATTATTCTTCTTGCCAGAGATGAAGTCGGAAAATATAATCTTTACCGCCTTGTGTCTGAAGGTCATTTACATTATTTTGGTATGAGACCAAGAATGCCTCGTTCATTAATTAAGTATTTTAAGTCATCCATTATTGTAGGTGGTGCCTGCGAACAGGGTGAGATTTTTAGATTTATGACCACTACTTATGGAGAGTGTAATAAGGATAAAAATGCCTGTGTCGAAGCGATGTGCAGTTCAAGCGACTTTAAAAAGATGATTAAGCTTTATGACTACATCGAGATTCAGCCACTGACAAATAATTCATTCATGACAAGACGTAATAACAAGGGTGAATATCCATTAGGGTATCCGGTTAATATGGATGATATTCGTGATATGAATATTATTTTATCTGAGGTTGCTGACAGGTTTAATTTGCCTTGCTGTGCTACAACTGATGCACATTTTATGAATCCAGATGATGCAAAATATCGTAAGTATCTTCTTATGGATATGGGATTTAAAGATGCTGATGATCAGGCTGATTTGTATTTCAGAACAACAGATGAGATGCTTGAAGAATTTAAGTATCTGGGTGAAGAAAAAGCATTTGAGGTTGTTGTTACAAATACTAATATGATAGCTGATAAGGTTAACTATGGTATTAAGGCTTTCCCAGATGGTACATATCCACCTATTATTGCGACAGCTGCTCAGGATGTAATCAATATAGCCTGGACTAAGGCTAACCGTATGTATCGATATAATGGTGAACTAAATGAAGTTGTTCGTAAACGTCTTGATACTGAACTTGATTCAATTATCGGTAATGGATACGGAATCATGTACTATATTGCGTACCGTCTTGTTAAGAAATCAAATAATGACGGATATATCGTAGGCTCTCGAGGATCTGTAGGTTCTTCCTTTGTTGCTACAATGTGTGGTATCTCTGAGGTTAATCCTCTTGCACCTCATTATTTGTGTGAGAAGTGTCACTATATGGAATTTGATAATTCTGGTGAATATGGTTCTGGATTTGACATGCCACATAAGCTGTGTCCTCATTGTAATGTTGAGATGCACCGTGATGGTCAGGATATTCCATTTGAGACATTCTTAGGATTTGGTGGTGGTAAACAGCCTGATATTGACCTTAACTTCTCTGGTGAATATCAGCCAAATGCACATAAATACGTTGAGTATTTGTTTGGTATATCAAATACCTTCAGAGCTGGAACTGTATCAGCTTTCCAGACTAACAACGTTAAGGCGATCGCTACAAGAATCGGTGAGACTGCTGGTGTTCAGTATTCTAATGCGACAAAACTTTTTATGACAGAAGGAATCATTGGTGTTAAGAGTACTACAGGTCAGCATCCAGGTGGTATCGTAGTTATTCCTAAGGAGATGGAAATCTATGAGTTTACTCCAGTACAGTATCCTGCCAATAAAGTGGATAGTGGTATTATCACAACTCACTATACTTTTAAAGAGATGCACGATACTATTCTTAAGCTCGATATTCTTGGTCACGATGATCCTACTGTATTAAAGATGCTTAACAGAAGAACTGGTGTTCAGATTGAGACTATTCCAATTCCTGATGATAAGGTAATGAAGATTCTTGAATCTACAGAAGTCTTAGGTTTCCCACTTGAGAAGACAGACGCTGGAGCTGCAACTCTGGGCCTGCCTGAAGTAGGAACAGACATGGCTCGAGGCATGATTAAAGAGACTAAACCATCAACATTCTATGATATCGTTCAGCTTATGGGTCTCTCTCATGGTACAGACGTATGGACAGGTAATGCACAGGAACTTATCCGTAAGGGTATTTGTGATATTAAATCAGTTATTGGTTGTCGTGACTCTATCATGACCAGACTTATCTATTGGGGACTTCCTGAGAAATCATCCTTTGATATTATGGAGCGAGTTCGTAAGGGTAAAGGACTTCTTGAAGATCAGGAAGCTTTGATGGTAGAAAAGGGTGTACCTGACTGGTACATTGAGTCTTGTAAGAAGATTAAGTACATGTTCCCTAAGGCACATGCTGCTGCGTATACAATATCTCTTTTGAGAGTTGCTTATTTTAAGGTTTACTATCCAGAAGAGTACTATTGTGCCTTTTTCTCTATCAGAGGAGATGAATTCGATGCAGATATGATGTGTCAGGGTCAGCATAAAGTAGTAGAGAACCGTAAGGAACTAGCTCGTGCAAAGCAGGATGATCGTAATAATCCTAAACTTAAATCAAAATACTATCTTACTGAGCTTGTTGAGGAAATGTATGCTAGAGACATAGAGTTTGTTCCAATTGATATTATGGAATCTGACGCTATTTATTTTAAAAAGGTTGGAGACAAAAAGATTCTTCCACCTCTTAATGCGATTAGTTCGATTTCTGATGCTATTGCTACAGCAATCGTGAAAGCACGTGAGAATGGACCGTTTGCCAATAAGGATGAACTTATGACAAGAGCGGGAATAGGACAGTCAACTATAAAGAGATTGACCGAATATGGCTTGATTTCTGATTTGCCAGATTCCAGTCAGGTATCTTTGTTTGACTTGTTTAATGGATTATAAGTTGTAAAGGTGAGACATGCTGGCTGCAAGAATTTTGCTTCGTGAAGCTATTAAGCAATTAGACAGACCATTTTCTTATTTGGTTCCTGACAGTTTAAAGTCAGAATTAAGAGTTGGCCAGTATGTTAATGTGCCTTTCGGAAATGGAAACAGATTTAAATTAGCTGTTGTAACTGAGATTTATGAGGAAATCGATGATGATGTCTGTTCAAAATTAAAGGCTATTAATAACATTGTTGATGAAGAGCCAGTTCTTGACGAAGAGCAGATTAAGTTAATCGATTTTATTAAGCAGCATTATGTTTGTACTTCAGGCGATGCAATCAGCCTTCTTGTGCCTTCTGTTGTAGGAAATAAAGCTTCACGTAAAGTGAATTATATTTCGCTTACAGACGCTGAGAAGGCACAGAATGCGCTTTGGAATAAAGAGTTTAGAAGTATTAATCATGTTCATATTATTGAGTATCTTCTGAATAATGGTGAACAGCCACAGGATTTACTTTATAAAGAATTAAAAGTAAACAGATCTCATATTAAAGGACTTCTTGATAAGGGATTCATTAAAGAGGGCAAAAAGGCTTCTTACGTAAAAAAGGAAGTTAATATAAACGAAGTAGATTCTGAATTAAATGATAAGCCAAGTGAAGGCGGATTCAGGGTTAGTTATGAATTAAATGAGATTCAGTCTAAAGCATTTAATGAGATAAATATTTGTGATGATGATCCTTCAAGACAAAAGATGTTCTTACTTCATGGAATTACTGGAAGTGGTAAAACAGAAGTATATCTGCATCTCGTTGATGAAGTGCTTAAAAAAGGTGGAAGTGTTTTATATCTTGTACCTGAGATATCGCTTACTCCTCAGACAATAAACTGGATTATTGGAAGATTTAATGTTACTGCAGCTGTAATGCATAGTGGTTTAAGTGACAAGGAACGATATGAACAGTGGGATCTGATAAGATCTGGCGAAGCACGTATTGTAATAGCTGCGAGAAGTGGTATTTTTGCTCCTATAAAGAATCTTAAACTTATTATTCTTGATGAGGAACATGATAATTCATATTCATCTGACTCATTTCCTCGCTATAGCAGTAGTGAGATAGCTGTTGTTCGTGCAAAATACAATAATGCTTTTCTTATATTAGGTTCTGCGACTCCTTCGATTAAATCATACTATCTTGCTTCAAAAGGCATTTATAAATTAGTGGAAATGGATAAGAGAGCTAATAAGGAGGCCAAGCTTCCGAAGGTAGTCACTGTTGATATGAAAGAGCAGATTAAGCTTGGTTCTGGCGAAGTTCTCTCAATTCCTCTAAGACAGGCAATTGCCAACGCAATAGGTAATAATAAGCAGGCTATTATTTTTCTTAACAGAAGAGGCTTCTCAAGAAGTCTTATTTGTGGTGAGTGTGGAGAAGTAGTTTCCTGCCCAAATTGTTCTGTTGCCATGACTTTGCATAATAGCAGGTATGATGCTGATAAAACTTTGATTTGTCATTACTGTGGACATATGTTCTCGTCCAAAGAGGCAGAATGTAAAATGTGCGGCAGCACAAAACTTAAGCGTGCTGGCATAGGTACTGAGCAGTTAGAAGAAGAACTAAAGAGAATGTATCCAGGTGAGAATGTCTTAAGAATGGATCAGGATACAACAATGAGTAAAGGAAGCCACGAGAGAATTCTTGAAGCATTCCGTAACCATGAAGCATCAATTCTTATTGGAACACAAATGATTGCAAAAGGACATGATTTTCCTGATGTTACAGTAGTTGGTATTATTGGAGCAGATTTAATGGCCAATAGTAGTAATTTTCATTCTTCTGAGAATGCTTTTCAGCTTATTACTCAGGCATCTGGAAGAGCTGGTCGAAAGGGGAATGAAGGATATGTATTCCTTCAGACATATAATACTGAGAATATGGTTATCAAATATGCTTCAACTCAGGATTATAAAGCATTTTATAATGAAGAGATTTTATATAGACAGAAACTACTGCTTCCTCCTTTTAAGGCACTTGGTAATATTATGGTATGTTCTGAAGATGAAGAAATGGCTCGCACCATTTCTTTACAGGTAACGGATTATCTTAAAGAGTATCTTTCTTATCAGAAACCTGAATTTGAGTTTGAAGTATTTGGACCAATTCCAGCGCCGATTTATGAACTTCGTGGAACATATAGAATGAATACTGTAATAAAATCCAAAGCAAAGAAGTGGATTATAGCTGTTTATAATCAGATTTGTAAGGATTTTAACGGAAAAGACTATACAATTAATCTCATTTTCGAATAATTTTGCAAAAAATGTTATAATATTCTATTGTGAGAATTATTAAAAAGGAGTACTAGTTTTATGGCAATGAGAAATATTGTTGAGATTGGTGATGAACTTTTACGTAAGAAGTCACGTCCAATTGATGAGATAACACCTAGAATTAAGACTCTTCTTGATGACATGGCTGAGACTATGTACTACGAGAACAGAGGTATTGGAATTGCTGCTCCTCAGGTAGGAATTTTGAGAAGAGCTTTTGTTGTTGATGTTGGTGATGAGCACGGTAAGATTGAGTTTATTAATCCAGAGATTCTTGAGAAGAGTGGTTCACAGGAGTTTTGTGAAGGTTGTCTTTCTGTTCCAGGAAAGAATGCTTTTGTTGAGCGTCCAGAATATGTAAAGATTAAGGCTCTTAACAGAGATGGCGAAGAGTTTATTCTCGAGGCTGAAGGTCTTCTCGCTGTTTGCATATGTCACGAATATGATCATCTTGATGGTATCTTATTTGTAGATAAGGCTATTGATGGCAAGATTTTTAATACTGAAGATTTGGTAGATGACGAAGAAGAGGAGTAATCCTTTTTGAGATTTAATAGGTGAAGAATGAGTTTTAATAACACAAAAATTGTTTTCATGGGAACACCAGAGTTCTCAGATGTTTGCCTTAAGGCGCTTATAGACGCTGGTTTTAATGTTACTATGGTTGTAACTCAGCCAGATAAGCCAATTGGCCGTAAGCATATTATTACTCCGCCAATTGTTAAAGTTACTGCTCAGGAGAAGGGAATTAAGTGCTATCAGCCTGATTCATTAAGAACAGATGAAGCATATGAGACAATTCTTAACGAGGAGCCTGATTTTATTATTACTGCTGCCTTTGGTAAGATTTTGCCTGAGCGAATTCTTAAAATTGCAAAAATTGATTGTGTTAATGTGCATGCTTCTCTTTTACCAAAATACCGTGGAGCATCTCCAGTTCAGAGCTGTCTTATAAATGGAGATGAAGAGACTGGTGTTACCATTATGAGGATGGATGTTGGTATGGATACTGGTGATATGTTCTGTAAAGAAGTTTTCCCAATTCCAGAGAATATGCATTACGACGAACTTATGGAAAAGTTATCATATATTGGTGCACCATTACTTGTAGATACGTTAGAGAAGATTCTTAACAATGATATTGAGGCTGTTCCTCAGGATGAGACTTTGGTAGTTAATTGTTTCCCAATTAAGCCGGAAATGGGTGAGTTTAACTGGGATTTTGAGGCTACTAAGATTCATAATATTGTAAGAGCATTAAGTACATGGCCAGGTGCTTATGTCTTAAATGCTGGGAATAAACTTAAGGTTTACGATACTACCGTAGTAACTGATTTTGATGATTCAAATCTTGATTTTGAAGTGAAGAACGGAATGATTGTAAAGGCTCATAAGAAAGATTTGATTATCAGATGTAATAACTCTTATATCAATCTTAATGAGCTTCAGGTTCCAGGTGGAAAGAGACTAAAAGCTATTGATTGTGCACACAATTTCAAGGTTGGAACCTATATTTAAGGAAGAATAATGCGTACTGATATTACTCTAACAGTAGACGAAATAAATAGAAAACTTAGAAACACAAAAGATGACAGAGAGCAGTGCTTTCTATTGGTTTATCAGGTTTTTGAGAATGGAGCTTTTACTAATCTCTTACTAAAAGATGTGAATGATTTTGTAAGAGCGATGTTTTACGGTACAGTAACTTACTCTCATTCTATAGATTTTCTTATCAAACATCTTTCTGGTGAAGATGTAAATAAGATGGATTCTGTAACCCGCAATATATTAAGGATGGGTGTGTGGCAGCTTGGGTTTTCAACCAAAGTACCTGAGCACGCTGCTGTTTTTACTACTGTAGAGTTATGTAAAAAGTATAATAAAGCTTCTGCAGGTTATGTTAATAAAGTACTAAGAGCCGTTACCTCAGAAGGCAGAGATTCTTTGGTTCTTGATAATTACAGAGATGATATCAAGGTTTCTCTTAAAAATGAGATATTTGGCATTCTAAAAAAATATTATGGTAAAGAAAGAGCAGTATTAATAGGTAAGGCTTTTCTTGAGGAATCAAGACTTAGCATAAGAGTTAATACAATGCTTACTACAAAAGATAAACTCATAAAAGAATTAGAAGCATCCGGTGTAAAAATAATAGGAGAAGGCTTTTGTGATGAGTGCATCTTTGTTGATATGAATGATTCAGGCCTTACTAATCTGGACAGCTTTAAAAATGGTGAGTTTTTTGTTCAGAATGAAGCCGCTATGCTTGCATCAATCATAGCTAATCCTAAGAAAGGTGACGTAATCCTTGACTGTTGCAGTGCACCAGGCGGTAAGAGTACACATATGGCTCAGCTTACCAATGATGAGTGCATTATTGACGCGATTGATATTAAAAAGTCCAGAATTGAATTAATTAAAGAGAATAGTAGACGACTTAAGCTTAATTCTATAAATGCTATGCTTGGTAATTCTGTAAGTCCGGATTTTGCTCCTCGACTTGAATATGATGTCGTTTTGTGTGATGTTCCTTGTAGCGGACTTGGTCTTCTTGGAAGAAAACCAGATATCAGACTTACAATCACTTATGAGCGTATAGAAGAACTACTGCCTACACAGCAGAAAATCCTTTCTAATGCTTCAAATGTTGTAAAACCAGGCGGAACACTTATTTATAGTACCTGTACTCTTAACAAGCGCGAAAATGAGCTCCAGGTTGAAGAATTCTTAAGTAATCATCCAGAATTTTCAAGTATATCAATTGAGAATTTACTGCCTTCAAAACTTAAGACTAAATTAAGTGAAGAAAGATTAGACGAAGCAAAAAAGAAGGGTATGATTACACTTACTCCTGATTTAGATGGAACAGATGGCTTTTTTATAGCCGCTCTAAGACGAAAGGAATGAATAAAGGCACATGGATAGTAAAAGATTTTGTTTGGATTTGACATTACAAGATATAAAAGACTGGTGTGCTGAGAAGAACCTTCCTTTATATAGAGCTGATCAGATATATAAGTGGTTATCTTCTGGTGTAATTGATCTTAATGAGATGAATAATCTTCCTAAGGCAATTAGAACAGAGCTTGATAAAAGTTTTGCTTTTAATGGCACATCTGGAAGTCACGATGCCATGGTTATGGTAAATGAGTTTATATCTAAGATTGACGGCACAAGAAAGTTAGTATATGAGCTTTATGATGGACACATAATTGAGACAGTACTAATGCGTTATAAAACTGGAGTATCTATCTGTATATCCTCTCAGGCAGGCTGTAAGATGGGATGTAATTTCTGCGCTTCAGCTCATGCTGGATTTGGAAGATCTCTTACTTCTGGTGAGATGTTAGGACAGGTTGTATTATCTCAGCATCATATAGGTGAGAGAATAAGAAGTGTTGTTGTAATGGGTATCGGTGAGCCATTTGATAATTACGATAACCTCATCGGTTTTATTAAGCTAGCTAATGATAAAGATGGACTTAATCTTGGTTCAAGACATATTACAGTATCTACCTGTGGTTTGGTCGAGAGAATGAAGGATTTTACTTCACTTAATTCGCAGGTTAATCTGTCGATATCTTTACATGCTCCTAATGATGAACTTAGAAAAGAACTTATGCCAATCGCTAATAAATATTCTCTTAAGGAAGTTCTAGATGCTTGTAAGGAGTATGTAAAGAAGACCAACAGACGTATTACTTTTGAGTATTCGCTTTTCGATAATGTAAATGATAGTAGAGAACAGGCAGTTGAATTAGTGCATCTGCTTAAGGGAATTCACTGTCATATTAATCTCATTGCAGCAAATGAGTTTGAGGGAAGTCCATATAAGCGTTCGAGTAGCAAGAGAGTTGATGTTTTTAGAAAAACACTCGAAGATTTGAATATGAATGCAACATTAAGAAGAGAGATGGGAACTGATATAATGGCTGCCTGTGGTCAGCTTAGAAGAGGAATGGAGGCATCAAAGAAGAATGATACCAATTGAATATATTTCTGAGACTGGTCTGGTTAGAAAAATAAATGAAGATAGCCTTAAAATAGAAAGTATTGGAGATTACACTGTCTTTTTTGTTGCTGATGGAATAGGCGGACTTGAGATAGGTGGTGAATCCAGTAGAATTGCTGTAGAGACGGGTTCTTCTTATCTTCGTGATTCTTTGGAGAATAAAACTGTATCCGATAAAGATTTGGATTCTATACTGATTTCTATGTTTAAGGAAATCAATAAAGAAATATATAAAAATGGCGTGAATAAAAATGTTTCCACTGGAACAGGTACTACATTAACAGTAGTATTACTTAATAAGTTAAGCCTGGTTGTAGCTCATATCGGTGACTCAAGAGCATATATGATACATGGTTCTTCAATAATAAAACTTACTAGTGATCATGTTGTTGAAGACAATTCACATGTATTGTCAAAATCTTTGGGCGAAAATGTTTTTATTAACCCTGATATTTATAGATATAGTATAATGTATGGTGATTTAGTTCTCGTTTGTTCAGATGGAGTTCATTCAGTTCTGAACGATGACGAGATTTTGGTATGTTTAAAGAAACATAAAGATTTGAAGGGATGTTTAAATAATCTCTTAGAGGCAGTAAATAAAAAGGGTGCGCCTGATAATATTACTGCTATTCTGGCTCATAATAAGCCAGAGCGATAAAGATATAAGATATTGACCATTAAGGAGTTATATATGAACGGACCTGAAGGAATGCTATTTGCAAATAAATATCGTATAAATAAGCTGATCGGCAAAGGTGGAATGGCTTATGTTTATCTTGCAACAGACATTACTAACAGTATGAATGTAGCAATTAAAATTCTTAAGCCAGAACTTGCTGGTGACGAAGAATTTGTAAAGCGATTTGATTCAGAAGCCAAGGCGGTTGCCTCACTTTCACATTCTAATATTGTGAGAGTTTTTGGTGTTGGACATGAAGGTCTGTATAGATATATTGTTCAGGAATATATTGATGGTATTACTGTTAAGGATTTGATTAACCAGAATGGTCATCTCGACTGGAGAGTAGCAGTGCCTATTGTTATTCAGGTAGGTCTTGCACTTGATACAGCTCATAAGTGTGGTGTAATTCACAGAGATATAAAGCCACAGAATATTCTTATAAATAGAGATAAGGTAGCCAAAATAACAGATTTTGGTATTGCGAGAGCTAATACAACTAATACTATTACTATGTCTTCTGGTGGTGCGATGGGATCTGTTCATTACATATCTCCTGAACAGTCAAGAGGTGGAAATGTAGGACCTCAGTCTGATATCTATTCACTTGGAGTTATGCTTTTCGAGATGGTAACAGGAAGACTTCCATACGATGGTAATAACGATCTTGCAATTGCTGTAAAGCATCTTCAGGATCCGATTCCTCTAGCTTCTTCTTTTGTTCCTGATATTCCTAAGGGACTTGATTCTATTATTGTAAAATGTATGCAGAAGCTTCCAAATCTCCGTTATCAGTCTATGAGACAGCTTGTAGGTGAGCTGGATAGTCTCATGTCTGATCCAAATGGTGTATATGGAAACATTAATGCCAATAAATCAGAGACTGAGGACGTAAAATTAACATTCAGACAGGACGCAAACTACAATAAGGTTAGAGATTTTGAGAATCAGGTTGAATCCAGAAGACGTTCTCATTTACGTGATACGCTTTTATTAATTGTACTTATTACGATTATTGTAGGCGTGATTATTGGTGTTGTATCGCTTGCGATATCTTCTATTCATAATGCTACACAGATAGAACGTAATAATGAATTCCTTGTTGAGAATTATGTTGGATTGACTATAAGCGAAGTTGAGAAACGCTTTGGTGCAAGTTCTCTTGTTGAAGGAAGAGATTATAAAGTTGAGTATGAGGTACGTGATGATTATGTTCCAAACGTAGTTATCAGACAAAGCATTTCTGAGGGTATTACTATCTCAATTGGTAGTAATAAGACACCTCTGATTATCACAGTATCCCAGTCTCCTGATGCTGAGACAATAATTCTTCCTAATTATGTAGGTCTCGATTATAGAACAATCCTTGATGGAACTAATTCAGGTGATGTCAACCTTAATTTCTTACTAGACTTTGAGGAGACTGATGAATGTTCACCAAATCTTATTGTAAGAACTGATCCACCACAGGGAACTCCTGTTGCTCCGGGAAGTACTGTAACACTCATTTATGCACGTGAACTTAGTCGTGTTGTAGTTCCTGATTTGTCTGAATTGACACTTGCTCAGGCAATTGATGTTCTTTCAGATTCTCAGTTAAGTATTGGTAATGTTGAAGGAAGTATTGAAGTAAAAGATCTTCCTGCATCTCAGCAGTATGTAATTATGTCCATGCCAGAAGCAGGCGAGGTGGTTAGACCAAGAACTCCTGTAAATGTATATGTTGGCACCTGGGAAGATATCGAACGAGGTGGAACCCCAACACCAACACCACCACTTATTCAGATGGTAGTTGATATCGTTGGTGGAGGTCATATTGACGGAATTGAGCCAGTTGCTCCAGAGACAGTTGTTACAGTTAATGCTGTCCCAGATCCTGGTTTCCAGTTTGGTTATTGGCAGGATAATAAGGGTAATATTATTGCCTATAATCCAAACCTGACTATTACGATTACAAATCAGAGTTTCCATTATCTTGCTGTATTTACGGCTCTGCCAACTGCGACACCTGCCCCAACAGCAACGCCAGTTCCGACTGCGACACCAGTTCCAACAGCAACGCCAGTTCCGACAGCGACACCAGTTCCAACAGCAACAGCAACGCCAGTTCCAACTGCAACGCCGGAACCTACAGCGACCCCAACTCCTGAGGAGACTTCTGCTCCAGTGCCAGAGACGCAGGGAAACCCAGATAATACGGAGTCACCTGAAGGCAATGGTAATGTGGAAAATCCATAAGAGTGTTTTTAGAATAAATTGATTTTGGAGAATGAATGAAAACAGGAATTATTACAAAAGGTGTAGGAGGCACATATACAGTCAGAAGTGAAGATGGAGAGCTTCTCTCATGTATGATACGTGGAAAAATACGTAATGTTAATAAAATCCCTTGTATAGGTGACATTGTTGACTATGACGTATCTGGAGATCCTGATATTCCTTATGTTATCGTTCGAATTCATAAACGCCGCAATTATCTTGTCAGACCGCCACTAGCTAATGTTGACTATTTATTATTAACTTTCGCAGTCAAGGATCCTGAACCTGATCTTAAGCTTCTTGATAAGATGCTGATTATTCTTGCTATTTTGAATATCACTCCATACATTATCTTTACCAAGGCTGATCTTGACAGGGATGAGGCAACACGCCTGTTTAATATCTATAGTAAAGCGGGTTATAAATGTTTTGTATCCTCCTTGGATGATCCACTTCTCGAAAGTGATTTGTTTGAGGGAATTGAGAATTCACTCATAGCATTTGCTGGTCCTTCAGGTGTAGGCAAGAGTACAATGTGTAATTTGTTCCTTGATAATGAGACACTGGAAGTTGGAGAGGTTAGCGACAGACTTAAACGTGGTAAGCATACTACAAGACATGTGGAACTTTTTAGACTGGATAAATCCAATAATGATATTACAGATACGCCAGGATTTACGTCTCTAAGTCTTTTGGAATTGGGAATAGGTTATGATGAGATTATTCTTGGATATCCAGAGATGATAGAAGCATCCAATGAATGTAAGTTTGATGATTGCAGACATATTAATGAGAAATGTTGTAATGTTTTATCATTGATAGATGATACCATTGACAAAGGTCGCTATGAGAGATATAAAGAATTCTATCTTGAGGCATATGAAAATCGCAATAATTATTCATTAAAGATTATTAAGTGGAGAGATAAATAAAATGAATTATGAGTTAAGAGAATCAGTTGATCCTACAATGTGGAGTGCACCTGAGATTGCACCTTCTGTTTTGTCAGCAGATTTTGGTTATTTGATGGATGACATTAAGGCTATTGAGGGTGATTGTACGTTCCTTCATCTTGATGTTATGGATGGTCATTATGTACCTAATATGTCAATTGGTCTTCCTGTTATAAAGTCAATCCGTAAACATACTGATATGATTTTTGATACCCATCTCATGATTGATAATCCTGATGAATATATTGCTGCATTTGCAGATGCTGGTTCAGATTATATTACATTTCATGTTGAGTGTTCTAAGGATCCACTTAGGACAATTGAACTTATAAAAGCCCAAGGTAAGAAGGCTGGAATGTCGATTCATCCAGATACACCAATTGAGACAGTTGTTCCTTATCTTAAGGAATTGGATTTGTTTCTTGTAATGTCAGTTCGTCCTGGTTTTGGAGGACAGAAGTTTATGCCAGAAGCATTGGAACGACTTAAGTTTATAAGAACTCAGCTTGATTCAATTAATAGTAAAGCACTTTTATCAGTAGATGGCGGTGTTATTAATGGTAATGCCTCTGATATATATAATGCAGGCGCTACACTTTTTGTTACAGGAAGTACTGTTTTCTGTGCTCCTGATAAATCCAAGGCTGTAAAGGATCTTAAGGCATGCGCACTCTCATAATTACTGGTGGTCCAAATAAAAATCCTTCAATTAAAGCAATAGCTGACACTTGTGATCAGATTATCTGTGCCGACAGCGGTGCAGATTTTGCTTTTTCTAATAATATTAGAATTGATAAAATTGTAGGTGATCTTGATTCTGCTTCGTTTGAAGCAAAAGAACTGATTCGTAAGAATAATATACCTGTTGAGGTGTTTCCACCTGAGAAAGATATGACGGATACAGAACTCGCATTAAGAATGATTGAGGATAAGTCTACTGAGATTATTCTTGCATGCTCATTAGCTGGCAGAATTGACCATGTAATGGCTAATATGAATCTGATTCTTCTTTTACATAAAGAAGGCTACGATATTACCGCAACAGACGGGATGACTGATGTTATTCCTATGGTAGGGAAAGAAAGCATAACTTTAAGAGGTATAAACAGTCCTGAATATTGTGCAATATCAATTGTTTTAAATCATGGTGATGTTAAAGGCGTTACAACTGAAGGCCTTTATTATGAGTTAAATAATGCTGATTTAAAGTATGGCAGCAGCCTTACAATAAGTAATAAACTTAAAGAAGGAGCCGATTCCTTTTCAATTCACATTGAAGAGGGTGATGCCCTTATTGTAATCGCTGATTCTAGAGATTAAGCTGCTTTTATTTGGTATAATTAGATATCATTGTTGTTCTGGTGAGTGTGTTATGAGTGATTTAATTAATTTTTTCGAAGGTAAAAACATAGAAGAAGGGTTCAGACTTGAATTGCACCTTCATACTTCTGAAGCAAGTAAATGCTCACATATAGATGCCAGAACTGCAGTAAGAATGTATAAAGAACTGGGTTTTGATGGTGTCGCTATTACTAATCACTTTATTAATGGCAATACTTCGATTGACAAGAATCTTCCATGGGAAACACAGATGAATCTGTTCTTTAAAGGCTGTGAAGAAGCTGTCGATGAAGGTGAGAGAATCGGACTTAAGGTGTTTAGTTCTTTTGAGTTTAATTACAAATCAACTGAATTTATTGTTTTGGGAATAACTAAGGAATGGATGATTAATCATCCGGAAGTTATGAATATGACTCCAGATGAGTTTATTCCGTTCTTTCAAGATAATGGAGCTTATGTTATTCAGGTTCACCCATATCGTGATGCGTGGTATATCAGCACAAAGCGTCCATATGCATACCTTGTTGATGCTATTGAAGTTATTAATGCAGGTAACTGGAATCCAGATAATGACATCAAGGCTTTAAGAATTGCCAGATTATTTAATAAACCTATGACAGCTGGTTCAGATTGTCATAATTATGGTAATGCTCCTAAGGCAGGAGTTGTTCTTAAAGAGGTTCCTAAGGACGATTTGGATTTAATTAGAATTCTTCGTAAAAATGAACATACAGTCTTCGGAAGAGAGGATATTGAATTTGAAGCAGAATATAAAGCTGATTAATGGAACTGCCTACATAGATAACAGATTTGTCAAAACTGATATTTATATCGAGAATGGTTATTTTACTGATAAACAAAACCTAAGTGATGAGGAATATTCTGTTATTGATGCATCTGGATTTTGTATTACGCCAGGATTTATCGACTGTCATATACATGGTGCTTTTGGTGCTGATACCAGTGACAGTAATAAAGATGGTATTGTTACGATGGCTAGAAGGCTTCCTGAATTTGGGGTAGCTGCTTTTTGTCCTACGACAATGGCACTTCATGAGATTGATATTGTTAAAGTGTTTGATTCTGTTCAGATTGCAAAAGATGAATTAAAAGACAGTGATTTTTCTCATTCAGATATATTAGGAATTCATCTTGAAGGTCCTTTACTTAATAAGGCAAAATCTGCGGCTCAGGATGAGACAACATTTCTGGATCTTATTGAAGGAAAAAGATTAATAGAAAGAATTGATAGTAAATATCCAGGATTAATCAAAATCATTAGTTTTGCTCCCGAATTAGCTGGAATGGATGAATTTATAAAAGCATTTAGTGACAAGTTTTCTTTATCTCTTGCACATACTGACTGTGATTATGATACTGCTTCCTTGGCTATAAAGAGCGGCGCTAATTCAGTTACACATTTGTTAAATGCGATGCGTGAAATGAGTAAGCGTTCACCTAATATTCCTGCGGCTGCCATGGATAAAGAAGCATTTGTTGAACTTATTTGTGACGGAAAACATATTGAAGCACCAATGCTTAGAATGTTGTTCAGAGTATATGATGAAAACAGAATTGTTATTGTTTCCGATGCTATGCGTGGAGCAGGTATGATGGATGGGGAATATGTTCTTGGTACGACCAAAGTTTTGGTAAAGAATAACAGAACCTACTTTGGTCCAGAAGGCAACTTAGCAGGTTCGGTAAGTAATCTGTCAGAAGAATATAAGGTCCTTACCGATGCAGGAATAGACAAAGTTAAAGTTATAAAGGCATTAACTGTTAATCCTTTACTTAGAATGAAGATTTGTCCGGATGAAGTTAAACTTGGTGAGATTAAGCCAGGGTATAAAGGCTCATTAAATGTTTTTAATGAGGAGAGTATACTTGTTATGAGTATAATAGATGGCGTTATAGCTTATAAAAACATGTAAAGCGGAGATTTATTGCATATGGAAACTACTCTTAAAATGAGCGAGAAATGTCGCAAGAATTATTTGTTTACATCACCACTTTTTATTGGTGCAGATGTAAAGAGTCTTGAGAAAATCTCCCTTCATACTAGATTAAGACAATATTCCAAGGGTGAGATTCTTGCTCATGAGGGAAGTTCATGCACCTCAGTTTGTGTAATATTAAGTGGTAGTGTTGCAATGCAAAAAATCTCATCTGGTGGTGAATTTGCTACAATTGCCCTTCTTAATGAAGGTGATTTTTTTGGCGAGGAGATTATCTATAGTTCCCAAAATACTTATTCATCTACACTTGAAGCAAGTTCTAATGCTTTGGTTGCATATATTGGAAAAGATTATATAAACAGTCTTATGAATGAGAATCCTGTAATAAAGGATAACTTCTTAAGAGTTCTGTCGGACAGAATCAAAAATCAGAACAGAAGAATAGAACTTCTATCCCAGAAAACTTTAAGAGAGAAAATAGCTTATTATCTTATAGATTTATATAATCAGCAGAGAAGTGAGCACGAAGAGGAAATCTTTGACAAAGGCTTAAATTGCGAAGATTGTACTAAGTCCTGCGATTATCGTAATAAAGTAATCCGTAAGAAGGTGCAGCTTCCTGTCTCGAAAGAGATTGTTGCTAAATATCTTGCAATGCCAAGACCATCGTTTTCACGTGAACTGATTGCCATGGAAAAGGATGGCCTTATAAGAGTAGATGGACGAGATATTTTTCTTTGTGATGTGGCAAGACTTGAGACTGAAATTGTAGAAGGACTCGGGTAATTTTGTGCTATAATAGAATTTAGTTTATAAATATTGGTTTGCATGGAGGAATTAAATGAATAATTCTGATTCAATTGCTGAGAAAGTAATTGACTTTATTCAGGAGTTTGTACGTAGTTTGCAGGATGGCTATCTGTTCTTTGGCAGTCGTGCAGATATTATTCGCTATGTCGTTGATATTCTTCTTATAGCATTTTTGTTTTACTGGTTTCTTATCTTCCTCAAGCAGACCAGAGCATGGCAGCTTATGAAGGGAATAATTCTTATTTTCCTTTTTGTTGTAGTTTGTAGTTTCTTTGGACTTCAGATGGTCGGTTTTATATTTAATAAGCTTTTGTATGTTATTGCTTTTGCTTTTATTGTTATATTTCAGCCTGAGCTTCGTAGAGTTTTGGAAACTGTTGGTATCAGATCATTTGGCAAAATAAAGTCAACTTTCGGAAATGTAGGTGCTACAACTCAGATGACGGCTCTTGTTAATGATATCTGTTCAGCATGTAAAGAGATGTCTAAAACATATACTGGTGCACTTATTCTTCTTGAGAGAACTACAAGTCTTGAAGACTTATTATCTCAGGAAAATGTTGTAAGAATGGATTCATCAGTATCTAGTTCTGTACTTCAGTCAATATTCTATAAGGGTGCTCCTATGCACGATGGTGCGGTTCTGATTAGAAATAACAGAATTGTAGCAACACGTTGCCATGTCCCACTTTCTGTTACAATGCAGCACTTGGAGAGAAGTGGAACCAGACACAGAGCTGCGGTAGGTGCAAGTGAGATTGGTGATACAATTGCCGTTGTTGTATCAGAGGAGAGAGGAAAGACTTCTATTGCTGTTAATGGTCGCCTTTTTGAGATGAAGGATAGTAAGGAGTTAGAGGCAAATCTGTCTTATCTTCTGGGCTTATCCAATCAGAAAGAAGAGAAGCAGTCGGTAGGTTCAGTTATTCGCAATGTCTTTAAGAAGGAAAAGCCAGTTCTTGAGCTCGATAAAGAAGAACTGATTAAGAATACAACGCCTAAGAAGAGCATTGGTGGTAAGCGTAATGCAAATGCCCGTTCATCAGCACCTGTTATTAAAGTAACTGAGGCAATAACAGATGATTACCTTAAGATGAGTTCAAGTGAGAATAGTGAATCTGCCAAGGTATCACCGGTGATAGAGAGATTTGTTGAGGGCCAGAAAGTAAGTAAGGTAGGAATTATTCACAGACTTATATTTATTATGGTTTCTATCTTATTTTCTACAGGTCTTTGGATGTATATTCAGATTAATAATAATCCAATTAAGGAGCGAACAATATCACTTCCTATAAGATACGATAATGTTCCTAATAATATGGATATTTCTTATTCAATATCTAATGTTGAGGTTACAGTTGTAGGTCGTCAGAATACTATTAACAGACTTGACAGTTCGATTATTGCAGCAACACCAGATTATTCATCAATTGATTCTGCTGGATATGTTGAACTTCCAATTATTGTTTATTCCAATAATGACGATGTGTATTTCCGTGTATCCGAAATGCTTCCTGAGAGAGTTCAGGTTAATGTTTATGAGATAACTGAAGATTGATAATAAAAAAAGCATGAGGTTCGCTCACGCTTTTTTATTTTGGAAAGAATTATATTAATTACTTCTTGTCATAATACTTGGCATAGAACTCATTTCTAAAGTCACCGAGGCAGTCATGTCTTATTGCATCTCTTACATCTTCCATAAGATTTAAGAGGAATGCAATATTATGCCAAGAGCAAAGTCTCTGACCAAATGATTCCTTTGCCTTGATAAGGTGACGGATGTAAGCTGCTGAATAGTTTTTACATGCGTAGCAGTCACATTCAGGATCCATAGGATTCAAGTCTTCAGCAAACTTGGAATCTCTAATGATGATTCTTCCATTGGAAGTCATGACAGTTCCATGTCTTCCAAGACGGGTAGGGAGAACGCAGTCAAACATATCAATACCGCGAATAGCTCCTTCAATAAGATAATCAGGTGTTCCGACACCCATAAGATATCTAGGCTTATCTTCTGGCATAAGTGGTACAGTGCAGTCAAGAATCTGATACATAAGTTCACCAGGTTCACCAACTGACAATCCACCAATAGCATATCCAGGTAAATCATGTGAGACAATCTGTTCAGCACTCTTTTTACGGAGATCTTCATACATTGAACCCTGAATAATTCCGAAAAGAGCCTGTTTATCAGGATTCTTATGTGCATCGATACAACGCTCAAGCCATCTTGTAGTTCTCTCAAGAGAACGATCCGCATACTGCTTTGGTGAAGGATATGCACAACATTCATCAAAAGCCATGATAATATCAGAACCAAGGTCATTTTGTACCTGCATTGATATCTCAGGTGTCAAGAAATGCTTTGATCCATCAATATGTGATCTAAAATGAACGCCTTCTTCTACGATGTCTTTTGGCTTAGCTAGTGAGAATACCTGGAATCCGCCACTATCAGTCAGAATTGCACCATTCCAGTTCATAAACTTATGAAGTCCACCAGCTTTTTTTACAAGCTCACTTCCTGGTCTCATCCAAAGGTGATAAGTGTTGGACAGAATAATATTTGCACCCATTGAAGAAACTTCTTCTGGGCTCATTCCTTTAACAGTAGCCTGAGTTCCAACTGGCATGAATGCCGGAGTCTCAAAAGAACCATGTGGAGTGTGGACAATACCTAATCTTGCACCAGTCTGACTACATGTATGGATGTGTTCGTACCAAACAGGGTATTTACTCATAGTTTTTCCTTTCAAAAATCTTATAAAGTAGTAATAAACATAGCATCGCCAAAACTAAAAAATCTGTATTTCTGCTCAACGGCTTCTTTATATGTGTCGAGTACAATCTCTTTTGTTGATAAAGCACTTACAAGCATAATCAGAGTAGATTCTGGTAAGTGGAAATTTGTAATCAAAGAATTAACACACTTAAATTCATATCCAGGATAGATAAAAATATTGGTATATCCTGAGCAAGGCTTCATTTCTGGATCATTTGTTGCAACAGTTTCCAAAACTCTTGTAGAAGTTGTTCCTACAGATATGATTCTTCTGCCTTCTGCACGAGCTTTATTAATAATAGCTGAAGCTTCTTCATTAAATTCATACCATTCAGAATGCATTTCGTGATCTAGCACATCTTCAACCTTTACTGGTCTGAAAGTTCCAAGTCCAACATGAAGAGTTACTTCAGCGATTTCGATACCACTAGCGCGAAGAGAAGATAAAAGCTCTTTTGTGAAGTGAAGACCAGCAGTTGGAGCTGCGGCTGAACCAGGATCCTTACTATATACAGTCTGGTATCTTTCTTTATCTTCGAGTTTCTCATGAATGTATGGTGGAAGAGGCATAATTCCTGCTTCATCAAGAACTTCTTCCCAGATTCCTTCAAAATCAAAACGGATAATTCTGTTACCATTGTCCAGAACTTTCTCACATTCTGCTTCAAGCTTTCCTGGGATGAAAGTAAATTTTCTGCCTTCACGTACTTTCTTACCAGGTCTTGCAAGAGTCTCCCAATGATTCTCATCAATTCTTTTGAGAAGTAGTAATTCAACAGGGGACAAAGTGTCACTTCTTACTCCAAGAAGTCTTGCAGGAATTACACGAGTATTATTAATTACCAGAACATCACCGCTTTTAAGGAACTCTGGTAAATCAGAAAAGTGCTTATGAAGTCTTTTACCGGTATTTTTATCAAGCACAAGAAGTCTTGAAGATGTTCGGTCAACAAGAGGCTTTTGAGCAATTAATTCTTCTGGAAGGTAGTAATTAAAATCACTAGTTTTCATAAATATGCCTTTTATATATTTTTATTATATATTTTCTATGTTATTATACACAAAACCTATCAATATGCAATTTGACTATTTTCTTTATTAAATGATAAAATTAGTCTGTTGTCTTTATGTGAGATGATTTATAATTGATAAAAAAATTAGAGGAGGCACCATTTATGTCTAAGCCTATTTTTGAAGGATCCGCAGTAGCTCTTGTTACACCATTTAATGAGAAGGGTGTGGATTTTGCAAAGCTTGAAAAGATGGTTGAATTCCATATTGCAAATAAGACTGATGCAATTGTTGTATGTGGTTCTACTGGAGAAGCTTCAACAATGCCAAATGAAGAACACCTTGCTACTATTAAGTGTGTTATAGATGCAGTTAACCACAGAGTTCCTGTTATCGCTGGTACAGGTTCTAATGATACTGCTCACGGAGTAGAACTTACAAAGGAAGCTGCTTCTATGGGCGCTGACGCTGTGTTGCTTGTAACTCCTTATTACAATAAGTGTACACCAGAAGGTCTTTACAGACATTATGCTGAGCATGCTAATAATTGTGATTGTCCAATTATTCTTTACAATGTTCCTTCAAGAACAAATGTAAATATTACTCCAGCTGTTCTTGAGAGACTTGCTGCTTTTGAGAATATTGTTGCTATTAAGGAATGTAATTTTGGTCAGGTACCTGATATTTACAGCAGCCTTGGTGACAGATTTGTTATGTATTCTGGCGAGGATGGACTTGCTGTACCAATGGTATCTCTTGGTGCTAAGGGTGTTATTTCTGTAGTTGCAAATATTCTTCCTGAGAGAACATCTAAGATGATGCATCTTGCTTTGGAAGGCGATTATGCTGCTGCACGCGATTTGCAGATTGATGTAATTCCACTTGTAAACAGTATGTTCTGTGAGGTAAATCCAATCCCAGTTAAGGAAGCTCTTAATATTCTTGGCGTTGGTTGTGGTCCTTGCCGTTTGCCACTTTGCGAGCTTAGCCCAGCAAACAGAGATAAGCTTATCAAAGTTCTTGATATGTATGATACAAGTGCTTTGACTAGCTATTTTGCTTAATTAATTGATTTTTGGAGGTAATTACAGTGGTTAATATTCTTATGTATGGCTGTAATGGTCGTATGGGAAGACGCATTAGTGAGATGTGTCAGCATAGTGATGAATATAGAATTGTAGCTGGTTGCGATTTGTTTGATCAGCCAAATGGTTTTGGTTATCCAATCTTTAAATCAATTAGTGAGGTTGATGTTGACTTTGATGTTATTATCGACTTTTCTAACGCTTCAATTGTTCCAGTTATTATCGAGTATGCAGTGCAGAATAAGAAAGGCTTGGTTTGTTGTACAACAGGTCTTGATGATGCAACTGTAAATAGTCTTATTGATGCTTCTAAGAAGATTCCAGTATTTAAGAGTGCCAATATGAGCCTTGGCATGAATGTTCTTTTTGAGCTGGTTAGAACTGCAACTAGAGTTCTTTATCCTGAATGTGAGATGGAAATTGTTGAAGCTCATCATAATAAGAAACTTGATGCTCCATCTGGAACTGCTTACATGATTGCCGATATTATTTCTGAAGAGACAAATAATGAAGTAGAATATGTATACGACAGACATGATTATCGTAAGGCAAGAGATCACAAGGAGCTCGGTATCTCTGCAATAAGAGGTGGAAATATCGTTGGTGATCATGATGTTATGTTTATCGGTGATGAAGAGATTCTGACAATCAGTCATAAGGCTCAGGATCGTGCCGTATTTGGCAGAGGTGCTTTGAATGCAGCAAAGTTTATTGCTGATAAGGGACCAGGAATGTATTCAATGCAGGATCTCACAAATGAGATTATTGCTAAAAATATCTAAAAGTATATAAGGAGATAATATATGTTGAATTTTGCTATGTTTCTTGATGCAGCTGCTACAAGCGAGATGTCTACTGCTGAGATGAATGCAGCTACATTTGGACCAATGATTATTCTTGTTGTTATGACAATCATTTTCTATGTTGCAATGATTGTTCCACAGCGTAAGAAGGATAAAGAGCTTAAGAAGCAGCTCTCAGAGCTTCGTGTGGGTGATAAGGTAGTTACAATTGGTGGTCTTGTAGGATTCGTTGCTAATCTTAAGGAAGATGAGGTTACAATCTCAACTTCTGTAACAAATACTCTTGTTACATTCCAGAAGCAGTCAATTGGTACAGTTATTAGCCGTGATTCAATGAATGCATCAGAGAATAAAAAATAATCACTAATAAGTGTTATAATTAATTAGACAGTTAATCGGGCTGTATCTTCAATTTGAAGTTGCAGCCTTATGTTTTTAAATAAAAGAGTTTTTAGGAGCAAAAATGGCACATACAGGCGGATTTATTTCTGATGATATTAGAGATGAAATTCTAAACAAAGCCGATATTGAATCGGTTGTTGGCAGTTATGTGACTTTTACCAAAAGAACAGGCCAGAATCTTCTTGGACTATGTCCATTTCATTCAGAGAAAACCCCATCTTTTACTGTATCCTTAAATAAGAATATTTTTCACTGTTTTGGATGTCAGAAGGGTGGTAATGCAATTACTTTTATCCAGGAGATGGAACATTTGTCTTATCCAGAAGCTATAAGGTTCCTTGGTAAACAATATGGTGTAGATGTTCCAGAAAGAACCCGTGAGGGTAATAGTAATGAATTATCAGAGAAGAAGGACAGAGTAAGAAGTATTCTTAATGAGGCGGCAAAATATTACTATATGTGTCTTATTGATCCTAAGATTGGTAAGGTTGCCAGAGAATATGCTATAAACCGTAATCTGTCACCTTCTACCTGTAAGAAGTTTGGTCTTGGATATGCTCCAAATGGATTTAGTAATCTATATGGAATTCTTCATGACAAAGGTTATAAGGATGATGAGCTTTTAAATTCAGGTTTATTTGTACGTTCATCAAAGAATGGTAAGGTCTATGATTTATTCCATGATAGACTTATGTTTCCTATTTTTGATTCCTTTGGAAAGCTTATTGCTTTTGGAGGAAGAACTCTTATTGATGATAAGGCCAAATATGTAAATTCTCCTGATTCGCTTGTTTATAACAAGAAAGAGCATTTCTATGGATTAAATTTTGCCAAGAAAGAACGTTCATCACGCCTTATTATCGTTGAAGGCTATATGGATACCATAGCAATGCATCAGGCTGGCGTTACAAATGCGGTAGCTTCGCTTGGTACCGCTTTTACCGAGGAACAGTTAAGACTTGCTTCCAAGTATGCAAGTGAGATTGTATTCTTTTTCGATGCGGATAATGCAGGACAAAAGGCGGCTATCAGAGCTATTCAGATGATTCAGGCTTATATGCGTAAAATTAAAACTCTTGAAGTAAGAGTTAAGATTGCAAAAGTACCCAATGCCAAAGATCCTGATGAATTTATTAGAGAATTTGGTAAAGAGCGGTTCCAGGAAGTTGTCGACAATGCACTTGATGTAGATAAGTATCTTACAAACAAGGCCTATGAGGATAATTTTAAGGATGGTTCTCTTGATGATTTTAGCTATCAGAAAGATATTATCAGATATGGTTCATGGCTCTCTGATCCTGTAAAGCAGGGCAGAATGGCTTCTGTTGCTTCTCCTTATCTTAATGCAAGTCCGGATGTAATTGTTGATCGTATGAAGGATGCTTCTATAAAAATCAATCAGGAGGAATTAAGGCAGGCTCGTGTTGCTGAGCAGCGAAAGGCGAGAGTAAACGATTATCCAGTTCAGGAATATGATCCAGACGATATCCCACCTGAAACAAACGAAGAAGAAATCCCTGTTGAACAGGAGCATACTAATTCGCTTGCTGGTTTTTCTAATCCTAACAGAGTACCTTCAGATCTTGCATACAGAGAAGAAATAGACTTGATGGTGCTTGCGGTTCTGTTAGGTAAGGACCTGGCAAACGAGGAGTTTATTAATAATAACTGGATATTAACGCCAGAAGATTTTGTTGGCGATAATATGAAAGATTTTGTTAAGTATATACTTGATAATTTCGATGATGAAGAGGGAATTGATATTGATATGTTTCAAGCTTATCTTATGCAGTTCACACTAAATGGTATTAGTGCAAGAGAGGCTTTCCTTGAAGCTTTTAGAAGAATCTCAAGATACTGTAATGAGTTCAAGGTAAAACATGATATGTATCTTAAAGCTCTGTTTTTGAGAAGAATATCGATTCTTAAGAATGCATACTTTAATGATTCGATTTTATATAGTAATACTTCACCTGATTTGAGGGCTTCTATTGAGGAACGAATGAAGATTGTTCAAAATAATATAGATGTCTATCAGCGAGAAATAGAAAGATTGGATGAGATTAAATGATTAACTTGCCACCACGCTTATTAACGGTATATAACGCGTTAGATAAATTGAAAACTATGAACGGTCGTGTGATTGATGTTGGATCAGATCATGCGCTTTTCGCGATTTATTGTCTGCAAAATAATATTACTCCATTTGCTATTGCTACAGATATTAACAGACAGCCTGCAGAGAGAAGTTATAATGCTCTTATTGAGGCAGGATTTATGGCAAATTCAACAGTATATAACACTGACGGAATCAGAGGTGTTTATATAAGAGAAAATGATTCTATTGTCATTGCTGGTATGGGTGGAAATAATATTATTGATATTATGACCTATGCTCTTGAATCAATTGAACCTGAGATACTTGGGACAGTCGATTTTATTATTCAGCCTCAAAAATCACTGGATAAGGTAAGAGAGTTTCTCTCTAATAAAGGATTTGAGCTTGTAGATGAGATAGTAAGTTATGACAATGAGAATTACTATGTAATAATGAAGGTAAGATTTACAGGTGTTTCTTACGATTTATCTGATGAGGCGGTATATTACGGTATGCTTCTGTTAAATAAAGATGATGAACTTACTCTGGCATATCATAAACATCTGGATGAAGTATTTGTGCTAAGAAGCAGAGGCGATAGCAGGTTGTATGAAGTTATGAAAAATAGAGGTTTGGTGGAGTAAAGTATTATGACAAAGGTTAGTGACATTGTTTCTTTTCTTGATGAGAATTTTCCTTTAAATACTGCCTTAAGTTTTGATAATGTTGGCCTTCTCGTTGGCGACAAAAATAAGGAAGTAAAGCGTATTTTTATTACTCTGGATTTGAATAATTCTTCTTTGGCGAAAGTGATAGGTGGAAATTATGATCTTGTTATCTCACATCATCCACTGATTTTTGGTGGGATAAATAGCGTACTTGTTGATAATCCTACTGGGTTTATTATTACCGAACTTATTAAAAATGATGTATCATATGCTGCATTTCATACTAATCTTGATTATTGCGATGAATATTCTAATAATGTTCTTGCTAATAAGATTTTTGGTGAGAAGACATCATTATTATCTTTACCAAAGGAAAAGGTATTTTGTGGAGTAATATGTGATTTTGATGAGAGTAGCTTATCTGCAATAATGTCACAGGTAAAAGAAAACTTAAATTCTTCAGGCTGTATATCAATTAATGATATTAATTCAAAGGTGTCCAGAGCTTTTGTTCAGGGTGGATCATTTGATGAAGATGTAATTCCTTCATTATTGGAAAATAACGTTAATCTGGTTATATCTGGTGAGATAAAGCATCATATATGTCTTCTTCTTGAATCTTATGGTATTGCAACAATTATTGCAGGACATAATGCGACAGAGAGAGTTTATTTACCAGCTTTAAAGAAATTAATCAACGACAAATATGAAGATATGGATATATTTGTTGATTTTGGCAATGAATCTTTTGTCTGATTTATTATAAATTTTGTCCGTTTTAGTTTATAATGGTATTGCTTCTGAGCAGGCTCAGACAATCGCGGGTACCATATGCCTAACGGTGGTACATGAGGAAAGTCCGGGCTCCATAGGACAAAGGTGCCAGCTAACGGCTGGTGAAGGTAACTTTAAGGAAAGTGCAACAGAAAAGAAAACCGCCGTTTTACGGTAAGGATGAAAAGGCGAGGTAAGAGCTCACCGGCATTATGGAGACATAGTGGCCTTGTAAACCCCACCTGGAGCAACATCGCGGAGAGGAGTAACCGTTGTCCGCGGGCCTCGAGGAGATGGCTTGAGATTGATAGCAATATCAATACTAGATAGATGATTGTCATAAACAGAACCCGGCTTATCGGCCTGCTTGGATTATTTAGTTTATATTTTGGATTTAATATATAGGAGGATTTTTATGTCTGCAGAATCTTATTTGAGCAGAGGTGTATCACCTACAAAGGACGATGTTAAGAAGGCAGTTAAGAACCAGTCTAAGGGCGTAGTTCCTGGTGCTTTTTGTAAAATGATTGAGGATATTGCTGGTGATGACGATTACTGTGTAGCAATTCATGCTGACGGTGCTGGTACAAAGTCTTCAGTTGCTTATCTTATGTATAAAGAGACAGGTAATTATGATTGGTTTAAGGGCTTGGCACAGGATTCTCTTGTAATGAATACTGATGATCTTGCTTGTGTTGGATGCTATGAGAATTTAGTATTAAGTAACACAATCGGTCGTAATGCTCATCGTGTTGATGGTAAGGCAATTGCAAAGGTTATTGAAGGCTACGATGAAGTTATAGCTAAGCTCGCTGATAATGGCATCAATATTAAGATGTGTGGTGGAGAGACAGCTGATGTTGGTGATCTCGTAAATACTCTTATTGTAGATTCAACTATCGTTGCTCGTGTTAAAAGATCAGATGTAGTTAATGCAGCAAACATTAAGCCAGGTCATGTTATCGTAGGTCTTGCATCTTCAGGTAAGGCATCTTATGAGAATTCTTATAACTCTGGTATTTCTTCAAATGGTCTTACAGCTGCTCGTCACATGCTTTTGTCAAAGTATTATTATGAGAATTACAAGGAGTCTTTCTCAGATACGCTCACAGAAGATAAGGCTTACTGTGGAAAGTTCCGTCTTACAGATAATCTTCCAGGTACAGATGTAACGGTAGGTGAGGCAATTCTTGCTCCAACAAGAACATTCCTTCCAATTATCATTCCTGTACTTAAGAAATATAAGGACTCTATCTCAGGTATTATTCACTGTACTGGTGGTGGTCAGGCTAAGTGTCGTGACTTTGGTAAGAATATTCGCATCGTTAAGGATAACCTCTTTGAGTTGCCTCCAATCTTTAAGACAATTTATGAGTCTGGTGAGATTCCAATGAAGGAGATGTTCCAGGTATTTAACTGTGGTCACAGAATTGAGTTCTATTGTGATGAATCAGTTGCAGAGGGAATCATTGAGATCTCTAAGTCTTTTGATGTTGACGCAAGAATTGTTGGTCATGTTGAGGCTTTGCCAGAGGGCTCTGATAACGAAGTTGTAATTAAGTACAATGGTGAAGAGTTCCTTTATAACTAATAGTATTTGTTTTTATCTGTAATTTAAAAATCCCCTGTTTACCAAGTGGTAAGCAGGGGATTGTTGTAAGTAAAAAAACTCTTAGCGCAGCTTTTTAATATCAGTGATAGTCCAGTCTTCGCCTTTCATTTGATATCTTGTTGAGCAGTAAGGACAGTTACAGTTCTTTAGGGCATCAAACACTGCACCACAGGATGGACAGTTAATCTTGGTAAATGAGAAACCAAAATCTACTGGTGTATTTATATTTCTCTTCAAAGAAACGCAATATTTATTGTTGGCAAGGCGAAGTGATCCTCTATCGTCGTAATATTCATTAATATAGAAGAGTACATCTACAGTTGCAAAATCTCCATTAATTTTACATGAATCTTTTACAACAGATATTCCGCCATTTTTATAATCATAATCAACAAGTGTAGGTTCAAGTACTGGACAGTTTTCTATATTAATAAAAGGAAGATTATTCGGTTCATCAGAAAAGAGATAAACTAAAAACATAGAAAGTGCAGCATCTCCAAATTGTTGAAATGAAAAGTCTGGTCTATATTGACACATAAATTCTTCAAATACTTTATTAGAACTTAATGCACCATCTTTAACTTTTTCAACGACATCCGGGATTTGAGAAAAAAGTTTAAATAAATTTAAATAACTTTTAGCAATTGTTTGTACTTTCCCAGAAGTAGTTTCCATATTATTTTTTGAAAGAGCATAATCGTCCAAAAAGAATACGAGAGAAACAGATGGATAAATATCAGTCATCTCAAAATGTGTACCACAAAACTGACAACCAGTTCTAATAGCTGCAATTGATTGTGGAGCACCGCAGTTAGGACAGTTAATTATCTCACTCTCATCAGGGCTTTTTTGGATAAGACTTTCAACATGAGTAAAAAGAATTTTGTTCTCTTTTTTATTCTGAATGAGTTTATCGCCCTTAAATATTGCTCTGGTTAAGAAAATGTGATCTTGAACAACTGTTACATCGTATTTCGCATCACCGAACTGAGAATGATGTGGATTAAAACTGGTATTTTTCTCAATTCTGTATCTTAACTGATAATTAAACTTATTAAGTCTGTTCTTACGGAGTTCCATTATGTGGTTAACCATCGTGCTGGCGGTAGGAATATTATTAATTTTGCCTTGCCAGTATTCTTGAAGTTGATTTTCAAAGTTGTCTACTAAAATCATATAATATCTCACTTTCAAAAAAATATTCACAGAATGATTATATATTAAAGTGTAAAAAAATATAGAGTTTTATTTCCTATTTTAAACACTTTTAAATGTGTAGTATAGGCAAAATGTAAGCAAAAAAAATTGTTAAACTAGGGTTTGTTTATTGCGTTTTATTTAACATTGGGATAAAATTTTAAGAAATAAAACAAAGTAAGAGGGGTTTATGAAGATTCGTTTAGCTTTATTAGACAATGATGTTATTTGTCTACAGAAATTATGTGATGTTTTTAGTACAAAGTTTTCCGATAAGCTTGAGCTTTATGCTTTTACAGAATTTGATTCTGCAATGAGTTGTATTCACTCTACTGAGATTGATGTTTTTTTGGCAAGAACATCATTCCAGGTCGATGTTGAGAATTTGCCAAAGCGTATAGGTTTTGCATATTTGGTTGATTCAAGAGATATAGAATCATATGAAGGTCAGAGAACAATTTGTCGTTTCCAGAAAGCAGATGATATTTACAAATTGATTCTTGATATTTATTCAACTTGTAGCACTAGTATTGTTAATAAGAGATTTAGTGATTCAAAGACGACTACAATTTGTTTTAGTTCACCTTGTTCTGGATCAGGTTCAAGTACAATGGCTATAAGCTGTGCAACTAGACTTACGGCTCTTGGAAAGAAAGTATTGTATTTGGATCTTCAGAAGTTCCCAACAGTTGATGCTTTCTTTGGTAGAGGAAATACTAATTTTAGTGATATCATTTTTGCACTTAAGAGTAAGAAAGTTAATCTTGCTATGAAGCTTCAGAGTTGTGTTTTGCAGTCTGAAAGTGGAGTTTTTTATTTTTCTCAAATTTCTAATCCTCTTGATATTCTTGAGATTACAAATGAAGAGAGAGACAGATTGATTCTTGCTTTGCAGGAATTAGGTGTATACGATACTATCGTTATTGATTATGATTATTCTTTATCAAAAGATGACTTGTCATTCATTGCAAATGCAGATGCAATCATTTATACATGTGATGGCACAGAAAATTCAGTTATGAAATTATCTTCATGTCATCAGGCTCTTGAGATTCTTGAAGGTTCTTATGGTATCACTTTAAGAGACAAGACATATATTCTTTATAATAAGTTCAGCAGCAAGATTGGACAGAGATTAGAGGTTAATGATTGGAAGGAGTTAGGTGGTGTTCAGCGTTTTGAACATGCTGATAATTCTATGGTTGTTAATTCGGTTATTTCTAAAGTTGTATTTGATGCTCTTGCCAATATAGGTGGTTAATTATGACATTTGAACAGGAACAGGAAATCGTAGCAGAATTAAGAAAATATGCAAATGATCATTTTCAGTTAAGTCAATTGTCAGATGAAGAATTGGAAGCAAAAATAACTGATATCGTTGAACAAAAATTACAGAATATTTATTGTACCATCAACCAGAAGGTCTCTATCATTGAACAGATTTATAGTTCAATTAGAGGTTTTGGTCTTCTTGATGCAATTATTAAAGATGATACAATTACCGAGGTAATGATTAACGGTCCAAAGAATATTTTTATTGAGCAGAAGGGTAGGTTGTTCAAACTTGATAAAGAGTTTGAAAGTACGCAGAAACTTGAAGATGTTATTCAGCGTATTGTAGCTCTTGCTGGTCGAGAAGTTAACCAGGCTAATCCTATTTGTGATACTCGTTTACCTGATGGTTCTCGTGTAAATGTAGTACTTCCTCCAATCGCCCTTTGTGGACCTACACTTACTATTCGTAAATTCTCCAAGGAACCAATGACAATTGCTAAATTGATTAAGTATGGTTCAATTACTCAGGAAATTGCTGATAAGTTGGAATTGTTAGTTAAAGCTAAATACAACATTTTTATCTGTGGTGGTACAGGTTCTGGTAAGACTACGTTCTTGAATGCACTTTCAAACTATATTCCAAAGGATGAGCGAGTTATTACTATTGAGGACTCAGCTGAGTTACAGATTGTAGGTGTTGAGAACCTTGTAAGCCTTGAGACTCGTAATGCTAATGCTTCTGGTGTCGGTCAGATTACTATGCGTGACTTAATTAAATCTTCTCTTCGTATGAGACCTGAGCGTATTGTAGTAGGTGAGGTCCGTGGTGGTGAGGCATTAGATATGCTTCAGGCCATGAATACAGGACATGATGGATCACTATCTACTGGTCACGCCAATTCTACAGAAGATATGCTTAGTCGTCTTGAGACAATGGTACTTCAGGGTGCTGCTGGTCTTCCTCTTGAAGCTATTAGACAACAGATTGCTTCTGCTGTTGATATAATTGTTCATTTGTCACGATTAAGAGATAAATCACGTAAAACAATGGAAATTACTGAAGTTGTTGGATATGAGCATGGTGAGATAATACTTAATCCACTTTATAAATTTGAAGAGGATGAGTACACAACTTTGGAGAAAGTATCAGGTCACTTAAATAGAACTGAGAATAAGATGATTAATACTTTTAAACTTCAGCTTTCTGGAATTAAAATTGAAATATAATTAGGAGAATTCGGATGTCTAAGAAAAGTAACAAAAAAGTTGAACCCAAATATATTGAATCAAAGTTACATAATCCTATGCTTAACTATTCTGTATATTATATGAGTCCAATGGAAAAGATTTTGGTACCTGTATTGGCCTTTCTTGCGGGTGGTTTTGTATCAAATATATTCTTTGGCGGATTATTTAAGACTAGTGATGGCTATAAAACAACAGCTACAACTATATCTGATTTAATATTTTTTATTGTAGTGGGTTTGATTGTTGTTAAGTATGCGATTCCAATCTATAAAGCAAATCGTAAGGAAAAGAGAGATACTTTACTTAAACTTCAGTTTAGAGATATGCTTCAGTCATTAGCCGCATCATTTTCTTCAGGTAGTAATGTACATGCTGCATTTGAATCTGCATACGTAGATTTAACTTTGCAGTATTCTCCAACAGATTATATTGTTATTGAATTAAAAGAGATTATTGATGGTGTTAATCAGAATATTGCAGTAGAGGACATGTTAAGGGATTTTGCTGTAAGATCTGGAAATGATGATGTAAATAGCTTCGTTGATGTATTTACCATTTGTTATCACAAGGGTGGTGATATGAATGCTGTTATCGGAAGAACTACAAGTGTTATTAGTGGTAAGATGGAGATTATTGATGAGATTAATACAAAACTGACATCAAATAAGCTTCAGCATACAGTAATGAGTCTTATGCCTATCTTAATTGTAGGAATTCTTAAAGTAACGAATAAGTCTTTTGCTGATAGTTTTGCATCACCTTTGGGCGTAATTGTTAATGTCATTGCTATCGGAATTTTCATTGGGTCATACGTATACGGAAATAAAATCTGTCAGATAAAGGTGTAAATTTATGTTATTAAGATTATTTTTTCTAATTTTTTCTTCCATATTATCAGTTTTATTGGTATTATTATTACTAATAGGAAGAAAGTATACATTTTTGGTACAGAATTTAAGAGGGTTTGAGTATCCTCTTAAGGATTTCTATATCGTTGGTTACGTTCTTTCTAATGTTATAAAGTTAGAAGGTGATTTTAAAGACCAGTTTGTTAAGACACTGTCTATGCTTGAGGATAATGCATACGCAGATTACTATGCGCATCTCAGATGGTCACAGTTCTTATCATTCTCATATTTACTGTTAGTAGTTGGAACTATAGCTTGTTCCTTTATTTCAGGAGTCGGTGCTATTTTCTTTTTCTTTATTGTAATCATTTTTATTGCAGCTGTGTACTACTGGTTTGTGGCAAAATATGATGAATTAGTAGCAAATAGAAAGAAATTAGCTGAAAGTGAATTTCCGAACATGGTTGCTAAACTTGCGCTTCTTATTAACTCTGGTATGGTTCTTAGAGATGCATGGAAGTTGATTGCTGCTAATGGCGAAGGTGATTTATACAGATTGATGAGAGCGTCCTGTGAAGAAATGGATAATGGTGCATCTGATAAAGAAGCGATTTATAATTTTGGTTTTAAATCTGATTCACAGGAGATTAAAAAGTTTACTAGTTCAATGCTTCAGGCTATTGAGAAAGGTAACAGCGAGATTGCAGAATTCTTCTTACAGCAGAATAATGAGTTGTGGGAGCATAAGAGACAGTTATCACTTCAGGAAGGTGAGTTAGCTGCTGGAAAGTTAATCATACCATTGGGTATAACATTCGCTGGAATTATCTTGATTATTATTGTTGCAGTTTTCCAGAGTTTGTCTTTGTAGTAAATTTATTTATATTAGAGATAAATAAAAATCTAGGAAAGGAGAAAAAGATATGTTGAATAGAATTTCATTGAAGTCTATCGAACTTAGAAATAAGGTAGAGTCATTCCTTACTTCTGAGAGAGGTGATACAAACTTCATTTCTATTTTGATCATTCTTGTAATCGTATGTGCACTTGCAGCTACATTCATCGGTTTTAAGAATCAGATCATTAGTAAGGCTACATCAGCTTTTAATAAGTTGCTTGGAAAGCTCAACTAATTTGTATAATAGGGTTTTATGTTATTAACATTGTTATGAAAAAAGGAGAAAAAATTATGTTAAACAAAGTTTCATTAAAGTCAATTGAGTTAAGAAATAAGGTAGAGTCATTCCTTACATCAGAGAGAGGCGATACAAACTTCATTTCTATTTTGATCATTCTTGTAATCGTATGTGCACTTGCAG
>JAKSRE010000020.1 GCA_024403775.1 Clostridia bacterium | reverse complement strand
TGAAACGGTGGTGCTCAATAGCGTATCGCCGGTGCTAAACACGCGCGCGAATCACGATACCCTGTTCTTCACAGAATTGTAATATTTTATCCGTATTCTTGCTATCCTCAATTTCTGCCAATTCTTCCTCGTCAGCAATTGCCAATGATATTGTTATCTCATTTTCTATCAAATCCTCCACTTGAACTATAGAATATACATATCCAATTGGATATTTTCCCAAACGTCCAGCTCTACCAACTGTATTTTTCAGCAACAATATATCTCTCATATTAGTATACTCCGGATGAATAAACAGATTTTTAGTTACCGTATTTATTCCCTCCGATATCGAATTCGTTCCAAATAAGACTTTGTACTCTTCACTTTCATTGAAAAGATTAATCATTCTATTCTGAACATACTTTGGCATCTGCCCATGATGCGTTAAAATTCCTGCCTTTAAAAGTTTTACAACACTCCAATCCGGATGTATTTCCGTTTCAAGCAATCTAACAAATTCCGTAACATTTTCACTCTGAATGGTATCTTTTATTTTCTCATATCCTGCATTAATCTGTTTTGGTGAATTACAAAATAAAATTGTTTTTTCTTCTTGCCCCTTATTTAAAAGTGTATCATAAAAATTTATCTCCTCTAATACAATATAATTTTTCTCTACTGCATTAAAATCTGATTTGTATATAAAGAATTCATATTTATCGAAACCGACAAGTGTTGCTTTAGGTGTAAGCAAGAATACCTTGTTGGAATTTCTCGTCATACTATCTAAAAATGTTTCTGATAGTTTATAAGCTCTTTGACTTCTAATAGAATCCTGCAGTTTATAGGCTTCATCTATCACAAACAAGTCTATCTCACCTAGAATACTTCTATCTAATTCCAAAAACTTCTCTTGTGTACCAATAAAAAATAATTTCTCCTCGTCATGTTTAATTTCTATTGCTGAGCACTTATCAAAAATTACATACTCAGAAAAATGTTCATTCTCCTTAAAACTTATTTCTAATTCATATGCCAATGCATTTGTTGGCACAATATAAACTATAGTGTTCGGTTTTGCTGTATATATGTATTCCTTTATTAACATAGTTTTTCCAAATGATGTCGGTGCCGATAAAATCACCTTGTCCATTTGAAAAAGGCATTTAAGAGCGTCGTATTGTGGTGGAGAGAAAAAAATTTCCTCCTCTACATGACCAACCCTTCTTTCAGCATTCTTATTTAACATGATAGCTTCTGATAAACTAACATCAAACACATCGGTTCTAAAATAAGGTGTAAGGTCGTACATCCCTAGCTCTATAATGGGTAATTCCTGACCTTTATCCAATCTTTCCAGCATCCTCTTCCGTTGCTTATTATATTTATCACCGCTCATACGACACCTCTACATACTTGTTAGTTTAGCTCTTGACGCTTCTACCATTTTATGAATAAGATTTTTCTTATCTTTTATTGGCAAATGAACTAATATAATCTCATAATCACCCTCTATATCATCGTGGCTTAGCGAGTCTCTCACATTATTTACCAACTGTTCCACAGATACAGAATACTTATCATAAAAATCCGAATTTCCGTACTGACTTACATCCGTTTCAGAATGTAAAACAAATCCTGCAAATGTAATTTTTTGACCCATAAACTGATCTACTGTTATTTCATCATATTCACCAATTGCCAAATTCTTTATAACTATCCTATATGCGTCTTCACATGTTTCCACCTTTGTCTGCAAGCTTTCTAGCTTATTTTTTATGCTATTATTTACAAAATCCTTAATTATTTGCTTGATGCCTCCATCAAAACTCTCATAAAACTTTGCTTCTCCTAGAACAATTAAGTTCTGTTCCAAATTGTACATACACGCATCTACACCCGTATGCGAATCTGCCAAAGTATCTTCCACCGCAATTATTCCTTTAGCAAGCTGATATGAATACATATCTCTAAAAATTAATCCTAATATCCCCTCCGCAAGAAAAGAATAAAAAGACTTATTGGTTCGTATATTATCTTCTATAAAGCTATCTAAGTCCGTTGTTATTCCGCTTTTCGGTACAAATCTACGGTATATATTTTGTTTATTCCTACGATTCAAGTTTTCCTCTGCAAACATATGCTTTAAATTGTCATCCTCAAGCACTATATCTGGTAAAACTTTCTCAATTTCTTCTGGTTCAAAAACAATATTTTTAACACATATTGAACCATATGTTGTTTCACACTCATTCTTAACAACTTTATACTTATAATCGAACATTCACAAGCGCCTCCTATAAACCAACCATATTCAGCAACTTGGTCACTCTGACCAAGTTGCTGACCATGATTTAAGAATAGTATTTCTGATTCTTACTCTTTGGCTTTTGGGGTTCAGTTCTTTTTAATTTACCTAATTCAAGCATCTTATCCAAATAATGTCTTCTAAAATATGAACGCTCCAAATTAAACTGCTGCATTATTTCACTTGCTGATTTTGGTTCTTTGCAAAACGCAATTATTTGCTCCATGATATCTTGGTCACTCTGACCATGATGCTGACCATCATCTCTCAGCAACGCCAAATATCTATCACAAGCCTTACACAGCACCATGATTCCCGACTCATTTATCTCATACTCCGGCAAAGGACCATCGTAAAGTCCACAAGCTTCTTTTATCTTCTCAAATCCTCTTCCCCAAGCTTCAATCATACCGCTTTTAAAGAAAATATTAGCCAGTTTCGGATTATATGGCTTAGAGGAGTGCTTCATAAACAACTTGTCCGTAGAATCCAAATTAGGCGGCATTTCTCCATCATTCCAAATGTATATCTTATCCTCATAAACACTAATCTGGATAGGATTGCAGCTACTATAATCCTTATGAACAATTGCATTCAGAAGGATTTCACGGAACGCATCCTTATGGAACATAAACTGCTCCACTCTCTGAATCCCCTCATAAGCAATGAGTGCTTTCATATATTTTGTATAGACTAAATCAACCGTCTTATCTACCTGTTCAATCAACGGTCCATGTACTTCATCCTGATATACCAAATCTGAATCTGATTTTCCAAAATAACCAATTTTTATATAAGAACCGGTTACCCACTTCTCAGGATCTTTATAGAATGCCAACATAGCTGCTCTTATCAAATATCCATCTTCATCAATAAGGTGCAAGTTATCCATCAAAATAGTATCTTCAACACTTACTTCTTCATTGGTTAGTCTGCCTCTTTTTACTGCCTTGTCCTTAAACAATTGTATCGCATCCTGCTTCAAATCAGCCACAGACAGTTTCGGCAACGGAACACCATCCCATGTTCTTCCCTGCGTTTTTAACAATGCTCTCTCTAATTCCTTTCCGGTAATTTCGCGCATGGTACTTCCGGAGCGATAATAATATTTTCCGCGGAAACTGATTAATGACGGATATTTATCAACAACAATCTGCAAATATTCCAATTCGCCTTCATACAAAAGGTTCACATCTGCAATGATCCCCATTGTATCTGTGATTTTATTAGGAATTCGCTCTAACAAATCCCTTGCATTATCAATCCCTACAACTTTACCGTTGTCGTTAGTACCTATGTATATTGTTCCACCGTAAGCATTAGCATATCCACAAATCCATTTCAAATATTCGTCCTGCCAAGACTCTTTCCACTCTATAGATTGATGTTCTTTTTCCTTCATCATGCCACCAACTTTCCGTATTTATTTATCCACTTCCGTAAAGAAGTACTCTAAGGTCCCTACAAACATTTTCAGCTCAAGCAATTCCTTAATTTGCTCCCTATCCATCCAAGCAACTTGTGCCACTTCATCTGTTGTAGCATTGTTCAAATCAACTTCTCCGTCATAATCAAACAACCACACATCCATAATGTCATTGTAAATCTTACCCTCAATGATTTTACGTACCTTTGTAAAAAGAACTTGCCCTTTGCCCGGTTCCAAATCAACGCCAACTTCTTCTTTTGCTTCTCTAATTGCCCCCCGCAGACTATCTTCACCCTTTACAACAGAACCACCCACACATTCCCACATCAACGGATATGTCGGTCTATTTACAGAACGTTGTGAAATAAGATACTCTCCCTTAGAATTTCGAATCCACACATGAACTACCAAATGGTATCCATCTATCGGTAGCTGCTCACCTCTTACGTGGTCTTTCCCTACAAGTTCTCTTTTCTCATTATACAAATCCCAAATTTCTGCATCAGGCACATACTCTACAATATCACCAAAATCTACATTTAAAGTTTTACAAATTTTGCTTAGAATCGTTAAACTCACATCTTCATCACGCCGCAGTTTTGTCATAGTGTTTGGTGCTATATCTGCCTTTTTCCGCAAATCAGATTTACTCATTTCCTTTTCAACCAATAATCTCCATAATCGTTTATATGATACAGCCATAATAGCATCTCCCATTTCCTATTTCGTTACCCAATCACCTTATCCAACATCTCGATAATTCTTTCTTTCTCGCCACTACCATTTGTCACAAATCTCAGCAATGGTATTTCATACAACTCCATTATATGATTCTTCATCAAATCTCTTGATGCCTGCACTGTGTTCTCATTATGGTATTCATATCCATCTACTTCAACCGCCAACACAGGCTTTTTACCAATTCTGTTATAAATCAGAAAATCCAAATGTGTTGCTGGATTCATTGCATATTGGTATTCCTGTTCGTTTAATAATTCTGGATTTTTAATCAACATATTCAGTGGGAAATGGCAAACAACATCCAAGCTTGAATATTTGTTGTCGGCGATTATCTCCTCAATCAATGAATACATCAAATTCTCCGAATCATATTCTGATATCTTTTTATGCTTCTTCAAATATGTTATTCTTTCCTCGGTATACTGCTTGTAAAGATAATCAAAAATTGAATATATTTTACTCTCTACTACCTCAAAATTATTATATTGAATGTAATCTATCAAATCTGTTATATTTCGCTCTTTTGATTGCTCATTTCCAGTTACAACCAACATCAATTTCTTTTTCGCTCTTGATACAGCAACATTGATTAAATACGGATCATCTGCAAAATCTGATATCTCATCATCCACAGTAGATATAATAATATTATCTTTTTCCTTGCCTTGGAACTTATGCACTGTAGCTGTATCAATATCTGTTATCTCCTTGCTTAATGCTTCTACCTGATTTTTATAAGGTGCAATAATTCCAGTCTCTTCCGGATTGTAAACATATTGGGGTATAATCTCATTTTTAATAACATCTATCTGGCGCTGACTATAATGGTTACGCTCATGATTTCCTGCAACTGTTTTTACCACAGTCAATACATCTTCCTCACCTTTATCCATTGTCATTATTATCAATTCACCACGATAAAATTTCTGATTACAGAAATTAATTATTTTAGGGTGGCATCTATAATGCTCCCGCAATAATGTTTGTGTTACATTTGGCATGACATCCAAAATAGATTGCAGAAAACTCTTCGTATACTGATATCCTTCATTCACATTAAATGTATCAAATATAGTTTTTGCTTTGGCCTTTATATCATCTGTTACAACATTAGGGAGCTGCTTGGTATCACCCACAATAACAACATTCCTTGCACAGGATAGTGCCAGTGCGCCAGTTGCAATATCTACCTGTGATGCCTCATCCATTATAAGATAATCGTACACTACATCTGAATTCAGGCTATTTCTTGAAGAAAATGTTGTACTTAAAATAACAGGATATTCATCAAGAACATCATATGGATCTTTCCATAAATTATCTTCGCTAAATATCTTTCTACTTCTCTTATCTTCATATTTTCTTGCTAGTTTATCCTTCAGCACAACCATTGACTGATTACATAAATCATCAAGCAAAATCTTATTAACATTATTTAAATATCTTTCAATATCTGCAATTTCTACAGACAGTTCCTCCTGCTTTGCACCATAATACATGGCTTGAAAAGTTGTAATTATTTTTGAAAGATCTTGCTTATAGACGCTCCAATCGGTCACTCCGTATTTTAACAAGGCTTTTATCTTAAACCAGAATCCTATTGCCTTTTTCTCTTCTGAAATCAACTGACACTCCTGCCATAATACCATCCACTGCTTTGAAGATAGTTTTCTTTTAAACTTAGTACAATCTGCGTGAACACCTGATTCTTTAAGATATTGATTAAAATATTCCTGTTCAGTAACCAACTGTGAAAGTTCCTGTCTTAAATATGCAAGTTTTTCCTGTTTATCAAAAACACTTTTTAGCTGACTGGATTGCTCTGCTATTTCCTTCTGCAAAGTACTTTGATTTTCTTCCGTTTTCCACGATGAAAAATCAGGATAATTAGCGTCTTGATGTTCAACAAATAATTTCTTATTTTTAGAACTTCCTAATGTTGCCGCAACAAAACCTAAATTGTACTTTGCTGATGATAATTTTTCATACACATTTTCCGTTGCCGAATTATTATTAGATACTATCTGTACTGTTTTCCCTTGCATCATTATATTGGCGATAATATTTAATATAGTTTGTGTCTTGCCAGTCCCCGGAGGTCCCTGTATAACACTGATTTGATTTTCCATAGCATTTTTTACAGCCTTATACTGACTGTTATTGCATCCAAATGGGAAAACTGGAATATATTCGTACCCTTTTCTATTTCCTTGCAATGAAGATGGATTTAAGTACTTTGCCAAAGCCACATCACTACCCACAAAAGAAATCTTGTCAAATATTTTAGACAATAGTTTTTCGCCAGTCTCTTCATTCCTAATATTACTCAAACCTGCAATTTGCTTTATATATTCAAATACATTTGATGACTGACGCTGATTAAGACATGATTCAATAATATGTATCTCACTTCGACGATAATCTCTTTCACTACCATCGCCAAAACAGATATGCCAATATGTCTCGTATGTACTCCTAAATACATATATTGCCTTAATATCAAAGAATTCACGGCCTTCTCTGCTAATACGATACATATTAGGGTTTAAAACATCTGGATCAGTTAATTTTTCCACGTTCAAATATGCATACGAATATGTTTTTCCAGTATTGAATTTTACATCCCATTTCTGGGTATTTGTATTGTACACACATGACATTATCTCAGATGTCTTTATTTCACCCTTGATAATAATCATATAATTTCTTGTATTCATCTATACCTCACACTTCTTATACGCACGCTGTATTCTCTTAACTTTCTGCTCAACATGGCAATACTTCTGTTTACCAACAACAAAAATAGTTTACCATCTCTACGTTACTACAATATTCCTTTTATTTCAATACACTTTCGCAAGTTCTTGCGATTTTTTCTCATTTAGTTATCATTCGCAATATAACTCAAACCGTAACAGGAACATTTACACGTCGTAAAGTGAAAATTTAAATTCCACATTTTTATTCTCCAAATCATAAAATGTGGAATTTACTCTTGCACACAGTTTTTGATACATTCCATTTGGTTATCTGTCTGTCGAAAAGGATTGCCATAGCTTGTGTTGGAAAACATGAAATTGCTTTTTATTCTTGCCTTTTGAAAACAAACCGTTTAAATCAAATACTATTATATTTCCATCAAAGAATCTAAAGCATGGCGGATTAGCCGTTATATCACTTTCAGCGACACACTCATCTGTATATTTTCTTTCACCAGCTTTAAGATTAATTTGACTTCCATCTAAAAAGGCGATGACATTTTTATCAATATGCTGTATTTCTGAATGTTTTTTTACCAATTAAGTCATTCTCCTTCACAGTGTAATCACCTTCGATGAACCGTAATGGTCTTCTTTTTCGTAGTTAGTTAAATCGGAATACGATACCTTATACATATCGTCTTTATAAAACATTATTGCATCTTTTTTATTTGCATTTTTCAAGACAACAATAACACTATATACATCTGGAAATGGCGAAATCATGCCCATACAAGCCATACCAAACATTAATCCATTTAGTTCTTTACATTCTGCTGGACTAACAATGAAAATCAATAATGGAATTATTCCAAGCACAAACGGTAATAGGCTCATTACGATAAATCTGCTTCGCTTTAGAGGATATGACGCTAGTGCAACAAAAGTAATCTTCCCCTTCACTTTGCCTATCGTAATAGAAGCATCTATTGGATAGACTATTCCATGCAACCACTCATGAACCACCAACAAAACAAAACCTATACAAAATCCAACAAAAATGAATATAGGCGATACAACAACCGTCTTATTAACAATTGTTTTACACAACATAGTTGTAAACATTAAAAGACATAATATTACTGCAATAGGTGCTGCCTTTTTCATCATCTCATCAATGCTCTGAGGTGTTTCTATTTTCACAGCGTTTTCTGGTAATATGCCTGTCTGATATTCATTTATATCATCTATTGATATCTTTAATTTTATCATTGCTCAATTACCTCAAAAGATTCGAAAATAAGAATTTCGTTAGCCCGTATTCTCAAAATAGTATTGAACTAATTCCCTTGAAAAATATCGATCTGTTATTCAATAGAATCGAATTATATCGCAGATTCATTATACAATATTCAACAGATACGAAGAAAAGAAAAGCAATAGCATCATAATCAATAACATTCATCTTACTTATAACTTTAAGAACAATATCCTGAGTGAACTATGGAACTATATATAGAGCATGATTACTAAAAGAATAGCAGTTACTATTAGTAAACTACTAAAGTCTCTTCTTTTATATTTAGTAATATCTTAAATTGAGTAAGTTCTATAGCTACCGCGGTACCCCCTACCGCAAATTCTTTAAGATCTGGATACATCATTAAGTTAATCCATGCTTATAGACACATCTGATATTACTCCATATCCATAAGCGCCCTCCTTTCATTAAGATTTGTAGAAGCTTCTTCTACTTACTAATCGTTAAATCAAATTCTCGATTTCTACCAAACAAATGAAAAAATCACACCTTATTTGAAATTTCATTCACTTGCCTTCACTTATATATCGTTAAATTGAAATATTCGACTGTTTGATTTTTTTGCGAAAAAACGCATAAAAAAACACTGAGCACTCAATCTTGTACTCATTGTATTTCTTTGTGAAAATATTAAATTCTGCTACGCTCAAAATCAAAACCCCTGATTTATAAGGCTTTGAGAGCCATTTTTTGTTTCTGCAAAATTCGATTATTCAATTTGAGACAAAAAGTTTTATTCCACCGTTGATTGCCCAAACCCAGGGGGGCACTCAACGGTTCACATCCAATAATAGAATTTCTTGAACACCAACTTGGCAGAACTATATAGAACTCCCCAAGGCTGATATAGAAAGAGCAAAACATCTGTATTTATTAGTCTTATGAGTCAAAAGCAGATTTGCTTTAGACCTTTTAGAAGAATAAAAAAGACCTCATATCACCATTTCTGATGACACAAGGTCTTATTGTTTTTTATATGCTTTTTAGAGTTATTTTCTTACTCTCTCAGGATAATCATTTTTGTCCTTTTGAGAATAATTGAGTTTGCCCTAAAACATTTTTATTACTCAAGCTCAATTGTTCCAGGTGGCTTACTTGTCATATCAAAGAGGACTCTGTTTACACCCTGAACCTCATTAATTATACGATTCATTACTGTCATAAGAACATTAAATGGAATCTCAGCACATTCTGCTGTCATAAAATCGATTGTTCTTACAGCACGAACTACTACTGCATAATCATATGTACGCTCGTCACCCATAACGCCTACTGAACGCATATTTGAAAGAGCTGCGAAATACTGATTTGGCATCCAAGGTGCATCAACACCATGTTCCTTCTTATATTCAGCAAGTGCCTTATCTACTTCTTCTCTATAGATAAAGTCTGCATCCTGAACAATACGAACCTTCTCAGCAGTTACATCGCCAATGATTCTGATTCCAAGTCCTGGGCCTGGGAATGGCTGACGGAATACAAGGAATTCAGGAAGTCCAAGCTCAAGTCCAGCCTTTCGAACTTCATCCTTAAAGAGATTACGAAGAGGCTCAATGATTTCCTTGAAATCAACATAATCAGGGAGACCACCTACATTATGGTGAGACTTAATAACTGCAGACTCGCCGCCAAGCCCCGACTCAACTACGTCTGGATAAATTGTTCCCTGTGCAAGAAAATCAACTGTACCAATCTTCTTAGCTTCTTCCTCAAATACACGGATGAACTCTTCACCGATAATCTTACGCTTACGCTCTGGCTCATTTACATCAGCAAGCTTAGCATAATATCTCTCCTGAGCATTAACTCTTACAAAGTTAATATCAAATCTTCCACTCTTTCCGAAGATTTCCTCAACCTCATCACCTTCATTTTTACGAAGGAGACCGTGATCTACAAATACACATGTGAGCTGCTTACCAATAGCTTTAGCAAGAAGAGCTGCAAGAACAGATGAATCAACACCACCTGAGAGTGCAAGCAAAACCTTACCGTCACCAACCTTGGCACGAATATCCTTAATTGCATTCTCAACAAAGGAATCCATTCTCCATGAACCTGAAGTCTGGCAAATATTACGAACAAAGTTATAGAGAATTTCCTTTCCCTTAACTGTGTGCAAAACTTCTGGATGGAACTGGATAGAATAAAGTTTCTTCTCCTCATTTGCAGCAGCAGCTACTGGGCAGTCAGCTGTATGAGCAATAATAGAGAATCCTGGAGCAGCCTGTGAAATATAGTCATTATGGCTCATCCATACTGTTGTACTATCCTCTATACCCTCGAAAAGCGTATCTCTAGCGCCATCGATGAAAGTCTCAATCTTACCATATTCTCTAACTGGAGCATGCTCAACCTTACCTCCGAGGATAAGGTTCATAAGCTGTGCACCATAGCAAAGACCAAGAACAGGAATTCCAAGTTCAAACAACTCCTTTGTATAAGTTGGAGCGCCTTCCTCATAACAGCTGTTAGGACCGCCAGTAAGGATGATTCCCTTAGGTTCCATTGCCTTAATCTTATCAATACTTGTCTTATAAGAATAAATCTCACAGTAAACATTACATTCACGTACACGTCTTGCAACTAACTGATTGTACTGTCCACCAAAGTCTATAACTAAAACTTTTTCCATAATAACAACCTTTATACGTCTGTTTACAATAAAAGATTATGTTCTCTCAATATATGCGTCTCTCTCAGGACCTACAGACACATACTTAATGAAGCATCCGATAGCCTTCTCGATGTACTCAACATACTTCTTGGCATTCTCTGGGAGATCTTCCCACTTTCTGATGCCGCTGATATCTGTCTGCCATCCATCCATATACTCGATAACTGGCTTACAGTCATTAAGAGCTGCTGGGAATGGGAAATCATCAATCATCTCACCATTCAACTCATAACGAGTACATACTGGAATCTTATCCATATAGCTCATAACATCCATCTTTGTGAGAGCAATTGCTGTAGCACCCTGACACTCAACGCCATAACGTGTAGCTACGATATCGATTGGGCCAACACGACGTGGACGACCTGTCTTAGCACCATACTCAAAACCAGCCTCACGGAGCTTATCAGCACCTTCGCCGAACCACTCACATACGAATGGACCTTCACCTACACAAGTTGAATATGCCTTAACAACACCTACAATCTCATCAAGCTTAGCTGATGGGAGACCTGAACCTACTGGAGCGTATGCTGCAATTGGGTTAGAAGATGTTGTATATGGGTGAATTCCGTAATCAAGGTCTCTCAAAGAACCGAGCTGTGCCTCGAAGAGAATGCTCTTATCATTCTTTACAGCATTCTTAAGAACACGGCCTGTATCACAAATAAATGGCTTAAAGATCTCAGCATATTTCTCAAACCAAGCCATAAGTGTATCCAAATCAGCTGGCTCTGCACCATAAACACCTGTAAGAGTAAGATTCTTCCACTCGAGAAGATCCTTTACATGCTCCTTTAAGTGCTCTGGATAGAACAATTCACCAGCAAGAATTGTCTTCTTCTGGAATTTATCTGAATAGAAAGGTGCAATACCCTGTCTAGTTGAACCAAACTTCTTATCCTTAAGTCTAGCTTCCTCAAGACCATCAAGGTCTCTGTGCCATGGAAGGAGCAAAGAACAACGGTCACTAATCTTCAAGCTATCTGGTGTAATAGCAACACCCTGCTCAATAACAGTCTGCATCTCATCCCAGAGATTCTCCATATCGAGAGCTACACCATTACCAAGGATGTTTACAACACCTGGTCTGAAGATACCTGATGGCAAAAGATGCAAAGCAAATTTACCAAACTCATTAACAACTGTGTGACCAGCATTTCCGCCGCCCTGATAACGTACTACGTAATCATACTTCTCAGTGAGAAGGTCAACCATACGGCCCTTACCTTCGTCGCCCCAGTTAATTCCGACAATCGCACAATTAGACATTTTGTTACACTTCCTTAAAATTAATAATCAATTTCACCTTCAAAGACCATCGTTGCTGGTCCAGTCATGTAGACGTGATTATCTACAGCACTCCATTGTACCACAATTTCGCCGCCAATTACATGAACATTAACTATACTATCAGTTAACCCATTCAAAATGCAAGCCACAACTGTAGCACAACAGCCTGTTCCACAAGCCAAAGTCTCTCCAGTGCCTCGTTCCCACACACGCATTTTAACATTTTGTTTGTCTAAAATCTTTACAAATTCTGTGTTAGTTCTGTTAGGAAATCTAGCATGATTCTCAAATTTTGGTCCGATTTCTTCTATTTTAAGTGTATCTGGATCCAAAAATACAACTGCATGAGGATTACCCATTGATACACAAGTCATTCTGTATTCATCGTTATCAACCATTATTTTGTCATTTATGACCTTGGTATTCTCTGCAACTACAGGAATCTGAGAAGCAATTAATATAGGTTCCCCCATATCAACTGTAACTTTCTGAGCTTTACCATTTTCAGAGAAAACTGTAATATACTTAATCTTCCCCATGCTCTCAATTGTCATTTCTTCTTTTGTTGTGAGTTTATTATCATAAACATACTTGGCAACACAACGGATTCCATTGCCACACATCTCTGCACGTGTGCCATCTGCATTCCACATTTCCATTTCAAAATCAGCAATAGATGAAGGATTAATAAAAATCACTCCGTCAGAGCCAATTCCAAAATGACGATCACTAACTTTACGAACAAAATCCGGTTTTAATTTCGCATCAATTCTTTCTTCAAAGCCATTAATATATACATAGTCATTACCACAACCATGCATTTTAGTAAATTTAATTTTCATAATATTTTCCCAAAAGTAGTTTCCAACCAAAGTTTAAGTACTGTTATTGTCTATTACAAGCTGAGCACTCTCTAATAACGTTCGGCCACTGTTCATACTTAATTTCTGAATAAACCTGAACGCTTCTGGTTCAGTCATGTGGTTACGATTCATAAGAAGCAGTTTGGCAACATCTATTACCTTCTGTTCTTCTGGAGCTCGCTCTTTTTTTACCTTTCGAGGCTTTCTATAAGCTTCAGGAATAAGAGTGTTGACTGTATCAACAAGATCCCCGACCTTAAACGGCATCAAAAGAATAACTACATTACTGGAGAAAGGAACCAGACCTGCATCTTTTGTAAGAAGCATTATAGGAACGTTCATAGGAAGATATGTAGACAACTCTTCATATCCCATGTCGCTCATTTTCTTGGTACAGATAACGAGACTTACATCTTTTTCTGCTGTCTCTCGAAGAACCTCATTACCACTGCTGCAAACATAAGTCTGCTGCCAGATTCCGCTTCTGCGAAGCATCTCAGCTAACTGGTTGGAGTCCTGTATTTTGGGCATCGCAATCAAAATACAGCCCATTATGAGTTCTCCTTAAATCTTGAAAAGATATCTGTTAAGTTCCCAATCTGAAACTTCTCTTAAGTAGTCCTTCCATTCGTCTGTTTTAATCTGCTTAAAAATTCGAACGAATTCCTCACCAAGTTCATCTACAATAAACTTATCCTGCTCAAGAAATGCAATAGAATCCTTTAGATTCTCAGGTACATACTTGATATCCTTCATATCAGTATTATCTGAGTATTCACTACCAGGATCCATATTCTTCTCAACGCCATCAATTCCTGCAACAATGCAGCTGGCAATTAAAAGATAAGGATTAGATGAACCATCAGGGAATCTGAGTTCAACTTTTGTATCTTCGAAATTATTATCAAGATTTACGAGAGCCTTCTCACCTTTACGTGACCAGGCAATAGTGTTTGGTGCTTCAAAACCACCAAAAAGTCTCTTATATGAATTTACTGTAGGATTAGCAATTGCTGTAAGAGCTTCAGCATGCTTAAGAATACCTGCAATAAATGAGTAAGCCTCTTTTGTAGGCTGTCCATCTTCTGTTCTGAAGATGTTTTTACCATCTTTTTTAACAATAAAATTCATATGCATACCAGAACCAGCGACATCTGCTCTAGGCTTAGGCATGAATGTTGCATAAAGACCAAATCTCTTGGCAATTGATCTTACAGCAAATCTGAAAGTCTGAATTGAATCAGCTGCTTTAAGCGCTTCCTGAGCTGCAAAATCAATCTCATGCTGAGCAGGAGCATGCTCGTGATGCGAAGATTCAATCTCAAAATCCATTTCTTCAAGCATCAACACGATATCACGTCGTGCATTCTCACCAAAATCAACAGGACCTACATCCATATATCCTGCCATCTCATGAGTAGTTGTTGTTGGAAGACCATTTTCATCAACATGGAAAAGGAAAAACTCATTCTCTGGATCTACAGTGAAGGAATAACCTTTCGCTGCCATTTTATCAAGTACAGACTTAAGTATATGTCTTGTACATACTTCAAAAGGGGTCCCGTCTGCATAGCAAATATCACAAACAATCTTTGCTACCTTACCCTGCTGAGGTCTCCAAGGAAGAATCATAAAGGTATCAAGATCAGGATACAAATACAGCTTATCATCAAAGCAGTTTCTGTCACCAAAAGCTGCTGAACCAGCAAAAGAATATCTATTATTAAATACTCGATCCATCTGGCCAGGAGTAACCGCAATATTCTTAAGGCGGCCGAAGATATCGGTAAACTGAAGTCGAATAAACTCAACTCCCTCTTCCTCTATCATATACATAATATCATCTTTTGTTCTCATGATTTCTCCTTTCGTCTTATCCAACACTTATTAAAAATAAAAGGCATCAATCTAATCGGTCGTAACTTCTCAAAATGATGCCTTAAATCTTTTATATTTTAATTTTAACGTCTAAACAATTCAATACTATGAAAGACACAATATTAAATTAAACGATACCCTGAGCCATCATAGCGTCTGCAACCTTAAGGAAGCCTGCGATGTTAGCACCAGCAACATAGTTACCTTCCATACCGTACTTCTTAGAAGCATCATCGATATTGTGATAGATATTAACCATGATATCCTTAAGCTTAGCGTCAACTTCCTCGAATGTCCATGACAATCTCTCTGAGTTCTGGCTCATCTCGAGAGCTGATGTAGCAACACCACCTGCGTTAGCAGCCTTACCTGGAACAAAGAGAACCTTTGAAGCCTGGAAGAACTCTGTAGCATCAGCTGTTGTAGGCATGTTAGCACCCTCACAAACTGCGATTACACCATTTGCAACGAGCTTCTTAGCATCATCAATATTAAGCTCATTCTGTGTTGCACATGGAAGAGCGATATCAACCTTAATCTCCCACTGATTTGTACCCTCTGAAGCCTTGTCATGATACTGAGCTGATGGTCTCTGAGCTGCATACTCTGTAAGACGAGCACGCTTAACTTCCTTAACCTCCTTAAGGAGAGCAACATCGATACCCTCTGGATCATATACCCAACCTGTTGAGTCAGAACATGTAACTGGGTTAGCACCAAGCTGCTGAGCCTTCTCAATAGCGTAGATAGCAACGTTACCTGAACCAGAAACTGCTACTGTCTTACCCTTGATGTCAACGCCATTGCACTTGAGCATCTCATCTGTAAGATACAAAAGACCATAACCTGTAGCCTCTGTTCTAGCAAGTGAACCACCGTATGACAAGCCCTTACCTGTGAGAACACCCTCATACTTTGTTGTAAGTCTCTTATACTGACCATACATATAACCAATCTCACGAGCACCTGTACCGATATCACCAGCAGGTACGTCTGTGTCTGTGCTTACATACTTTGAAAGCTCTGTCATAAAGCTCTGGCAGAAAGCCATTACTTCACGGTCTGACTTGCCCTTAGGGTCGAAGTCTGAACCACCCTTACCACCACCGATTGGGAGGCCTGTAAGTGAATTCTTAAAGATCTGCTCGAAACCGAGGAACTTGATGATACCAAGGTTTACTGAAGGATGTAATCTAAGACCACCCTTGTAAGGTCCGATAGCTGAATTGAACTGGATACGCATAGCGTTGTTTACCTGAACCTGACCCTTGTCATCTACCCAAGGTACTCTGAACAATACCTGTCTCTCAGGTGTTGTAAGTCTCTCAAGCAAAGCTTCTCTTCTATAAACATCTTCGTTAGCCTCGATAACAACTCTCAATGAATCGAGAACTTCCTTAACAGCCTGATGGAACTCTGGCTGAGCTGGATTCTGCTTAACTACTCTCTCATAAATCTCATCTACGTATGACATATTATCATCCTCCATAAAAATTTAAAAAAATAGACGCCTAGAGAAAACGATTAACATTTTCTCTAGACGTCTTTGTCTGCAAGCATTATACACAAACGATATATTCAATGCAATAACAAAATATCATTTTTATAAAATTTTATTAAAGGTTAGTAAAACCCATGAGAGATTCATCTACTGCCTTAGCTACTGCTCTGCCTTCTGCGATAGCCCATACAACAAGTGACTGACCTCTGTGCATATCACCTGCTGTAAATACACGCTTCTTTGTAGTCTCATAAGAGTTAAGCTCAGTTTTAACATTAGTTCTCTCATTAGCCTCAACACCAAAAGTATCACGAACATACTTCTCTGAGCCAATGAAACCTGCAGCTATAAGAACCAAATCAGCCTTAACTACTGTCTCAGAACCAGCTACTTCCTTAAAAGAACGTCTGTTAGTCTCAGGATCAACCACCATCTCAAGCTTTACAAGTGTAACTGACTTAAGTTTGCCGTTCTTATCCTTCTCAAAGCTCTTAACAGTAGTATCAAATACACGTGGATCATAGCCCAAGCACTCAATAACTTCTTCCTGACCGTAATCAGTCTTAAGTACTCTAGGCCACTCTGGCCATGGGTTACTAGGAAGTCTTGTCTCACTTGGCTTTGGATTCATCTCTACCTGCTTAATAGTAGTAGCACCAAGTCTTATAGCAGTACCAATACAGTCATTACCTGTATCACCACCACCGACAACAACAACACTCTTGCCCTTAAGACTTCCGAAAGAAAAATCCTTAGAATCAATAGTCTTTGCACTGTCGTAGTCAAATCCTGCAAGTTTCTTGGTTACTTCCTTAAGGAAATCTACTGCAAACATGATTCCTTCAGCATCTCTTCCCTCAACGTTAATATCACGTGGGTTAGAAGCACCGCAGCAAAGGATAACTCTGTCATATTCCTTAAGAAGTTCTTCGCCCTTAATATCCTTACCGATATTTACGTTATATACGAACTTGATTCCTGACTTCTCCATAAGATTGATTCTTCTGTCAATTACTCTCTTATCGAGCTTCATGTTAGGAATACCATATCTTAAAAGACCGCCTGCCTTGTCAGATCTCTCAAAAATTGTAACTTCATGACCACGTCTATTAAGCATCTGTGCTGCTGATAAACCAGAAGGACCACTTCCGATGATAGCAATCTTCTTACCTGATCTAACCTCAGGAGTCTCATCCTGAACAAGATTATTACTAAAAGCATATTCAATGATTGAACGCTCATTTTCTTTTGTAGAAACTGCTTTTGAATCAACACCACAAGTACAAGCATTCTCACAAAGTGCTGGACAAACTCGTGAAGTAAATTCAGGAAGGTTGTGAGTTCTGCTTAAGCGGTAATATGCCTGCTCCCACTTGCCCTTATAAACAAGATCATTTGTCTCAGGGATAAGATTATGAAGTGGACATCCAGAAGTCATACCTGAGATTGTCATACCTGCCTGACAGAAAGGTATACCACATGACATACATCTGGCGCCCTGGAGCTGCTGCTCTTCTCTTGGCAAAGACTTATGAAATTCATCAAAACTATGAATTCTCTCGTTAGGTGATACTACAGCACCATCTTTTCTCTCATAGTCTAAAAATCCTGTGTTCTTACCCATGTCGATTACTCCTCTCTTGTGCACTCATAGAAAGCTTCAATCTGTGCCTCGTCTGAAGGCATACCCTGCTCTTCATACATCTTGGTTGTCATGATAAGCTTCTTGTAATCCTCAGGAATGATCTTTTTGAACTTATCGATGTTTGAATCAAAGTTTTCGAGGATAGCCTGAGCCTTCTTAGAACCAGTATACTTAACATGCTGCTCAAGAATGTTCTTAAGTTCTTCCTTATCAAACTTATTCTCAATCTTCTCCATAAGAACAAGTTCCTTATTAAGATTACGATACAAGCAGTTGTCCTCGTCATATACATAAGCAACACCACCGCTCATACCAGCAGCGAAGTTCTTGCCAGTAGGTCCAAGGATAACAACCTTACCACCAGTCATATATTCACAACCATGCTCACCAACGCCTTCAACAACTGCGTTAGCACCAGAGTTACGTACACAGAATCTCTCACCTGCAACACCAGAGATATAGATATCACCTGAAGTAGCACCATAGAGAGCAACGTTACCTACAACGATATTGTTCTCTGCATCATATCCTGCATTTGAAGGAGCCTTAACAATGATACGTCCACCAGAAAGTCCCTTACCAAGGTAATCGTTTGCATCACCTGTAACATTAAGTGTAACACCCTTAGGAACGAATGCACCAAAGCTCTGACCAGCAGCACCAGTACAGTTAATTGTAATAGTATCGTCTGGGAGACCTTCGCTATGCTTTCTTGTTACCTCAGCACCAAGAAGTGTACCGAATGAACGGTCTGTGTTCTTAACCTTAATATCAACCTTTGCTGCTTTACCCTTACTGATAGCATTGAGGATATCCTTATTCTTAAGGAGAACCTTCTCATCAACTGTCTCTTCAAGCTTAAAGTCGTAAACCTTATCCTCGCAGAATCTTGAGCCCATATTCTCATTTGAATACAAAATCTCGTTAAAGTTGATTCTTGCTGCTCCGCCCTTTCTGTCAGCCTTAGGCATAAGTAAATCCGTTCTACCAACAAGCTCATCTACTGTGCGAACACCGAGCTTTGACATATATTCACGAAGTTCTCTTGCGATAAAGAGCATAAAGTTCTCAACATATTCTGGCTTACCCTTGAATCTTGCACGAAGCTCTGGATTCTGTGTAGCGATACCAAGAGGACATGTATCAAGATTACATACTCTCATCATTACACAGCCGAGTGTAATAAGTGGAGCTGTAGCAAAACCGAATTCCTCAGCACCAAGGATAGCAGCGATAGCAACGTCACGACCTGACATAAGCTTACCATCTGTCTCGATTCTAACCTTCTCACGAAGTCCGTTACTGATCAATGTCTGATGTGTCTCAGCCAATCCCAACTCCCATGGCAAACCTGCATCGTGGATAGAGCTTAATGGAGCTGCACCAGTACCTCCGTCATAACCTGAGATAAGAATTACCTGTGCTCCTGCCTTAGCAACACCAGCAGCAACTGTACCTACACCTGCCTCTGATACGAGCTTTACAGAAATACGAGCATACTTATTAGCATTCTTAAGGTCATAAATGAGCTCAGCAAGATCCTCGATTGAGTAGATGTCATGATGAGGTGGTGGTGAGATAAGACTTACACCTGGTGTTGAATGTCTTGTCTTAGCAACCCATGGATAAACCTTACGTGCAGGGAGATGTCCACCCTCACCTGGCTTAGCACCCTGAGCCATCTTAATCTGAATCTCCTTAGCAGAACAGAGATATCTGCTTGTTACACCAAATCTACCAGAAGCTACCTGCTTAATAGCAGAATTTCTATTATCCTCCATACCCTCTGAGAGGATTCTGTCTTCTGACTCTCCACCCTCACCAGAGTTTGACTTACCCTTAAGGTGATTCATTGCGATAGCAAGTGTCTCATGAGCTTCCTGAGAGATTGAACCATAAGACATAGCACCTGTCTTAAATCTCTTTACAATCTCATATTCACTCTCAACTTCATCAAGAGGAATAGCTTCATCAGCAAACTTAAAGTCCATATAGCTTCTAAGATATCCAGTCTCTTCCTTATCTACCATAGAAGTATATGTCTTAAACTCTTCATAATCTCCGTCTCTTGTAGCCTTCTGAAGCATATGAATTGTCTGAGGATTATATCTGTGAGCCTCACCTTCAGAACGCATCTTATGAGCACCAACTGATGGAAGTGACAAATCAGTCTTTAATCCAAGTGGATCAAATGCCTTTGAGTGTTGCTTATCAGTAGCAAGAGCAATATCCTTAAGTGTATAACCACCGATAGGGCTTACTGTCTTTGTAAAATATTTATCAATCACATCGCTATCGATACCGATAACCTCAAAAATCTTACTACCCTGATATGACTGGATTGTTGAGATACCCATCTTTGATGAGATCTTAACGATACCGTGCAAAATAGCCTCGTCATAATCACTTACAGCTGCATAGTAATCCTTATCAATCAAATCATTCTTTGTAAGTCTTGCGATACAAGCATGTGCAAGATAAGGGTTAATTGCACTAGCACCGTAACCCAAAAGTGTAGCAAAATGATGCACATCTCTTGGCTCACCTGACTCAATGATGATTGACATAGCTGTGCACTTCTTTGTCTTAACGAGGTGCATATGAACAGCAGCTACAGCAAGAAGTGATGGAAGAGCAACATGATACTCATCTACGCCTCTGTCTGAGAGGATAAGAATATTAGTTCCCTCTGCATAAGCCTTATCAACCTCTACAAAGAGGTGATCAATTACTCTGTCAATTGGAGTGCTCTTATAATATGTGATAGGTACCTTTGTAACCTTAAATCCATTTCTGTTCATCTTCTCAATCTTCATAAGGTCGAGATCTGACAAAATAGGATTCTCAATCTTCAATACCTGGCAGTTATCAGACTTCTCATCGAGAAGGTTTCCGTTCTTACCAAGATAAACAGTAGTTGAAGTTACAATCTTCTCTCTTACTGCATCGATAGGTGGGTTTGTTACCTGAGCAAACATCTGCTTAAAGTAATTGAAGAGTGGCTGATACTTATCTGACAATACTGCAAGAGGAGTATCAACACCCATGGCACCGATTGTCTCACTACCATTCAAAGCCATGTTGGCAATATTTTCTTTATATTCTTCGTAGCTGTAACCAAAAGAGATCAAAAGCTTTGACAACTCTTCCTCGCTATAGCCGTGAACCTTACTATTTGGAACCTTCAAGTCATGGAGATTAATGAGGTTACTGTCAATCCACTCACCATATGGTTCTTTACTAGCAAACTTCTGCTTCAAATCCTCGTCAGAAGTAATCTTGCCTTCCTTAGTATCGATAAGCAAAATCTTACCTGGGTGGAGTCTCTCTTTCTTAAGAATATGAGCCTCATCAACCTCAAGTACACCAACCTCAGAGCTTAAAATAAGTCTGTCATCGTCAGTTACATAATATCTTGATGGTCTTAATCCGTTACGATCAAGGATAGCACCCATTACATCACCATCACTGAAGAGAATTGATGCAGGACCATCCCATGGTTCCATCATTGTTGCATAATACTGATAGAAGTCACGAATCTCCTGAGAGATAGTATCATTATGTGTCCATGGCTCTGGGATAAGGATACTTGCAGCAAGTGGAAGCTCCATTCCAGACATTACCAGGAACTCGAGTGTGTTATCAAGCATAGCTGAGTCTGAACCAGAAGAAGAAATAACTGGTAAAATCTTTGTCATATCCTTTGAAGAGAATGCCTCAGTATGCATTGTCTCTTCTCTGGCAAGCATCTTATCTGCGTTACCCTTGATTGTATTAATCTCACCGTTATGAACAAGAATTCTGTTAGGATGAGCTCTCTCCCAGCTAGGATTTGTATTCGTTGAGAATCTTGAGTGAACCATTGCTATAGCTGACTCATAATCCTTATCCTGCAAATCAAGGAAAAACTCACGAAGCTGATTAACAAGGAACATACCCTTATATACGATTGTTCTACATGAGAGTGAAGGTACATAAGTATTATCTGTTGTCTGCTCAAATACTCTTCTTACAATATAAAGTTTCTTATCAAAGTCTCTGTCTAACTCACAGCCTTCTGGTCTCTTTACAAAACCCTGCTGAATGCTAGGCATACTGTTTAAAGCTTTCTGTCCGAGAACTGAAGGATCTGTTGGAACCTCTCTCCAGCCAAGGAACTCCATACCTTCCTTGCTGACAATAACCTCAAACATCTTCTTCGCCTGATTCATAAGGATTACATCCTGTGGGAAGAAGAACATACCTACACCATACTGGCGCTTGTCACCAATATTAATACCTAAAGACTCACAAGCCTTCTTCATGAACTTGTGTGGAATCTGTGTAAGAATACCAACACCGTCACCAGTCTCACCCTCTGCATCTTTACCTGCTCTGTGCTCAAGATTTTCTACAATGCTTAAAGCATCATCAACGATAGAGTGGCTGCTGATTCCTTTAATATTTGCTACTGCTCCAATTCCGCAGTTATCGTGTTCAAATTCAGGTCTGTAAAGGCCTTGATTACTTTGTGCCATATTTCTTACCTCCAATACTTAGTGTAATTTGTTCTGTTCAATAGCTGCCTTAATGAAGCCCTTAAACAGTGGATGTGCAACATCAGGTCTGGACTTAAACTCTGGATGAGCCTGAGTTGCAACAAAGAATGGATGTTCTGGAAGTTCAAGCATCTCTACTATTCTTCCATCAGGAGATATTCCTGAGAAAACTATTCCAGCTTCTGTAAGAACATCTCTAAAATCATTATTTACTTCATATCTGTGTCTGTGACGTTCACTTATCTCTTTTGCGCCATACAATTCGTAAGCTTTACTTCCATCTGCAAGAACACAAGGATAAGCTCCTAGTCGTAATGTACCACCTACATCCTCGATGCCTTCCTGGTTTGGCATAAGATGAATAACTGCTTCAGTAGAATTCTCGTCGAACTCAGAACTTGTTGCATTCTTCATGCCAGCTACATTTCTTGCAAACTCAATAAGTGACAGCTGCATTCCAAGGCAAAGACCAAGGAATGGAATTTTCTTTGTTCTGGCATAAGTTATTGCCAAAATCTTTCCTTCGATACCTCTTGTACCAAAGCCACCTGGAACGATAATTCCGTCGGTATCATGTAGGTATTCATCAATATTTTCTGGAGTTAATTCCTCTGAATCAATCCAGCGAATATTTACACTGGCGTGATTTGCAATACCTCCGTGACGCAAAGCCTCAGCTACACTAAGGTACGCATCGTGAAGTGAAACATATTTACCTACAAGACCAATTGTAATCTGTTCCTTTGGATGATGAAGTCTGTTAAGCATCTCTTTCCATTCAGTAAGATCAGGCTCAGGACAAGGAATATTCAGACATTCACATACAGCCCCTGCAAGATTTTCTTCTTCCATCATGATTGGTACATCATATAATGACTCAGCATCAAGATTCTGAAGAACATGCTCCTTTTTAACATTACAGAAAAGAGCTATCTTTTCTCTCATCTTCTCATCTACTGGATAATCAGATCTACATACAATAATATCAGGCCAGATACCCATGCTCTGAAGATTCTTTACTGACATCTGAGTAGGCTTGGTCTTCATCTCTCCTGAAGCCTTAAGGTAAGGAATAAGTGATACCTGAATAATTACTGCATTACTTCTTCCTACGTCTGCCTGGAACTGACGAATAGCTTCAAGGAATGGCTGGCTCTCGATATCACCAACTGTACCACCAATCTCAATAATTGCGACAGTATCTTTTCCTTCTACTTCCTCAGTAATGAATTTTGCTTTAATCTCATTAGTGATATGTGGAATTACCTGAACAGTTCCTCCACCGTAATCACCATGTCTTTCTTTATTTATTACAGACCAGTAAATCTTACCAGTCGTTACATTCGAATTTTTATTGAGACTCTCATTAATAAATCTCTCATAATGCCCAAGATCCAAATCTGTTTCTGTACCATCATCTGTTACAAAAACCTCACCATGCTGGATAGGATTCATAGTACCAGGGTCAATGTTTATATAAGGATCGAACTTCTTCATTACTACATGGTAACCTCTTGCCTTAAGAAGTCTGCCAAGTGAAGCTCCTGTTATTCCTTTTCCGAGTCCTGATACAACTCCACCAGTAACAAAAACATACTTTACCATTCCATACCTCCTGTTTTTGTGAAAACTATTCGTAAACACCATTAGATTTCACGTGGAAAACGCTTGGTAAAACCCAGTGCAATCCTCGTGAAATCTTAATGGAAGTGTGATTACTCTACATCCTGAAGTGCGTCAAAATCTTCTTCACCAGTTCTAATCTTTACTACCTTGTCTACGTTATATACGAAGATCTTTCCATCTCCGATATGACCTGTATAAAGAGCCTTCTTAGCTGCCTCAACAACCTTATCAACTGGAATCTGGCTAACTACCACCTCAACCTTAACCTTAGGCAAGAGAGTTGCATCCATCTCAACACCTCTATACTTCTCACCAGCGCCCTTCTGAACGCCACAACCCATTACCTGAGTTACTGTCATACCTGTTACACCGAGCTTATTCATAGCCTTACGAAGTGCATCATACTTAGTGAGCTTAGCAATAATAACAACCTTGTGGATACCAGTGTTGATATCTGGTGCAATTACTGTAGGAACTGCTGCCTTCTTCAATGTCTCAGAAGCCTTATCATAATCGCTAACACCAAGGTTAGTGTTCTCGTTAACGCTCATTGTCATTGTGTTAGAAATATCCATGATTGCAAAGCCTGCATATGCTGATGGGAGACCATGCTCTGTAGCATCAAGACCTGTAATCTCTTCTTCCTCTGAAGCTCTTAAACCAAGAGTTGCTTTAATAGCAAAGAATACTGCTGTAATTGTAACTGCTGTCCAAGCTGCTACTGAGAACAAACCAACGAACTGTAAGCCGAGCTGTGTAAATCCACCGCCGTAGAACAAACCTTCCTTAATACCAGCTGTCTCAAAAGCAGGAGATGTCTTTGTTGCAAACAAACCAACTGCGATTGTACCCCAGATACCGTTTAAGCAGTGAACTGCAACAGCACCAACTGGATCATCAACGTGAAGCTTATAGTCAAGGAGCCATACACCAAATACTACAAGTACACCAGCTACAGCACCGATAATAGCTGCACCTAAAGCATCTGTAACATCACAAGGAGCTGTAATAGCTACAAGACCTGCAAGTGATGCGTTAAGACACATTGATACATCTGGCTTACCATACTTAACCCATGTGAGAATCATACAAACTACTGTAGCAATTGCAGGAGCGATTGTTGTTGTAAGGAAGATTGTTCCTAACTCATCAACGTTTGTTGCTGCAGCACCATTAAAACCATACCAACCAAACCAGAGGATAAATACACCCAAAGCACCGATTGTAAGGTTGTGACCAGGGAAAGCGTTAACCTTTGTAACTTTGCCCTTCTCATCTCTCTCGAACTTACCAATACGTGGTCCAAGGATTGCAGCTCCGATTAAAGCTGAGATACCACCAACCATATGGATTGCTGTTGAACCTGCATAATCGTGGAATCCCATCTGTGCGAGCCATCCACCGCCCCAGATCCAGTGAGCTTCAATAGGATAAATAACTGCTGAAATAATACCTGAATATACACAATAACTAATGAACTTTGTTCTCTCTGCCATAGCACCTGAAACGATTGTTGCTGTTGTAGCACAGAAAACAAGGTTAAATACAAATGATGACCAAGAAAAATCACTATAGCTTGTAAAGATATCAAAACCTGGCTTACCAATGATACCTACCATATCTTCACCCAATAATAAGCTTGCACCTATAATGATGAATACTACTGTACCGATACAAAAATCCATAAGATTTTTCATGATAATGTTACCGGTGTTCTTAGCTCTAGTAAAACCTGCCTCAACCATTGCAAATCCGGCCTGCATCCAGAATACAAGGGCTGCTCCAATCAGAAACCAAACGCCAAACACTTCTGTGTTGATGGCACTTAAGATATCTGCACTCATAAAACTACCTCCTTAAAATAAGGGCGTATCATCCTAAGATGTACGCCCCATTGCGTTTATAACCAAAAAATTTTGATAACCTATTTAACTTATACGTAAGCAAGCATCTGACTGTATGTTGGATATGGAAGAGCATCTTCTGGCATATACTGCTCAATAAAATCTGCATAACTTCTGATATCAGCCATATCTGTGAATACTGGATCATGATAGAACTGAGCCTTAGTGAGTTCATCAGAAATCTCCTCTGCCTTAGCTGTATCAGCTTCGAGCTTAACAACTGCTGCTGACAAAGCCTCATACTTCTCAGCAATTGTCTTAAGGAGTGCTTCCTCAGAAGCTGTTGGGATAGCCTCAGATACACTCTTCTTTCTGATAATGTGCTGTGCCATTGTATCCATAAATGTTGATACTGCTGGCATGAAGTCCTGATACATCATTTCCTTCAATGTACAAGCTTCAATATGAAGTGTCTTTGTATAGTTCTCAAGGAGAATCTCATAACGAGAATGCATCTCTGTTTCAGTATAGATACCGTGCTTTGTGAAGAGCTTGATATTCTTCTCATCAAGAAGTCTTGGCAATACTTCTGGTGTTGACTTCAAGTTGTAAAGACCTCTCTTAGCTGCCTCTTCTACCCAATCCTCTGAGTAACCGTTACCATTGAAGATAACTCTCTTATGAGCCTTAATTGTATCCTTAATCAACTGATGAACTGCATCCATCATTGCGTCTGGATCAACACTTGAAAGCTTCTCTGAGAAAGAAGACAAAACTTCTGCTACTGCTGTATTCAATACGATATTTGGTGTTGCTACTGAAGCAGATGAACCAAGTGATCTGAACTCGAACTTATTACCTGTGAAAGCAAATGGTGAAGTTCTGTTACGGTCTGTAGTATCTCTTGTGAAGTGAGGAATTACAGAAGCACCTGTTTCCATCAATACTGCGATATCGTTCTTAAATAACTTGTCGTTCTCGATAGCATCCAAAACTGCTGTAAGCTCATCACCAAGGAATATTGAGATGATTGCTGGTGGAGCCTCGTTTGCACCAAGTCTGTGATCGTTGCCAGCTGAAGCAACCGAGAGACGAAGCATATCTGCATAATCGTCAACTGCCTTAATAACTGCTGCCAAGAACAAGAGGAACTGCATATTCTCAATTGGTGTCTTACCTGGATCAAGAAGGTTTGTACCCTTGTTTGTAGACATTGACCAGTTGTTGTGCTTACCTGAACCATTGATACCTGCAAATGGCTTCTCATGTAAGAGACATACGAAGTTGTGCTTCTGAGCAATGTTCTTCATAAGCTCCATTGTAAGCTGGTTGTGATCAACAGCTACGTTTGTTGTATCGAATACAGGAGCCAATTCGTGCTGACAAGGAGCAACCTCGTTGTGCTTTGTCTTAGCTGGAATACCAACCTTCCAAAGCTCTTCATCAAGCTCATGCATGAAAGCTGCAACACGTGGACGAAGTGCACCAAAATAGTGATCATCCATTTCCTGTCCCTTAGGAGCAGGTGCACCAATAAGTGTTCTACCTGTAAATCTAAGGTCACGTCTCTTCTTATAATCTTCCTTATCAATGAGGAAGTACTCCTGCTCAGGACCTACTGTTGTTGTAACGCCCTCAACATCTGTATTACCAATCATATGAAGAAGCTTAACTGCCTCTCTATTCAAAGCATCCATTGAACGAAGAAGTGGAGTCTTCTTATCAAGAGCCTCACCTGTATAAGAACAGAAAGCTGTTGGAATAAAAAGTGTACCATCCTTAATAAATGCTGGTGAAGATGGATCCCATGCTGTATAGCCTCTTGCTTCGAATGTAGCTCTGATACCACCTGATGGGAAAGATGAAGCATCTGGCTCACCCTTTACGAGTTCCTTTCCTGAGAACTCCAAGATAACCTCTCCATCACCTGTTGGTGAAATAAAACTATCGTGCTTTTCAGCTGTAAATCCAGTAAGTGGCTGGAACCAATGTGTATAGTGTGTAGCACCATTCTCAACTGCCCATTCCTTCATAGCAAGAGCAACTGCGTTAGCTACATCCAATTCCAGGTGTGTGCCTCTCTCAATTGTCTTTCTCAAAGCCTTGTAGATATCCTTAGGCAACTTGTCTCTCATTACCTTATCATTGAATACCAAGCTTCCATACATCTTTGCAATGCGCTGTTCCATAGTGTTTCTCCTTTCAAAAAAACGGGCACTCATCCTGTACTATTAGTACAGAATAAGCGCCTTTGCTTATAAAATAATTATTATTTAAAACTTATTGACCGCTCGCTCCATAGTTAGAGAGAACTCTTGCAGAAGGATCGTTTACATTACATCCTTCCCAAGACTTATTTGGCATCCAGAAGTCAACTACCATCTCTGCCTGACCTTCATAGAACTCTTCAAAAATCTCACGATAAAGAAGTGACTCTTTTGTAAATGGCTGAGAAAAAGTATATTTCTTTCTCAATTCCTCATACTCTTCATCAGAATACTGACTTTCGGCAAATTCCTTAAGATCGTCAACCATTGAATGTCCTACTGCATCTGAGAAAGCTGCTTTCTCTCTCATAAGGATATCAACTGGAAGGATGTCATCCTTCTCGAAAGCGTGACGTAAAAGATATTTACCTTTTCCATAAGTATTTATCTTCTTTTCAGGATCAATGGACATTACATATTCTACAAAATCCAAATCTCCAAAAGGTACTCGTGCTTCAAGAGAGTTTGTTGAGATACATCTGTCAGCTCTCAAAACATCATACATATGAAGTTCTCTTATTCTCTTAGCTGACTCTTCCTGGAAAGCCTCGCTATTTGGAGCAAAATCAGTATATTTATAACCGAAAAGCTCATCTGAAATCTCACCAGTAAGAAGTACTCTTATATCAGTATTCTCATGAATCCACTTACACAAAAGGTACATTCCCATGCTTGCTCTGATTGTTGTAATATCATATGTACCAAGCATTTTGATTACATCTCTTAATGAATCAAGAACCTGCTCTTTTGTCATATATACTTCGGTATGATCACTTCCAATAAACTCAGCAACCTGCTTAGCATATCTTAAGTCAATTGCATCCTTTTCCATACCGATTGCAAATGTTTTGATTGGCTTATCACTCTTCTTTGCTGCTATTGCACAAACAAGTGATGAATCAAGTCCACCTGAAAGTAAAAAACCTACTTTAGCATCTGCTATAAGTCTCTTATCTACACCAGCGATTAACTTCTCTCTAATCTTACTGCAAGTTACTTCCAAATCATCTTCGGAAACCTTTGCTACCTTAGTCATATCTCTGTATGAGATGAACTCACCGTCGATGTAATAGTGTCCTGGTGGGAATGGCATTACCTTGTCACAAAGACTAACGAGATTTTTTGCTTCACTTGCCATTACCATTACGCCATTTGAATCAAATCCATAATACAAAGGTCTGATTCCTATTGGATCTCTTGCTGCGATGAACTTATCTGACTTCTTATCGTACATTATCATTGCATATTCAGCATCGAGCATCTCGAACATTTTTGTACCGTACTTCTCGTACATTGGAAGAAGAATCTCACAGTCTGAACCACTTACAAAAGTGTAATCATTCTCAAGTTCTTCCTTAATCTTCTGATAGCCGTAAATCTCACCATTACATACTACATAGCTACCATCATGTTCAAAAGGCTGCATTCCTGATTCATCAAGACCCATGATTGCAAGTCTGTGAAAAGCAAGAACACCGTTATCCAAATAAGCGATTCTGCTGTCATCTGGTCCTCTTGAGACTGTTTCAGAAAAAGCTTTCTCAAACTTAAGTCTGTCTGTTATACAACCCAAATAACCCATTATCGAACACATAAAATCACATCTCCATCATTCCAAATAAAAAAAGGTGCCTCGGACTTAATCCGAAGCACCTTTGCTTTACGTTGAGTAATATATCACTAACATCATATAAGTGTCAACACCTATTTTTTTACTTTTCGAGAGAAGCAAAAAACATTCACTATTATGAACTATTATCGTTCTTAAATAGTAGATACACCAATTGTAAGCTCATCGAGCACATCAAGGAGCACTCTTACTGTATCAAGTGAAGTGAACATTGTAACGTTATTCTCGATAGCACAATGTCTGATTGCTGCACCATCCTGATAATGAACACCAGAGAGGATAGCTCTTGTATTAATTACATAACTTACGTAGCCTGCCTTTATAGACTGGAGCATCTCATCAGAACCCTCACTTAACTTATGGAGGAGCTTAACCTTGATACCCTTACTCTTAAGAAAGTTAGCTGTTGCTGTTGTAGCCTGGATATTAAATCCAAGATCGTAGAATCTTCTTACAAGTGGAAGTGCCTCTTCCTTATCCTCGTCTGCAAGAGTAAAGAGAACTGTTCCATAGTTATGAAGCTTAATTCCTGATGCAACAAGAGCCTTATACATTGCTCTGTGAAGCTTCTCATCATAACCTACTGCCTCACCAGTTGACTTCATCTCAGGTGACAGATATGCATCCATACCACGGAGCTTTGTAAATGAGAATGCAGGAGCTTTAACAAACCATATGTTTCTCTCCTCAGGATAAAGATCAAAATATCCCTGCTCCTTAAGAGTCTGACCAAGCATTACCTTTGTAGCAATATCAGCAAGAGGATATCCTGTAGCCTTTGACAAGAATGGTACAGTTCTTGAAGAACGTGGATTAACCTCAATAATATAAACATTATCATCATTATCAACGATGAACTGGATATTAAAAAGACCTACGATACCAATTCCAAGACCTAACTTCTTGGCATAAGTTAAGATTGTGCCCTTAACCTTATCTGAGATACTAAATGGTGGATATACACTGATTGAGTCACCAGAATGAACACCTGTTCTCTCAACGAGCTCCATAATACCTGGTACAAATACATCACGACCATCACAGATAGCGTCAATCTCTACTTCCTTACCTCTAATATACTTATCAACAAGAACTGGCTTATCTTCATCAAGTTCAACGGCTGTCTTAAGGTAATGACGGAGGTCTTCTTCCTTGGATACAATCTGCATAGCTCGTCCACCAAGAACGAAACTTGGTCTTACAAGTACAGGATAACCAATCTCAGCTGCTGCCTTAACACCTGCTTCGATACTTGTTACTGCAACACCCTTTGGCTGTGGAATATTAAGTTCCTCGAGAACCTTTTCAAACAAATCTCTATCCTCAGCTCTGTCGATTGCATCACAGTCAGTACCCATGATTTTCACGCCATATTCTCTTAATGAATCAGCAAGGTTTACTGCAGTCTGTCCTCCGAGAGTAACAATTACACCCTCTGGCTTATCTAATTCGATGATATTAATAACATCCTCAGTACAAAGTGGCTCAAAGTAGAGTTTATCAGCTGAAGTATAGTCTGTTGATACAGTCTCTGGGTTGTTATTGATAACAATTGACTGCCATCCCATCTCCTTGATTGTCTTTACAGCATGAACTGTTGAGTAGTCAAACTCGATACCCTGACCAATTCTGATTGGACCTGCACCAAGAACGATTACCTTCTTTTTATCCTCTACAATTGACTCATTCTCATTCTCATAAGTTGAATAGAAATATGGAATATAACTCTCAAACTCTGAAGAACAGCTGTCAATCATCTTATATACAGGGAATACATTATTCTCCTTACGGAAATCAAAAATCTCATGTGAAGTCATATTCCAGAGTTCACCAATCTCACGATCTGAGAATCCCATCTTCTTTGCTTCGATAAGCACCTTCTTATCCTTTGGAGAAGCTTTGATTACATTTTCCATATTTGTAATTTTCTCGAAGACACGAAGGAATAATGGATCCATACCTGTCTTTCTTGCGATAGTATCAACTGACACACCAATTCTTATAAGCTGTGCTACTGCAAAGATTCTGTCATCTCTGCCTTCAACAATATAATCAAGAAGATCATCTTTATTAGAATCTTCAAATTTTGCAGAATACAAGTGATAAGTACCTGACTCAAGAGATCTGATTCCCTTGAGGATACTTTCCTCAATTGTTCTACCAACGCTCATTACCTCACCAGTTGCCTTCATCTGTGTTCCGAGCTTATTCTCAGCATCAACAAACTTATCAAATGGGAATCTTGGCATCTTACTAACTACATAATCAAGAGCTGGCTCAAAGCTTGCTGGAGTATTTGCAAGCATAATCTCTTCAAGTCTGTAGCCTACACCAATCTTGGCAGATACTCTTGCAATAGGATAACCACTGGCTTTTGAAGCAAGTGCTGAAGAACGTGATACTCGTGGGTTTACCTCAATAAGATAGTAATCAAATGAATTAGGATCCAATGCAAACTGAACGTTACATCCACCTTCAATCTTAAGAGCACGAATAATCTTAAGTGCACTGTCACGAAGCATGTGATACTCACGGTTAGTTAATGTCTGAGATGGACATACAACTATAGAGTCACCTGTATGAACACCAACTGGGTCAATGTTTTCCATATTACAGATTGTGATAGCTGTATCATTTGCATCACGAATAACCTCATACTCAATCTCTTTATAGCCTTTAACAGACTTTTCGATGAGTACCTGATGAACTGGAGAAAGAACAAAAGCATTCTTGAGAATTCTTACTAACTCTTCCTCATTATCAGCAAAACCACCGCCTGTTCCACCAAGAGTGAATGCTGGACGGATTACTACAGGATATCCAATTCTTGAAGCGGCATCCTTACCTTCATCCATATTATTTGCAATAAGAGATGGAAGTGTTGGCTCTCCGATTCTCTCACAGAGCTCCTTAAACTTCTCTCTGTCCTCAGCCATATCGATACTCTCAAAATCAGTTCCAAGAAGTTCTACACCACACTCCTTAAGAACTCCATTTTCAGATAACTGCATAGCAAGGTTAAGACCTGTCTGTCCTCCGATACCAGGAAGAATTGCATCTGGTCTCTCCTTACGTACAATTCTTGCAACGTACTCAAGGGTTAAAGGCTCCATATAAACCTTATCTGCAATAGTCTTATCTGTCATGATACTGGCTGGGTTTGAGTTACAGAGAATTACCTCATAGCCTTCCTCTTTAAGTGCAAGGCATGCCTGTGTTCCAGCATAGTCAAATTCTGCAGCCTGGCCGATTACAATTGGGCCAGAACCTATAATAAGTATTCTTTTTAAATCGTCTCTTCTTGGCATATTACTTTTCCTCCACCATCTTGATAAAGCTCTCAAACAGATACTTGCTATCCTGAGGACCTGGTGCACTCTCTGGATGATACTGCACACTAAAAGCCTTATCCTTAGTACACTTAAGGCCTTCTACAGTATTATCGAGAATATTAATATGTGTAATCTCAAGACCAGCCTTAGTAGCACTCTCAGTATCTACTGCATAAGAGTGGTTCTGGGATGTAATCTCAAGCTTATCTGTATCAAGATTTTTTACAGGGTGATTTCCGCCTCTGTGACCAAATTTTAGTTTATATGTTTTTGCTCCGTATGAGAGCGCGAGAATCTGATGGCCAAGACAGATACCCATAATTGGGAACTTACCATGAAGAGCCTTTACTGTACTAATTGTCTCTTCATTATCCTCTGGGTTACCTGGACCATTAGACAACAAAATTCCGTCTGGATTTATTTCTTCAATTCTCTTTGAAGTAGTATTATGAGGAACTCTTACTACATAGCACCCCATCTCAACAAGTGATCTTATGATATTCATCTTAACACCACAGTCTACTACTACAATCTTAGGACCCTTATCCTTATTCTTCTCGCCATAATTTACTTCAGCCTGTGTACTAACTCTCTTTACCTGATCATGAGCATAATCCCAGGCCTCAAGAATCTTCTTTCCTTCTTCATCAGACACAGTGTCATTTGTAATAAGAACCTTACAGGAACCAATCTCTCTAATCTTTCTTGTAAGGCTTCTTGTATCAATTCCTGATACACCGGCAATATCGTATTTAGCCATACATTCTGAGAGGCTCTCTTCACTTCTGAAGTTAGAAGGCTCATCAACATAATCTTTTACAATAAGAGCGCCAATTGAAGGAGTTACTGTCTCAAAATCATCGCTGTTAATTCCATAGTTACCAATAATTGGATATGTCATAACTACAGCCTGATCTGTGTAAGAAGGATCAGATATAATCTCCTGATATCCAACCATAGAAGTATTAAAAACAAGTTCCAACTTCTTGTCAGACTCACTTCCAAAGGAAGTACCAACATATGAAGTTCCGTCTTCAAGTATTATTTTTCTTTGCATATCATCATCTCCAATCTTAATTTTGTTCAACCGGCGTTGGATAGTTTCCATCAAAACAGGCTTTACATACTGGCAAATCACCAACCAGGCTTCCAATATCTTCAAGCTTCATATATCCCAGAGAATCCGCTCCAATCATCTTTCTTATACTCTCAGTAGAATAATTATTCGCGATAAGTTCAGTATTATCTGGAACATCCGTACCGTAATAGCATGGGTACAAAAATGGCGGCGAACTTATTCTTACATGAATCTCCTTTGCTCCCGCATTACGAAGCATAGTAATAAGATTCTTGATTGTAGTACCTCGTACAATCGAGTCATCGATAAGAACTATTCTCTTATCTCTTACTACATCTTCAAGAACGTTTAACTTCATATGAACTGCAGCCTCACGTTCTTCCTGAGTAGGCTTAATAAAAGATCGTCCTATATAACTATTCTTGTGGAAAGCCAGTGCAAATGGAATTTTGGCCTCAAAAGAATAACCATATGCAGCAGTAATACCAGATTCAGGAACACCTGTAACCAGATCTGCCTCTACAGGAAAACTTCTTGCGAGAGCTCTACCACCGTCAAATCTTGACTTATATACACTAATTCCATCTATCTTTGAATCAAGTCTTGCAAAATAAATATATTCAAAAATACAGTGAGCCTGCTTATCTGCTTCGAAAGTAAAATCACTGGTTAAACCTTTTTTTGATATCGTTACAATCTCTCCTGGTTTTATATCTCTTATAAATTCTGCACCTACTGCATTAAAAGCGCAGTTCTCAGAAGCAAAAAAGTAATCATTTCCCCTCTTGCCAAGGCACAAAGGCTTTAAACCCCATGGATCTCTGACTGCAACAATCTTACGCGGACTCATAATAAGAAGTGCGTAACCACCTATTAACTTGGTTGCTGCTTTTTTTACTGCTTCCTCAATTGAAGATGACTTTGCTCGTAATTTAGCTATAAGACAGGCAACCACCTCAGAATCAGTAGTTGCCCTGAAAACTGTCCCTTCATCATATAATTCCTGTTTTAAAGCGGCAGTATTAACAATATTTCCATTATGTACAAGTGCCAACGTACCTTTTACATAGTTATAAACGAGTGGCTGAGTATTTTCTATATTACAATCACCAGTTGTTGAATAACGAACATGTCCAATTCCGATATTACCCTCATTCTTATTGAGCGTTAATTCATCGAATACTTCAGATACCAAACCGAGATTTTTGTAATAACTAACATTCCCCTTCTCACCAAAGGTATTGCAGACAGCTATTCCTGCTGCCTCCTGCCCTCTGTGTTGAAGAGCTAACAGACCATAATATATTGAGTGTGAAGCCTGAAGGTTACTCTCACTCCAGATGCCAAACACACCGCATTCTTCATGTAATCCTGCCATATTTATCATCTCCACGCATAAAAAAAGACACTTTGACCCAGGGTCAAAGCGTCCTTGCTTTTGATAGTTATAATATAGTTATTTCAATTCTTTGTCAATTAAAAACTTACTGTACTATCTGTTATGTTTTTGGTCAAAATTTAGGTTGTCATTGTAAGAATCAGACAGAAACCAAACATAATCGCAAAAACGATATATGGAATTGGAGAAGAGAACATAAGTGAGGCACCAAGTGACTTCTTGTTTTCTTTTGTCATAATAGCAGCAATCTTCTCATCAGTAATAAAGCTCTTACTATCAAGGATATCCTCATTACGATTAAGGCGGCCACACTTCTTAAAAAGCTTAACAAATCCAACAATACCAAATACAATGCAGAAGATAGCCATTGCACCTGTGATAACACTAGCCTGATTTTCAGGGCACTTCTCTGAAACAAGTGTTGCAATACAAGAGAATGAGTTATTTGCAATATGCATACATACTGCTGGCCAGATAGAATTAGCTTTCAATGTAACATATCCAAGAAGAAGTCCAAGAAGTGTTGCATTAATAGCCTGCTCAAAGTTACCGTGGAACAAACCAAACAAAACTGCTGAGATAACAATACCAAGCATTGGGCTAACTGAATATGTCTCATGAAGAACAAAACCTCTGAACAAGAATTCCTCAAGGAATGGTCCAATAATACAAACATATAAAATAGTAACTACAAAAATAAACTTATTATCTGAAAATAAACTTGTTGCAATGCTTTCTGTCACACCGCTACTTTTAAACACAGTATGATAGAGATTAATAATCATGCTGCCAATCATGCCAAGAGCGATAATACTTGTGCATAAAAGTGAACCTAAGCCAACACCAATCTTTGAGTGACCAAACCAGTTCTTAATAGCGCCCTTACGTCTTGCAGCAGCCATTGCGATAAATACTGCACAAGAGTTAGCAATTATATAAGAGACAGCATTTACAACCATACCATAACTTTGCTGAGCTTCTATTATCTTAATCTGAAGTTCGTTCTGATCTGTAATACCTGTTGTTGCTGATACAATTACTCCAAGAACCATACTGGCAACCATAGCTACTGCAAAGGATAAAATAACCTGAATCACTACAGCTATCATACCCCAGTTGTAGCCATTTTTAATTAATTTACTATTCATCCTAATTCTCCTCACAAAAAAAATTCTTTTGAAGTATAATCATTCACTTAAAAGATAAAACCAAAAAAATATTAAAAAAAGTATAAGTATTATCCCACAAAAAAATGACTCAAAACACATTATACGCTATTTTGAGCCATTTCAAATTGTTACTAATTATTAATTCTGCTTTTTACCATGAAGTGAGACTATCTGTAATACCTTATATACTTTATTTCCTTCTACATGGAATCTGAAGAGTTCACCCTTGGAATCATAAATCTCAAAGCATTTTCCAAGTTTTGCAACAATGCCTTTCATGGTTTTTATTTCAAAACAATGCTCAACAGGATCACTATCCTCTTTTAAGACTCTGTCCTTATATCCTTTACGTACCTTGCCTTTATGATAAGGAATTCCTTCTGATGATGGACAATCTGTTCCCTTATAAATAATCTGAGAACCAGTAATATAAATCTTACCATTACCAGTATGAGCAAAATCAATAGGATCAAAAACCTTATAAAGCTCAGCATCAAGTTCAAATAAGAAATCTTCTTTTGATATCTGCTCATCAGTCAAATCACGTTCCCAGTTAGTCCACTTATGAAGATCATCAAAAACGACATCATCATCTGACGCCTTGGTAATCAAACCAGAAGGAAGCATTTTTGCCTTATTACCACATGAAGAACATGTAATAATATCTCCTCCAGCCTTCTTATTATAAGTCATTGTAAATTCACTCTTACAGCGTGGGCAAGCATAAGCAACATTCTGAAGTCCGGAAGCAAGCTCTCTACTCTTATGAGAAGGATTATTCTCACGAGCATAGTCATTCTCGTTATAGTCAAGGGCCTTAAGGATAAACTGATGAACTTCCTCAACGCTCATCTTCTCAACTTCAGAAGACTTAAGCTTATATTCAAATTCTGCAGTTATTTTGCCACGGCGACCACCACTTTTAGACCATCTTGGGAATGTAAGATAAGCCCCGTGAGTTCTCATTACATAGATAGAAGCATTAACCTTCTTAATAAGCTTTGCAATTCCGTCATCAAATCCAATTGATTTACCATCAATAAAACGAGTTCCTTCAGGGAACACACCGATTACACCATTGCGCTTCAAAACCTTCATCATGGACTTAACAGCTAATGTATCAACAACAAACTGCTTCTTTGGAATTGCACCACCACTCTTAAAGATGTGATTCCACGCCTTTGATCTGAACAAAAATTCTCCTGTTACGAAGTTTAAAGGACGACCATGTGTAAGACGCTCCATAATGATAGGATCAAGATAAGATGGATGATTACCGAGAACCACAATTGGTCCTTCTTCCTTAAGATAATCCTGATCAGGCTTTACTTTAATATTTGCCAAAAGCGAAACCACTGGACAAATCATATTGGCTCCAACAACGGTATACCAAAAATGACCTGGTACACAGCCAATGTCATATTCTCTTGTCTTCTTAGCTGGTTTATTATTTGTATCTTTTTTTACTACAAGTTCTGAGCCAGTATTTTCCATAAAAATGTAAACCTCATACCATACAAGAATATGTGGACAGAGTCTTACTTCCGACTCTGCCCACACTAAATAGATTTCTAACAGTATAGCATTTTAAAACACAATTTTAAAAGTAAACTTAAAATAATTATTTTTTACAATTTACTACAAGATTCTCTCCATCTTCAGATACGTCAAAGAGTGCAGTATCACCTGCCTTAACGATACCATCGAGAAGTGCTTCTGAGAACTTATCTTCAACATGCGCCTGAATAGTTCTTCTTAAAGGACGTGCTCCATACTGTGGATCATAACCCTTATCAGCAAGGAATTCCTTTGCCTTATCAGTAATCTCAACATTAACATTAAGTGCTTCGATTCTCTTTATCAAATCTGCAAGGAGAAGATCAACAATACTTACAAGAGAAGCCTTACCAAGCATGCGGAAGAATACAATCTCATCAAGTCTGTTTACAAACTCTGGAGTAAATGTCTTTTTAAGTTCATCGATAACCACTGTCTTGGCATCATCGTAAGACTTACCACCGTAGAGCTTCTCACGGCTTGCTTCATCTTTATCTGACTCATCAGTAAAGGTTGAGAAACCAATTCTTCTATTTGCATCAGAAGTAAGCATCTTGGCACCAATATTTGATGTCATGATAATAATAGTATTCTTAAAATCTACTACTCTGCCCTGACCATCTGTAAGTCTTCCGTCGTCAAGAATCTGGAGCATTGAATTAAAGATATCAGGATGTGCCTTCTCAATCTCATCAAACAAAACCACAGAATATGGCTTACGACGAATCTTCTCAGTTAACTGGCCGCCCTCTTCATATCCAACATATCCTGGAGGAGCACCAATGAGTTTATTAACATCATTCTTCTCCATATACTCAGACATATCAATTCTTACGAGTGCATCTTTACTTCCAAATACTACTTCAGCAAGTGCTTTTGCAAGTTCTGTCTTACCAACACCAGTAGTACCAAGGAAAATAAATGAGCCTGCTGGACGATTTGGATCTTTAAGTCCAAGACGGCTTCGTCTTATTGCCTTGGCAATTGAAGTAACTGCCTCATCCTGACCTATTACTCTCTTACGAAGTTCATCCTCGAGGCCTTTAAGTTTCTCAGCTTCTGTTGAAGTAATCTTTGATACAGGGATACCAGTCCACTTTGCAAGAACTCCAGCAATATCGTCTACAGTTAATTCTTTTACCTGCTCATCCTTAGGACTGTCATTTAACTGAGCTTCCAAAGCTTCTCTCTTCTCCTTATATTCATTAGCAAGAAGGAAGTCAAACTCCTGACTTGCCTTCTCTTCAAGAGTAACGAGATTAGCTATCTTGTTCTTAATTACTGAGCTGTTATCTTCAAAATTAATTCTCTTACATGCAGCTGCTTCATCAATAAGGTCAATTGCCTTATCTGGAAGGAATCTGTCAGCTATGTAACGAGTTGAAAGGTAAACTGCCTTCTCAATAGCCTCATCTGTAATCTTAATCTTGTGATGCTCTTCATACTTAGGGCGAAGTCCCTTAAGTATCAAGACAGCCTCATCAGGAGAAGGCTCATTAACCATAACCTTCTGGAATCTTCTCTCAAGTGCAGAATCCTTCTCAATATATTTACTATATTCATCCAGAGTTGTTGCACCAAAAATCTGAAGTTCATTCTTGGTAAGAAGCGGCTTTAAGATATTTGCAGCATCCAAAGTTCCTTCGTTATCACCTGCACCAATCAATGAGTGCATCTCATCAATAAAGAGAATGATGTCTGGATTAGATGTTGCTTCCTTAAGAACATTTTTAATTCTCTCCTCAAACTCACCACGGTATTTTGAACCAGCAAGCATAGAAGCAATATCAAGACTATAAATCTGCTTTCCCTTAATAATATCAGGAACTTCGTTCTGAGCAATCTTAAGAGCAAGACCTTCAGCGATTGCAGTTTTACCTACACCAGGATCACCTACAAGACATGGGTTATTCTTGGTTCTTCGTGCAAGAATCTGCATAACTCTGTGAATCTCATCATCACGTCCGATTACAGGATCGATTTTACCATCTTTCGCTGCCTGGGTAAGATTCTTAGAATAAGCCTCAAGACCTTTTTTACTCTTGCCTTCACCTTCCTCAGGATTCATGCCTCTCATATTTGCGCCCATTCTTCCAAAGATATTACCTAACCCTGGGAACTGCTCCATTCCACTTAAGCCTTCAGGTCCAAATTCTGACTTAACACGGACCTTTCTCATGTCAAAGCCCATATCCAGAAGCATTGAGAAACCATTGCCACATTTACTACCAAGAGTACACATAATTGCAAATATATCAAGTGGAGAAGCTGGCTTATGTAATCTCTGATTAATCTCAACATCCACACCGTTTAATACCATTCGTACCTCTCGGGTAGCATTATCCAAAATCTCTTTTACATCACGGTTCTGCTCACCTGCAATAAAATCTGGTGTAGTCTTATCAATCTCTTTAATTGCCTCGAGCACTTTTACCTTTGTAATACCACGAGGAATAACAAGTTTTCTTACCTGCTCATCGCATTCAATCAAAGCAAAAACCAAGTGATGAGTATCAATTGAATGTGCAAGTGAACCTGCAACCATAAAAGCATTTCTTGCGTTTTCTGTACACTTCATAATCTATCTCCTTTACTCCTTCAAATCTACGCCAATAATTCGTTTTACACGCTTGGCAATAGTTCTCTGGCATTCAATTACATCCATTTCATCTGAACCAAAACCAAGAATTGACATAATGCATTCTCGAACCATTGATGACAGTTGTTCCCATGTAAGGTTAAGTTCCCCCTCCATTGGATGAGCAGACTGAACAATATAGAAAATACTTGAAGCATCAATCATTCTTGATCTGGAGAAAAGTGTTCCATATTTGAGCATACCAAACTGACAGCAATACTCATTTATGTATTTTTCCACCATCTCTTCTCCGCCTTTTACAAACTCACATCTCGCTCTTCTCTCTCTTACCGCAAACTGCTGAACGAGATTATCAGCCATCTTTACAAGCGTAGCTTCATCAATTCCCAAAGTCGCCTTTGTCTCAAGAACATATAACGGATTATCCTTATTCTTTGGCTCAATTGGGGTAAGCTTACAGTAATTCTCTTCGAAAGTATTACTTAAAGCCACAATACCATTTTTATCCACTAGCCCTGGAATGATTGCCAGATATGAGATATTTAAAGCAAGACCTATTCTCTCAATATTTGATGTCAGAAAGCCAAGACTCTCAACATATGCAATACCAAGATTATTCTCGATAAAAGCTGCCAGATTATTAGCCTTCTCAAAACATGAAGCAGTATCAATTCCATCTGATACACATGAGATTTTGATATGTTCACCATCATTAACTAATACACTTAAATCTTTACTAGCAGAAATAAATAAAGCAACATTAGGATCACCATAATACAAATGTCTTGAAGTAATACCTCTGCTATAGAGCTCATCATTAGTTTTATCAATCTTAATCTCAACACGATTAAACTTGATATCAGACTTATTAAGGGCATCTTCTACTATGGCAATAACCTCCTGTTTCCCGTTAGTGTCAAGCTTCACAGGAAACTTATATCCTTCCAGATTACGTGCAATCGTGACCTTAGTATTAAGAATTACGTCTGTTTGTCTAGTTGATACGTTTGCCATAAATTAACCCTTTCTGCTATTAAGTTCTTCTTTGAGTTTATTTGCGAGAATATACTCCTTGTGACTTGCAGCAAGCTTCATTCCACTCATAAGCTCATCATCAGACAGCATTCCAAGGTCTGCTTTACTTAATCTGTCAAGTCTTGTCTCTTCACTGTTATCAGCCTGTACAGTCTCTGCCTTAACTAGTGGAACTTCCTTATCTTCAACAACAGTTTCTGAATTATCACTAATAGTTACTTCATCACTTCCTGTATCAATCTCAACAGAAGCTTCCTTTATACCTCTGCCCTCATAAGTTGAATCAGGCTGAATAAGCTTAATAAGTTTACCAATCTGACCATTAAATACTGTATAGCAATTAAGGCAACCGAGCATTCTTGTCTTCTGAACATTATGTATAGTAGTTCCACATCTTGGGCAGGTTAAATTCTCGTTTGGCATCTGAAGTTCAGGTACTAGGGTCGCTGAATAGCGAACTGTTCTGTATACGTTATCTCCAAAAGAAATACTGCTTATACTGAAAAAACCATTGTTATCATTCTCATTAAAAAATCCGTCCATATATCTCCCTCCTACTAGTTAAGCATAAAGCCTGCTATTGCGTTTTTTAAAATATCAGCTCGAACCAAAGGTTTAATATCTGTATCTACTTTGGCAAGTGAATTGTCAGATACCGCGGCCATAAGTGCAGTACCTTCACGCACATTAAGTGCCCCAACTCTTATAGCATTCTCTATATACCCTCGCGCCTGCTGCTGAGTAAGCCCTGAATCTATACTGTCAACAAGCTGCTGCAGATATTCATGCTTTGTAAGCGGACGAACACGTTTAATAATAATCTGGCCTCCGCCACCTCTCTTACTCTCTACTACATATCCATTTCCAGAAGAAAATCTGGTCTTTACAACGTATGTAATCTGTGACGGAACACAGCTTACCTGTTCTGCAAGATTAGAACGATTAATCTTTGCCTCACCATCATTCTGGTCAAGTATCTCATTAATCATCATCTCAATTAATTCAACCATTGTAGCCATATAAACACCTACCCTTTTTGATAAACGTCAACATTCATTTGACTTTGATTATCTTTGACATTTAGATTATCCTATTAAAGTCAAAAATAGTCAATAGCATTTTTGACTTTTTTTGATTTTCTTCGAAAAGCTTATCCTTCACATATTCTGTCTATAAAAAAACACCAGTCACTTATCAGCGACTGGCGTCTAACAATTACTTCAATATAAATACTATTAAGGAATAATCTGGTAACTTGCACACAAGTTAAAGAACTCAGCTGATCCTGTAAAGCCATTAAATACATCCTCGTAAGATCCACCATCATTTAATACTTTTACCCAAGCGTTAAATCCTGCTTCATCTGCCTCTCTTCCAAAGAATGCCTGATACATGTAGTTAACGAATTCTTCGTTACTTGGATTCTTTCCAATAAACTCTGGAGAGAATACAAATCCATAGCTGCAACTTGTACCTGTTACTTCACCATTATAAAGCTTTAATACCCATCCATTCTGGCCTGCCATATCTGGAAGTCTGTTGAAGCATACCTTATAAAGTCTAGCTACGAAGCAATTAATTCCTCCCTGCTGTGTATTATCTACACCTTCAAAATAAAGTCCCTGCGTTACGCCATACTTAGTACAGAGATTATAGAACTCAAGTGAATTTGCAAAACCTGCAAATACTGTCTCGCGAGATACTCCATCCTCGAGCATATCCATCCAGTAGTTATAACCACCTTCATCAGGTTCACGGTCAAAGTACATTGAATATAAATCCTTAACAAAGTCTTCGTTAGAACGATTCTTATTAATATATTCAGCACTAAAGATAAATCCGTAGCCAACCTGAGCACCACAAGCTGCGCCATTATTAAGATTATCTACCCAGTATTTATATCCTTCACTATCAGCATCACGGCCAAGAGCTACGCTATAGCAACGGTTAACGAAGTCACCAACGTTAAGTTCAGGTGCTACTGTTGGAGCAGGAGTTGAAGGAGCCACAGTTGGCACGCTTGTTGGTGATACTGTTGTGGTTGGAACCACTGGACTTGGTGTTGGAGTAGTAGTAACAACAACTGTTGGTACTGGTGTTGGCTGGGCCGTTGGTGTAGGATTAGCCTGCCATACTGCAGTAAAGGTTACATCTTTATTATTAAGACTATATTTATCTATTGGCTGATATGTATTGTTGCCATCTGACCAGCCTGCAAATTTATATCCAGTATAAGTAAATGTATTTTCTGGTAATAAAATCTCTGAATATGCCTCATAAGATTGCGCCTCTGGTGCTGTTCCAGTTGCTCCAGAACCAGAAGAAAATGTTACTTCACATTTTTTCATTGTAAAATAACCTGGATAATCTGATGTATCAATTACTGCGTAAGAACCATGAACATGACTGCTATCATATTTAGTGCCATTTCCACCAATAAGAGAAATACAATTATTGAACGTACGCCAACATGTAGCCTCTGACATATTACAATTATTATTTACATAAATCTTAGAAAGCTTGGTAGAATTAGCAAACATAAAATCCACATTTGTTACATTATTGGTATTAAATGCAGATAAATCCAACTCGTTCAAAGACGAGCAACCATAAAACATATCACTCATATTTGTTACATTGGATGTATCGAAGGAAGATAAATCCAACTCACTCAATGAAGAACAGTCAGAAAACATATCACGCATATTTGTTACATTGGATGTGTTAAAAGAAGATAAATCCAACTCGTTCAAAGACGAGCAACCATAAAACATATCACTCATAT
>JAKSRE010000002.1 GCA_024403775.1 Clostridia bacterium | reverse complement strand
ACAACCGTTAATAATGTTGATACTAGTCTTTTCATTTTCTATCCCTACTTATAAAAATAATTTTATACTAAGCCATATTACACTAATTACTAATTTCTAGCAAAGTATGCCAAATTCATTCAAAAAAATACGACCTCTCTCGAGGCCGCAAAAACTATTAAAATAAATACATTAACCCTGAGTTGCTGAAGGAACTGGTGTTGCAATAACAGGAGCAAGCACAGTAGACTCAATTGGTTCTGTACTTGTAGCATTAACTTCCTTTTCTATTTCATCAATATCAACTGTATCCTGAGCTGGGAAGTTAACCGCTAATGGATAATAAGGCAGCATCGAAACAATATTCTCCTGAATATCAACTGAATCAAAACATTCTTTTGAATCAACCAAATCATCATTACGATAAGGTAAAGTAATCGCTACATTACTTACTCCCCAAATAACACCTGCAACAATAATCAATGCAAAGACAAGGAGTGGTGTAACTGGGAATAATTCATTTAATTTCTTAACCTGACTTGATGCCTGAAATTTCTTATTGTCATTTGATGAAATTACTTCAACAAATTTATAACCAGCAGAATCAATTTTATTAAGAATCTTCTGAATCATATAGCTGCTGGTAAATTCATCCAGATTACGAGCAGTAAACTGTAGATTTGCTGGAACAGGATATTTCTCAAGCATTGATTTTGAATTCTTCTGCAAAATGTCACTAAATACAAATTCAGCATCTCCGGCAGCAATAGTATTTCTCTGCTGATACAAATCAAGATAAGACTTAATTATTACCTGTTCTGTTTTTGTTGGCTCCTTAACCAAATCAAAAACAGCGGAATATACCATTGGTACAGTATAATCGTAGAACTCTTTTATATTTTCACGAGTAATCTTTTTATCCCAACACTGCATCAAACATTACCTCCATAAGGGTTATCATCAATGAATGATGTTTCATTAGACTGAGAATAGCCAGTATCCTGACTAGTGTATCCGTCATATTGTGGTTCCTGAGGCATAGCTGCTTCATTTGAATAAGGAACACTCTCCTGATACTGCTCTACTACAGGCTCATAATTCTCAGGATATGGTGTCTGCATATAAGCCTGCTGATTGTATACTGCATTTTGAGGATCCTGATTATAATTCATATTAGCATCCATACCACTAACAGAATTATCCATTCCATTTATAGCAGCATCTCTTGAAGAAGTCATTTTCTTATTGTTAGTCTTTTTCTTCTTTTTATTGACAGGAACAGTCTTTTTCTGTACTGAATCAACCATTCCAGCAACTGATGATACTGGATACATAAAAGCTATAATCATCAAGAGAATTAGTCCAACAATAAAAATAATAGTAATTCTATTCAAGCTTAAAGCTAACGCATTGAAGAACAAACCAATACAAATTCCCAATGCAAAAGTCTTCTCAGCCAATCGTCTTACGCTAATGTTAATACCTGCTTTATTAGCAAGGAAAGCCAAAGCAAACAAATAAGTAAAGTCATTCATTCCAAGAGCCAGACCTAATAGCATAACTGTAACAACCAGAACTTTGGCTGTTGGCATCAAAGCAAATAATAGAAGACCAATAATTGTACTACATGAAGATATGGTAACCTTTACCTTTGTAGACATAACATTTGCAAAAGAATTTCGAATAATAACAGCTGCAAAACAAGTTACAAAAGCAACAATCAAATAGTAAAAAGATGTTGTTGCAAGAGAAATACCTACAGTCTGAAGATAATTTGGTACAAATCCAATTAAGAAAGCAAAAATAATACCAATAACATGATGCCCTGAAAGTAAAAGACCGCCTAAATAGTGATTACCAAGCATCTCCAGGTGATTACCTACAGATACATACTGTTCGTTACGAGGATTATTATTCTTAAAGAAGAACATAAGACCAAGAGAAGTCAAAATTAAGCATGCACCACTAATTAAAGTAACAACAAGCATTCCAAATCTCTCATAACAAACACCAGCAACAACAGTTCCAACAGCAATACCTAAGATATGTGCAGTGTTCTGTAAGCTATGAATCTTACTGTCATTATAATCTTCGAATTTCAGTGCAGCAGCATTAATTCTGTAGTCACGTAAGTAATCATAAACAATACCTGATGCAAAAGATACTGGAATAATAAAGATAATAGTTACAAAAACATTATTAATAATACCAGTAATCAATGAGAGCATATAACTTAATACAGGAATTGCAATAAGAGACACTCTGCTTGTAATTTTAAACTTAATAGATTTCTTTAAGCCCTTAAAACCAAAGAAGCCAGCTACATAAAGTAAAAGAGATACAAGAATCAAAAGCTGAATAATATACTGACTCATATCTCCAAGAACAGACCATTCAGATAACTGATCTTTAATATAATCAGATATTATGATTGGCTGCATTATTGCACTAAATGCCATAAAGAATGACAAGAAACGAACCGCATCTTCACCATATGCAAAAAGCTGAGGAACATTACCTGAAAAACCTGTAGACAATGATGAGACAAGAAGATTAATCTCAAAAATTATTATTCCCATTGATACTGCGATTGAAACAATTGTAAAAATCCAGCTTAAAGACATACCGTTTACAGTAGACTCAAAATCTGAATACGGCATTCTAATCTCAAGAATTCCAGAAACAGTATTATCTGATGAGATGATAGGTGCAAGAGCACATACATATGACACCTTGTTATCTACTCGCTTGGTTAAGCAAATACTCTGCTTCTCAAAACAGGTATTATAGTCATCCCCAGCACCAGACAAAGTATAGTCACCTGCTGATTCACCTGAAGATGAATAAAGTCTGATATAAGAGTTTCCAGCTCTGGTATATATATCAAAGATATATTCCTTGCCATCTTCATACTCATACTTAGGCAGAGGGAACTGCATTCCTTCATGAATATCACTGTAATTTAAGGTAGTCGCACAAGCAACAGCTAGTGACTTCATGCTGTCAGCTCGTTCAGTCTTAAGTACATCTGTATAAATACCTGACAAATAGGATGACATTACAAGAAGAACAACAAGAACTGTAACAAAACAGTATCCGATAGTAGCACTAATTGCTCTTTTCTCTTTAATTCTTCTTCTCTCGGCACTATTACGACTCATGCGTTACCTCCTCTCTTCTTCTCGCTAAACAAAAGCTTCGGTAAAGACATCTGAATAACAAAAAGAACAACACAGGCAACAACTGCAATTAATACAGCTTTAAGTATTCTGTTTTCCAAAGTATTACCCAAACCAGAAAGTTCGCTAAAATCTGTATGATACTCGAAAACAGCAACGCAACGTCCCTGACTGTCACAAATAGGAACTATTACACTCTCATATGTATCGGTTGTAGAAACATAATTTGAATTATCTGAAGATAACCACTCACTTATCTCTTTCTTTGTTACAACAAAATTCGAACTTTCTGCCTCAAGTTCTGATGCAAGCATCGAGATCTGGCCACCAGTATACTGGAACATAGCATACGTACTATCAGAAAAATCACCTTCATTAACGTCTTTAAGCAAAAGATTAAAAACGTTAGTGTATTTTACTGCTGCCATATTTGAGTCAGCAACAATCTCATCACCATTTACAGTCATCTTTACAAGATCACATATCTGCTCAACTTTGGTATGAGCAATTGATCTGTACTCATCCTCAAACTGCAGTCTCATATGATGCATAGCAAAAGATACAGACAATATAGAAATAAGCAACGAGACAATAATCAAAACAACCGCTCTGACAAATCTTGACAGAACGCTTGCCCCCGAAGCTGAATTTAAACTATTCTGTTGCATAAAATAACCTCAAAACAAAGTAATATATAATATTATACAATAGTTTTTATTTTTTTATTCACCATTAAAATAAATTCTCGCATACTGAACTGCAGAATAGTCATTAAGCATATCATTTATTTCTTCTGGAATTAATCCAACGTCAGTATATGGCACGCCATTGTTGTCGTATACTGCTACTGCACTAACCGCACTAATATCCTCATGCAAGATTCTTAAAACACTTCTGGAATATGGAGATATAATACCTGAATAATCAAGAATCTCCTGTCCAAGGAAGTTTGGAGATATAATACTTGAATTAAAATCAGGATTCTCCAGATCATACAAATCATAGTTAGCCCAGATAAAATATGTAGTCTCATATAAATCCAGTGAATCATTAAGACTTATATTTCCAAGATCATTCTCAAGAAGAGTATCATAGAATCCATCATCCAATGTTGGAAGATGATCACCAAAGAAACATACGATTGTTGGATAATCAGAATCCCTAAAATGATTAATCAGATATTCCAATGCATCATCTGATTCTTTAAGAAGTGACAGATAGTTATTCGCATAATTAAATTCATCACCATTATCATGCTGCAAATCCTTGATCTTTACATCATAGGACATATTATCGTATCTTTCAGAGAAATCAGCATGATTTTGCATAGTTACACAGAACAGGAACAATGGATCACCAGAATTTACACTCTCATCATATATATCAGTAATCTTCTCAAAAGTAGACATATCAGATATATAACGTCTTACATATTTTGCATTCTCATCAAAATCATCACGCGTATAGAATTCATCAAATCCTAACAATGGATACTTACTTCGTCTGTCCCACCAGTCACCGTCAAATGAGTGCAGTGCTACAGTTCTATAACCATTTTCGCGATAGATATAAGGCAATGAATCTGTAACTACATCATTTACATAGAAAGAATAAACAGATGAACCTGGAAGAAGCGTAGACATAGAATTACCTGTAAGGAACTCAAACTCTGTATTACATGTTCCTCCGCCAAAGATACTTACTGCTAGATTACCATTTATGCTCTCATTTCTTAGTAAATCTGCAAAAGGAGTAACAACTTCGTTAGTTTTAAATCCACGAATACTAAATAAATCAGTATATGCCTCGCTCATAATACAAATTACATTAGGTCTTAAAACATCACCCTCAGAGTTTACGCTTTTAAGACTGTTATTAAATACATCAATATCCAATCTCTGACGAGCAACCTCATTAGAATAGGAATCGATAATATCTTTTGCAAGTTCAGGAGAATCAACACTTGCTCCCCTGCCATTAAGGTTATTTAGGTGGAAGAGAAAAGCCAAATAGGTTCCATTCTCGTTATAACTTTGCATAGGTGGATATACTTCATAGTAAACATTAAGTTTTCTAAGTAACCCAGTGTTTAAAATAGCACTGTACATCAGGAATAACCCAAGCATTACAAGTGTGCCTAAAACAGCAAATCCTGTTTTTGTATATTTTTTACGAGGAGTTGCAGTGTATAAAAGCAAAATAACAAAAGCTATTGTCAATATTATTCCGCAAATAAAAGGTTTCGTTATATGAAAGTAGTATGTAGACCCTGTCTTAACAGCAATTCCTGCAGAAAACAGATCCCATGGCATAAATGTATCGCCTCTCATAACAAGTTTTACGGAATTGACATATGCAAGCACCAGAAATGGCAGAGAAGCTACACACATAGATAGGCTTCCAAAACCACAAATCAAATATAGTGTGTAATACACAATTACAATTATTGCCAAAATCGTAAAGAGGCAAAAGTAATGCTTTAAAGACATCGGAAACAGAATATTAAGTGGCATATCATTCTCAACATTCAGAACCTGACCAATAAGATAAATCAAAAGCGTGCCAAATACTCCCCTATAGATTTCCTTAAATATACGTTTCTCATTAAGATTAGGAAAAAACAAAATTATTACTGCAAGAAAGTAAACAGCAAGATTACTGAACAAATATCCTGCATTCATATGAGAATATCTATAGTTAATATTAAGTATTTTCGAAAAGCCGATTGCCAAATCAAAAGACATCTCATCTTCATTCTCAGATGCCATAATATAATCTCTTGAAGAATCAAATCCACCCGAAGGATGCGCAAGAAAAACAACCAAAGTTCGCTTACTACACTCTTCAAAAGTAAACTTCACGATATATCGCTCGTTCTGTTCCAGTTCAAGCCCCTTACAATCTACTTCAGCATAATTACGGGTACTGTTATATAAATAACATTTTGTCTCAAGAAGAACTTTACCCTCATCATCAGAAATCTTAACAGAAAGCTTATCTGATAAAGTAAGTCTAGAAGCTTCAGTATTAAGATAAATTCGAAAATTATCCAAAGTATTACTCTTAGCCTCAAAACTAAAAGTGTATGCAGAAGATCTGCAAAAAGACATATAACAATTATTCTCATCAGTATAGTTACGATAATTCTTAATTGATCTGAAGGAATTTAGATTAAGAAAAAGCACAATCAAAACCAGCACGCATATCGATATCTGATATACGAATTTTCTCGTCATCAAAAGATGAATATCAAAAGTCTTATTCCCCAGTTTTTTTATTTGCTTTATATATTTATTCATTATTATTACCTAATACACTCAAGTATTATATCTCATTTATTTAAGAACAGTTAAAAAATGTCAGATATAACACAAATGACCACTCGCGCAATCGAGCAGTCATCAAAAAAAATGGCTGGGGTGGCAGGATTCGGACCTACGAGTGCAACAGTCAAAGTGTTGTGTCTTACCGCTTGACGACACCCCAATAATAATTTTTTGTAAAAAAAAAGAATGGGGTGGGATATGGGACTCGAACCCATGATTTCCAGTGCCACAAACTGGCGCTCTAACCAACTGAACTAATCCCACCATGTTTCTTTTGCATAGGTATTATATTTATAAGTATGATAATTGTCAAGAACGTTTTTTAAGAGTAAAATACTTAAAGCTCTAGATTTATAAGGAGATTCATATGGATAATATTAATGAATTAGACAAAGCATACATTACTATGCCTGAAGGATTCAAGGCTAACGGCATCAGTGCTGATCTTAAAGGAAATAATGCTTTAGACGTTGCACTTATTGTTTCAGACGTTCCTTGTTCAGTTGCAGGAACATATACATCAAATCTTGTTAAGGGTCATTCTCTTGTTAGATCAATTGATGTTATTAATAAAGGAAATAAAATCAGAGGCATTATTGTAAATAGTAAAAATGCCAATGCCTGTGTAGGACAAAAAGGTTATGACGATGCTTGTACAATTGCTTCATCAGTAAGTGAACTTCTCGGATGCTCAGGCGATGAGATTCTTACTGCTTCAACTGGCGTTATTGGTACAAGACTCCCAGTAGATAAGATTAAGGCTGTTCTTCCTCAGCTTGTTAACTCACTTTCTACTGAAGAGCAGGCTGCACATAACGCTGAACTAGCTATGATGACTACAGATACAGTACCTAAGGAAGTAAGTGCCAAAGTTACACTTCATGATGGTCGCCAGATTACTATTTCTGGTATGGCTAAGGGTTCTGGTATGATTCATCCTAATCTTGCTACTATGATTGGTGTATTTACTACTGATGCTGATATCGATTCACAAGTTCTTGATAAGTTAATTCACAGTGCAGTTGCACATACCTTTAACCGTGTAAGTGTTGATGGCGACACATCAGTTTGCGATATGGTTATCATCATGGCAAATGGTAAATCAGGAATTAAAATCGAAGAGAATTCAGAAGATTATTCTATCTTTGATGAAGCTTTCACTTCCCTTTCAAACGATATCGCTCAGATGATTGCTTCAGATGGTGAGGGTGCTACAAAGTTTATCGAGATTGAGGTATTTGGTGCAAAAGACGCTAATGATGCAAAATTAATCGTTACTTCTGTTGCAAGATCACCTCTTTGCAAAACAGCTTTCTTTGGTATGGATGCAAACTGTGGACGTATTATCACAGCAGTAGGTTATTCAGGAGCTACTTTTGATCCTGACAAGGTTGACCTTGAGTTAAGTGGTCTTCCTGTTTATAAAGATGGCTGTGCAATTGATTTTGATGAGGACGTAGCTCATGAGCTTCTTACAAAGCATGATATCAATGTTAAGATTACACTTCACGAAGGTGATGCATATGACAGAATGTATACATGTGACTTCTCATATGATTATGTAAAGATTAACGGTAGCTACAGATCCTAATAGTCTGTTTTATAAATACTTTCGATAATAATAATGACCGATTCAATGAATTTGAACCGGTCATATTTTTATTTATTCTTTATTTTTTATATCAAACTTAAATTCATCGTCTCTGTAATCTATAAGTACAGATTCACAATTTTTAAGTTTTCCAGAAAGATACAAATCAGTAAGTCCGTCTTCGACATTACGTCTAATCTCTCTACGAAGAGGTCTTGCACCATACTTCTCATCATAGCCAATCTCAGAAAGTCTGTCTAATGCCGCATCAGAACAAGATCCACTTATTCCCTTTTCTTCAAGAGAAGCAAATACTTCCTTCATCATAAGAACGGCGATATCTCTAATCTCATCCTTACTAAGATGATTAAAGATAATAGTCTCATCGATTCTGTTAAGGAATTCTGGTCTGAATAATTCCTTAAGAGCACTTCCAATTTTATTACTGAGAGCCTCGTGCTTATCCTCAATAAATCCGATTGTAGGAGCCTTCGCAGTATTACCAGCATTAGAAGTCATGATAATAATGGTATTCTCAAAATTAACATGTACGCCATGGCTATCTGTAAGTCGTCCTTCATCAAGAAGCTGGAGGAGCAAATTATATACATCAGCATGAGCTTTCTCAATCTCATCAAAAAGAACAACACTATATGGCTTACGTCTAACCTGCTCTGTAAGCTGGCCAGAATCCTCGTGACCAACGTATCCTGGAGGAGAACCAATAAGCTTACTTACTGAATGAGATTCCATATATTCAGACATATCAATTCTGATAAGAGAATCTTCAGTATTAAACATAGCTTCAGTAAGAGCCTTTACAAGTTCAGTCTTACCAACACCTGTAGGTCCAACAAACAAGAATGAAGTTGGCTTATGCTTCTTGGTAAAACCTGATCTTGTTCTCTTAACAGCAAGAGCAACAGCCCTTACTGCTTCTTCCTGACCAATAACTCGCTCATGCAAACGCTCTTCAAGATGAATTAATCTCTGAGTCTCATCTTCAGATATAGTCTTACAAGGTATTCCTGTCCACATCTCAACTACCTTGGCAATATCATCAATTTGAACTGGATCAGGCATAGTCTCATTCTTAAGAGCCTCATACTCTTCCTTAAGCTTACTATACTTTATCTTAACCTCAGACAGAGTCTTATAATAATCATTACGAGTCTCGCTATCAACAGTTGGAGACAGTTCGTCATATTCATCGATTCTCTTTTGCTGTTCTATCTCAGCCTCATCAAGCTGCTTTTTTGTCTCTTTAATCTTCACAAGCTTAACATTCATGAGATTAGCATGAGATCCAGCCTCATCAATAAGGTCGATTGCCTTATCTGGAAGGAATCGGTCTGTAATATATCTCTTAGAAGCCTTTACAGCAAATTCAATAACCTCATCAGAATAAGTTACAAAATGATGTTTCTCATAGTAATCCTTAATACCCTTAAGAATCTCTATTGCCGTCTCAACAGAAGGCTCATCAAGAATAACTTTCTGAAATCTTCTCTCAAGAGCAGAATCTTTCTCAATTCTCTTATACTCAGAAGTAGTTGTAGAACCAAGAATTCTAAGTTCGCCTCTTGCTAGTGCTGGCTTTAAAATATTAGCTGCATTCGTAGATCCCTCTGAAGAATCACCAGCGCCCATTATCATATGAAGCTCATCAATAACAAGAATAACATTATCTGCCTTAATAGCCTCGTTTATAACACCTTTAATTCGCTGCTCAAACTGGCCTCTGAACTGAGTACCAGCAACCATCGCAGGAATATCAATCTGCCATACCTGCATTCCCAGAATCTTCTCAGGTACTTTCTTCTCAGCAATACGAAGTGCTAATCCCTGAGCAACTGCAGTCTTACCTACACCTGGTTCACCAATAAGAACAGGATTATTCTTTGATCTTCTGTTAAGAATCTGAATTACACGCTCTATCTCAACATCACGACCAATAACTCTGTCAATCTGACCTTTCTGTGCCTTCTCAGTAAGATTAGTACCAAAATCTCCAAGGAACTTAAATCTGGATTTTCCTTCCTTCTTCTTAGAAGAGCGAGATGACTTTTTACCAAAAATATTACTGAAAGAACCTGTAGGTAAATCCTTATAAGGATCATCATCCTCAGCACCATCATCTGACTCAGCATCCATTACAGCAGTTGGTGTACTATTTGAAAAATCGTCATCATCATCGTCTTCTTCATCGTCACCCATTCCAAGAAAATCAAAATTAAGCATCTGCTCAATCTCTTCTTCTGGCATATTATTAAGTTCATCTACCATCTGCTTAATAACATCATTTGAGTTAAGATTAAGATTATTCTTAAGAACAGCATCCATCTTGTGGGCAATATCATCAATATTATGTGGACCGATTCCAGTGCCCTTAAGCATATTCTTAATATTTGGTATATCTGACTCATATGCACATCTTATGCATATGCCTTCACTTGTAGCATTGCCTTTCTCATCAAAAGTAGTTGTATATAAAAAGGCTGCATGCTTTTTACACTTTGAACAATATTCCATCTTTTCTCCTCACGTTAACTTCTTTTTAAAATCTTCCCTTAAATATAATTGTACTCCGAGTAATTATTATACAACAAATATAGCTCTTTGGGAGACGTGTTTTTGAGGATATCAAATGACAAAAATCCCTTATTATTCCTCCCTAATCTTACGTCTGACAGCAGGCCCAGTAATAATCTCCATCGCCTCTTCCTGCAATTTCTCAATATCAATAAATACTGATCTGTCGCAGTACTGTTTCTTCTTCTTGGCATCCTCAAGTACACGTTTAAGGAACTGACCAGTGTAAGATTTCTTAACCTTTGCAACTTCTTCTGGTGTTCCTTTGGCTATGATTGTTCCACCATTTTTACCACTTTCAGGACCAAGATCAATTATGTAATCAGCGGTCTTAATAACATCAAGATTATGCTCAATGACAAGTACTGTATTATTATTCTCAGCCAGTCTCTCAAGAATATCAATCAGCTTATGAACATCTGCTATATGTAATCCTGTAGTAGGCTCATCTAATACATAGATAGTCTTACCAGTTGATCTTCTTGATAATTCAGATGCAAGCTTAACTCTTTGTGCTTCACCACCAGATAATTGTGTAGATGGCTGGCCCAATTTAATGTATCCCAAACCAACTTCCTGAAGAGTTTTTACTTTGGCATAGATTCTTGGAACCTGAGCAAAAAATTCTACTGCTTCGTCTACAGTCATTTCCAAAACATCTGCAATATTCTTGTCCTTATACTTAACTTCAAGAGTCTCACGATTATATCTTCTACCACCACAGACATCACACTTAACATATACGTCAGGCAAGAAATGCATCTCAATTTTATTAACACCGTCACCCTGACAGACTTCACATCGTCCACCTTTTACATTAAAACTAAATCTTCCTGCCTTATATCCACGTGCCTTGGAATCAGGTGTATTGGAAAACAGGTCTCTAATCAAATCAAATACACCAATATATGTAGCTGGATTACTTCTAGGAGTTTTACCAATAGGAGACTGGTCAATCTCGATAATCTTATTAAGTTTTGAGAATCCTTTAATAGAATCACATTTAACTTTTACCTTTTTTGCTCCATTCAATTTATGAGATAAGAATGGAACCAAAGTTGAATTAACAAGAGAACTCTTTCCAGAACCTGATACACCTGTAATACATGTAAACACGCCCAACGGAATATCTATATCAACATTTTTAAGGTTATTACACGAAGCTCCTCTAATTTCAATAAAATCTTCAGAAGCCTCACGTCTGTTTATTGGAACTGGTATGAATTTCTTACCGGATAGATACTGTCCTGTAAGTGACTCAGACACCTTACAAATCTCGTCAACCGTTCCCTGTGCAACGACCTTACCACCATTTACACCAGCAAGAGGTCCAATATCAACAATCTCATCGCTCAAGCGCATGGTATCTTCATCATGCTCAACAACAAGCACAGTATTACCAAGATCTCTCAATTTACATAATGTCTCAAGAAGCTTGGTATTGTCTCTCTGATGAAGACCGATAGAAGGCTCATCAAGAATATACAATACACCTTTAAGACCAGAACCAATCTGTGTTGCAAGACGTATTCTCTGTGCCTCACCACCGGACAATGTTGAAGCCGCTCTGCTTAAAGTCATATAATCCAGTCCTACATCTATAAGGAACTGAAGACGGGCATCAATCTCATGCAAAATTGGTTCAGCAATAATTCTATCTCTGTCAGGAAGCACAAGACTATTAAGGAAAATCTGGCAATCACTTATACATAAATCTGTTACCTGTGCAATATTAAGACCATTTATTAAAACAGACAAACTGTCTTTTTTGAGTCTGGTACCATTACATCCAGAACATGTGTCTATATTCATGAACTGCTCAAGATTCTTCTTCTGATCTTCTGAATAACTTTCACGATAACGACGCATTACACTTGGAACAACACCTTCCCATGCTGAATAATAATCCTTATCTCTTCTATAAATACTGTTACGTGTATCGATATATAACTTATGACCACCATTACCATACATGATAATATCTTTTACAGACTCTGGTAAATCCTCATAAGGTGTATCTAATGAGAAATCATATTCATTAGCAAGAGCTTCGATATAACAACGTCCCCAGCTCTTAGGATCATCAAAATTCCATCCTGCAGTTCTGATAGCACCTTCATTAAGTGAAAGTTTACTATCCTGAACACAAAGATCCGGGTCAACTCTGGTAATAGTTCCGATACCGCTACAGTCAGGACATGCACCATAACCAGTATTAAAGGAAAACATTCTTGTTGACAATTCGCCCATTGAGAAACCACAGTCAGGACATGACAATAACTGTGAGAATAATTCACTAGTCTCTTCAGTAGAATCTGTGCCATCCTCGTTAATTATTCTCTTCATGCTCTTTACTACCAAAAGACCATTAGCAAGTTTAAGAGCCTGTTCACAGGAATCAGTCAATCTGCTTATATTATCTTCTCTCATAACCATTCGGTCGATTACAACAGAAAGATTATGCTTGATATTCTTATCCAGAGTAATCTCTTCTTCAAGCTCATAGATAATACCATCAATCTCTGCTCTAACATATCCAGCCTTACGATACTCATCGAGCTGCTTGGTAAATTCGCCCTTACGACCACGTATAACAGGAGCCATGATGATTAATCTGTCGCCCTCATGGTTACTAGTAAGCTGATTTACAATCTGATCTATTGACTGCGACTGAATTGGATTGCCACACTTAGGGCAATGTGGTGTACCAACACGTGCAAATAAAAGTCTGAAATAGTCATAAATCTCAGTTACAGTACCAACAGTTGAACGTGGATTCTTGCTTGTTGTCTTCTGATCGATTGCGATAGCAGGAGATAAACCATCAATACTATCGATATCAGGCTTTTCCATCTGTCCAAGAAACATACGGGCATATGAAGATAATGACTCAACATATCTTCTCTGTCCTTCTGCAAAAATTGTATCAAAAGCAAGTGAACTCTTACCCGAACCAGATACCCCAGTAAGAACTACAAGTTTGTCTCTTGGTATATCTACATCTATATTCTTGAGATTATTCTCACGCGCACCGCGAATCTTTATAAAGTTTTCCATTTTCATCTCCAAAACGAATTTATGTTCTTTTTTTATTCTATCATACAATTATAAGAATAGCCATAATTTAAGCAAAAAAAACGATTCGCACCAATTTGATACGAACCGTTGCAATGGTGACCCCAAGGAGAATCGAACTCCTGATTGCGCCGTGAGAGGGCGCCGTCTTAACCGCTTGACCATGGGGCCTCATCGATTGCTCAAGTATAATATCATACCATTTTACATAATGCAAGAACTTTTTTTACTTTTCATAATAAAAGCGGTGCCAACTTATTAGCACCGCGTAAAAAACTTATTCTCTTTCCTCTATTGGAACATAAGCTCTTCTCTTATTAACACACTTAAAAGCTGGTCTCATGATTCTTCCGCCTGACAAAAGCTCTTCAATTCTGTGTGCACTCCATCCAGCAATTCTCGCACAAGCGAAAAGTGGTGTAAAAAGTACAGGTGGAATATCAAGCATTGAATATACAAATCCTGCAAAATAGTCAACATTTGCACATACAATCTTATCTGACTTCTTCACTTCATGGAAAACCTCTGGTGCAATTCTCTCAACTGCAAGATAGAGATTATAGATATCCATCTTATCTTTTTCCTTTGCAAGCTTTTCTGCATACTGAGTAAGAAGCTTAGTTCTAGGATCAGAAAGTGTATAAACAGCATGTCCGATACCATAGATCAAACCTGACTTATCAAAAGCTTCCTTACGCAAAATCTTTGTAAGATAAGCTCTAATCTGATCCTCATCAGTTATATCATCTACACTATCCATCAAATCCATCATCATGGCGTAAGCTTTATTACTAGCACCACCATGCTGTGGTCCCTTAAGAGAACCAATTGCAGCAGCAATAACAGAATATGTATCAGAACCAGTTGAAGATACAGCGTGAGTAACGAATGAAGAATTGTTACCACCACCATGTTCAGCATGAAGAACCAATGCGAGGTCAAGAATTCTTGCCTCAAGTTCAGTAAACTTTCCATCTGGTCTTATAAGGTGAAGAATATTCTGAGCTGTATTATATTCAGGATTTGGATCTCTCAAATAAAGGCTGTTATGCTCAACATAGTGTCTTCTTGCAGCATAAGCATATGACAAAAGCACTGGAAATCTAGCAATAAGCTCAATAGACTGTCTTATTACATTATCAATAGCAATTGAATCAGGATTGTCATCGTATGAATAAAGTGCAAGAACTGATCTGGCAAGCTTATTCATTACATCTGGGCTTGGTGCCTTAAGAATCATATCCTCTGTAAAATTATTTGGAAGCATACGACATGAAGCAAGAAGCTTGGTAAACTCGTCAACCTGCTCTGCTGTTGGGAGTGAACCAGTCAAAAGAAGATAAGCAATCTCCTCATAACCATATCTTCCCTTACTGTAAAAACCATTAACAAGATCCTTTACCTCATATCCACGATAGTAAAGACGACCTTCTACAGGAACACGTTCAGCATCATCAACAATATAACTCATTACTTCGCCGACTTCAGTAAGACCTACAAGAACACCTGTTCCATCAAGGTTACGAAGTCCACGCTTAACATTATACTTAACATAAAGATCAGGATTAATATTGGACTTAAAACTAGCCTTACTAACCATCTGTTTCATCAACATATCCTTTGTATCTTTATCCATAACTTGGCCTCACTTACCTATTTTTCTACTAAAGCATCTCATCCAATACTTTATAAATAAATACAATAATTCATTTAACCAAATGATTATAATAGAAATAATTCTTATTGTCTAACAGTTAAGAGAATAAAAAATATAGATAATTTAAGGGTTTAGAACCACTTTTCGAGACAAAATAACAAAAAGCCTGATGCAAACAGATGCACCAGGCTCAAAATAAACTCAATTAAAATCAGATATTCTCAATAAATGACTTATATGCAAGATAAGTATAATACAAATCCATCTTAGAGATAACTTCATAAGGCGCATGCATTGACCAAACTGGAACACCACAGTCGATTACATCCATACCGTGTTTTGCCATATAAGCAGAAATAGTTCCGCCGCCGCCAGCATCTACCTTACCAAGTTCACCTGTCTGCCATGGAATAGAATTCTCAGCGAAAATCTTAGTTATAGCAGCTACAAAGTCACCATTTGCTTCATTAGTACCAGATTTACCACGTGAACCAACGTACTTCTCAAGCTTAATACCATGTGACATATATGCTGAATTACGTGAATCTGATACAGATGCATACTTAGGATCAAAAGCATTAGATACATCGGCTGAAAGCATCTTAGAATTAGCAATAGCTTTACGATACTTAAGTAAATCGAAGCTAGAATTCTCTGTCTTAGCGAGAAGTTCCATCATGAAATTCTCATATAAAACAGACTGAGCTCCTGAATTTGCATATGAACCAATTTCTTCCTTATCAGTAAGAAGACAAACACAAGTCTTGTTTGGTCTCTCCTGCTCGAACAAAGCAGTAATTGCTGGATAAGCACATACCTTATCATCGTGACCATAAGCTGCTATGAATGCTCTGTCAAATCCAACATCTCTTGCCTTCATCTGAGGAACGATTTCAATCTCAGCAGATACAAAATCCTTCTCAACAAGACCATAATTATCAAATAAATACTGAAGAATATTTGCCTTATAAGCTTCTTTCTCTTCAATATCAGTAAGAGGAATTCCACCGATTACAACATTCAAATCTTCACCAGAAATGAATTCATTTGCTTTCTTACTCATCTGCTCTGAACCAAGATGTGGAAGAAGATCAGTAATGTAGAAAATAGGATCATCATCATTCTCACCTACACAAAGATCAATCTGCTTACCATCTTTTGTAAATACACTTCCGTGAATTGCAAGAGGAATTGTAGTCCACTGATATTTCTTAATACCACCATAATAATGTGTCTTAAAGTAACAAGCTTCCTTATCCTCATAAATAGGATTTGGCTTAAGATCAAGACGTGGTGAATCGATGTGTGCACCAAGAATATTGATTCCCTCTGTAACTGGAGTTTTACCAATAACAGCAAGGCAAAGTCCTTTACCCTTAATTGAAGCATATACTTTGTCGCCAGCCTTAAGAGTTTCCTTGCTCTCAATATCAACAAATCCCTTCTCTGTAGCTGCTTCAATTGTATTTTTTACAAACTCTCTTTCAGTCTTGCAGATATCGAGAAATGCCTTATAATCCTCTGCATATTCCATGCAGTCAGCAACTTCATCCTTACCTGCTTTCTCATACATATTAGGAAATTCTGCAAATAATTCTTTTACAGAATTCTTCTTAGTCTTTTTTGTAGCCATAATTAGCACCTCTTTTTTTCTTATCGAAAAATATTATAACAATAAAACGATTATATGGTAACATTACATCATAAGTTTTTCTAATAAGGACAAATGAAATGGTAGCAGACACACATAATCACACTTGTCATTTTAGCTTTGATGCCGAGATGAGCATATATGAATTGATGACAAGTGCCAAAGAAAAAGGAATAAGTAATATCGCAATTACTGAACACTATGAATTAGGTTTTGATGATCAGTTATTTGATATTGACCAGTACAGCAAAGCCTTTGTCACCTGGAAAGATCTCTCAAAAGATAAAGTTAAGCTTCTTATGGGTGTGGAATTCGGATATCAAAAGCATCTGGCAAAAGAAGTCGACGTTCTTGCCAAAACCGCTCCTTTTGATCAAATTATACTAAGTAATCACCTTGTAGATGGTCAGGACATCTACTACTACAGAGATTGTTACAAAAGACCTAAGAATGAGTTATATGGCGAGTACATTGATGTAATGGCAGAGATGGCTGATATCTGTAATGAATATGACATTATAGGTCACTACGACTATATTAACCGCTACAGTAATCATCGTAACAGTCAGATTTTCTATGAAGACTGCCCTAAGTCTTTTGACAGACTATTTGAAGTAATGATTGCAAAAAACAAATGTCTTGAGATTAACACGAGATCAATCCATAAAATGAAGCAGCGTAAGATTAAGGAATATATGCCTGATAAGGCTGTTATCAAAAGATATATGGATATGGGTGGAAAAATGATATCTCTTGGTTCAGATTCTCATACGCCTAACACATTGGGAATCCACTTTGAAGAAACTATAGATTATCTCAAAGAACTTGGTATAAATGAGGTATATCATTTTGAGAATCGTAAACCAGTAGCAGAGACGATTTGATTGTAAAAATACAAACAGGCTGACTCAATATTATCTTTGAGTCAGCCTGTTTTATTTTACTTAATATCTTCTAAAGTTGTTATATTAAATGCAAACCACATATCATTGTACTTATAAACAATCACATAGCAGTCATTAGAATAATTCCTGCCTTCAACTTCCAAATAAGTCTTGGTGTTTACAACCTGAATATCTGAAATGTTGTTTACATCAATATTATGACTATCTGCTATATCTACTCTAAAATCCTTATATAACTCTCCATATTCCTCATCCAGAGCTCTCACAGAACCACTTCTGGTACCCAAGAACTTATATCCAGCCTCAGAGACAAAAGAAGAAAGTTTCTCAAAGTATTCTATACCAAGATAATCCCTGTATACACCATCAGGAAAGCACTTCTCAAACAAAGCTTCATCTTCTTCAAGCACAGCCTGAAGATAACCACGGGCTGCATTCGAGGCAGACACATTAATACTGACTGTATCAAGGCGTTCCATTGGTTTTACGCCATTTCCACAAGCGCAGAGATTTAATACCAGTAACAAACAAAGAACAAAAGAAGTAAGCGCTTTTGTTATTCTCATTCTTCCTCACCATGCTCGTGTTCATCAGCATCTTCATCAAGAACATTAAAGTAATCGTTATACTCTTCTGGAATACCACCATTCTTATCGTAATAATCCTTAAGAGCTGCCTTTACTGCCTGCTCTGCAAGAAGTGAACAGTGCATCTTAATTGGTGGAAGTCCGTCAAGAGCCTCTGCAACGGCCTTATTTGTAAGAGCCATAGCTTCCTTAATTGTCTTTCCAATAATAAGTTCAGTAGCCATAGAAGATGTTGCAATAGCACTTCCACAACCAAATGTCTTAAACTTACAGTCTGTAATAACATCGTTCTCAATCTTGAGGTACATCTTCATGATGTCACCACACTTTGCATTACCTACTACACCAACGCCATTAGCGTCTGGAATCTCACCTACATTACGAGGATTCTCAAAATGGTCCATAACTTTTGCTGAATACATAATCTTTACCACCTGTTATTTATTATTAATTAATCACAAAGAGCGCATTTGCCCTGAACAAAATCTCTTCCATTCATGAAGTCCTCATAAAGTGGACTCATATCACGAAGTCTCTGTACAATTCCCTTAAGTACAGGAACGATACTAAGTACTTCTTCCTTAGTATTAAACTTACCAATAGACATTCTTAAAGAACCATGAGCAATCTCATGTGGAAGTCCTATTGCAAGAAGAACGTGTGATGGATCAAGTGAACCAGAAGTACAAGCTGAACCGGAAGAACATGCGAATCCCTTAATATTAAGGAAAAGAAGCATTGATTCTCCTTCAATAAACTCAAAGGAGAAATTAACATTTCCTGGGAGTCGCTGTGTTCTGTGTCCGTTCAATCTGCAATAAGGGATTTCCTTCTCAATCTCAGCTATCAGTGTGTCTCTGATATCAGAAATTCTTGCAGATGTCTCTTCCATCTCCTGGCAAGCCAATTCAAGAGCCTTAGCGAGACCGAGAATGTACGGGAGGTTCTCAGTACCTGCTCTCTTACCTCTTTCCTGCTGACCGCCATCAATGAGATTATTTATTACTAAACCTTTACGAATATAAAGAAGTCCTATACCCTTAGGAGCATTGAGTTTATGGCCTGAAAGAGAAAGCATATCGCATCCAATATCCTTAACATCAACTGGAACACTACCACAAGCCTGAACTGCATCAGTATGGAACAAAACTTTGTGTTCTTTACAGATATTAGCTATCTCCTTTACAGGCTGAATTGTACCGATCTCATTATTTGCATACATAATAGATACAATAAGAGTATTATCATCAATATTCTTCTTAAGCTCATCAAGACTTACAACGCCATATTCATCAACTGGCAACTTAACAATCTCAAAACCCTGCTTTGCCAAAGCATCGCAAGTATGAAGAATAGCGTGATGCTCAATTGCTGAGATAATAATCTTCTTCTTTTTATCACCATAGCGAAGAGCTGCACCCTTAATAGCCCAGTTATCTGACTCACTTCCACAAGAAGTGAAGAAAATCTCATTAGCACTTGCATTAAGGCACTTTGCAATTCTCTCTCTTGCATCAATCATAAGAGCCTTAGCTGATTCACCTTCCTCATAAATTGATGAAGGATTACCATATTCAATAGTAAAAGCCTTATTCATCTCTTCTACTACTTCTGCTCTTACCTTAGTAGTAGCAGCATTATCCAAATAAACTCTTGTCATAATTTATTCCTCGCTAATACATCAATTATTTATTTATCATAAGTAAAATATACTATTGCAAAAAACAACCCGTAACATATGTTACGGGTTGTAAAGAAAGACAACGAGTTTAATAAAAAACAACAAATAATACCAAGAATTCACACATTACTCTCTAGAAGTAACACTTTTTACAAACTGCAGATACTCAGATATCTTCTTCTCATAACCAATCTCAGTAGGTTCATAATATACTTTGTTTTCCATTCCATTAGGCATATATTGCTGCTTTGTTATGTGATTAGGATAGTCGTGAGGATATTTGTAACCTACACTATAACCTAATTCTTCCATTCCCTTTGCTGGAGAATTACGTAAATGCATAGGAATCGATCCAGTATCACCGTTCCTTACATCCTCAAGAGCTGCATCTATTGCAAGGTATGCCTTATTTGATTTAGGTGATGCAGCTACCATAATGCAAGCCTCAGATAAAAGAATTCTGGCTTCAGGCATACCTACCTGCATAACACCCTGATAGCAGGCATTCGCAATTAAAACTGCATTAGGATTTGCAATGCCGACATCTTCACTAGCACATATTAAAATACGTCTTGCAAGAAACTCAATATCCTCTCCTGCTTCCAAAGCTCTTGCGAGATAGAGGACAGCAGCATTAGGATCTGAACCTCGCATTGATTTAATCATGGCACTAATATTATCGTAATGATTCTCACCATTCTTATCAAAGACTTGTGTTTTCTTCTGCATGCAGTCAGAGATTACATCTTTATCAATTACTATTCTTCCATCTTTATCTGGTGAAGTAGTAATAACTGCAAGTTCAATTGCCTTAAGAGCATTACGTGCATCTCCGCCAGATAGCTGAGCTACTATTTTATAAGCCTCTTCAGATACGTCGACATCTATATTACCAAAACCACGATCTTCGTCAGTAATAGCTTCCTTCAAAATTGTAATGATATTATCCTCAGTTAATGGATATAACTGAAGAACTGTTGATCTAGATATAAGCGCCTTATTCACTTCAAAAAAAGGATTCTCAGTAGTAGCTCCTATTAATATTATTGTTCCATCCTCTACAAAAGGAAGTAATGCATCCTGCTGAAGTTTATTAAATCTGTGAATCTCATCAATAAACAAAACAGTTTTTTTATTACTTGAGAGCATAGGATTAGAAGCATCTTCAGTAATTCTTTTAATATCGCCAACACCAGCAGTAACAGCATTTATCTTCTCAAAATTAGAACTTGTTGTATGAGAAATGAGTCTGGCCAAAGCAGTCTTACCAACACCTGGAGGGCCAAATAAAATAATAGACGACAAACGATCTGCTTCAATCATTCTTCTAAGAAGCTTGCCTTTACCAATAATATGTTCTTGACCTATATATTCATCAAGTGTTCTAGGAGCCATGCGATAAGCTAATGGCTGTGATGAGAAATCGCTCATATAACCTCTTTTTATACTTTGTTTTAATCTAAATCAACTATAACAAATATTTGTTCTTTTTTCTATAGGAATATTATTAGTATATTTTACTTTTAATGTGATACTATTTATTAAAGCTTGGAGGTGTTAATTATGTTTTATGTACCAGATGGAACTAAGATATGTGGTTTTTATGAATGTAAATCTTGTAGTGAGCGTTTTCTAGATATACAGATTGGCCCAAGACTGGTTTGTCCTTACTGTGGTGAAATACCTTCTATGGAGATTGGACCTGATGAAGAAATGCCTGAGATAAAGGAAGATGCCGTTCTTCTTGAAGTTATTGAAGGAGAAGAAAATGTTGAACGCATAGATGGGCTTTTAAGTCTTGCCATTACTGGTGGCGATTATGACTGGCTATGATTGTTATAAGTTTAAGAAAAAATTTAACCCAGCATAGAATTCATGCTGGGTTCTTTTTATTTATTTGTTCTTGTATCATTCCAAGTCTCAAGTTCCTCGAACTGACGCATATATAGAGTATAATATTCGCCCTTTTTCTTCATTAGTTCTTTATGAGTACCATTATCTACTATTTTGCCATCTGATACAACAAGAATGACATCAGCATCAATTATTGTAGATAATCTATGTGCAATAATAAAAGAAGTTCTGTCCTCTGTTACAACACTAATAGCCTTTTGAACTGCATTCTCTGCCAAAGAATCTACTGAACTCGTTGCTTCATCAAGAATCAAAATCTTAGGATCTGCAAGAAGAGCTCTTACAATTGAGATTATCTGCTTTTCTCCAGTAGATAAATAATCTCCTCCTTCACCTAATTCGGTATCAAGTCCATCCTTTAACTTCTTAAGAATTCTTTCGGCACCAACCTGCATAATTGCTGACATTATCTCATCATCAGTTGCATCTTCTTTACCATATTTTAGATTGTCTCTTATTGTTCCCGAAAATAAATACGGATTTTGAAGCACATATCCAATATTACTATGAAGCCATTTAAGTGATCTTTGTTTTATGTCTTTTCCATCAATAAGAACCTGTCCTTCCGTAGGTTCAAAAAAACGACATACCAAATTTACCAAAGTTGATTTACCTGCACCTGTCTCACCAACAATCGCAACACTACTACCCTTTTTTACGAGAAGATTAAAATGACTTAATACTATTTCTTCACCATCAGGATATTTAAATGTTACATCCTTAAATTCAACTTCACCTTTAAGTTCTTCAAAATTTTCATATTTAGGATTAAATGAATCACCATATTTTGTGATAACTTCTTCAGAATCAAATACTTCTCCCTGGGTATTAACAAGTTCCAGATATCTCTCGATATTTACTCCTACTGCTATCATTCTTGTGATATTGTTAATTACAATCTGTATAGGTTCAAGCATACCCAGTGCATAGGACATGAAGATAGAAAAAGTTCCAATCTGAACCAGTCCCTGTGAAGTAAGGGAACCACCTTTCCAAAGTACAATAGCAAGAGAACCTGTGGAAATAAGAGTCATAAGAGAAGTAAATAAAGCACTGTGCCTTGCCGTACTAACACTTTTTTTATACATACGGTAAGTATCTTCTTTATATTCTCTTTCAATCTTATCTTCAATAGCTAACGATTTAATCGACTTAACCCCTGTAATACCCTCATTAATATCAGAAGTAATCTTAGAATTTAATTCCCTTACCTGTCTGTTAAGTACAAGAAGTCTGCGTTCAAACACAAGAGTAATAATTATCGCAAGTGGAAACAACAAAAGAAGATAAATTGCCATCTTAAAATCAATAATCAACATCACTACTATCGCAAAAATGACATAACTTCCCCACCAGACAACATCCATAACACGCCAGGCAACAAGTTCACCGATTCTTCCTGTATCACTCATAACTCTGGCATGAATGTAACCAACATTATTGCGGTTAAAGTACGATAATGAAACCTCTTGCAAATGAGCAAATGCCAGATTTCTAAGATCTCTGTCCATATACAATTCAATCTTAGAGCACTGCATTACATTTATATAATTAACCGCACACTGAAGTATGGTAATGATTAAATAAATACCAACAAATACTGGTAATGTATCGATTGTATTTTCGCCAACAAAATGATTAATTGCGTATCTATTAAAAAGAGGATAAAGTGCATCAAAAACACTGTATATAATTCCTGCGATTACCATTCTTATATACATTGCTTTATACTTCTTTATAAACGGCCACAACTTTGGCAGGCCAAAAAGAGGAAGTTTAACTATCTTTTCGCTATTATCCATTCACTTATGCCTCTTGTACACTTCGCTGCAAATCGAAAATCTTACTGTAAATGCCGCCCTGAGATACTAAATCATCATGAGAACCACTCTCAGCTATCTTGCCCCCATCGAAAACATAGATGTTATCAGCACTCATCAAAGTAGTAATTCTGTGAGAAATAATAATTACAGTCTTATCTTTAGCAATCCTCTTGAGTTCTTTTCTTATGGAAGCATCAGTTTTGGCATCAACGGCAGATAAAGAGTCATCGAAAATCATAATATCTGGCTCTCTAATGAGCATTTGAGCTATCGCTGTTCTCTGTCTCTGTCCGCCAGACAAAGTAACGCCTCTCTCTCCAACAAAGGTATTGTAACCATCTTTAAACTTCTCAATTGTCGAAGTTAATGAAGAGACTTTTACTGCATTTTCAACTGAGTCATTATCTGTCTTTTCTGAAGCAATCGTTATATTATCTCTAAGGCTTCTTGAAAACAGATATGGTTCCTGCAAAACAAATCCTATATGCTGGCGAAGTTCACTCTTCTTAATAGTTTTAATATCTACTCCATTAATGGTTATGCTGCCATCAAGAACGTCATATAACCCATCCAGAAGAAGCATTGATGTAGATTTACCTGAACCAGTACCACCAAGAATACCAACTGTCTGTCCCTTCTTAATAGACATATTTACAGAATCTAATACCAAAGATTCATTATAACTAAAACTGACATTCTTGAACTCAACATCGCCAAAAGGAGGAAAATCAATTGCATCCAAAGGATCCTTCTCAATTTCTGAATCCAATATGTATTTAAGACGATCAATTGACACACCTGACTTACTCATATCAGATATTACTCTTCCCAATTCAACAATAGGCTGGATAATCATAAGAACGTAAGCAATATATGAGACATACTGTCCTGCACTAATCTGACCACTAATAGTAAAATAAGCACCCAAAGCCAAAATTGAAATGGTAAGTGCATTTTTTATAAAATCACTTATAGTCCAGAAGGTTGCAAGAATACTCATCATCTCAACCCAATGACCGACATAAACTTCATTTCTAGCCTTAAATCGTTCTAATTCAAAAATCTCCCTGCCAAACGCTCTTACTACTCTAACCCCTTCAAGATTCTCCTGGGCAGTAGAAGATAATCTACCCTCTTCAGCATCGACTTTTGCAAATTTCTCTCCTACCTTACCGTGAAAAGAAAGCGAATAGCCAATAACAATCGCTATAAAAAAGCAAGAAACCAAAGTTAATACAACATGAATTCTGAACATAAATAGCAAAGCTAATGCAATCATTGCTACCATTCTAACCAGGTTAACAAGCTGTTCTTGAACAAAATTTCTTATTGTATCAACATCGGAAGTACATCTTTGAATGATATCGCCTGTCTTATTCACATCATTCCATTTATATGGAAGATGTAATATGTGACTAAAAAGGTTATCTCTCATATTTTTAGCCAGACTCTCACCACCAATTGAATTAGATACTCTAAAGAAATATCGGCTTAATGCACTTAATAAACCAATCAAGACAACAATAATAGAAATAATCCAAATATGAGAAATCACATAATCTCTGTCGCCTAAAGAATTAAGAAAACTTAAAATAAACTTCGGTGTCTGACTTGTATCGCCAACAATATAATCTACGGTATATCCCATAATCTTAGGATTAACTAGATCAAAAATAACCTGTAAAAAGACAAAAATAATCGCTAATGCAAAATAGCGTTTACTTCCTTTTAAAAAGAAATTAATTGTCTTAATCTTAGAAAACATAATTTATACCTATAACCTTATCAGCAATAGAAAAATTATATATGAAAAGAGTCAAAAGAAAAAGTAAAACAATTCTTTCAACTCTTTTTCACTTATATTATTCAATTATATTAAGTAATAACTAAATCAAATAATTACTTATCAAAATCAATATTCTTTTTTCTCCATTATTTTAATAGAAATGAAGAGTGATACTACAAAAATAATCACATTTATCAGAACAATCGAAGCTGCCACCAAAGCATCTGGCATTGAATTAATTTTTGTCAAAATAGGTGTCAAATCGATATTCATGGTCTCTATAATTTTCTTACCCAAGATACCTAATCCAACTACGCTACCAAAGACAATATACATTGCAATTCTGCTTTTTTCTGCACCAAACTTTAATTCAATTGGGAACATAATACCCATCATCGTTAAAAATACAGGAAGAATTAAAAGCATAGTCTCTATATCAACAGCTTCATTTTTAATCTTACCAATTATCAATACGATTAATATAGAAAAGGCTGATCCAACTAATCCCAGAATCAATCCAAATATATATTTCTCAATAGCGTAATCTCTTGCTTTTACCGGTAAAGTAAAAAGATAAGCCATACCATTATCAAATTCATCGTAGCTGATGGTCGTGATTGAACATATAGCCGCTAGAATTGGTACATAAGCCGCAATAAATGATGCCTCAGCAGAAAAACCTAAAAATATAATAATTCCTGCTAACATCACAAAATAAGTTAATCTCTTGGAAATCAGTCTAAAGTCTTTTTCTAATAAACCATTCATATTCTTATACCTTCTTTGTCATATGTGTAATTACTTCATCGATACCGATGTTCTCGATAACAAGATTAGGATAGTTCTCCATATAGAACTTCTTCTCTTTAGTAATAGCTTCGTATCCAAACTTTGTCTTACTACTAGCAAGGATGTATTCCTTATCAAGTTTTGCAAAATCCTCTTCACTAGCTTTAATAAGGCCATAAGCTCCCAAAATTACATCTGTATCCTCATGAAGAACCACTTTACCACCTTCAATGAAATACAAATCATCACAAATACCTTCCAAATCAGAAGAAATATGAGAAGTAATAAGCATAATACGTGTTGGATCTTCTTCCATGTATTTTCTCAATAAATCCAATACTTCATTACGAGCTATTACATCAAGTCCTGCTGTTGGCTCATCTAATACCAATATCTTTGTCTTGTGGCTAATAGCTGTAATAACTTTGGCCTTAGCTTTCATACCTGTTGAGAAATCTCTTAGCTTCTTGTCCATTGGAAGCCCCTGATCTTTACAGATGCTATTAAAAAACTTCTCATCATAATCTTTATATGTTTTCTTAAGAATTCTATTTACATCATTAAGATTAAGTTCCAGACTAAAAAAGGAATCAGATAAAACAACACCAATATTCTCTTTATCCTTATTTGTTAACTCATCAACATTTTTACCAAGTATATTGATTTTTCCTCCATCAATCTTACGAAGGCCCAAAAGGGACTTGATTGTTGTAGATTTACCAGCACCATTTCTTCCAATAATGCCTGTAACCTGTCCTTCTGGAATCTCGAGAGATATATCCAGCTTAAAACCATCATATGTTTTCTTTAATCCATCTATCTTAATCATATTAATCCTCCAATATAATCTCCAATATCTCCTTAATCTCGGCATCGGTCATACCACACTCACGTGCTTTTTGGACGGCCATGGAAAAATCTTCTTCAACATTTTTACGTCTGGCCTCAATAGCAAGCTGTTTATTAGTAGGTGCAACATAAGTTCCCTTGCCATGTACAGTAATAACAAAACCTTCTTCTTCTAATCTGTCATAAGACTTCTTAACTGTAAGTGCACTAATCTTAAGTTCATTTGCAAAACTTCGTACAGAAGGTAATGGCTCATTTTCCTTAAGTTCACCACTTATTATGCTTTGTTTTATCTGTAGCACCACCTGTTCATAAACCGGTACCATAGAAGAATTGTTGATAATAATATGCATATTTTTTCCTCACATATGTGTTTGCTGTATACGATAAACAGTATATAACAGTATATAACTGTTGTCAACTGTTATATACTGTTTATTTATAAAAAAAACACCGTCCAAACTGTTAATTACAGTTTGAGACAGTGCTATTAACCTACATTAATTTCTATATTAAATACTAAATATTAAAAAGTAATACGATCAAAAATCCATTACGCTATAGAACGCTTCATTAGGCTTACCATTATCATCAAATAATAATAAAAAAAGAGTTGCCTCTGTTGAGACAACTCTCTTTAAAAGAATCAAATCAAAAATTACTCGATTACTGACTCTGGATATACTTCTCTCTTGCAGTATGTTGTGTGCAACAACTCATGAGCAAGGTGACCATTTGGCTCACCGAGGAACTCCTCGTAAAGCTTATTGATCTGAGAATTCTTATGAGACTTACGCTGTGGCATAATAGAATCTTCCTCATACAATGCCTTAGCACGCTCAGCTCTAAGATCGATATCCATCAAATCCTGTGCATTAACGATTGGCTGACCACCACCGCATACACATCCACCAGAACAACCCATGATCTCGATGAATGCATAATCATTAGCTTCGCCATTCTTAATCTTTGTAAGGAGCTGACGAGCAGCAGCTGCACTATGTGCAACAGCAACCTTAATATCCTTACCACCGAGTGTAACAGTAGCTTCCTTAACGTCTGCCTCTACACCACGAACTGCCTGATACTCGAACTCAGGTAAATCCTTATCCTCGAGAATATCAGCAACTGTACGGAGAGCAGCCTCCATAACACCACCTGTAGCACCGAAGATAACACCAGCACCTGTGTACTCGCCCATGAGATCCTGATCTGGACCCTCATCTGGGAGGCTATTGAAGTTAAGACCAGCTTCCTTAATCATACGAGCAAGCTCACGTGTTGTGATAACGATATCAACATCCTTAAGTCCGTCCTTATTAACGAGCTGCTCACGAGCTGCCTCAGACTTCTTAGAAGTACATGGCATTACAGAAACAACTACGATATCCTTAGGATCAATTCCGTTCTTCTGAGCGTAATATGACTTAATGATTGCACCTTCCATCTCATGTGGTGACTTACATGAAGAAAGATTAGGAATGAACTCTGGGAAATAGAACTCACAGAAACGAATCCATCCTGGTGAACATGAAGTAATCATTGGGAGAACGCCGCCATTCTTAATTCTGTTAAGAAGCTCTGTTCCCTCTTCCATGATTGTAAGGTCAGCAGCAAAGTTTGTATCATAAACCTTATCTGCACCAAGTCTCTTCATAGCTGCAAACATCTTGCCTGTAGCACGTGTACCGATTGGGAGACCGAACTCCTCACCGATAGCAGCACGAACAGCTGGAGCAACCTGCATAACAACATGCTTTGAAGGATCATTGATTGCATCCCAAACCTTCTCTGTATCTTCCTTCTCATAGAGAGCACCAACTGGGCAAGATACGATACACTGACCACAGTAGATACATGGAGCATCTGCCATAGAAATATCGTAAGCAGGACCTACAGATGTCTCGAATCCTCTGTTGAGGAAGCTCAATACACCAATGCTCTGCTCTTTACAAGCAGCAACACAACGTCCGCACTTTACACACTTAGATGAATCTCTAACGATAGAGAATGACTTATCATCGATAATAGATGAAGACTTAGCACCTGTGAATGTAACCTTACGGATACCATACTCTTCAGCAAGCTTCTGAAGCTCACAGTTACCATTTCTAATACATGAGAGACAGTCAACGTTATGATCTGACAAAATCATCTCCAATGTATTCTTTCTTGTAGCACGTACCTTAGGGCTGTTTGTATGAACAACCATACCCTCAGCTACAGGCTGAACACAAGCAGCTGCAAGTGCTCTTGCCTTCTCAACTTCAACCAAACAAACACGGCAAGCACCGATCTGATTAGTTTCCTTTAAATAACAAAGTGTAGGAATCTTTATACCAGCTTCTCTGGCAGCCTCGAGAACTGTGTAAGTAGAAGGTACAGAGACCTGAACACCGTCAATTGTAAGATTAACCATATCCATATTAATAATCTCCTTTCCCATTACTGCTTAACGATAGCCTTGAGCTTACATGTACCCATACAAGCGCCACACTTAACACACTTAGAAGAATCGATTTCAAATGCAGCAAGCTTCTTGCCTGGAGCAATGTAATCTGTTCTTGTGATAGCTGATGCTGGACAAGCCTTAGCACACATACCACAACCAACGCACTTATCCTTATCGATTGAGAATGCAAGAAGATTCTTACATACACCACAACGACACTTCTTATCTACAACGTGCTCAACATACTCCTCACGGAAATGCTTCAATGTAGAAAGGATTGGGTTAGCAGCAGTCTGGCCCAAAGCACAAAGTGAACCATTCTTCAATGCAACAGCAACATCCTCAAGAGCCTGAATATCATCAAGTGTACCTGTACCATCTGTAATTCTAGAAAGAATCTCGTACATTCTCTTTGTACCGATACGACATGGTGAACACTTACCACATGACTCATCAACTGTAAATTCAAGGAAGAACTTAGCAATATCAACCATACATGTGTCTTCGTCCATGATAATCATTCCGCCTGAACCCATCATTGAGCCTACAGCTACGAGGTTATCATAATCGATTGGTGTATCAAGGAGTGATGCAGGAATACATCCACCTGAAGGACCACCAGTCTGAACAGCCTTAAATGCCTTACCATTAGGGATACCACCACCGATATCAAATACGATCTCACGAACTGTAGTACCCATAGGAATCTCAAGAAGACCTACGTTATTAACCTTACCACCGAGAGCGAATACCTTAGTACCCTTTGACTTCTCAGTACCCATGCTAGCAAACCAGTCAGCACCCTTAAGGATGATCTGTGGGATATTAGCATATGTCTCTACGTTGTTAAGGATTGTTGGCTTACCAAACAAGCCCTTAATAGCTGGGAATGGTGGACGTGGAGTTGGGTTACCTCTCTTACCCTCGATAGAACGCATGAGAGCAGTCTCCTCACCACAAACGAATGCACCAGCACCAAGTCTGATATCAAGATCAAAATCAAATCCTGAACCAAAGATGTTCTTTCCGAGAAGACCCATCTCCTTAGCCTGATCAATAGCAAGCTGGAGTCTCTGAACAGCGATTGGGTACTCAGCACGAACATATACATAACCCTGATGAGCATCAATACAGTAACCAGCAATAGCCATAGCCTCGATTACGCTATGTGGATCACCCTCAAGAATAGAACGATCCATGAATGCACCTGGGTCACCCTCATCGGCATTACAACAAACATACTTTGTGATTCCCTGTCCTCTGTTACCAGAAGCGAACTTCCACTTAAGACCTGTTGGGAATCCACCGCCACCACGGCCACGCAAACCAGAATCAATAATGCTCTGGATAACTGCATCAGGATCCATCTTCTCTGTAAGAACCTTACCAAGAGCCTGATAACCGTCATAAGCGATATACTCATTAATATCCTCTGGGTTAATGCGACCGCAGTTTCTCAAAGCAACACGCTGCTGCTTAGCATAGAAATTCTTAGGGTCTGTTGAACCACCAGCATTCTTAAGACGCTCAACTTCATTACCGTTGATAAGGTGCTCATTAACAAGCTCCTCAACGTCTTCTGGAGTACAACGATAGTACATTGTTCCCTCAGGATAAATAACTACGATAGGACCAGCGGCACAAAGACCGAAACATCCTGTCTTAACAACCTTAATCTCATTTGCGAGGCCCTTCTCAGCGATAACCTCGTTGAACTTCTCCATAATCTTCATTGAGCTTGAAGAAGTACATCCAGTACCACAGCAAACGAGGACATGTGCACGATAATTATCCATTATGCTTCCTCCTTATACTTAGCAATGATACCTGGAATCTCATCTGGCAATAATCTGCCGTAAACATCATCGTTTACGAGTACTACTGGTGCAAGACCGCAAGCACCAACGCAACGACATGCTGAAATAGAGAACTTAGTATCCTCTGTTACATCACCCTGCTTAATACCAAGGCAATCTTCGATCTTATCAAGGAGTGCTTGTGAACCCTTAACGTAACAAGCAGTACCAAGACATACATTAAATGCGTACTCTCCCTTTGGCTTAAGAGAGAAGAATGAATAGAAAGAAACAACGCCATAAACTTCAGCAACTGATACTTCAAGTGCTTCAGCTACCTTCTTCTGTACAGGCAATGGAAGATATCCATAAATCTCCTGTGCTTGCTGCAAAGAAGCCATCAATGCTTTCTGGCCCTGTCCTCTGTACTTTGAAAGAACAGCTTCTAATTTTGTAGCCTGCTCTTCCGGAGTCAACTTAATAATAGACACAATGACTCACCTCCCGTCGAAAAATTTTAACATAATTATATCAAACCAACAATATAATTTTGTGTAAAAAAATGTTTTTTTACTAATTATTCATTATTTGTCTTTCTTTACGAAATGCTTGATATCAGATAGAATAACCATACCATTTAAGGAGCATTTTATGAAGATAGATTTTTATGTACCAGCTGAATTTGATGGCAGAGAATTACGAAATATTCTCGAGAATTACTGTCATATGAGTCATGCACTTATAAAGAAGATTAAACTCTATGGTGAACTAGACGTAAACGGCGTTCACCGCAGGGTTATTGATACTGCAAAGGAAGGCGATTATGTCTTTGCAAGTTACGGTGATGACTGTGGAGAAGTAAAAAAAGATTCTGGTATTAAAATCTATTTTGAAGATGAACATATAGTGGTTGTTGAGAAGCCAAACAATCTGGTAACTCACCCAACTCACAACCATCTTGACGATTCACTTACAACCCGTCTCTCGGATACTCCAATGCATCCAGTCATGAGACTCGACAGAGAGACTACTGGTATTATTTGTATTGCAAAAAATGGCTATGCACATGACCTGGTTCAAAAAAGCAAAATGGACAAAAAATACCTTGCTGTTGTATATGGCAGATTTGATAATCTAAGTGGAACTATAAATCTTCCTATCAGAAGAAGACCAAATTCAGTAATGATTCGTGAATGTGCTGATGATGGACACCCTTCCATCACACACTACAAGGTTCTTCATTATGATTCAGAAAATAATATTTCGCTAGTGAAATACATACTCGAGACTGGTCGTTGTCATCAGATTAGAGTTCACTCAACTCATATTGGACATCCACTTGTCGGTGATGGATTATATGGTCCAAATTCAATAGATAATCCTTGTGACAAATTCGACAATTCCAAAATACTCGATTCAAAAATTGGAAGGCAGGCTCTTCATGCTTACTATCTGGATTTTATACACCCAGACACACAGAAGACTATGGTATTTAACAGTCCCCTTCCTGAAGATATGCTAAGCCTGTTTTCAAAAGAATCACAAAAAGCTGTTAATGAGCTCTCTGGCGAGCTGTAAGGACTCAGTGTTTGTTGTACCTGACAGCAATCTCGATATCTCATATACCTTAGATTCAGAATCAAGCTTTGTTATCTCTGTTTTTGTAACGTCAGAATCAACTACTTTCCTAATCAGATAATTAGAATCTGCAGAAGCTGCAATCTGAGATAAATGAGTTACACTTAATACCTGATGTCCATTACCAAGATATTTTAGTTTGGTAGCAATAGAATTTGCAGCAAGGCCTGATACTCCTGTATCAATCTCATCAAAAATCATTGTAGAAAGAACTTCTGAATCAGACAATATTACCTTGATAGCAAGCATAATTCTTGAAGCCTCACCACCTGAGACAATAGAAGACAGTGGCTTTAAATTCTCACCTCTATTACCTGAGAACTTAAACACAACATCTTCACTTCCCTTTGAAGAAAAATACTTTGTTTTATCATGTTCAGTAAAGCATACTTCAAATTTGCTATTCGGCATATTGAGATCACTTAATTCACTGACAATTTTCGAAGACAAAATACTTGCCGCATTATGTCTTGCTTCACTAAGTTCTTTTGAAGCAGTAAGTAACTCCTCAGATAATTTCTGCCTTTGTACTTTAAGTTCTTTAATTATTTTCTCTTTATTCTCAGAATCTAATAATTCAGCATTAGCATTACGCTCAAATTCAAGTATCTCACTAATTGAATTTCCATACTTATTTTTAAGCTCATAAATCACAGCTATTCTGTTTTCGATTCTATTAAAGGAATCCTCATCAAACTCCATTAATTCTACTAATCTCGCTGTCTCAGAACTCATATCAGCATAACTTTGCATCAAAGCATCCATACCGTCAAAGTACTCTTTTCCAACAAGCCCAGAATCAATGTTTTTAATTTTATTCAGATTATTTAACGCAGACTCTATTCTGCCTAATGGAGTTATTCCCTTATCATCTTCACCATTTAGTGCTTCATTAATAATATTCCAATAGATCATAGTCTCTTTCTGTAAAGAGAGAGATTTAAGTTTTCTGTCAAGCTCTTCTTCTTCGCCCTCCTGAAGATTAGCTTCTGATATCTCCAGAACAGCCTTTTTCAAATAATCATTATTCCCCAGAGAATCAGACTTGTCAGACAAACGCTTAATCTTTGCTGAACAAGCCTTTACTTCATCGAGTTTATCGCAATAAGCTTTAAATGGCACAGAAATATAGTCTTTACCAAAAGAATCAAGAATATCAATATGTTTCTTCTCATCGAAAATAATCTGTGTATCATGCTGTCCATGTATATCAATAAGGAAATCAGCAACTTCTCTGATTACAGATAACAAAACTGTACTACCATTGATACGTGCAATCGATTTACCATCCTTAGAAATTCTACGGGAAATAATAAGAAGATTATCCTCAATATTAATCTCATTTTTTGAAATAAATTCCATAAACTCAGGAATATTAATCAATTCTTCTATATCAAAAACTGCCTCAACAGAAGCAAAATCAGCATCAGAACGAATGATATCCCTGTTGGCTTTCTTACCAGTTACAAGCGATATCGCATCAATAAGAAGAGATTTACCAGCACCAGTCTCACCAGTAACTGCATTAAATCCCTTGGTTGGTTCAAAAACTGCATGCTCAATTACAGCAAAATTCTTAATCTCAAGTCGTATTAGCATTTATATCACCATACAATTAGTATTTTAATCAGCACTAATTGAAGTATTAATCATATCATTAATTGTTTTTACCAAAGCCTCAGCTTCTTCGACACTAGGAGTTGCTACAAAAATATTGTCATCACCAGCAATAGTACCTACCACTGACTGCAAATGAATTGAATCCAGTGCCGATGCTGCCGCCTGAGCCATACCAGGCAGGGTTTTAAGAATAACAAGATTCATGGCAGGTTTACAGGACAAAACTGAATTTGTAAATACAGACAGTAATCTTCCAGGAGCAACATCTCCTGTTCTCTCAAGAACTGCGTATTTTGTCCCCTGATTTGGCACAGTAACTTTAATAATGCCCAACTCTTTAATATCTCTGGAACAGGTTGCCTGAGTAATCTGATAGCCATTACTATTAACAAGATTAGTCAGTTCTTCCTGGGTAGTAATAACATTTTCCTTAATCAATCTGAGTATTAATTCCTGACGATCATTTTTTGCCATTTTCATAGAAAGAACCTCTCGCTGCTATCTTCTCACTTACCTTCTGGTAAAAATCCTTAAATCCTAAATCAATCGTTTTAATCTTAGCATCATACTTACTAATCTTAATAATATCATTAGGTTCCAAATCAGTCATTCTTCTTCCATCAGGAGAAATAATTGGAGTTGATTCAAAATAACCAAATCTGACCTCAACGACACTGTTTTTATCAATTACATAACTTGATCTGTGTAAAGTATGTGGACAAAGTGGAGTAATAATCATATCTTCCATACCTGGTGTCAAAATAGGGCCACCAGCAGCAAGAGAATAAGCGGTTGAACCAGTAGCAGTTGAGATAATTAATCCATCACCAACAAAATGCTCTACTGGACTTCCATTAATATACAAATCCATCTTAACTACATGAAGATCAGAGCCACGGGATACAACTGCATCATTTAAGCATATGCTGCTATCTTTAAGATGTCCGTCTTTATCGAATATTTCACAATAAATCTGACTACGTTCAATAATCTTATATTGTCCAGCAAGAATACAGTCCAAAGCCTCTTCTAATCTGTCCATTTCGATTTCTGTAAGAAATCCAATACTCCCCTTATTAATTCCAACAAACGGAACATTCAGATAACGATATTTGGAAATAGCAGACAAAAGAGTTCCATCGCCACCAATGGTGATGATAATATCAACATTACTAAAATCTTCATTTTGCAATGCAACACTACCGTGATTATTAATATATTCACGAACTACCTTAGCGACTTCACCATTTATATCACGTGAAACGTTTGAAAATATTCCTACAACCATAAATTCCAACCTTAAAGCTATTTTGAGATATTATAAACAAATTCTCTGAGTAAATAAACCAATATCACAAAAGTTGGAACAATTTCGAGAAAAATAAGAATTCATTTTTACTTTTTTAATCTATCCATAATTCTGTTACATAACGAATCAGAATCAAGTCCAGTCATTTTAAACTGCTCATTTTGAGAAGCTGCTCTAACTATTGAATCTTCAACCGCAAATACTTCCACAGTACCTGAATATCCTTTATTTAAAAGCTGATACTGAAGCGTCTCGCCAATTCCACCATTTAGAACGCCTTCCTCACAGGTAAAAACATTTTTTACCGTACCAAGACGAACCAGTAAATCATCAACAGGTAATGGCTTGACCATAGCAATATGAATTAATTCACCCTTTATTCCATTATCATTTAGTTTATTTACCGCATTAAGGGCATTATCACACATATTTCCAAAACTAATCAGTACAAAATCATTACCGTATTTCTGAATTGAATGAGGTCTGGCAACCATCTCGTAATTAGAATAAATACTCTTGTTAAACTTAGCGCTACCTCTAGGATAACGAATAGCTACAGGACCTTCGCAATCATTAATTGCATATTCAAAGCAGAAATCCAGTTCCTCATAATTACAAGGAGCCATAATAGTAATGTTAGGCATTGTATTAAAATAAGCCATATCGAAAAGGCCATTATGAGTATGTCCATCATTTCCTACAAATCCAGCTCTATCAACAGCAAAGATAACATGATTATTCATAAAACAAACATCATGAATAATCGAGTCATAAGCTCGCTGCAAGAAAGATGAATAAATGCCGACAACAGGAATTAATCCAGAAACAGAAAGTCCGCCAGCCATTGTAACTGCATGTTCTTCTGCAATTCCACAGTCAAAAAATCTATTTGGAAATTCATCTTTAAAAAGATCAAGTCCTGTACCCTGACTCATTGCAGCACAAACAGCAACAATTTTATCGTTATGTTTAGCTTTCTCAACAAGAAGCTTAGAAAATGCACTGGTAAAACTTTCTTTTCCAGACATTTCAACCCCCTTATTAACATCAAACGGACCAACACCATGATAATTAGAAGGATTCTTCTCAGCAAAAGAATAGCCCATACCCTTCTTGGTGCAAACATGAAGTAAAACTGGATCATCAATATCTTTAACTGCATTTAATGCATTAATCAAGCCTTCCGTATCATGTCCATCGACAGGGCCATAATACTTAAGTCCTAAATCATCAAAAATGGTTGGTCTTTTACGATAAATAACAAATCGTAAGAAGTCTTTCACGTTCACAATAAAATTAATAATTGGCTTTCCGAAAAATGGTAAATGCTTATTTAAAAACTGTTCTGTGCTATGCTTCGCATGAATATAGCTTCCAGACAGACGAATCTTGGACAAATGCTGCGAGAGACCTCCAACATTTTTATCAATACTCATCTCGTTATCATTAAGAATAATAAGCATTTTTGTCTTTGCATGACCAATATCATTTATCGCCTCATAAGCAAGACCACCTGTCATGGCTCCATCACCAATAACAGCAATAGTATTATAATTCTGCTTATTAAGAACACCTGCTCTTGCAATTCCAGCTGCGGCAGAAACAGATGTCGAGCTGTGGCCTGTATCAAAGCTGTCATATGGGCTCTCACTAATACGAGGAAAACCAGATATTCCGTCCTTGGTTCTTAATGTATCAAATCTGTCATATCTGCCTGTGAGAAGCTTATATGAATAAGACTGATGTCCAACATCAAAAACGAATTTATCCTTCTCATAATCAAAAACAGACAATAACGCAACAGTAAGTTCTACAGTACCAAGATTAGATGCCAGATGACCACCATTACTTGCTACTGTTTTAATTATTTTATCTCGAATTTCCGCACACAAAACCTTACGCTCTGCGTTCGTTAAGCTCTTAAGCTTATCAGATGTTAAATTCTGTCCGAGATATTTATATTCCAAAACAAAAACTCCTTAATTCTCTCTCATCAGCAAAAAATAAACGATAGTATTCAAATCATGAACCTTATATCCCTTATTTGAGAGTTTATATACAGCTTCGTGACAATCCTTTACTTCCTTTTCAAGTTTCACTTTCGCTTCTTCAAGGCCAAGCAAAGTAACAAATGTAGATTTATCGTCACGCTCATCCTTACCGACAGACTTACCCAATGTCTTGGCATCAGATTCAACGTCTAGAATATCATCCTTTATCTGAAAAGCAAGACCGAGATGATAAGCTAAATCATTTAATGTATTTTCCAAATCCTCATCTGGCTTAATTACAGAATTATCAACAGCTACAATATACGGAAGTACAATTGAAGTTTTAAGTAATGCACCCGTCTTTTTATCCTGAAGTTCATACAAACGCTCCAGAGAAATCTTCTTATTCGAAGAATCCAAATCTATGCTCTGTCCGCCAATCATTCCGTAAATTCCACTATTATGCATCATATATGATGCTGCACGAATTGAATTAGGATTCTTTACACTTAACTCAAACAGGCGCTCGGCAGCTCTGTTAAGAAGATTATCACCTGCAAGAAGTGCTATTCCATCGCCATAAACTTTGTGACAGGTAGGCTTGCCTCTTCTTAAATCATCATTATCCATAGCTGGCAAATCATCATGAATCAAAGAATATGTATGAATCATCTCAAGAGCTACAGCAAAATCCATAACCATAGATTTATCAAGTCCAATCATCTCAGCAACACAAAGCATAAGGCATGGTCTTATTCTCTTACCGCCTGCAAGAAGACTATATAAAGATGCCTCACAGGTAATATCATCAAGACCATCAAAAACATTCTTTAGGAGTGGCTGAATCTCTCTGTTTACTTTATCTGAATATTCTTCGAAAAGCATGTTTATCTCACTCATAATTCACTTTCCTCATTACCAACGAACATATCTTCCTGATTATTTGACAAATTAATCATCTTTATTGTCTGTTCAACTTCATTAAGTCTGTTACCACATAAATTGGTAAGCTCAACTCCACGCTTATAAAGATTTAAGGACTCATCAAGTGACACCTGACCCTGACTTAATTTCTTTACTATCTCTTCAAGTTCACTAATTCCCTGCTCATAAACAAAACCATCATTATTTTTCTTAGCCATTGTCAATCCTCCCATCACTCTTTACTGCTTACTATCTCTTCAACATTTGCAACAATGCTGCCATCAGACATTTGTATTTTAACTTTATCATTAACATTTATTCCATCAACACTTGTAAGTACCTTTTCCTTATTATCAGTAATAAATGAATAACCTCTCTTAAGAACATTCAAAGGACTCATTGTATCAAGCATATTAATGCATACTTCTAGTCTGCCCTGATTAGTCCTTATCTGATCTGTTACTGACTGATTTAATAAAATACTCAATTTATCAAGTTCCCGCTGGTTACTAACAATCAAACTATCTGCACTCTTAATCATCTGATTTACAAGTGTATTTAAATTATTCTGAGACTCGCCAAGATAAAACATTGGAGATAATAAAGCTTTATGATTTTTTAATGAATCCAAGTAGTTGCGCCTATTTTTTATTAACGAACTTATCTCCATATCTAGTCGGATACTTGTATTGGATAGATAGTTCATAAGAACATCATATTGTGGCATAACCAGTTCAGCAGCTGCAGTAGGAGTAGCGGCCCTTAAATCTGCCACATAATCAAGAATCGTTGTATCTGTCTCATGTCCTATAGCAGAGATAACAGGAGTTGTAGCCTCAAAACAGCTTCTAGCTATTACTTCACTGTTAAATCCAAACAAGTCCTCATAGGATCCGCCGCCACGAGCTACAATAATAACATCAATATCTTCTCTGGAATCCAAATATTTTATTCCAGCAGCAATCTCGTTAGGACAAGCTTCGCCCTGAACAGCAGCAGGATAAATAAGCAAATCAAAATAAGGGTTACGTCTCTTAAGTGTACGAATAATATCATTAATAACAGCACCTGAAGGAGAAGTAACAACACCAATCCTTCTAGGTAAAGTTGGAACTTTACGCTTGTGTTCTACATTAAATAAGCCTTCTTCCTGTAACTTCATAAACAGTTTTAGATACTGTTCTTTGAGATCGCCTTTACCAGCAAATCTCATGCCACGGACATTAATCTGGAACTTACCTGTAGGACCATATAAGTTAACACCACCAGATAAAACCACTTTCATACCGTCTCTTGGAACAAAATCCATCTGAGAAAGATAGCTTCTGAACATAACACAACTTACACATGAAGCATCATCTTTAAGCGTAAAATAACAATGTCCGGAACGGTATACCGTAACACCGGACAATTCACCAGTAATCGAGAAAACATTTAGATTACTATCACCACTTAATCTGGCTGAAACATATTCAATAAATTCAGTAACTGTATTAAACGAAGACATATCGTAATAGTTATTACAGACTCTTTTCCAAAGATGACAAAATACCGTTTACAAAAGAATAATCCTTTGTATCAGCAAATCTCTTAGTAAGCTTTACTGCTTCATTAATTGAAACACTGTCAGGGATATCCTCACAATTCAAAATCTCATAAAAAGCCACTTCAAGAATTGCAGCTACAACTTTATTTATTCTGTCAATACTCCAGTCCTTACGCATAAAACCAGTTATTCTCTTATCGAGCTCTGCTTTCTGTGAATATACACCCTTGGACACGTTAATGAAGTATTCGTCATTTACAATATCAGAATCCAATTCATCATCTTCAGCCAAAAAACCAGCAAATTTCTCAAGATTCTCCTCAAAAGAATCACAACGAAAATCAAGCTGAACAAGGAACTGAACAACTGCCTGTCTAGCTAAACCACGGCCATAAATTAATTCATCGTTACTCATCTCATTCTCCCTGGTGGCAATATTCTATCAAGAAAGTCTTTAAAACGACTTCCATCGTTAAAAAGAAATGCTCCAACAAAAAAGCCAACTATAGTAAATAATATAATAAAAACAGTTTTATAAAAACCAAAAATGCAGATTAATACGGCAATAAGAAAGAAAACAAAACTGGACATTATGCCTGGCTTTGTATCAGTAATCTTCTCTAAAACAAAAGACAGAAACTTCTCAAACATATTACTTATCAACCTTTGCTACAATTGGTTCAACCTTAACAACCTTAACCTGTACTGACTCAACAGTAAGACCAGTATATCTCTCAATATCCTTCTTAACTTTTTCCTGAACTTTAGTCATTGAAGAAGGAATCTCAACATTTGAATACAAATCCGCATTAAGTTTAACAATTATTGAATTGTTCTTTGAAGAAGAAACTCTTACTTTTACATTCTTAATTCCTACCTGAGCAGATTTTGCTGAGTTAGAGGCAATACTCTCAATCGCATCAGCACCAATATCAACACCACCAATATCAGTATTTCTGATTCTTGTCTTTGACATTCTGCCAGAAGTAATGCAAATCAAAATAGAAGCTACACTAAGGAACAAAAGGAAAAGCATTATTACTATGTAAAAATACTTACGAACAGGATCTGTTACTATCGAAGAAAGCGGTGACAAAAGATCAGCAAAAATTCCATCATCAAATACTGCACATAAAAGTATTCCTGATAAAACAGCAATAATCAATGAATACAAAAACAAAACTGACTTTGTAAACCAATTCATCTTATAACTCCTTTATTCCTCTAAAACGTCACTATCTGGTGCTTCAACCACACCACATACATGAACATCAACACTCTCAACACTAAGACCTGTGTACTTCTCTACATCAAGTTTTACACGTTCCTGAATAGCCCAAGCTACTTCAGGGATTATTTTACCATAAAAAATGACAGGATATACGGTTATGGATACTGAGTTTGCATCGTCGTTATAAAAAACAACACGAACTCCCTTACCCTCATGTACTACTCCTGCCTTCTCCTTGAGAGCAACAACAAAAGAAGAAGCCAAAGATGCCACACCATCAATCTGAGCAGCAGCCTCTGCAGCATACTGCGCCACGAATCCCTGTGTTAAAGAGCGATCACCCTTTATTGATTCATTAACGGAATTTTCCATTGATTACCTCTTTTTCTGCCGTTATATTAATTTTCAAAATACAATTCTATATAAATATCAGCCGACAATATGAATATCGTCGGCTGAAAACATTCTTAATAAAATACTAATTAAGCTCTCTCGAGATACTCACCAGTACGTGTATCAATACGAATAATCTCGTTCTGATTTACGAACAATGGAACCTTAACTACAGCACCTGTCTCAAGTGTAGCTGGCTTTGTAGCATTTGTAGCTGTATCACCACGAACACCTGGCTCACACTCTGTAATCTCAAGCTCAACAGTAATAGGAAGCTCTACTGAGAATACCTCACCCTTGTATGACATTACCTTACAAACCATTGCTTCCTTAAGGAACTTAATACCGTCACCGATTGTATCCTTATTAATTGGACGCTGATCATATGTCTCCTGATCCATAAAGTAGTACAAATCACCATCTGCATAGATATACTGCATATCATTTCTCTCAAGCTGAGCCTGCTCGAACTTCTCGTTAGGGTTAAAGCTTCTCTCAACTACGGAACCTGTCTTTACATTTCTGTACTTTGTTCTAACAAAAGCTGCACCCTTACCTGGCTTAACATGCTGGAACTCTACTACAGTATAAACCTGACCATCCATCTCAAAACACATTCCGTTTCTGAAATCACCTGCACTAATCATAAAAAACTCCTTAAAACAATAAATAAATATAAAAACGTATCTTAACGCTTGTTTGCATTATGTAATTTTAATTGAATATTCAAAATACTTCAAGCATTTATTTAAAATTAAGTACAATAAACAAAAAAATAATCAAAATCTTGCAATCATTCTAACTACTTTTTCAAAAGGTCTTTTAATTGCAACATACCAAATTTCCTTAGGCTGATACTTCTCAACCATTATCGTGTGACAGCCTGCAAGATTTCCAGCCATAACATCCGTAAAGACCTGATCTCCAATCATTACGCACTCGTCTACCTTAACATTCATCATTGAGACAGCTTTCATTACCCCATCCGTTCTTGGCTTATGTGCGCAATTCACTGAAGGAAGATTAAGTTCCTTTGCTATCTTGGAAGAACGTGATGATTTGGCATTAGATACAAGACAGCATTTAAATCCGTTCATCTCAAGATAGTTAATACATTCCAAACTGTAATCACTCGGTGCCGTAGATCTGTCAATGTCAATTGTATTGTCATAATCAAGAAGAGCAACTTTTATTCCCTTCTTCTTTAATTCCTCTAATCGTTCCCTTGGAATATCAACCAGTTTTGGCCAAACTTCATTTGGAACCATGGCAGTAAATATATTCATTATCTTCAAACCTCACGCTAGTATACACAATTTTCGAGTGCCTTAACGATATTTATACTGATAATATTCACGAAAATCAAGTTTTTTAAAATCTTCACTTTTAAAATCGGTACGTTGTGATAATATAGTAACGTTTTAGCATATTATAATTATTTAGAGGTATATAACTATGAAGGTAGCAAAATTTGGTGGTTCATCACTTGCAGATGCTTTTCAGATTAAAAAAGTATGTGACATAGTTCTTTCTGACGCAGACAGAAGAATCGTTGTTGTATCTGCTCCTGGTAAGAGAACAAAAGAGGACATTAAGGTTACTGATCTTCTTATCGCTGTTGCTAAGGCAAGACTTGCAGGAAATAGCTATGAGGATGAGATTCAGGCTGTAGTTAACCGTTTTGAGAGTATTACTAAGGATCTTAATATTACTGATATTCTTCCAGAAATTGAGAGTACACTTCGTGCTACTGCAACAGCTTCATATAATGATGATGTAAAGTATTTGGATTCTGTTAAAGCTATGGGTGAAGATTGTAATGCTAGACTTGTTGCTAGATACCTTAATTCAATCAACGTACCAGCTGAATACTGCAATCCAAAAGAAAAAGGTCTTTTCTTGAAGCATGACGCTAACGGAAAAGCAGTTATTCTTAATGAGTCTTACACAAATCTTGCTGCTCTTGCAACAAGTGATAAGCTCTGTATCTTCCCTGGTTTCTACGGATATTCAAAGGAAGGCGAGATTATTACATTCTCAAGAGGTGGTTCTGATATTACTGGTTCTATTCTTGCTGCTGCTGTTAAGGCTGATGTATATGAGAACTGGACTGATGTAGACAATGTATTTGCAGTTAACCCAAATATTGTTAAGAACCCATTCCCTATCACAGAGATCACATATGATGAGATGAGAGAACTTGCTTATGCTGGTTTTACAGTACTTCACGAAGAAGCTCTTTATCCTGTATATGTACGAGGTATTCCTGTACACATAAAGAATACTAATAACCCTTCTTCTTCAGGTACAAAGATTGTTGCTAAGAGAACTCACTATGATTCACTTGTAACTGGTATTGCAGGAGACAGAGGTTTCTGTACTGTTACTATCACTAAGTACCTTATGAACAGACAGGTTGGTTTCTTACTTAATCTCTTCAAGATTTTTACTGATGAGGGTATCTCAATTGAGCATATGCCTTCTGGTATTGATTCAATTACATTTATCATCCGCAAGAAGAATTTTACAGAAGAAAAAGAAGCAGCTGTTCTCAAGCGTATCTATAGTGAGTTAAGTGTTGATTCAATCACTGTTGAAAGAGATTTGGCAGTTGTTATGATTGTTGGTCAGGCAATGGCAAATTCTGTAGGTATCATGGCACGCGCAGCTTCTGCACTTGGTAATGCAGGTATAAACCTCAAAGTAGTTAACCAGGGTGCTTCAGAGATTTCCATGATGTTTGGTGTATCTGAGGCTTATTGCGATTATGCTGTAAGAGTTCTCTACAAAGAGTTATTCAGATATTAATAAGATAAAACAACTTTCTTTACGTTGGCTGTCTCAAATTTGAGGCAGCCTTTATTATTGTGTATATTTATTTGGTTTATATTTTGAGATAAAAAAACTGTCTCAAAGTAGAAAAACTTCTATTTGGAGACAGTTATTACATTTATATCTTAAATCTATTAATTATGCCTCTTCTCCACCTTCAGCTGGTGCTTCAACAGGAGCCTCTGTCTGAGGAGCCTCTGTTGCTTCAGTTGTTGCCTCAGTAGTTGCCTCTGTTGCTTCAGTTGTTGCCTCTGTAGTTGCCTCTGTTGCTTCAGTAGCTGCTTCAGTAGTTGCTTCTGTAGTTGCTTCTGTTGTCTCTTCTGTAGTGGCCTCTGTTGTTGCCTCTGTAGTAGCTTCTGTTGTTGACTCAGTAGCTGCCGTTGTTGCTTCAGTAGCAGCTGTTGTTGCAGCTGTTGTTGCTGCAGTTGTCTCGTTCGCAGTACTTACTGTAGTAGTTTCAACTGGTGCTTCTGTTTCTACATTCTCTACTACGCTTGATTCAGGTGGAATCTCAGTAGTCTCTTCAGGAACTACCTGAAGGTCATCCATAACTGAAGAATAATCTGATGTAAGCTGCACATTAAGAACATAACCTACTACACCATCTTCAGTCTCAACATTGGCAAAAGAATCTCCTGTACCTGTTACCTTAACAACTGCTCCTCTACTAAGTACTGCGATTATTGTACTTTCAACATTATCCTGAGAATATACTGGAGTATTGTCGTTTATAACATATAAGTACTTTTCTTCACTTACAGTATCCGTAGTTGTAGAATTCACAGATCCAATGATACTCTTAGCGTGGAAAAGACAATACATTCCAAAATATCCAACTGCCATAAATACAAAGAACAGACATATTGGAATAATAATATTTAACGTCTTTCTCTTCTTTTCTTTTTTTGCTTTCATTAAATCTTCACTCTCCTGCTTGGCATTAATAGGCGTACTTTGTCCTTTATAAAGAGCTTTAGTATGTCCCATATCGCTGTCTTTCTGATCATCTTTGTTGTTAATATCAGACTTAATCTGTGGTTCTGAATCATTCTTTGTATTTGTTTTTACAATAGCATCATCAGCTTCAGGAGCAGCACCGAATACTGCATCGCCAGGAAGTAAGAATGTAGATTCAATCTTAATAACAATTACAGTCAGACCAGCTTTAATTCCGTAATTAAAAGCAGTTGAGATAAGTTCCTTAGCTTTTGTCTCAGTCTGAGTAGGTCTAACGAGAAGATTGTTTCTCATATTGGAAGGGAGTTTCTTTGACAATCCATGTCCCATAAGACAAATCTCATCGTTATCTTTAAGTTTTAAATGTACTCTCTTATCAACCTGAATATCTCCATCTTGTGGCATCTTACCAAGATACTGTGTAAGTGTCATTCTGTCAGGATGAGTAGCTTCCTGTTCAGGCGTAATTGCACCCATCTGAACATAGCGGTGTGCAAGAGTCTGATCTTCTGTAAGTGACATAATTTTATTATCTCTGATAAGTACAGCTTTAGTATTTCCAACACTTATAACTCTTAATGTATCTCCTTCAATAAGAAGAAGTGTCATAGATACCTGAAGTTTCTGTCCACCAGCAGAAACCGATGCCTGACATACTTTAACATTAAGAACATTTATAACCTGATTACTAAAACTCTCAAAATCAAGCACAGACTTATTAGCATAACTTTCAACTATCTTACTTAATTCTTCATTAAGTACTATGTTAAGTTTGGCACCAACACTGTCAGGGCCATAACATGAGAAAAGAGCACAAATCTGAATTGGAGCTGTTGATTTTGCACTTCTCAAAAACTCGCCTGGAAAATCATTAATTGTTCTGTAAGTTTGAAAGAAAAACACATTTTCCTGTGGCTCATTAACAACCTGATTTGTCTCACATATACATGTAGAATTTGTCTTACTCATATATTACCCCCATATAAATTCATGAAGTAATGGAAGTTGCGTATCCCAATCAAGAATCATCATCCAAGGATTAGATTGAACTGAATATAAATTATCTTCAGGAACACGATACTCCGAAATATTACCTGCACCAGCTACCGCATTAAAGCCAATACGTGTCAAATCCAGTGACTGCATATTTGTCTCAAACATACCAGCAGATTCTTCAATTAAGCCAAGCTGATAAACTGTAGGCATATCGGCAACCGCTGCAATAAGTGCAGTCGCTACAGTTCTCTGTCTTGATGTTCTTACAAAATCTGAATCTAGATAACGAATTCTGGACCAGCCAATAGCCTGTGTTCCGTTAAGAAGCTGCATACCACCATTAGTTAAGTATGGAACCTGCTTATCAGAAAGGCTGTTAAGCTCAGCTATACACATATTTGCATAGTTAACTTCTTCCGAACTAACATCGATATTTACTCCGCCAACCAAATCAATAACGTCAGCAGCACTTCCAAAGTCTAGCATTGCAAATCTTTGAATATCCAGACCAAAATTGAGATTAATTGTATTAATCATCAGACCTACACCACCATAGGCATAAGCATGTGTAAGTTTGTCCAATGAAGAAGACTGATTCTCTGGTGTATCACCAATATATACACCAATATCTCTCATCAAAGAGATAAGTTTTACAGTATTTTCTTTACTATTAATGGATACTACAATCATACAGTCTGATCTGCACTGATAATCATTAGTTCCACGCGAATCAACACCAAAAACTAATATATTCTCTACATCTGGATCTATTCGGTCTACCTGAATAATTGGATGATTAGGATCTACAAACACTCTTGTATGACCACCATCAGCCCAGGAAGAATCTACATCTCCACCACTAAAACTTCCACTAGTATCGATAGAAATAACATCATAATCTTCGGCAGCTACGATAGGAGTCATAACATAATTGAATCCACCGAGAAGCTTCATGCCGTATAAAAATATGCCACAGAACAGACCTAAAACAATAGCAATAAATCGAACAATGACGTCTGCTATTGATGTACTCTTCTTTTTAGCCATCTTTGTCACCTCATAAATTTCACAGTAAAAATAAATTTACCAGCGATATTTTATACCACGATGACGAAAAACACAAACTTATAAGGTTATTTTTAATAATATTGCTGGTTTTTAAATAAAGAATGATATAATTTTTATGTTATATATAGCGAATGTATTTTCGTGTACAACTCGAGGAGGTAAAAATGAAGTATAAAAAATCAATTGCACTATTAACTTCATTTATTCTTATGTTTAATCTTTCTGCTTGTGGAAAGAATGAGACAGAAGAAACTGTTGCTACTACTACAGCAGCTACAACAACAGCTGCTACTACTACAGAAGCAACTACTACAACAGAAGAGGAAACAACTACAACAACTACAGAGCTTGTAAATGGATTATATGATCCTTCAAACCCTATGGCAGTTAACCCTGTATCTGGTCTTCAGGATATGAATCCTGAAAATGTTGGTTATAGAAGTGTTGCAATCGTTGTAAACAACTGCTATAACGCTATGTCTCAGCGTGGTATTAGTCAGGCTGATGCGATTTATGAATATCAGACAGAAGGAGGTCAGACACGTCTTCTTTGCGTATTTGCTGATGTAAACGAAGTTCCAGAAATCGGTTCACTTAGAAGTGCCCGTATCATGTCAACTGATCTTGCTGCTGGTAATAATTCTATCTTTATCCATTATGGACGTAATGCACGAGTACCTGACCACATTAGTGCCTGGGGTATTGATCACATCGACGGTAACAACTGTTCAAGTGGATCAAACAATTCTGCTAATGGTGAAGTTGTTCTTCCAACAGGTCTTTTCTTCTGGAGAGACTCAGTATGGCTTTCACAGAGAGCTCTTGAGCATACAGCTGTATCAGATGGTGCACACATCAGTGAAGGTATTGACTATTTTAATATAGAGAGAACTGGTGAGACTCCACTCCTCTTTAATTATGTTCCTGATAACTCAGAAGATATTGCAAATTCTACTCTCACATGTGAGAACTTAAATGTTTACTTCTCACCTACAAATGACGATGCATTATTTGAATATGATGCAGAATTAAATGGTTATTATAAGTCACAGTACGGAAGTGCTCAGCTTGATGAGACAACAGGTGAACAGCTTTTCGTAAATAATGTAGTTGTTATCTACGCTAGAATCACTGGTCATGGAGATGGTACTGTTGATGCTTACCTTGAGGAAGGTGGCGAAGGTTACTACTTTAATAGTGGTAAGTACATCCATCTCACTTGGACAAAGGATTCTCCTAATGATCTTATCGTTCTTTACAATGATGCTGGAGAAGAAGTTCAGGTTAACCGTGGTATTACCTATATCTGTGTAGTTGATAACGATGAGTTTAAGAAAATTTCTGTAGATGATGTAAAGATTAATGACGCAGAGTGATTATTACAAAATTTAAAAGAGACCTCCCTGTGAGGTCTCTTTTTTTTTCACCAAAATAGCATCCCTTTAAAAGGGATGCCTTTTTACTATAACTATATACTAATCAATGATTACTTATCATAATTTTTATAGAAAAAGCTATTCGGATTACCAAAAGCACTACAAAAATTCCAACAGAATCAATAAGTACATCTATTACGCTTCCAGATCTTCCTTCAATATAAAGCTGGAGATATTCACTAACAAAAGCTACCATTGTTGATAACCAGATTGTAAATACAATGCAGTATTCATTCTCGGAACGAATAAGATTTGCATCAGTGCTCTTAAAAGAATAGTCATTAGAAATACGATTAGTAAAAAGTAATGAGAAATAAAACAAGAAGGATAAAACACCGAATTCAGCAACATGTGCCCCTTTACGAACAATTTCCTCTGGAACACTTATACTTAGAGTAGAACTTAGTACATCCACAGTTTGAAGACTACGAGCAGTAGAATCAACAGAAACTTCACAGGCTAAATAAATAATAATTGCAAGCCAAATTACAGATAATATCCAAAACAAGCTTGCCAATGCAAAATATTTAACCGATACTGTTACGTCTTTGTTCTTAATCATCAGTTAATCCTTATCCTCATCCTCTGCTTCTTTGTTTCATAGCACGCTCGATATCACGATCAGCCTGTTTCTTAGCCATTACATCACGCTTATCATAATTCTTTTTACCACGAGCAAGTCCAATCTCAAACTTAACTTTACTATCCTTAAAATAACATTTTGTAGGAACAAGTGTCAAACCATCCTGTTTAACAGTAGAATATAAACGAATAATCTCATTCTTATGCATTAACAATTTACGTGTACGCATAGGATCAAGATTAAATCTATTTCCATTCTCATATGGACTTATGTGGACACCTATTAAAAATATCTCGCCATCTTTTACAGTTACATATGAATCCTTTAGATTCACTTTGCCTGCACGAAGACTCTTTACTTCCGTTCCCGAAAGTACAATACCACATTCATATTTCTCTTCAATAAAATAATCGTGAAAAGCTTTACGATTCTCAGCAATTATTTTTACACCTTTAACTATAGCCATATTATATACCCAATTACCTTTACAATTCCAATGAAGGACAGGCATTCAAATCCAGTCCATGCCTTGTTCCCTTCACATATTCAAAATAACCAATAGACGCAATCATGGCAGCATTATCTGTACAATATTTCATTTCAGGGAAATACAAATCAAATTTCTTACCCTGCTTCTTCAATTCATTGCGAAGGAATGAATTTGCACTAACTCCACCCGCAATACAAATCTTACGAATGCCTTTGGATTTTGCAGCAATAATAGTATTTCTAACCAGTTCATTAGCAATATGCTGCTGGTAGGAAGCAGCAAAATCGCAGATATCAATATCTTCTCCCTGCATTTTAAGTTTATTTATCTGATTTAATGCAGATGTCTTAATTCCACTGAATGAGAAATCGAGAGTATCATTCATATGCGTTTTTGCAAATGTATATCTAGTAACATTGCCACCTTGAGCTGCCTTATCCATCTTTGGTCCACCTGGATAACCAAGACCGATTACTCTTGCAATCTTATCAATTGCTTCACCAGCTGCATCATCTCTTGTTGTACCAAGAAGTTCAAAATCAAGATAGTCTTTTACCAGGATAATCTGACTATGTCCACCACTGACACAAAGACAAATAAAAGGTGGCTCTAAATCTTTGTGAGTAATGTAATTTGCTGCAATATGGCCATGCATATGATTAACGCCGATAAGTGGAAGACCAGTAGCTTCACATACACCCTTTGCAGCAGACAAACCTACAAGCAATGCGCCAACAAGTCCTGGTCCATATGTAACAGCAACTGCATCAATATCTCTAAAACTAAGATTCGCTTTTTTTAGTCCATTTACAATACAAGGATATACTGCTTCAATATGCATTCTGGACGCGAGTTCTGGTACTACACCACCAAACTGTTCATGGAAATCAGCCTGAGAAGCAATCTCGTTACTAAGAACTTCCCTTCCATTTTTTACAACAGACACAGCAGTCTCATCACATGAAGACTCAATTCCAAGAATATATACATCTTTTCTATTCAAATCATTGCTATCCATGACATTTACCTAGTTTAACCAATTCTCTACAAAGAAATAAAAATTATTATACTCCAAATTAATTATCAGTCAAAGAACTTGTTAAGATAATTGATTACCGTTTCAATATACAATTCTCTGTCTGAATTATAGGATTCAAGATATCCTGCTCCAGGAACCAAAAGTGATGAAGTAAGATGTTCATTGATTCTGTTTCTTTCCGTAACAAGCTGATTTATTTTGTCAGCACCAATAAAAGAATCATGTCCACCATAAATAATACAAACAGGTATAGGTAGTCTAGAAATCTCAGAAGCTATATTCAGAGAAGAATCTACTCCAGATGAGATTCTGATGGCATAAGGAACAGTATTCTTTGTAATACTTCCCAAAAACTCCGTCTGAGCTACAACAGGAGAAATATAATCGTCAGAATTCTTTGCAGGAGAATCGAAAATGAATCCAACAATATAACTCTGATTAAAACCTAAAGCGATGATATCATTACTATATCGATTCAAATCACTTTCCTTACAATCTACTGGTGGAAGCATATCATAAGCTAATAGCGAAGAAGTAACTCCAGTTCCTACCCCATAAAGAATAACATTTGTGGTAACAGAAATCTTTTTTACCTGGGCAATTGCTCCAAGAACATCCTGCCATTCAAGATAACCATAGCCAACAATATCACCCTCTGAGTCACCTGTATTGCGCTGATCGAAAAGGAAAACATTATAGTGGTTATCAAGAAGCTGCTCAACCATATCAATCATATTTACGCCAAACTGGAGTCTGTTATCTCCAACATCGTGTACTAATATAACTGTCGATACTGGATTATCGCACTTAAAAAACCATCCAGAAAGATTGGTCTGACCATCATAAGACTGAAATGAACATGTTGAATATGAAGGAAGAACGTTTGAAGGTACATTTGATACTGGTTCTCCTTCAATTCCCATCAAATTATTGGAAGAGAAAATAGTAAGTACAATCATACTTACAAGAATTACCGCAATTATACTTAAAACAAGTGCTGCCTGAAAGATAAAGCTATTATTTCCTCTTCTGAAATGCTTATTCTGTTTACCTGAATAAAAACTGTTGCTCATTTACTTTAGCAATCCCTTTCGCTTCATAAACCACGTTGATACAACGATAGTGGCAATACAAAAAACTGTTATACATATAAAAGGCAATGGATTGGACTTAAATCCCTCATCCCAAGGCATTGGACAGTTCTGACCAAAAAAGCTTGTAAAAATATTAGGAATTTCCATTATGATAGTCGCAGCAGCCAATACCTTCATCACAACATTCATATTATTGTTAATGATTGAAGAATAAGCTTCCTGAGTATTATTAACAATATTTGTATAAATCTCAGACATCTCATGAGCCTGTCTGAATTCAATCATTACATCATCAAGAAGTTCCTCATCTTCATTGTATTTCTTAAGTCTTCTTCCTCTGATTAATTTATCAATTACTGCCTCATCCGATTTAAGAGAAGTTGTAAAATATACGAGTGTTTTACTAATTTCCATTATCTCGTAAAGATCCTCATTCTTAATTCCCTTTTGAAGATTTGAAGCGGTCAAATCAAGATTCTTGTCAATATATCTGAGAAGTCTTAAATAGTCTTTCGCAACATTCAAAAGGACTAAAAGAACAAATCTTGTACGATAATTTAAAACTAAATCTTTAACTCGATTATTCTTAAATGGGTCTAATACTGCTGTCTTATGAAGAGATACGGTTACAACATTTTTACGTGTAATAATAATACCAAGTGGAGTAGTCTCATACTTGGAAATAGACTGCTCTCGTCTTGTATATGGTACGTCAACAATTACCAGGATAGAATCAGTATCCTCATCATAATCGATACGTGGTCTCTCTTCTTCATCCAAGGAGTCTCTTACAAATTCATCAGGGATACCAAGAGTATTAACAACTTCCGCAATTTCCTGCTCTGTTGGAGAATACATATCAATCCAGCAGTCGTCAGAAATACCTTCAGTCTTCTTGACCTTATGAAGCTGCTTACCATTCATCTCACGCTCATTTATTGACTTAAATATCTCAACCATGTTTTCCTCTCGAAAATCAAAATCAAAAACTAAATATCATAAACTCATCAGATACCAGATGATCCAAATCCACCACCACGATTTACGCCTTCTTCCTGAACAGAAGCAACAACTTCGATTTCAGGATAAGTTACCTTTGCAAAAACCATCTGAGCAACTCGGTCACCCTTTTTGATTAAATAATTACCGTGCTTATTGCCTTTGGTCTTAAGTGTCAAAGGTTCACCATCAATAGATTCATTCATAAATGAACAGTTATACAATATGACATTAATCTCATCCCTGTAGCCAGAATCAATTGTTCCTGGCGCATTAGGAATTCTAATAGGAGTATTTAATGATATACCACTTCTTGGACGAATCTGAACTTCATAACCAACTGGTATGGCCATTTTAATTCCAATTGGAATTAATGCACTTCTACCAGGTTCAATAAGAACATCTTTACAGCTGTATAAATCCATTCCGGCATCACCAAAATTAGCAAATGTAGGAATAACTGCTTCTTCTCTGCATTTTTCTATCTTAAGAATTACCTTTTCCTGGTCCATTTTATCCTCCTGATTAGACAATAACATCTACATTAATTACGTTAAATCCAGCATCTGACAATGTATAAGAATCGTCGTCAGTAAATTTATTTTTTGCATCTCCCCAGATAGATGAAGAACAATCAATTGGTCTGGAGAACACATAAAGTTCTGTTGGTTCTGACTTCAAATCATCTGATGCCTTAAGTGTGTAATATACACTGTCAAAACAAGATCTGCACTTATCCTGATGAGCACCAATTGAACAGAAGTCTGACTGCATCCAAGGGATTCTTCCTTCCTTATGAAGAAGAACATATTTGCCTTCTTTCTGCTTACATTTAAGTAAAGCTTCAAGAGCCTCATCAGTCTGAAGCTCATATGAAGGATAGAGACCATCATTCATTGAAATAGCAATATCAGCAGTATCATTATTATAAATATTGGTTCCACCAGATACAAAATGCATAAGTTCATTATTCTCATCAAAATCTTTGTCATTACCGCTATTTACGATGCAGGAATCAATATAAGCAACAAAGGAACTTCCTAATCTTTCCTTTAATTCAATAATTGCATCATTAAAGGCTCTTTTTACAAAATCATGATAGAAATCAGGCAATACAACTACTAACTTCTTCTCATTATCGTTAATGAACTTAATTATGCTTTCTCTAAAGGCTTTTACACACAAATCATAAATATTAAAAGCATACCAGTCATAGTCCAAATTCATGTCAGAACCGATCATCTTATAAGATGGATAGTAAACCATATTGGTTATACTTCCTTCATCTACAAATAAATCTTCATCATCCTGATTACTTTCTGGTTCAGCATCAAAATCAAAGAAATCTTCAAAATCATTATTTAGATAGTGTTCATCATTAAACATAATCTCAGAAATGAGATTATCTACTAATCCTCTTCTAAGTTCATTTATAGTACTAATTCTACAGGCAAAACCAGTCTCAGATACTATGAACACCTCATCAACAACAAATGGAGTATCACCAAATTTGCGCATCTGAGCTTCAACACGCTCATTAGTAAGTGGATTACCTTCGAAATCATTTTCGAGATCTAACTCAAACTCAGCAAACACCTCTTTATGCATTCCGCTAACTACTCGTGCACTTGCTGTAATAGTAGTATCAGTACTATCAATAGAAAGATTAATATGTGTTTTACGATAATCCTTCTTATCAAATTCAGTCTCATGTCCCATTAAGTATACAGACATATTTTCCTGAAGTTTAACAATCATGTCTGGGTGAAGACCTTTAACAGCAAGTGCCTTTGGCATCTCATGAACTTTACCGATTGGGAAAGAACAGATTTCCTTAGAACCATCTCTTACTGATAAATAATCGCCTCTTGAAGGAAGTGGTAACTTCTCATTGAAAGTAAAAGTTACTGTACCTTTCTTGGCATCAGTAGATCTGATTATTCCAAGTTTCAAACCAAATTTACCAACATATTCACCAGATAAGAAATCCTTCTGCTTATTACCGCTTAAATACTGTGAAGTAAATTTTCCACCACGATTAAAATTAACCAGAAGATCATTCATGACAGATTTAACTGTTGAATCATTGAGGCTTCCTTCATAGTAAGCATCAATTAAAGTTCTATAGGCCTTAACTGTACTCTTAACATAATTTATATCTCTCATTCTTCCTTCAATCTTAATTGAAGTAGTGCCAGATTCGATAATGTCACTTAAATATTCAATTATGCTTCTATCCTTTAGAGATAAAAGATGACCTGATTTAATCTCAGTATTCTGCTTAGAAAGCTTATATTCCTGACGACATGGCTGAGCACAAAGACCTCTGTTTCCACTTCTTGAACCACTCTTATTCATACTACTGAAAAGACACAATCCAGAGCAGCAAACACAAATTGCACCATGTGCAAATACTTCAGTCTGAAGCTTAAGTCTTGAAGCTGCTTTATTGCGTCTTCTAATCTCATCCATAGATAATTCACGTGGTAATACAATTCTGCTAAAACCTAATTCCTTAAGTTTTGAATACTCAGATACAGAAAAAATATTCATCTGTGTACTAGCTATAAGCGGAATATTAGGATACTGCTTATGAATAGCCATAGCAAGTCCAAGGTCCTGAATGATAATTCCATCAATTCCAAGATCATAAGCATTAGCAGCAGTAACAACAGCTTCTTCCATCTCAAAAGAATTAACAATTGTATTTAAGGTAAGATAAACTTTGGAACTTCTCAGTTTTGCATATCTGATGCCTTCCTGAAGTTCTTCAAATCCAAAATTATCTGCATTCATTCTTGCATTAAATGCGCCAACTCCCAAATAAACTGCATCTGCACCATAATCAACAGCAGCTTTTAAAATGTCAAGATTACCGGCTGGAGCCATCAATTCAATTTTGTTCATTCTTATTCTTTCCTCTCGATGTATGCGCTTCCTTATGTTCTTTTGTGTCTAGATCCTTCGAATCGAAGAAATCCTGCATAGGAGTATCTTCAATTGGATTACCCTTAAACTTCTCTTCTTCCTTCTGACGATAATAAATATAATCTGTTCTCATATTATTATATTTATCTTCAAGTTCGATATACTTTTCAGAACAATCAAGCAAAGCAAGAATTGCTACTCTGCTGTCAATAAGTCCAGGATTATTATCGGAAGTTTTTGTTAATAATGAATCTGCAAATTCAGCAACTCTTCTAATCTTATCTTCACTTAATCCTTCTCTAGAACCAAGATAATAATGTCTTCCCCAGATTTCTACCTGAACTCTTTTATTCTGCTTATCAGTATTAACAGCCTTATTCATAGGAGATAACTGCATATTACTATCTAAACTATCGCCTTCAGAACCTTCTTTTAATTTTATTTTCTCTTCTAAAGTAGGTCTAGGTGTATCTCTAGATATCTCGACCAGTTTACTTCTTGGTCTCTGCTTATATTCGTTATCAATCAAGTCAACTGTCTTCTGACTTGTTTTGGACTTCTTCACAGAAGTTTTATTGCTATATTTTCCATATAAATTTGAACTCATTTCATTATCTCCACAAAAGAAAACTATCGACTCTTAATTATATCAATAAAGAGCCGATAGTTGTACCAATATTGAATTATTTAATTAAATCAGCCTGAGAAAGACTCAGCACCATACTCATAATATTCAGAACCTTCACAAACGAATACACCAATACCTACGAACTTATAATTCTCATTAAGCATATTCTCTCTGTGCTTTGTTGAGTTGTACCACTGATAATTAAAATCAGCACCAGTCTCAAAACCAGCTGCGATATTCTCACCACCACAATTATTCCAAGGGATTGCTGTGAAGCAAGACTCACCATTAGGTCTTGTGTGTGAAGGAGAACAAACAAGTTCTACTGCTCTAAGTCTAGCTGCATCACGGAAATCATCAGTCATAACCAATGGCTCTAAACCAGCGAATTCACGATCTGCATTAAGACAATCAAGAATCTCTTCCTCTGCTTCATAATCGAAGTAACCAGTAACCTCTCTAGTCTCACCATTACCTAAGTCAACAGTAATAGTAACAACAGCATTACTATTGAAACGATTAGAACACTGATTAACAACTACTGCCACAGGCTCTACTACTTCAACTACTGGAACACTAACTTCTTCCTGTGGAGCTGGAGCTGTAGCCTCATCCATAGAATAAAGGATACCACAATCAGAACACTTCTTCATGAACTCCTGAGAAGCTGAGAAACCATCAAACATTACATCAAATGAAGCGCCACTATTAATAACATCACACCAGTAATTAAGTCCATCTACATCAGCTGCTCTGTTAAAGAAAACCTGATAGAAAGTCTCTACCTTTTCTGAAGTAGAAAGTGTAGCGTACTTATTTGTAAACTCAGCACTATAGAAGAAACCATAAGCTGCATCACGACCAGTAATCTCACGATTAGAAAGTTTCTGTGACCAAGCAATAAAACCACCCTCATCAGCAGCACGGCCAAGACAACCCTCGTACAAGCTGTTAACAAAAACGCTTATTCCATCTGTACCACTTGTTGCTGCATTATTTACATTCTCAGCACCACTTAAGATACCGTATGCTTCACAAGTATTTGTCCACTCTGCAGAACTTATAAAACCATTCATTACACTGTTTCTTGCTGCCATAGAACCATCAAGCTTAACGATCCAACCACTGAATCCACCCTCATCTGGCTCTCTGTTGAAGAATACTCTGTATAACTTTGTAAGATACTGAGCCTCATCATCAGCTACAACATTAACATACTCATCAGAAGTAAAAAAACCTCTTGCAACAGAACCACCATCGGTGGCACCAGAAACAAGAAGTTCACTCCAGCTTTCAAGACCTGCCTGATCGTAATCTCTCTCAAGACAGATGTTATAGAGACGAGCAACAAAAGCTTCAACACCATTATTATTGCTTGATGCTAAAACTACCATATTACCGAAAAGAGAAATAACTAATAATGATACGATTAACGATGTAATTGATCGAGTTATCTTCTTCATAGCTGCCACCTCGTAAATATTTCTTATGTTTGGATTATATAAATAAGAAATATTAAAGTGGTTGTGGCGGTGTAAATGAATTTAGACTAATAAATTAAGAAAAATTAAATGAAAATCCTCTGGTGTTAATGCCTCAGAACGCACATCTGAAGGTATATTCATACTACTAAGCAAATCGGCCAAATCCCCCGTGGTTACTGGCTTTCCGAGCTTTCCAGAACTCAAAAAAGATGACAAAGAATTGCTCAATTTCTTGCGTCTTTGTGAGAAACACGCGTCAACAAACTGTAAATAGAGCTGACTGTCGTTTACAAACTTGTTTACAATATTTACTGAATTATCGATTGTAATAACACTAGATAAGGTATGTGGGCGTGGAATAAACGCATCAGACGGAACATTAAACTCTTTATTAACAATTCCGAAATTACTGCAAAGTACAGCTAACGGCCCATAATTCTTATTTCCAGGACTTGCAATTATTCTATTTACTGCTGCTTCTTCAACCATAAATGTCATACGTTTACAGTCAAAATTATCAATTATCAGTTTCTTCATTATTGGCGTCATTACATAATAAGGAATATTACTGATAATGTAGTCATATCTTTTATCTCTTTTATATTCATCATATTGAAGATCAAGAAAATCACTATCTATTATTTTAACATTCTCTTTAATAACATTTTCGCGAAGAAAGGATGCCAGTCTCTTATCTATTTCTACACAGGTATAATCAGAAGTAATCTCCTGTATTCTGGATGTTAAGGCACCAATACCAGGACCTATCTCCAGAACAGTAGAACCTTCATGAATTCCTGAGCACTCAATAATTGAATCTATAATTTTCTCGTCACATAAGAAATTCTGTCCGAACTTTTGCTCGGGCAGAATCTCGAATGTATTCATTATATTTTTTACTTCGTCTCTGTACATACTTAATTAGAGGAAATAAGCGATACCTGACTCGAAGATCTTCTGATCCTTAGGACCTGGGATATTCTTACACAAATCCTTGTCATAACGCTCACTGTGACCCATCTTACCCAAGATACGTCCATCAGGTGACAGGATACCTTCGATAGCACATACAGAACCATTAGGGTTAAACTGTGTATCCAAAGCAGGTGCACCATTCTCATCTACGTAACATGTAGCAATCTGGCCGTTAGCAGCTAACTTCTTAACAAGCTCGCTGTCTGCAACAAATCTTCCCTCACCGTGTGATACAGGAATCTTATAAATCTCACCAGGCTTTGTAAGAGAGAGCCATGGGCTGTTATTTGACATAATCTTTGTTGCTACATAAGAATTCTGATGACGACCAATGTTATTAAATGTAAGTGTAGGACTTCCTGACTTAAGTTCAGTGATATCACCATATGGAACAAGACCGAGCTTAATAAGTGACTGGAATCCATTACAGATACCAAGCATAAGTCCATCACGGTTAAAGAGCAAATCTCTTACTGCTTCTGTTACATACTGATTTCTGAATGCTGCAGCAAAGAACTTACCTGAACCCTCTGGCTCATCACCAGCTGAGAATCCACCTGGAAGCATAATAATATTACTATTATTGATACGCTTAGCTAGCTCAGTAAGTGACTCAGTGATATCATTCTGATTCTTATTTCTGATTACGAGAATATCAGCCTCACCGCCAGCACGCTCAAAAGCTCTAGCAGAATCAATCTCGCAGTTAGTACCTGGGAATACAGGAATAATAACACGTGGCTTAGCGCCAGTAAGAACATTAGAAGCCTTAAATGTCTTATCTGTAGTAAATACATCAATATCTACAGGCATTGTACCTTCTGTTGCCTTTGTAGCAAAAATTGGCTCAAGCTTACCTTCATATGATGCAAGAGCATCCTCTACACTGATTTCCATATCACCATAAGTAAACTTACCAGAATTATTTGTCTTACCAAGATAGAATCCACCAGCCATCTCAATCTTATCAACTGCATTACCGTCATTATCAACAGCAACAATGATAGTACCAAGTGACTTATTAAAGAGCTTCTCCATATTTACATCTGTAGCAAACTCAAATCCTAACTTGTTACCAAAACACATCTGAGCAACTCTCGCTGCAATACCAGCTGACTTAACAACTGCTGCATTTCTAAGCTGACCTCTAGAAATGATTTCCTTAACAGCCTTAATTACACGAAGAGCATGATCCTTCTTATAGTAACCATTCTCATTGCGGTTAATCTTAATTGCATAAAGCTTCTGATTACTTGCTGATACAGAAGCAGTAACAATCTTGTCTGACTTTGACATACCTACTGCAAAGCTTACAAGTGTTGGTGGAACGTGGATATCATTAAATGTACCACTCATTGAGTCCTTACCACCAATTGATGCTGTACCAAAATCAAGCTGTGCCTTATATGCACCGAGAAGTGCTGAAAGTGGCTTACCCCAAGCTTCATCAGAACTCATTCTCTCAAAGTATTCCTGGAATGTAAGTCTAGCTGTAAGTGGATCAACACCCATACACAAGAGCTTAAGCAAGCTCTCAACTACTGAGTGGTAGGCACCAGCATATGGATTCCACTCTGTAAAGTATGGATCAAAACCATAAGTCATAACAGAACAGTCTGCTGTATATCCCTTATCAAGAGGAATCTTTGCAGCCATACCTTCCTCTGGTGAGAGCTGATACTCACCACCATATGGCATGATTACAGAAGCTGCACCGATTGTTGAGTCAAATCTTTGGATAAGACCTCTCTGACAACAGCCCTGAAGTGTTCCAAGAACACCCTTAAGAGAATCAGCAAAGCTATTCTCATTATATTCAGCATTAACTGAATCGATATACTTATTTTCAACATCTGAAGGCTTAACTACTACCTTTGTAAACTGGCTGGCACCATTTGTATCGATGAAGCTTCTTGGAAGATCAACGATAACCTTACCATTCCATACCATCTTCATCTGTGGCTCTTCAGTTACTTCAGCAACAACGATAGCCTCAAGGTTTTCCTTATCAGCATATGAAAGGAACTTCTCCTTATCTTCCTTGTGAATAACACAAGCCATTCTCTCCTGAGACTCTGAGATAGCAATTTCAGTACCATCAAGACCTTCATACTTCTTAGGAACCAAGTCAAGATTAATCTCAAGACCATCAGCAAGCTCACCAATTGCTACAGATACACCACCTGCACCAAAGTCATTACATCTTACGATAAGCTTTGTAACATCTGGATTTCTGAACAATCTCTGAATCTTACGCTCTGTAGGAGGATTACCCTTCTGAACCTCAGCACCACAAGTAAGAACTGACTTCTCATCATGAGCCTTGGATGAACCTGTTGCACCACCGATACCGTCACGACCTGTTCTACCACCAAGTAATACAACGATATCACCTGGAATTGGACGCTCACGAACGATATTTGAAGCAGGAGCAGCACCAATAACAGCACCAATCTCCATACGCTTAGCTACATAACCTGGATGGTAAACTTCTTCTACCTGACCTGTAGCAAGACCAATCTGATTACCGTATGAACTGTAACCAGCTGCTGCTGTTCTAACAATCTTCTTCTGTGAGAGCTTACCCTTAAGTGTCATAGATACAGGAACTGTTGGATCTCCAGCACCTGTTACACGCATTGCCTGGTAAACATATGATCTACCAGAAAGTGGATCTCTGATAGCACCACCAAGACATGTTGCAGCACCACCAAATGGCTCAATCTCAGTTGGGTGGTTATGTGTCTCATTCTTGAACATAAGGATATAATCTTCATCCTTACCATCAACCTGAATCTTAATCTTAATAGAACAAGCATTAATCTCTTCTGACTCATCGAGATCCTGAAGCTTACCATCTTTCTTAAGCTTACGCATTGCCATTGTAGCCAAATCCATAAGGCAGATGTGCTTTTTGGAGATTCTCTCTCCATATACTTCTTCTCTTACATTCTTATAATCAGCGTATGTCTCTTTGATTTCCTTTGTAAGCTCATCGTCACCCTCAAAAACAACATCTGTAAGCTCAGTAAGAAATGTTGTATGACGGCAGTGATCTGACCAGTAAGTATCGAGAACTCTGATTTCAGTAATAGTTGGATCACGCTTAATAGATGCAAAATAGTCCTGTGTAAACTTAACATCTGCATCACTCATTGCAAGACCCATGCTTGCACGAAGAGCCTTAAGCTCATCATCGCTCATAGCGATAAATCCATCAACTGTCTTAACTTCTGTTGGAATATCATACTTGTCCTGAAGAGTCTCAGGCTTTTCAAAAGAAGCCTCTCTACACTCAACTGGGTTAATAAGATAATTCTTAATCTTAGTTTTATCTTCTTCAGTTACACTACCATAGAAAACTACTAACTTAGCTGTCTTACAGATAGGTCTCTCCTTCTGTGTGAGGAACTGAATACACTGTGCAGCAGAATCAGCACGCTGGTCATACTGTCCAGGAAGAGCCTCAATACCAAGAACATAACAACTATCATTTAAGTCAACTGTCTCATCATAAACATCATCAACAGGTGGCTCTGAAAATACAACTGTTCTAGCCTCATTGTATTCTTCATCAGTTAATCCTGATACGTCATAGCGGTTAATAACTCTTACCTTAGTAATAGTATTAATACCCAAATCTGACTTAACGTCCTTGAGAATTCCCTTTGCTTCAACTGCATAAGGTTCTTTCTTCTCAGATAAAACTCTTCTTACTTCTAAGAACATTTAAAATTCCTCCAACAAAACGCTATTTTCGATTATAAAAATATACTCTAGAATTTTATCATATATTATCTGCACTTTGTGCCAAAAGCTCAGAATTATATTCCAAAAATCTTGTTAAACCTTCACTATCAAGTGAACCATGTGCAAGACGAGCCTGATCATAAACATGTACGGCAAGTCTGTTACATTCTTCTGTCTTTGTTCCAAGTGAGATCAAAGCAGAAAGCTTACTGATCAATGGATTATCTGTATTAATTACAAGATCCTGCTTAACTGGGAACATTGAATCCAAATCTTTATAAGGATCATCTTCCTTACCAGTACTCATTCTCTTAAACTGCTCACGCATCTCTTTCATTCGGCGTGCTTCCTCAGTCTCTCTAATAAATGCAGGTAATTTAGCATCACCCATAGCCATTGCACTTACTTCCAAATTGTCATTTGAAAGAGCCCCTCTGAAGAAATCACGGAATTTATTTGTTGTATCTTCATCCTGCATCTCACCAGATAATTCAGAATCCACTCTCTTAAAGTGAACGTCACTATGGTTATATTCAAGGAAAGAGATAAAATTGTTATCAATCTCTTCGTCGAGAATAACAACATCAAAGCCTTCCTTCTTTGCCATCTCAATATAGGCTGCCTGAGACTTAGGATCACTTGTATACTTTACTGTATCCTTACCCTCAGTAAGTTCCTTTACTGTCTTAAATGCACCATCTACTGTTTTAAAGAGGCAGATATCCTTGCACTTCTCATTAAACTTAGCTTCACGCATCATACCGTATTTAACAAATACAGAAATGTCACTCCAGTATTTCTCATAAGATTCTCTTTCCTTTTTGAAAAGATCATTTAAGCGGTCTGATACCTTACGAATAATGTGGCCAGAAAGCTTCTTAACATACTCATCCTGCTGCAAAGCTGATCTAGATACATTAAGTGGCAAATCTGAACAGTCAAGACAACCTCTTAAAAGGAAAAGGAACTCTGGAATAATTTCCTCGATATTATCAGCTACAAATACCTGATGATTATAAATCTTGATTCTTCCTTCAAGTGACTGATATACATTATCAGTCTTTGGGAAATAAAGAATTCCCTGAAGTGTGAAAGGATAATCCATATTGAGGTGAATCCAGAAAAGAGGATCTCTCATATCATTAAATACATTGTGATAGAACTCAATATAATCCTCATCTGTACAGTCCTTTGGCATCTTTGTCCAAAGTGGTTCCTTATTATTAATTGGCTTTTCTTCAGAGATCTCCTCAGTCTCTTCACCATTTTCATCAACTGAAGCCTCAGCCTTCTTATTAGCATTTGTATAATAAAGGTCAACTGGCATAAATGAGCAGTATTTAGCAAGAATTGACTGAATCTCTGTATCAGTAAACATTGCCTGTGCATCTTCTGAAAGCTTAAGAGTAATCTCAGTACCCTGAGTCTCCTTTACACCATCAGATACCTCGTACTCCATGCCGTCTTCGGATTTCCACATAACAGCTGGTTCATCTTTAACAAAGCTTTTCGAGAGGATAGTAACCTCATCTGCTACCATAAATGCTGAATAAAAGCCAAGACCAAAGTGGCCGATAATTCCACTCTTATCAGTAGACTGCTCCTGGTATTTAGTAACAAAGTCGATAGCTCCAGAAAAAGCAATCTGATTTATGTATTTATCGATTTCCTCAGCACTCATACCAATACCGTTATCGATAAACTTAATTGTTTTTTCCTTATCATCGAAAATGACATCTACACGATAATCACCATCAAAAGCCTCGGCCTTACCAATCTCAACAAGTCTTTTGTGCTTACTTACAGCATCAGAACAGTTTGAAACAAGCTCTCTTATAAAAATATCCTTGTCAGAATAAAGCCATTGTCTGATTACTGGAAAAATATTTTCGGTTGTAACAGACACCTTTCCACTACGAGTTTCCATTTATATGTACCTCCAAAATTATTTATTCATATAATTACTTACTGCCTCATCATAGGCCTTTGATATCTTCTGTAAATTAATATTTGCTGAAGAATCAATAACAGTATCATCGATACTATAAACAGGCAGAATATCAAAAGGAGTAGATGATACAAATACAGCAGCATTATTTTGCTTTATCTCATCGAGAGTAAATGTCTTATACTCAAGCTTAAGGCCTGAATTATTAAGAGCCTCTAATACACGCTTTCTGGTAATACCAATAAGAATCTTATCGTCTGTCTCAGAATAAACAGTATCACCAACTATAACAAATAGATTAGACTTACTTCCTTCATATAGTTTACCTGAGTTATTAGTAAGAAGTACTTCATAAGGTGTACCAAAAGAAGTATCCATAGAAAAAGTCTCAGCTACTTTCTGCTTATAGTCGCCTCTGAAAACTTTAATATTAGGAGCAACTCTTTCCCAGTTAAGAATTCGTGTTACAATTCCTGATTTCTTCTGTTCATCAGAAGGAATATTCGCCTCACAAATATGGATAATAAGATTATCTCTTGTAAGAACTACTCTTAAATTCGCATTCTTAAGATCACATCCAGAATCTGACATATTTTTTACAAAAGAAACTGACTCTGATTTTACAAAATCAGCATTAAACTCAAAATCTTCCTCCCCTTTTACTGAAGCCTTAAGACGAGTAAGGTGATCTTCAATGAAAAGAAGACGTGAATTTAGAATTCTAATTGTCTCATAATAGGTCATGGAATCAGTTGGTTCTTTTACCCAAGAAATATCAGAATCTTCTATGCTATAGATTTTTCCATTAACATAAACGCTGTCCAAAATACAGCTTTCAACCAAAGGATATGCCATTAAAATCTCTCCAAAATATAAACTAACAGCTTATTATAATCCAAAAGTAATAAAATGGTAAATCTAATTATAGAGTTTTCCGTATGAATCTCTCCAAGCGATTAAAGGCATACAAAATTCTCCCTTAAGAGTCCTTGGATACGCAGCAAAATTAGGAGATCCTGGCTGACTGATGGTAAAGATACTATGCTTTGATTCAGTTACAAGTTGATCAAGATAAAACTTCATATAATCAGATATTTCTGCATTTACTAAAGATTCAACATTTGTAACCTCATTAGTATTACCATCAAAAAATAACTATATCCATTTTCATCTCTGATCATTAATATTTTCTGAGAATAAGAATTACTCCAATCAATCATACTCTGAATAATTCTATACATATCAAATACATTCCCTTTTCTGTCAAAAGGAAATATAATTACTGCTATCATACCCGTTTGGTTGTCTTTAAAAGGAAGATAATTAAGACCAAGGGAATTAATATCTTTCTCAAGACATTTGTATAAATTAAAGTTTTCACCTGAATTATAAATGGAATTGGATATAATTATAAAACTTCGGTTGTAATAATCTCCTAATAGATGTTTTATCCCTGCCTCAGTGAGTGGAAAACAAACACCGTATTTTAAAGCAGCTCTTGTTCTGATTAATTCTTCTTTTAGCATACTTACCTCTTTCTCCATATAAGTATGCTGATTAGAAAAACCATCATTCAAGCATTGGCACCTTACTAAATAGCAGGTTGTCGTATGATCACTGGGCTTGTCCCTCACATACTCTATATGGTATTTATATCTTTTGTTCGATTATACCCAGATGATACTAGACATCATGTACCAAAAATGTCCACTTGCTATTTCTTCTCGAAAATGGACAAAAAAATGGTCACAACTTATGTTGTGACCTTACGTGGTTGCGGAGGCGGGACTCGAACCTCGCGACCTCTGGGTTATGAGCCCAGCAAGCTACCAACTGCTCCACTCCGCGATATTAGCACACGAAATAATGGTGCTCGTGACCGGACTTGAACCGGTACGGATTTTACTCCGACGGATTTTAAGTCCGTTGCGTCTGCCGATTCCGCCACACGAGCCAATCCGTTTATTTGTGCTAGATGATAATATCACTTTACCCATGCGTTGTCAATCACTAAATTTTGTAAACACAATGAAATGTAGTTCTATTGTAAAAAGTTAAAAATTATCTTATTATTAAATATATGTTTATTATATGAGAGGTATATTATGCTTTTTAATTCAGATGACAACAACAATGATCGTTTGTTTGGAAATGATACCCCAAACAATGATGCATTAGACAATAAGCCAACTGCTTCTGAAGAACCAAAGTTATTTAGCAGCAGTCATTCTTCTAGTCAGACAGTAGATTCTTCTGATTTAGATGAACTCGATAAAGATTTTGAATCATTTGCTATTTCTTTTAAAGCTAATGATCCTACTGCTTCCAGTGTATCTGAGAAACTTAAATCAGAATTAAACGATCAGAAGTTCCCACCTGTTGACGAGTTTACTGATGATTTTGATGACTTTAGTGATTTCAAAATTGATAGTAATGTATCAGCATTCAAGCCTTTGGACAAGATTTCAGTAGATGATACACCCTCACCAGTTTCTAAGTCTTCTGATTTTGGTCTTGATTTCCCAGAAACTGTTGCTATTAACACCCCAGCAGCACCTGCATCTGCTAATAGTAATGATTTGTTTGACGATGAGTTTGATTCATTCGTTCCAGACTCTACAATCAATCCTTTTAAATCTGCGCCAGTATTCCCTACTGTTTCTGGTAAAGTAAATTCGTCAGCTACTTCTACTCCAAAGCCAGCAACTCCAGTAGCAAAGAAAGATCCTGTTGATCCAAAAGTTGCTGCAAGAGAGAAGGCAAAAGCAGATTTGGACTTCCCTGTTGAAGAATTTAAACTTCCAGCTGATGAAAAGAAAACTGAAAAACCAGCTGATGATTTTAAGCCAGAATCGTTTGGTAAGGTTTCTTCTGGTGTAAATGCTTTTAGCAAGAAATCGCCTTTCGCTAAATCTGAATTTAGTTCTGAGAATAATCCTGTTGCAAGAACTGAACGTAAAGCAGCTGACAAACCTGCTGAAAAAGCACCTGTAGATATTCCATCAACTGAGGAAATTGTAGCTTCAATATCTGTAGCAGATGATCCAGGTTCAATCTCACCATTTAAAAAAGTCGACGTTTCAAAAGAACCAGAAATTAAGCCGGAAGTTAAACCTGAAGTTAAACCTGAGGTTATGCCTGAGGTTATGCCAGAAGTTAACGCTGAACCAGCTGCAGAAATTGTTCCAAATACGGATACTTCAGGAATTAGTGATGTAAGTAATAAACCTCTTGCACGTCCTGCAATATCAAAACCAATTCCAACAAGTGCTCCTGCAAAGAGCCGTCCAGGTGCAGTTGATAATACTAGTAAGGCGCCAACTAAGAGCAAGGCTCCTGATATTGCACCTATTACACCTGTAGCAAAGAATAAGAATAAAAAGAAGACAGCCAAGGAAGAAAAAGATCCAGGTGTTAAAGGTATTATTGGTCTTATTATCGCTTTGGCACTTGTTCTTATCGCATTAGTTGTTTTTGAGAACTGGGGTAAGATTTCTTCTGCATTCAATAAGAATGAACCAGAGAATACTACAGTCATCGAGATTGAGGAGACAACAGAGGCTGAGGCTACTACTACAGCAGAGGAGACAACAACTACTGCCAAGGCAACAACAGAAGCTACTACTACTGCAACAACAACTGAGGCTACTACTGCTGCAACAACTACAGAGGAAACTACTGAGGAAACAACAGAAGAGACTACAGAAGCCACAACTGAGGCAACAACAGAAGCTACTACTACAGCAACAACTACTGAAGCTACAACAGAAGCTACTACTACTGCCACAACAACTGAGGCTACTACTACTGCTACAACGACAGAAGCAACAACAACTACTACAACCACAGAGGCTACTACTACAACGACAACAACAGCAGCAACAACTACTGCTAGAGCAACATCCTCTGGTTCTGCTCCTGTACTTACTTTCTATCAGGGAATCAAGAATACTTCTACTACAGATAGTGGATTCGTATTTGATTTGAAACTTGAGAACTATGGTTCTGTTGATGCAGTTCTTTCTGATTCACTTAATACTGTATCTGTTAGACTCTCATGTAATTCAAAGATTACCAATGTTACTTCTGAGTATTTCACATTTACTCAGACAAATGACAACACATGGGTTGGTACTCCTAAGTCTAATATTAGTATCCCTGCAGGCGAGACTTTCCTCGGTACAGTCAAGGTTACAACTGAGTCTTCTGTAACTACTTACAGCATCTCATCTTACTACTTCGACTGGAACACATAATCCAAGTTAAAATCTACACTAAATTAAGGACTGACTTGTCAGTCCTTTTTTTGTTAGTTATATTAGGCAAAAAAAGAGAGGTCATAATGACCTCTCTCCTATACTTACAAAACAAATTACTTTTCTATCTTATCTCCAGACAAGAATGAATTAATGAAGCCATCAATATTGCCATCCATTACAGAGTCAACATCCACTACTTCAAAACCAGTTCTGTGATCCTTTACCATTGTGTATGGACAGAATACATAAGATCTTATCTGAGAACCCCAGGCAATATCCATCTGATTACCCTTAAGGTCTTCAATCTTCTCCATCTGAGCAGCCTGAGCAAGAGCGAAAAGCTTAGCCTTAAGCATATTCATAGCAGTCTCACGGTTCTGAATCTGAGAACGCTCAGACTGACAAGCAACAACAACGCCTGTTGGAATATGTGTAAGTCGAACAGCAGAGTCTGTCTTATTAATATGCTGACCACCCTTACCAGTAGAACGATATGTATCAACACGAAGATCTGTTGGATCAATCTTAATATCAATTGTGTTATCAAGTTCTGGCATTACTTCACAAGAAGCAAATGAAGTATGTCTTCTTCCTGAAGCATCAAAAGGTGAAATTCTTACAAGACGATGAACACCAAGTTCAGATCTCAAAAAGCCATAGGCATTCTCACCTGTAACCATGATAGAACAGCTCTTAATACCAGCCTCATCACCATCAAGATATTCCAATACCTTAACTTCAAAACCGTTGCTTTCTGCCCATCTCATATACATTCTGTAAAGCATACTTACCCAGTCCTGAGCCTCAGTTCCACCTGCACCAGCATGTAAAGTAAGAATAGCATTATTCTTATCATATTCACCTGTAAGAAGAGTCTCAAGTCTCATCTTCTCAAAACTTGTTTTAAACTCTTCCATACCAGTTTTTAGTTCTTCAAGAGAATCTAGATCTTCGGCCTCATTTCCGAGTTCACAAAGAACAAGTAAATCTTCTCTTTGATTACTCAAATCTTTAAAAGTATCCACCTTCTTCTGAAGTCTCTTAAGTTTAGTCTGAAGCTGCTGAGCTTTTTCAACATTATTCCAGAAATCTGGTTCCTGTGTTCTAGCTTCAAGCTCAGAAATCTCAGTTAAAACATGATCAATATGCAATGAATCCTTGAGCGTAGCAACTGGAACTTCAAAGCTCTCAAGTTCTAAACGTATATTGTCAAATTCAAGCATCGTATTTTCCTTCCTTTATCTCTTTTACAAATTCATCTAATCGTTTCATAGCTTCAATAATATCATTCATAGAAGCTGCGTAAGATATTCTTACATGGCCTTCACCACATTCGCCAAATGCATTACCAGGAACGATAGCAACATGCTTCTCCATAAGAAATTTCTCACAAAATTTCTCAGAAGACATTCCTAATCCCTTAATTGATGGGAATGCATAAAACGCTCCATATGGAGTAAAGCACTCAAGTCCTGCATCCTTCAAGCCCTGCATAAGGACTCTTCTTCTATGGTTATATTCCTCTCTCATCTCAGCAATTGCCTCATCTCCATTTGATGCAGCTTCAATAATTGCAAACTGCGATGTTGAAGGAGAACACATTATACAGTATTGGTGAATCTTTGTCATAGGAGCAATAAGTTCCTTAGGACCAAGAACATAACCAATTCTAAAACCAGTCATAGCATAGGACTTAGAAAAACCATTAATCATAATAACACGGTCTCTAAGTTCCTCAAAACAGGCAAGCGAAGCTGGATTAGAACCTGTGTAATTAAGTTCACAATAAAGTTCATCAGATATAACAATAACATCTGGATGTCTAAGAAGAACTTCTTTTATTCCCTCAAGTTCCTTCATTGTCATTACAGCACCAGTAGGATTACTTGGGAAACCCATAATAAGATATTTAGTCTTATCAGTAATTGCTTCTTCAAGTTCTTCAGGCATAAGTTTAAAGTCGTTTTCCTGTTTTGTAGATATAATCTTTGGAACTCCATGCGCAAATAAAACTGTAGCCTTATATGCAACAAAACATGGCTCTACAATTATAACTTCATCGCCAGGGTTAATTAGAGCTCTTGCAGCCAAGTCAAGACCTTCTGATCCACCTACAGTAACAAGACATTCACCCTGAGGATTGTAATCAACCCCATATCTTCTTTTTATATAGTCTGTAATAGCCTTTCGAGATTCAATATAACCTGCATTAGGAGAATAATGTGTATATCCATCTACAAGAGAATTAATACCTGCTTCTCTAATATTCCATGGTGTAACAAAATCAGGTTCACCTATCGAAAGTGATATTACCTCGCCCTTCATCTCATTAGCGAGATCGAAAAATCGTCTAATAGCTGACGGAGGAACAATCTTTACTGTCTCCGACAGTTTGCTTTCATAATTCATACTCATAAAATAATTGCCTGCCTATCATCATTGGAAGAATCTTCAAACAAAATACCGTTATCCTTATACTTCTTAAGTACAAAATGTGTTGTAGTTGAAAGAACACCATCTAATGGAGCAATTCTGTCAGATACAAAGGATGATACGTCTTTAAGATTCTTATCCTCGTAAATAATCATTAAATCAAAACCACCACTCATAAGGTAGCAAGCTTTAACCTTCTCATATTTACTGATAAAACTTGCAATGTGGTTATAACCTTTATTACGTACTGGAGTAATTCTTACCTCGATCATCGCGACTACACTCTCGAGATCAGTCTTTTCCCAGTTGATCTCTGTTTTTGTTCCAAGGATAACCTTCTCATCACAAAGAACTTTAAGTTCAGCCTCTACCTCTTCAACAGTACTATCAAGCATAACCGCTATTCTGTCTGAAGTAAGCTTTGCATCTTTCTCAACAAGTCGCAATAATTCAATTCTGTTTATCATAGTAATAATCTCCTATACAGTAATTATCGTATTATAACACTACTAATAACAAATAACAAAAAATCGGTACGATAAAATATCATACCGATTTTTAAGTTCTTAAATTAAATCGCTCAGATACGAGCAACACCGCTGTCACGAGCAGCCTGAGCTACAGCAGCAGCAACTGCCTTACCTACGCGTGGATCAAATGCATCTGGGAGAATGTACTCAGCATTGAGCTCCTCATCAGATACGATACCAGCGATAGCGTTTGCAGCAGCAATCTTCATCTCATCGTTAATATCAGATGCACGAACATCCAAAGCACCACGGAAGATACCTGGGAATGCAAGAACGTTGTTAACCTGGTTAGGGAAATCTGAACGACCTGTAGCCATAACAGCAACACCAGCCTTCTTAGCCTCATCTGGGAGAATCTCTGGTACTGGGTTAGCACATGCAAATACGATAGGATCCTTAGCCATTGTAGCTACCATCTCAGCTGTAAGAACACCTGGAGCTGAAACACCGATAAATACATCAGCACCAACGATAACATCCTTCAATGAACCCTTCTTCATCTTCTGGTTTGTAATAGCAGCAATCTCTTCCTTAGCAGCATTGAGCTTCTCTCTTCCCTGATAGATAGCACCAGTTCTGTCGCAGAGAACTACATCACTCAAACCTCTTGAGATAAGAAGCTTTGTGATAGCTGTTGCAGCTGCACCAGCACCATTAACTACTACTGAGATATCCTCAATCTTCTTACCAACAAGCTTCAAAGCATTTGTAATACCAGCAAGTGTAATAACTGCTGTACCGTGCTGATCGTCATGGAAAATAGGAATATCACATCTCTCCTTGAGCTTCTTCTCAATCTCGAAGCAACGTGGAGCTGAAATATCCTCGAGGTTAACACCACCGAATGAACCAGCAAGCAAAGCTACTGTATCAACGATTGTATCTACATCCTTTGAACGAATGCAAAGTGGGAATGCATCAACATCACCGAATGCCTTAAACAAAGCACACTTACCTTCCATAACTGGCATACCAGCCTCTGGTCCAATATCACCAAGACCAAGAACTGCTGTACCATCTGTAACTACAGCAACAAGATTATGACGTCTTGTGTACTTATATGACAAATCTACATCATTTGAAATCTCAAGACATGGCTCAGCAACACCTGGTGTGTATGCAATTGACAATTCTTCCTTTGTACCTACTGGTGCTCTAGCAATAACTTCAATCTTGCCTTGCCATTCAGTATGCTTCTTAATAGCTTCCTGCTTTACGTCCATAAATTAATACCTCCAACAAAAACCAAAAATGGATTTAAATAAACCATCAAAATAAATATTAATAGAATAAACATCAAAAAACAATAGAAATAAAATTCAAATAATGCCATTTGAAAAAGAAATGACAATATTGCCACTTCTAATAAAGCATATGAAAATCACATTTCCTGTTTTTTCTTAAAAAACTTGGTAATCGAATCATTAATGATACAATGTTCAACTCCCATATATCTGCCTACAGCAAGAGAAAATACCACTGTTATGAAAGACAAAAGAGCATAAACCCAACTATAATTAACTACTTCAACAGAAACCAAGATGAACTGGGCTATAATGAAAAGCAAAATGAGTGATGTAATACCTGACATATAGGCAAAATAGAAACCTTTCATTCTATTAAAGCCTGTTGCAAAAGCTTCAGCCAAAACGCAATCACCAGACAGATATGATGATACAGCCAACATTAATCCAGGACAAATCATTATCAATAATAATGGCAAATAGTAAACCAATATTAGGGATGGAAAAAACAGCAAAACTGCGATAATAGAAAGTATTACTATTCTAAACACCAGATTGCCAACAGAAATCGCCTGAAATTTGGGTAATTTTTGAGTGAGTTTTTCAATCACTTCTTCTTCAGACATATTCATAGCCTTAGCTTCATCTGTTGTAGCACGTACACGAATAACAAAAGGACGATTAAGGAAAGCAAATTCACGAGAATTTTCCCTGAAATCCTTAACATACATACCACAATATATAAAGGAACCTACAACATTAGCGAGAATAACAATAAAGTTAAAGCCAAGATTAATCCAATTGCCTGTCGTAAGTGGCAACTGATCAAGTGAAAACTCACTTGGCGTAACCGCACCACTAAATATATCATTTGAAAGACTATAAAGTGCTTCAAAGTTAGTATCGCCTATATCCAGGAAGTAAAAAGAAAAGTCCAAACACAAAAGAACAAGAAACAAGATTCTTACACCCCATTTCCTGTTCAAATCATCAATCTTTAACGCTTCCAAAAAGCCACGTGATAACAAGAGTTTACCTCTTACTTCTTCTCACCGTTACGAACTGCAACAGCTTCTTTAGCCTTCTCTTTGATTGCATTGAGTTCTTCCATTGTCATTGTCGTGTCCTCCTTTGTAATAACTTACTAGTAAATTTTGCCCAATTATCGGATAAAAATCAAGTACAAAAATGAATAAAAAATTAGTTAATTAGCATCCAATAACATTTTTGGTCCAGACAAATATAGTTATTATAATAATAAAAATATATTAAATCAGTGATAGCTTTGTGATAGAATTACTTTAGTTTTTTATTTATCGAGGTGTGTATGACTTATTTTCAAGTAAACCCAAACCTATTATGTCTCATCCCTACACAGAATCACTCTGTGGAAGACATTACAAAAATCTTAGATGAGCATCCAGAGATTAAGTTCGTTTCTCTTGCAGGAATAGATCTTGCTGGTAATGATACAGATGAGAAGATTCCTATTAAAGATTTCCATGATAATATCCAGAATTATCTTGACGGTGAAGCTATTCAGACTGATGGTTCTTCTGTAGTTTTGCCTGGAATTGCAACTCTTAATGACGGTAAAGTTGATCTTGTACCTGATCCAAACGTTATCTGGTATGTTGATTATAATTATGAGCATATTGATTCCGTAACTGGTCTTCCAATCGGAACATTGAGAATCCCTTCTTTCCTCTACCATAATGGTGAACCTGTATGTTCACGTTCTGTTTTGAAGAAGAGTTCCAAGTACTTTGAAAGCAAGGTTATGGAGATTTTTAAAGCACATCCTGAGCTTTGTAGTGAATATGATTTTTCTATCGATGAACTTGAAAGAATAAATCTTATTGTTGCTACTGAACTAGAATTTTGGGTAAATTCTCCAGATGAGAAGATTTCATCTCAGAAGCTAACTATTTCTCAGGAACTTAAGGAACAGTACTGGAAGCGTACAAAGGGTGTTGTAAGAACAGCACTTGAACAGGTTATCATGACACTTGATCAGTATGGTTTTAATCCGGAAATGGGTCATAAAGAGGTTGGTGGTGTTAAGCCACATATTACTAATTCAGGTGACTTCCATGGAATTATGGAGCAGCTTGAAGTTGACTGGAAGTATTCAGATGCTCTTCAGGGTGCAGATTATGAGTTAATCGCAAGAATCCTTATTAAAGAGATTTTCAGACTCCATGGACTTGAGGTAAGCTTTAATGCTAAGCCTATCATTGGTGTTGCAGGTTCTGGTGAACACACACATGTAAACGCTGTTGCTTATCTTAAAAATGGTAAGAAGATTAATCTTTTCGCTCCTAAGGATATGGAGGGCGATTATCTTACAGTTATTGGCTGGGGTTCACTTTTGGGTATTATGAAGAACTACAATCTTATTAATCCATTTGTGTCTGCTTCTATCGATGCATTTAACAGATTACAGCCTGGTTTTGAAGCTCCAACACACACTGTTGCATCAATTGGTCAGGATGTACATACTCCTTCACGTAACAGAACAGTTCTTCTCGGTCTTATTCGTAACTTAAATAACAAGTATGCTACAAGATTTGAGCTTCGTTCCCCTAACCCACATACAAATACTTATCTCTGCTTATCAGCAATCTATCAGTGTATGCTTGATGGTATTAATTTTGCTGTCGAGTCAGGAATGACTACTAAAGAACTTGAAGCTGAATTTACCAAGCCTTTCGGAACTCCAGGAAAATATCTTGAAGCTAACCGTCTCTATCGCTCTGAGGATGATATCTTTGAGTGCATGACAGAGGATGAAAGAGACATGAAGTTCGGTATTCCACCAGCAACTGTTTATGATTCACTCAAGGGTCTTTTCTCTAATAATGCAGTTATTGATATTCTTTGTGCAGGAGATGTTTTCAGCGATAAGCTTCTTCGTTCATATTCACAGGCTATGCTTGATATGTGGCAAAAGGAACTTGTAGAGAGAATTATTCCTCGTAATATTCATACTCTCCGTAAGTATGTTAAACTTCACGATATGGATAATTCATATGATTCTGCACTCTGGCAGGAGATTTTACATCTTAAAGTTATTCTTGCAAAGAATACAGATGAGAGCTTCTCAGTATTCGGTTCAATCAAGAGTGCTATTGATGCTAAGAACTTAAGCGAGATCAGTAAGCTCCAACTTCGAATGAATGTTCATATGAAGGAGATTGAAGCTCTCTACAGAGAATATAGTGAGAATCAGATTTGATTCTAATAAACAGACAAAAATAAAGAGGCTAAGATTTTTCCTAGCCTTTTTTTTATTTCTCGAAAATCTTATTAAAAAAATCTCACATTAAGCCATGTAGTGTAACCAAGATGCTCCAACTACTGACTTAATAGCTTCATCTATCTCGGAATGCTTAACAGCCTTAACAACTACTGCACAAGCATATGTATCATCAAGAAGAATCTGTGTCTCATGTCCTTCAAAAGCGTTTACAATGCTGTCCGCATTGCTTGGGGCAGCCTTAACGATAATATCAGTAACAATATCCTCATAAGGAACAACAACGCTTTCCTTATCACTTACAAACCACTTCTTTACATGAGCATCACGATTAGCGTGGAGAGCTGCGTCAAGTACATCTGCAACTACGGCTGAAGCAGTAGGAAGCTTACCTGCGCCTCTTCCATAGAACATTGATTCTCCAAGTGCATTTCCTTCAACAAGAACAGCATTAAATACATCATCAACAGAAGCAATAAGTTTATTACGTGATACAACGTGTGGAGCAACAAAGCATGAAGGCTTATCACTCTCATGGTTATATACTGCCAATAACTTGAGACAACCACCCACCTTCTCAGCAAATTCAATGTCATCAAGTGATAATGCAGAAATACCTGTTGTATTAATCATATCTGGGCTAATATACTCGCCACCCATTGCAATTGTTGAGAGGATTGAAAGTTTTCTCTGAGCATCGATACCTTCAACGTCAGCTGTAGGATTAGCCTCAGCATAGCCATTAGCCTGAGCCTGCTTAAGTGCATCATCATATGATAAACCCTTTGTACGCATGCTTGTAAGGATATAGTTTGTTGTACCATTTACAATACCAACAATCTTATTAATCTTATTTGCAGCAAGACATCTGTGAAGTGGTCTGATTATTGGAATACCACCACCAACAGCTGCCTCAAACATATAAACACATGAATTCTTCGTTGCTAATTCAAGAAGCTCAACACCGTGTGTACTAACAAGTTCTTTATTTGAAGTAACAACTGACTTACCCATTGATAAAGCACGCTTTGTATATTCATAAGCAATACGTGCACCACCAATTGTCTCAACAATTACAGATACCTCGTCGTCAGAGAATACCTTATCTGAATCAGAAGTAATCTTATCTGCAAAAGGACTATCTGGGAATTCTCTGATATCAAGAATATACTTAACTTCTAATTCTTCACCAAGATGCTTAGTAATCTCTTCTTTATTCATCTCGATAACTTCAGCTACACCAGAGCCTACTACACCAAAACCTATAATTGCTATCTTTTTCATATATGTTCCTCCAAATTATTCTCTACTTAATACACTGCAGCTACGAACGCCAGGAAGCTTATTGATATCATTCACTATATCTTCAACAGAACCAAACATTGTCTGTGTCTCAAGTGAAATCGAGATATCAGCTAATCCGTTAATTGGAATATTCTGATTAATGGTAAGAATATTAGCCTTGGAATCCGCAATAATATTTAAAATGGATGACAAAATTCCCTGGAAATTCTCTACCGCCAAAAGAAGTGTTACCTTCTTCCCGTTCATGGTCTCGTAAAATGGGAGTACAGAATCTTTATACTTATAATACGCACTTCGTGACATACCAGTCTTACGTACAGCTTCATTAATAGAAGCTGATTCACCAGTATTAATACGCTGCTTTACTTCCATAACTTTAATAAAAACTTCTGGAAGAACTCGCTTATCAACAAGGTAATATTCAATATTGGAATAATCGCCCTTATCCATAAATCTCTGCCTTATCCATATTACTTGCTATAACAACAATGTCCACGGTACGTGTACAATTGTTCGCAGCATGTAGAATAATATCACTTTTCACAGAGTTTTGCAACCATAGAAGCAAGAGCTTTTCCACGATGACTAATCTTATGCTTCTGTTCTGGTTCCATTTGTGCAGTTGTCATACCAAACTCAGGAACATAAAATATTGGATCATAACCAAACCCATTAGAGCCCATAGGAGTCTTCTGCAAAATACCATCGCACTGTTCCTTTACTGTAAATGAAGAACCATCAGGTCTTACTACCGCAATAGCACATACGAAGTGTGCAGTTCTTTTATCATTTGAAACATCTTTAAGCATCTCAAAAATCTTATCGAACTTCTCCTGATATGTTGAATTCTCGCCACAAAATCTTGCTGAATATACTCCAGGAGCACCATTTAACGCATCAATACAAAGACCAGAATCATCAGCCATTACATAATCATTTACCAATGCATGAACAGCCTTGGCCTTAATGAGAGCATTTCCCTCAAAAGTATCAGCATCTTCAACTATGTCAGGGTTAATTCCTATTGACTTCATGGATACAGCCTCAAAATCAGTGCCTGACAAAATCTCATTTATCTCTCTTACTTTATCCTGATTACCTGTTGCAATTACAATTCTCATAACTCTCTCCTTAACTTATCCAATAAGTCTCCAAGCTTTTGGATATAGATTCTTGACACTTCCATCTGGGGCAAGCTTTCCACAGCCAAGTGTAAATCCATCAATAGCAACGACTACATAGCCTTTCTTAACAAGCTTTGGGAAATCCTCTCTACTTACACAGATCGTCTCACCCTTAAGGTAACGAATTACTCGTTCATCATCTCTTTGAAGATTGATCAAAACACTTTCTTTAAGGTCACTTCCATTAACGGTAAGAATAAGCGAATGCGATGGAGTAAAAAGTCGCTCAACTGTTGTCATTTTAATCTCACCTGGGAATAATCCGAGTTTTACTACCTTAAGACCATTAAAATACTCTTCAGGAACTGGAAGAATATGTATCTTATCTTTGTGAAGTACAATATGGTCTTCAGCCTTTTTATTAATTCTCTTATAAGCCTCATCATTAAGGATACTTCTATAAAAGTCTGAAAGAAGTTCCTTGGATTTATTAAAACTATAGTTATCGTTACGTTTACGCCAGTTTCGTCCAGGAGCTACAAACTCATTTTCACCTTCAAGCATCTCACCTTTTTTTAGTTTTACACAGAAATGTCCATCACCTTCAGATTTATGAGGCCAGATTCTCATTGCACCTGGAAGACTTGAAGTGTTATCTAGATGTGTTACACCTGAGATAAAACTTTCGCAGGAGAGAACAGACATATTAGGGTGTCTCTCAAGAAATCTTACTATTCCTTCCTCATTCTCACCTTCACAGAAGGTACATGTAGAATAAACAAGTTCCCCACCTGGCTTTAATACTACATATGCCGCCTCAAGAATTGTCTCCTGAATAGGAATACATGAATCAGGGCCAAATTTTGACCAGCTGCTTATTGCCTGGAAATCTCTTCTGAACATTCCTTCTCCAGAACAAGGCGCATCAACTAATACCTTATCAAAAAAACAAGGTAACTTATCTGCGATATTTTCAGGAGTCTCATTAAGAATTACACAGTTACTGATACCCATTCGCTCTATATTACGAAGAAGAGCTTTGGCACGATCTTCATTGATCTCGTTAGCAACAAGCATACCTTCTCCCTTTAAATCCTCAGCAACACGGCATGACTTACCACCAGGAGCAGCACATAAATCGAGGACAAAATCACCTGGCTTGGCACCAACAACCTGTCCTGGAAGCATTGCAGATGGTTCCTGTGGATAATAAACACCAGCATGATAATATGGATCCTTGCCAGAAGCCTCCATATTAGTATAATAGCCGCTCTCACACCAGCTGACAGGATTAATATTCTCCTCACCAAGAGTAGCCAAAATATCCTTATCCTGAAAAGGAGCTACCTTAAGTCTGTTAAGGCGTATTCCCTTAAGTGCTTTTTTATCAAAGCTCTCGAAAAAGGCTTTTACATCCTCTTCTGATGTATTGGTTCTTTTAAAATAGTCGAGCATTCGCTCTGTAAATCTTTCAGGCAAATTCATAGTTCAAGAAATCTGCAGCAGGCAAATGCCAGTCTTTTGATTACATCAGTATCAAACGGAGATGGCAGATCTGCAGCCTCCAAAAGTTTTTTAAATGTATCTGTTCCACCTAATTCGCAAAGCTGATTATATTTAATCATCGCTGCCTTAAAATCAGCCTCTGACTCATTCCACAAAGCTAGTGCGACAACATGAGACAAACAATAATCAATATAATAAAATGGTGTTGTAAAAATGTGATCCTTCTTCATCCAGGCACAACCTGCCTCATGAAATGGATGGTCATCATAATTAATACCAGGCTGATACTTGGCCTCGAGGTTCTTCCATACTTCATTACGCTCATCAGGAGTCATATCAGGGTTATCGTAAACAATATGCTGGAACTCATCTACCATACATCCATATGGAATAAAGAGCATAGCATTTGTCATATGAAGCTGTCTGTATTTATCGCTGTCGCTACCATAGAACATATCCATAAATCTGTAGGACAAGAACTCCATCGCAGTAGAATGGATCTCACAAGTCTCAAGAGTTGGTGACAGACACTCCTGAAATGGAGATACTTCAGAACTCTTAACAGCAGCATAGGCATGTCCACCTTCATGTACAATAGTAGCTACATCATCTGCTGTACCATTACCATTCATAAAAATATATGGAATCGCATAATCATCAAGATACATGCAGTAACCGCCTGTTGATTTATTACGACGTGAAATCAAATCAGTAAAACCATGTTCAGAAAGAACATCAAAAAAGCTTGGTGTAGTCTCAAAAATCTTGGCAAAAAACTCACCAGATACTTTATTATAATCTTCAAGTTTAATCTGTGGCTTAGGATTTCCATTCTTAAAAAGACATGGCTGATCATAAAACATCAGTTTCTCAAGTTCGAGTCTCTTAGTCTGATTTTTGCGAATTTGCACACTCAATGGAACAATATATTTAACAACATTCTCTCTAAAGACTTTAACATCATCTGCATTGTAATCAAAACGCTGCATTCTGACATATCCAAGTTCAGTAAAGTTATTAAAACCGAGTTTTTTTGCTATCTGAGTTCTAATTTTTACGAGATCATCGTAAATCTTGCCATATGTCTCTTTACGAGTCATATAATACTCGTCAAGCTTTTTTGTTGCTTCAATACGAGTCTGTCTGTTTGTAGATTCAAGATATGGCTCAAGCATACTGAGATTAAGTTTCTTGCCCATATATTCAATCTCTGCCTCAGATTGAAGTTGTGCATAATCATTCTCCAAACCTGATTCAGTAACAATATCATCAATTACAGTATTATTAATCTGCTTACGAGAATTCTCGGCAATAAGAAAAATCATATCACCGAATCTCTCTTTTAGCTCCTCAGCACAAGGACAGCTGAGCATAACAGACATAATTCCTGAGCATAATTCTTCTACTCTTGCAGCAATCTCTTCACAATACTCAAGTTCTTCTGTATAAAACTTATCTGAAGTATCAAGATCGTGCAGAATATTGCAGAGAGCATAGGCAGTGTTAAACTTACTAACGTACTTCTCATACTCGAAAAGTGCATCCTGAGCTATCTCAATATCACGTGTTGACATCAGTTTAAATCTAAGAGATTTAATATTTGTCTCGAATTCCTCAATATCCGGACGTTCATATTTAATATCCTTGAAGTCCGGCATAGAATTAATGTTATGCTCCATTTTCTACCTCGGATATTACATTCTCTCTACTACGTCAATACCAACGAGATTAAGACCTGACTTAATCGTATCGCAAACTGCCTCACACAAAGCAAGTCTTGCACACTTAAGATCATCTGATTCAGCACCAAGAATACTTGAATTGTTATAGAATCTGTTATATGCACGAGCAATCTGAGAAACCTGACGAGAAATCATAAATGGCTCATTACTTGCTGCTGCCTTACTTACAGAAGACTTAAAGTCAGCAAGATTTCTAATGAGCATATATTCATCATCATTAATAAGGAGATTTGTCTTATCCTTATCAGGCTCAAGACCCTGCTCCTTAGCCTTACGCAAAATAGAACGGGTACGAGCATACGTATAGATAAGATATGGAGCTGTATCGCCCTCAAAATCAAGCATCTCTTCCCATGAGAACACGATGTCTCTCTCTCTTCCTGATTTTACATATGTATAAATAACTGCACCGAGACCAACCTTCTCAGAAATCATATTAATCTCATCCTCTGTCATCTCAACGCCACGCTGCTTACAGTTATTAGTGATGATCTCCTTAGTTTTAGCAACAGCCTCATCAATCAATTCTTCCAACAATACAATGTTTCCATCTCTTGTTGAGAACTTCATATTCTTAAACTTAACAAGACCAAAACCTACATGCTCGCAATTGTCAGCATAATCAAATCCAGCCTTCTTAAGAACAGCAAAAACCTGCTTAAAGTGCAATGCCTGTGGAATACCTACAACGTAAATATTCTTATCAAATTTATAGTTATCATAACGATACATTGCTGCTGCCAAATCTCTTGAAGCATAAATTGTTGTTCCATCACTCTTAAGAATGATACATGGTGGATATCCATACTCTTCAAGATCTACAACCTGTGCACCTTCACTCTCAACAAGAAGATTCTTGTCCTGAAGCATCTTTACTACATCATTACTCATTGTGCTGTAGAAAGATTCACCATTATAGTTATCAAAGCTAATTCCCATTCTGTCATAGAGCTTGTTAAATACTACAAGAGACATATCTCTAAATTTCTTCCAAAGCTCAACCTCTTCTGGGCATCCATCTTCAAGTTTCTTAAAATTCTCACGAGCAGAAGTAGTAAGAGAAGGATCATTCTTCTCTTCCTCATGGAACTTTACATAAATACGCAAGAGTTCATCAATAGGACTCTCATTAAGTTTCTCCTCATCACCCCAGAGACGATAAGCAGTAATCAACTTACCAAACTGAGTTCCATAATCACCAAGGTGATTCATTCTTACTACCTTATATCCAAGTTTGGTGTAAATCTTTGCAAGTGAGTTACCAATAATTGTTGTGAACGCATGGCCTACATGGAATGGCTTAGCGATATTTGGAGATGAATACTCAACAATAATTGTCTTACCCTCACCCACATTATCTTCACCATATGTATCACCTAAATCAATGATATTTCCTACGATATCCTTGGCAAATGAACCTCTGTCGATATAAAAATTAACATATGGTCCAGCATTAACGATTTTTGAAAGCCATGAGACAGAAGTAAAAGCTTCGTTTGCTGCAACGTCCTGAGCAATCATTTGTGGAGCTTTACGCATTGTTTTTGCAAGAACAAAGCATGGGAAAGCATAATCACCCATGTCAGATTGTGGTGGAATCTCAATTAACTTAAGTACATTCTCAATATCAAGTTCTGTAATTCCTGCAAGAACCTTAGCTATTTCTGATTTATAATCCATAGTGACCTCCAAGTCTAACTTATTAAATTCAATTATATCAACAATCGAGAACATTATATTAACATAAATAAGTAGTTATTTCACCAAAAATACATACGTAGTAAATTATGGTATTATATAAACAGTTTTAAAATCTCATTAAATGAGAAAAACACGGGAGATAACTATGGAACTCACTTCTATTATTGCATCAATTGCATTGTTGGTAATCGAATTTATTGTATTAAAAAACCTTCCTCTTAAAGATAAAATTCTCGGAAAAGACAGAGGTAAAAAATTCGTACAAGGAAGTAATGTAAACATTGGAAAACCAACAGGTGTCGGAGTTTATTTTGTTACTCTTTTTGCAATATTCAGTATGATTTTTACTTCACATATAAGTATCGGTCTTGTTGTCATTCTGGGATTTTTATTAATTGAGATGATAACAGGTTATCTCGATGATATATCAGAAAAACCATGGGGCGAATATATAAAGGGCGCATTAGATATTATTGTATCTGTAATCGCCGCTGTTTGTATCGCATATTTCTTCGGTACAAATGCTCTATTGTTCAGTATGGATATCACATTCAATGTGGTTATCTATGTGATTTTAGCTGTTGCTCTTCTTCTGGTATCAATTAATGCAACAAATGCAACTGACGGTGTCGACGGATTATCTTCAACCTTGTCAATACTCTCAGTTATTACATTAATGGTTGCATCTTATATTAGAGGAACACTCGATAGTGACGGAATCGTTCTTGGTATATTCTTCATTATCTCTCTATTCGTATATTTGTTGTTTAATCACTATCCAAGCAAAATGCTAATGGGAGATGCTGGTTCAAGATCAATTGGTTTCTTCATTGCCTTCTATGCAATGTACCTTAAAATTCCATTCAGCTATTTAATTATTGGCCTTCCATTCTTATTAGATGGTGGAATTAGTATCCTTAAGATTACAATAGGCAGAATCTCTGATAAAGTTCTTCACAAGAAGATCATTATTCTTAAGAATATTAGAACCCCTTTGCACGATCATCTAAAAAAGGAAATGAATTTCTCTCCACTTAAAACAATGCGAATTATCTCATGCTGTGGACTTGTAATAGATGTTATTTACATAATAATACTCCTACTGGCTATATAAATCTCAGCCAATAGGAGTAGCAAAAAATTCTTAAATACTTATCTCATTTAAATCAGAGAAAATCACTAAAAGAATCACGCACATCTGAATTTATCTCAGGAGCTGATTCTTTTTCTTCGCCTGAATTTTCCGAAGAAGGAGCAAATGGATTAGGCTGTGGATTTGTATCCAAATCAGAAAGTGATGCAAAGAAATCTTCAATACTCATATCACTAAAATCTTCATTAGAAGCTTCAGGTGTAAGTAAATTCTTTCTTGCCTGCTTCTTGACAGGCACAACCTTTTCCGTCTTATCTTCTTCCTCTACTTTTGTCTTAATATTGGCAAAAATAGATGAAAATCTCTCAGTCTTAAAACCTTCAACTTTAGTCTCAATCTGAGGTTCCTTTATAGGCTCCTCGATTGCCTTTTCCTCAACAACTGTTTCATCAATAGTTGGTTCTTCAACAGCCTGAGTCTCACTTACATTTCCTTCAGAAACAAAATCCTCAAGAATAGGCTCTAAAACTGCAGTTTCTTCTACAACAGGAACTTCAGCTACCAAATCTTTAAAAGTTGGTTCCTCAATTATAGGTTCTTGGATAACAGGAGAGTCATTTACAACAGGTTCACCAGAAATCAAATCCTCAAAAGAAGGTTCCTCGATTACCGGAACTTCAGTTATAAAATCATCAAATGTTGGCTCTTCAATAGAAGGCTCAGCCTTGATATTCTCGTCAGCTACGAGCTCTTCTGGAGAATGTTCTTCTACATTAATTTCTTCAGCAATAAAATCTTCAGTTACAGTTGAAATAACAGGAGTAACTTCCTTACTAATAACTTCAGTAATATCTTCTGGCTTCTTCTCAACTACGCTAGCATTGTTTTCCTTCTTTATCAACAAATCAACAACTGCTCTTTGCTGCATCTTACGTCTTTCAGCACGCGCAGCAATCTTTGCATTTTCTAACTCTTCGTTCTCGATTCGCTCACGCATCTCACGCTCAACAGTTGCTCTTCTCTCATCCGAAAGCTGACTAGAAGCTACAGCACGTAAATCCTCAACAGACTGAGGAATAGATACCGCTTTCTGAAGCATACGCTTTCTCTCTTCTCGTGCACGCTCCTCAGATTCAGCAACCTGATCACCAAGTCTTTGTAATTCTTCAAAGCCTTGTGGAACAGCCTTCAATTTACCGTCATCAGTAACTAATACATCATGCGTAACGTTAACTTCAATATCTGCAACTCCCAAACTATCGAAATCAGAAGCAGCAGCAAGAATTTCCTTCATATTAGGAACCTTAACTCCAGAAGTAAAAGCATACTTCTTGCCTTCTGAAACGTTCTCTGTCTTGTTCATATTCACAGCAGGAGAACTATTCAATCTACTATTTTTTGCCTTCTTATTTTTAGCCATCTTTGCCCCTATAACTAATCAATAAATAAAAAACACTTTCCCAAAAATAGAATTAATGCGTACTAATCCATAAACCAATTAATCCTACTAACAGTATAACAATAATTATATACAAAACAATCATTACATACTTATTTACATAGCGATAATTGCTCATATCAGTTTTATTGTCAGTCTCAGTAGCCTGAACAGATTCGGTTGGACTATTAGCAATCGCATCACGGTTAGCCTGTGTCTTAACTGGTTGATTGCTTGAAGAATCAACAATAATCTGACGAGCCTTCTTAACTGAATTAAGCATACTTTCCTGAACATCTTTAAATGTCTCAGTAGCCCTAGGAAATTCATCTTCATCGCCTGAAACAGAATCCGGCTTCACACCCTTAGTATCTTCAAAATAGATAACACCAAAAGAAGCATCATCAGAATTGTTTGAACTACCTACAATAAACTGTGAAATAGTATCAGAAAGTGATTGTTCAGCTTCCTCTCGTGAATTAGCCAAAGTCTCAGCCATCTTAACAACAACAGGCCTTACTACTCCAGAATTTTCATTATATACAAAATCCTGAACTCCGTCAGTCATCAAGCATACTGCGTGACAATCATCTGTAGTAGTTTTAATCAATCGTAAATAATCTGCAGCATGATTAGCAGTAACAAAATAAGTATGTGAAGAATCCATTCCATTCTGAGGCATTGTTATTGGCAGTACAGCTGAAGATGTTACTTTACAGATTAAACCATCTCCAATATGACCAACAAGCATTCTTCTATCTTTTATTGCACAAAACAACATAGTTGATGACAATCTTTCAATTGAATCAAGCTTGTGTTCTTCAATTAAGTCGGCAAAACCAACATGAAGCGCAGCAATTATTAAACTTCTAACTGCTGCTTCTCTATTCTCATTATAAAGAGCATCAAAATGTTCAGTAAGCAGTTCAGCAATTGTATTACATATACTTTCAGAACCAAATCTAGCGTGCGTATAGTTCTTTCCACCTGCTCCATCTGCAACACATACAACACTAACACCATTTTTTGTAATAGCTATAGAATGATCCTCACAAGGAACACCACGCTGTCTGTGCTTGTTTCCTATTAATGTAACCGCAGCAACTTTTAGACTATTCATATATCCCCCCACCTTTAACAAAGAATAAATCAGTCGTCAAGGAAATTAAAGAAGTCATCCACACCTACTGATTCTCCTTCTGGCTCAGTAGAAATATTATACAAAGCATCATCACTCATTCCAGAAGATACTACTGAAGATGAAGATGAACCAAGGAATTCAAACAAACGACCAAACTCTGTCGTACCAACAGAAATAGGTTCAGCACGCTTCTTAGACAAACGCTTTAAGCAATCATAGTCGGCTCCATCTCCAACACCTATATTAAAAATAACTAACTTATCTTCATCTTCAAGTTCATTACAAGCTTTAATAGCTAATTCCATATTTGTCAGTGCATTTGGACCCTGTGGAGCACCATCAGTAATAACGACAAGCCAAGGCTGATAATACTTAATTCCAAGATCCTTATAACCAGCCTTACGGGCATTAAGAATCTCTAATGCAGTAAGAATACCTTCACCAATTGGAGTCATAGTAGTTCCAGCTGTAATTTCTGGAAGTCCTTTATCTTTATTAAGCTTACCAAATGGCATAACTATCTCTACTGAAGAACCAAAAGTAATAATAGCAATATCAGTAGCAGATCTTGTATCATCATTTGCTTTAATTGAAGATACAAAATTCTGTAAACCCATATTAAGGAGTTTTATTGGATTACCCATCATTGAACCTGATGTATCAAGACAAAAACATATCGGTAATCTTCTTTTTGTACTATTACTAAACTCAGAACTATTAAACATATTGTCCATAGCTTATCTCCTCAACTTCATTATCTAATCATCGTTTGCCAAACAATCCACCGAATAAACCGCTCTTGTTAGTATCATTCTTGTTATTTGCAGAAGCCTTATTAGTATCAGAATTCTGACTTCCTGATCTAGTAGGTGGTGGCGGTCTCTTAAACGAAGCTACATCGCTACTAGAGTTACTATTCTCAAATCCTGCTGGATAAATAATTGACTGCTGGAAAGTCTTCTTTGCAAAACCAGGCTTACCATTATTAAAATCTTTAACTGGAGCTGCAACAGAAGCATTAACAGTTCTGTGATAATTCATCTTAGGAAATACTTTATATGCCTCTTCATCGGTAAATGAGCGCTCAACTAATTCTTTCTTGTAGCGTAAAACTGCGTCATACCAGTCGATTGCTTCATATCTCTTTCCCAATTTAAAAGTACTGTAAAGCATCGTTCTAAGATAAACCGGAAGATATTCCCATATATACTGATATCCACCCTTTGGAATATGCTCAACATCACTATCATCCAATGTATATGGAAATGCTTTAGATTCAATTTCTGCATTAAGAGTTTCCTGACCATTACGAGTAGCGTAAGGGTGTAATCCACAAAACAGCATTGAAAATACAAGCATAGCCATAGAATAGTCTTCATTCTCTAACTTACGAAGGAACGAACTAAAATTCCTTCCCCATAGAGTAGGATCGGTAAACTCTTCTGTACCAACAGGACAAGGCATATTACCAATCTGAATACTATCCATATCAATAAGAAAAACAGCAGATGGCGAGAACAAAAGAGCATTCTTAAGCTGTATATCACCTGCTATTATGTCGTACATATGAAGGAAAATATATTTCTCTAGTACATTAATCAATGTATCTACAATGTCACTTCGAGTCCAGTCAGGGAAATTGTCCATCATGGCATCAGGACCATCAAACACATTACCTAATGTCTTTCCTTTACCCTTCATCATAGTATATCCAACTGGAACATCTTTGTAGAAAATAAGATCACGAGGCCAGCAAATACCAACACTCTTAACACCCATTTCCACCATTCGCATAAGTTTACGCCATCTCATAGGCGTAATCATTCCCTTGTGATATATTTTTGCAACCAAAGATGGATTATTAGTAGTAAAAACCATACCCTCTGCACCGGCACTTAAACGTTCGTCAAGGGTAAGAGGCATTCCATTACCAGTATATACAACGTCTCCAACATTACAAAATACTGAAGAATCCAAAAATTCAGTTCTTGCTGCTAATGGACTTATATCAGGAACTTGATTACTCTTAAAAAACTCTTCAAGAGAATCATATAGAACAAAACCATCAACACCAAGAATACCAATTCTTCCACCAAAATCGAGATTTTTCTCTCTAATTCTCTTAATCAGAATAGATTTTGCTGTAGTAATAATACACGGCAAAGAAAGCTGAGAGACACTTTTAACAATCTCTTCAGTTTTTGCCGTACCAATCTCACTTAAACGATGCTCGTTAAGTATTGACGAACAAAAGAAACGCATCGCATTAGAGAAAACCATATTGCGATCGTCAGATTGATGTAAAACACAGTAATGAAATAATTTAAAAGACTTGGCTACATAAATTTTATGATTACTTGAATTAATAAAAGACACAAAATCACTGAACACGCTCTTACCAGCGCATTCAGCAATTATTGAATAATCAACAAATAATGATTCACTTTGTCCCAAAATATCAAAATTCATAAATACCAATTCAAATATAAAAATACTTAAATACATTTTAATATAACAATTAGTTTCTATCAACAAACAAACTGTTAATAAAAAGATTTTCAGCCATATATATCAAGGGGTTGATATTATAAAAATTGCTTGAATAAATCCTCAAAAGTATCTCTTTTTCTGATAAGAGTTGCATTACCATTGCGGTCAATCATTACTTCTGCTGGTCTTAATCTCATATTATAATTCGAAGCCATTGAATAGCCATATGCTCCAGCATCCAGTACCGCAATAATATCATTTTTCTGAATCACAGGAAGTTCACGCTCATTTGCAATGATATCACCCGATTCACAAATGTTACCTACTACAGTTACTGTCTCTGTTCCTTCACTTCTATCAACTACTTCGTTCTGTCTAATTACCTCAAGATCATGCCATGAATCATAAAGAACAGGTCTCATAAGAATATTCATTCCAATATCAGTACCAACAAACTTCTTATCAACATTTGTCTTAACAGCATTAACTTTACCTAACAAAATACCGCCTTCACATGCAACAAATCTACCTGGTTCAGTCTTAAATAAAGGAGTATAACCTACCTTCTCTACGAACTCATCCAATAACTTAGTTAGTTTTTCAGTAAGTGCATTAAAATCAAAGCTTTCCTCACCACTAAGCTTATGATAAGGAACACCATATCCACCACCGAAATCAATGAAATCAAGTCTCTCAAATCTCTCGGCAAAATGAAGAATATTGCGACATGAAGCAAGGAATGGCTCTGGATCCATAAACAATGAACCAACGTGCTGATTAATGCCTACAATCTTCAAATCATACTTATCAGCAATAGAAATGGCTGTATCAATATCATTTGCAGCGATAGCAAACTTAGTATTCTTACCTGCAGTAACAACCTTGTCATGGTGACCAGCACCAACACCAGGATTTATTCTTATTGCGCACTTTCCACCTGGATTAAGCTGTCCATATAACTCAAGCTGACTTAAACTGTCAAGACTTGTAAGAATAGAATTATCAATAGCAAACTGTAATTCTTCACGACTTACATTATTTGGAACGAAGAAAATCTTCTCAGCAGGAAATCCTGCCAATAATAATAATCTAATCTCACCTTCAGACATAGCATCACAATATAGACCTTCTTCTAATGCCATCTTGAGTATCTCAAGATTAGAATTTGCCTTAATTGAATAATTACTGATAAAAGGATACTTAGTGATAATCTTCGCAACAGTTCTCATAGACTGTCTAATGATACTCTCATTATATACATAAAGTGGTGAACCATACTCCTTAAGTAAAGTTTCAGGCTTAGTATTCTTAAAAAAATCAACTGAATTAATATATGAATCCACGATGGACCTCCCCAAAATAACTTTCATATAATTTTACTCATTACCAACAAAACTGTCGATTATACAATACCTACTAACTTCATCAGATATTTGGCATTTGATATGTACGATACACCCTTTTGAAGTTTGTAATCAAATTTAATACCATCATCAACATATTTTTCTGCAAAATGATAGTAATCAATATTATTCATGCTCTCCTGCGCCTTGTCACACATTGCATAGTCATGAGTAGTCATAAGACCACAAACATTCTTCTCAGAGAGATTCTTAAGCACAACAAGTGCCCCTTCTGTTCTATCCACAGAATTAGTACCTCTAAAAATCTCATCGATTAAAAACAGAATCTTATCTCCTGTTTCTTTTTCTTTATTAGCTTTAATTATAGAAGCAATCTGATTAAGTTCGGCCTTAAATGTACTTATTCCCTCATCAAGATTATCTGCAATTCTCATAGAAGACATTATTCTCATCCTACTCAGCCTGAGAGAAGACGCTGGTACCTTAGCACCCATATAAGAAAGAATGGAGACAGTACCTATGGTTCTCAATAATGTAGTTTTACCCGACATATTAGATCCGGTTATAACAACAATTCTGTCATTGAATGAGATTGAATTCTCTACTACTGTTGAAGGATTTATCAATAAGTGATAGATATTCTCTCCCTCAAAAATAGCACCATCATCTGTGAATTCTGGAGTAGTAGAAGTTTTACTAATAATTTCTACCATTGAAGCAGACATAACACTTTCTATTTCACCAAGACAAGCTACCCCTTCATTAATTATGCCTGAATAGGATTTTGTATAATCCTTTAACTTAACATATAGCCAAACATCCAGAGGAAAAAACATATTTACCAATAAATCTAGAAGTGGCTGAGATCTGAATACAGCAATATTACTTAGATTTTTAAGTTTCAATAAAACCGAACTATATTTCTTCTTCTCGAAAAGCTTAACCATCTCACTATCTAATTCAGATAGCTCAATTTTCTCAAACAACCTGATTAGAACTGGAACAGAGCGCATAGCCTGCTCCATTCCTGAAAAACATGATGTAAAAACCTGCAAATTCATAAACCATATTAACAGGTTAATTATCATTACGAAGGCAACTGCTACTTTCGCATAGGAAACAGAAATAAAAGCCAGTAATAAAGGAATTATCCACAAAAGGGCCAGGTAGCACAGCTTTATACTTGGATTCTTTCCACCTGAATCAGAAACAAGTAAATCAGCAGGAGTCTTCTTCACTTTCTTCGTCTTAGCTATAGCCTGATATTCCTGTAAAAATACTGGATTAGCTGCAAAAACCTCTGCGGCTTTCTGACGTCTTAAAATCTCTTCTATTGTCCTATCATTTACTGGGGAGAATAACAGTTCTTTTGCAAAACTACTTCTTCCATAATCAGACTCTGAAATATTTAATAACGAGAATAGAGATTTTTTTCCAAATAAATCCAAATCATTACAATAGTCATGATTTTTGATAAAAAATTCGTCACCACTATCTAAGAGAGTATCAAATGCTCCCTTAATTCTGTCTATATACTGCGTATTAATATCGTATTGATATTTTTTATCAATCAATGAAGCTTTAATGTGTGAATGTTTTACACAAGCTATAGAAAACAAACAAATAAAAAAAACTGTTAACAGAAGAAACCATATCAACTGATTTCTGCAGTAAAAAATTAAAGATATAACCAAAGCTATAAACAAAAACAATCTAAAGAAACTCAATTGATTTGCTTTTTTGGTTAAATCTTTAATAATTTCATTCAGCTCTTCTGCTCTCTTATCATAAAAAGAACGATCGAACGCCATACCTAATTATTTGGTAGAATCCGCTGCTTTCTTCTTAGCAAGTCGTTGCTCAGCTCGGATTCTTGCCTTTTCCTCCTTGATTCTCAACTGCTTAGCAGCTTCAATTTGTGCCTTTGTTCTTCTCTTAGGAACAACCTCATCAAGAACTTCTCCAATAGCATCATGTATAGTAAGCTTAGCCTGTAAATCCAAATATGTTGAACTCTTATTAATTATTACAATATTGCCATGCTTAATAAACTGAACAAAAGTAGCTGCTGGATAAACAGAAAGTGATGTACCTCCAATAATAAGAAGATCACACTTCTTCAAAGCCTTAATCGCAGCATCAACCTTCGAATGATCAAGGTTCTCCTCATATAAAGTAACATCTGGACGGATTATACCACCGCAGCGTGTACAATGTGGAATTCCATCTGTTGCAAGAATATCATCAAGCTTATATTTCTTATTACACTGAACGCAATAATTACGATATACAGAACCATGAAGTTCAATAGTATTATGACTTCCACCCAACTGATGAAGATTGTCAATATTCTGAGTAATAATTGCTTTTAACTTTCCCTGTCTCTCAAGACGTGCAAGTGCCTTATGAGCTTTATTAGGCTTTGCATCAGGATAACAAAGTTTACGTCTATAAAAATCGTAGAACTCTTCTGGATGCTCAACAAAGAATGAATGTGATACTACATCAACCGCTCTGTATTTGAGGCCGCTCTCCTGATTAAATATACCTTCACCACTTCTGAAATCCGGAATTCCACTAGCTGTGGACACACCAGCACCGCCTAAGAACACAATGTTCTCAGACTTGTCGATAAGCTCTCTCAACTGATTAAGCTTTGTCTCTCTGGCACCCTGATATCTATCTAATCTGGTCTCCACAGTTTCTCTCCCTAAAAATCAAAATTAATTCATATCAAAATCAACTTCGTGACCATCAAATCCACTAGCTGCACCAAACATTTCCTTACCGAGAACTCTCTTCTCGTCACGTTCACGTTCAACTCTTGTACTTAATGCCTTACGAACTCTGACTGGATCCTTAATGCTCTTAATCTCAAACACTGGAGACGTCTGATCTGCAGTGTTAAGGTAAATAGTTCCAACACCAAAAATCTTCTGGAACAAAGATCTCTTAAGACTTACATCAAGAATTCTATAGAGAAGAATCTCTTCTTCAGATGTGTTAAAAAAGCCCTTACGACAATAAAATCTATTCTCGTCAAAACTATATACTGTAAATGATATTGGCATTCCAAGATATCTTCTACGATCCTTCCAAAGAATTGGATCTTCCTGTACCAAACCTGACAATCTATCAGTCTTTGCCATAATCATAAATCTCCTATTCAACATTTTATTTAATATTATAAACTTTTAATTGAAGAAACTCTACAAAAATAATCAGGCATTTTATAATTATTGTCAAAATTTAACATATGTTTTACAAAAATGCATATTGATTATTTCTAATCAATTATCCAATTCTGTATTGCGAGCCTCATCATAGCAGAGACTAACATCAAACAAATCAGAATAATCTCTGCTTCTCATAAGTGAAGCATTTATCAGATTGCGGTCATAATAAAGATAATTTCGTCCATATGTGTAATATGGATTAGCTCCCATACCCATAAATATTCTGAATCCAAGACTCTTAAGATACTCTGCTCTCTCATCTGTTCCAGAAATATAATTACCTCCTGGATATACCAGAACATGCACATCACCAACAAGTGAACCAATCTGATTAATCCATTTTGAAGTATCAGCCTGAATTGTTTCCATGTCAGAAGAATTCGCATTTATATTTCCGTATGTTGATGAAGCTAATGTCCAGCCTGTATCTTTAAGTACTTCTACTATATTTTTAACTGTCGTTCTATTTAATTCAATTTCCTCATCAGTGATATTTAATGTCGCAAATCCCTGAGAAGCTAACGCCTGATTACGATCGTCTAATTCATCCGCATCAACAACATAACCCAAACATGCCTCATATCCACAAACAGAAATAACACCTTTTACCCCGTTATATGAGAAATCAGGATGCTGCTCAACAAATTCATCAAGAATACCTATTGCCTCCGAAGTTCTATTTACAACAATATTTCCCATACTGTCTGTGTACTCACCGCACACCTGGGACTGATCATTTAAAACCAGTCTGTTACAACATCCAGAAGCTACATTGTGAACATTATAATCCAATGCTTCGATTACTAATATCAAAGGCTTCTTTCCCACAGGAACCACCAGAGACTTCTCCAAAAGGAATGCCTCTTCTGACAAATCAGCAAGACCTTCAACATCTACAAGAATATAATCATTCTCATATAACTGATTAATAATACTACTGAATTCAGATGTTGTAAGAAACAGGTCCTCATTTGTCTCAACATGAGATACACCAAAGGCAACATCATTATCAGCAATCAACTGTCTTATACAAATAACTTCCACTGTTCCACTATATGTACGAGTCTCATATGTATGTGCTGTTGCTTCAAGAAGATCAGCATTAATTCTCTGATCATCAGGAAAGATTACCGCCAAATCCGAGAATAATTCTTCAGCAGAATAATACTGAAAGCGGTCAAGCATATGCTCACCTTCATCAATCATTGGCTGATGCATTATCTCTTTTATCTCATTAACTCGTGAAATTGAAAAATCATATACAAATCCAGATGTACTGCTTGCGACACTTTGATAAGATTGTACAGCTCTAATATAATCAAGATCAGTATAATAACGTTCTGCTATCTCACAGTTACCTCTGGAACGTTCAATAGAATCCAATTCATTTAAGAGTGGGTTTACAAGATATGTAAGATTCTCAACAGATAGCATCTGGTTAAAGATAAAAACAGCATCAGGCTTTTCTATCTTACCAAGAAGAAAATCTTCACAAATCTTATTTAGCCAGTCACCCATAAAATATGACACTATCTCATGCATATCGCTTAAGAACACAATATCACTTGTTGTTAGTGCATATCTTTCAGAAAGCATAACAGAAGTTAAGTCATCAAATCGTTCCTTAACAACAGCTTCCATTTCTTTCATTGTATTAATGTCGCCCTGAACAGAATCAGTATTAGACGGATCTACCGCAAGAACTTTATCCTGAAGATTACGATACATCTCCAAAGCATCATCATATCTTCCTTCATCCATTGCAAGCTTAAATCCAGGAATAACACTTACAGATTTCTGGTTTCTATTATAAACAACAGCCATTACTCCTATTGAGACAACAAAAATCACAACGGATAATAGCAAAACACCAAAATAAAACAGTGGGTGCTTCGCATCATCATATGAATGCATGTCATCAAAAGAGTATTTATTCATTCTAAGATTATTCCAGTCCTTCAATTGTTAACTGCTTACTCTCATAGGCATCTTCTTTAAGATAATAGCCAGTAGCAGGTATTCTTCTAACTCTGTAATATTCTGGTTCATTAAGACCAGACTCTGAAAGAAGCTCAATAGTAGTCATCTCTGAACCCTTCTTTGATATAAGAAGCTGAACACCTTGTGTAGTTCTTGTTGACTTAACAGGAATAAGCGAAAGTTTAAATACAATTGCCTTATTAAGATTACTTTTAGCAACAAGATCCAAATCTAATGGCTTCTGGTCTTCATTCTCGCCATCTTCTTCTGACTTCAAAAGTTTAAATGCAACAGCCTCCGACAATGATGAGAAAGCATTAACAAGTTTCTTTCTGTTCTGCTTTGTCTCATATACACTAAGTGGGAACAAAGCCACCTTACCATTTTTAAATCCAATGAGAAGATTACCCTTATAATCAGTAGTTATCTCCATATGAAGAACCTGCTCATTCTCTTCAAGGTTAAGCTCATTAGTGAGGTAATATCCATAATCAGAAGGTTTTGTCTCAACAAAATCATAAGTTTTACACTTATAGACATTGCCTAAGTTAGTAAAGAACAAAATCTCACTTTTATTTCCACACTCTGTATCAATAAAAATCTCGTCATCATCTTTAACCTTAAGCTCACCTGCACTTCTAAGTGATACAAGTGTATGTTTCTTAAGATATCCATGTCTTGAAAGCATTACTCTAACACGATAATCAGCAATCTCAATAGCTGGCTCATAGCTACTAATACCTTCCTGCTCGATTAATTTACTTGTTCTTTCCTTACCAAATTTCTTAATTACATTCTTAAGTTTATCGATAATTAAAGTATCAACACGCTTAGGCTTACTTAAGATATCTCTAATGTCAGCAATATCCTCCACGAGTTTATTCTTATCTTCCAAACGCTTTAAAATATACTGCTTATTTATGTTACGAAGTTTAATCTCTGCAACATATTCAGCCTGTATCTCATCAATACCAAAACCTTTAATAAGATTTGGTACTACATCTTCTTCAAGTTCAGTATTACGAATAATCTCAATAGCTTTATCAATATCCAAAAGAATTGCTGCAAGACCTTCCAAAAGATGAAGTCTGTTAAGCTTCTTTTCGAGATCAAATTCAAGTTCTCTTACAACGCAGCCTCTTCTCCATGTAATCCATTCATTTAAGATGCTATTAACACCAAGAACCTTTGGTGAACCATTAATGAGAAGATTGAAATTACATGAAAAGCTGTCCTCAAGAGGAGTATATCTAAAGAGCTTACTCATTAAAGCCTCATGATCTGTTCCTCTTTTACATTCAATAGCAAGCTTAAGACCGTTTTTATCAGTCTCATCTCTTACATCACTTACTTCCTTAAGCTTACCATTCTTAACATTCTCAATAATCTTATCGATAATAAGCTCAATACTTGTAGAATAAGGAATCTGTGTAACTTCAATGATATTATTCTTCGTATCAACATTATATGTACTTCTGATTGAGATAGAGCCCTTACCTGTCTCATATATCTGTCTCATCTGATCTTTATTATAGACAATATTACCACCACCAATAAAATCTGGAGCTGGCATTATCTCAAGGATATCTGACTCTGGATTCTTAATCAAAGCAATTGTAGCATTACATACTTCAGTAAGATTAAATGAACAGATATTAGAAGCCATACCAACGGCAATACCCTGATTACTATTTACAAGAACTGATGGAAATGTTGCTGGAAGAAGTGATGGCTCCTTCATGGTTCCATCATAGTTATCAATCATATCAACAGCATTTCTGTCGATACCATCAAAAAGTTCTTCACAAATTCTTTCGAGCTTTACCTCAGTATATCGAGGTGCAGCAAACTGAGTATCTCTGGAATAGTGCTTACCAAAGTTACCCTTTGAATCTACGAAAGGGTGTAGTAAAGCTTCATGATCTCTTGCAAGTCTGACCATCGTCTCATAGATGGCCATATCACCATGTGGATTTAACTTCATTGTCTGACCAACTACATTAGAAGACTTTGTTCTTCTACCATTAATTAAACCCATCTTATACATGGTATATAAGAGCTTTCTATGTGAAGGCTTAAATCCATCTATCTCAGGAATTGCTCTTGATACAATTACACTCATTGCATAAGGCATATAATTCGTCTCAAGAGTATCAGTAATACGCTGCTCAACTGCTGGCATATCAGGAATATTTAAATCTGTCTTTTTATCATCTGTCTTCTTACGTGCCATATATTACCTCAAATTAAACCAAATCAAGCATATCAAGATAGAGGTGGCCATCTTCTTCAATATGCTGCTTTCTGCCTGCAAGATTATCACCAAGCAGTAAGTCAAAAATATCAGCTGTCTTCTTTGCGTCATCAGGACAAACTTTAATAAGACGTCTTGTCTTTGGATTCATTGTTGTCTCCCACATCATATCTGAAGTGTTTTCACCGAGACCCTTTGAACGCTGAATATTAAGACAGCTATTATCATATTTAGATAAAATCTCTGCTTTTTCTTTCTCATCAAAAGCGAATAATGTTAACTCCTCTTCTTTTTTATTCTTAGGAGTATATGTAATCTCAAACAAAGGAGATTCAGCAATATAAACATGACCAGTCTCAATAAGAGTTGGCATAAGTCTATAAATCATAGCTAGAATAAGTGTTCTAATCTGGAAACCATCGACATCGGCATCGGTACAGATTATTACTTTGTTCCATCTTAACAACTCAAGATTAAAAGCACTCATATCTTTTGTATGACGGTTTGTTATCTCAATACCACAACCTAATACTTTAACTAAGTCAGTAATAATCTCACTTTTAAATATAGTGCCATAATCAGCCTTAAGACAATTAAGAATCTTACCTCTTACAGGCATTGCAGCCTGGAACTCAGCATCACGGCCAGTCTTTACTGAACCTAACGCAGAATCACCCTCTACAATATATAATTCTCTGATATTTACATCTTTAGATCTGCAGTCAACAAACTTTTTGATTCTGTTATTAAGATCAATCTTACCCTGCAGCTGCTTCTTTACATTAATCTTTGTTTTCTCAGCATTTTCTCTTGCGTGTTTATTTACGAGAACCTGTTCAACAACTTTATCTGCAAGAGCTTTATTCTCGATAAACCAAATTTCAAGTTCCTTCTTAATAAGATCAGTCATAAAATCCTGAATAAACTTATTATTAATAGCTTTCTTAGTCTGATTCTCATAAGATGTCTGTGTTGAGAAAGTATTAGTTACAAGAATAAGAGAGTCCTGAACATCTACAAATGAAATCTTGGATTCATTCGCCTTATATTTATCTCTCGCCTTAATCTGCTTATCAATCTCTGATACAAAAGCTAATTTTGCAGCCTTATCAGGAGAACCACCATTCTCGAGGAAACTTGAGTTATGGAAATACTCAATAACATTCACATTGTTATTAAAGCAAAATGCTACTTCAGCTCTTACTGTATAAATATCTCTGTCTTCAGCATCGCGGCCTTTACCTTCTGCACTGAATGAATGAGCTTCAGTAAATCCCTTCATATCAGAAAGTTCATCAACATATCCTTTTATTCCTTCTGGATATATATATGTAACTTCTTCAGAAGTTGCCTCATCAACAACAACAAACTCAACACCAGAGTTAATGATTGACTGTCTTTTTACTATCTCTTTTATATTTTCAATTGGAACGTTTACATCTGTAAAAACTTCAGAATCTGGCTTCCACTTCTGAATAGTACCAGTTCTCTTAAATCTATAAGGTTCCTTAACAAGTTCACCATTAACTTCGCCCTTGGCAAAATCAAGATGATACTTATATCCATCTCTAAATACAGTAACTTCAAAATACTCAGAAGCATACTGAGTAGCACAGGCACCAAGTCCATTTAAACCAAGTGAGAACATATAATCACCTGATTTATTATTATCATACTTACCACCAGCATAAAGCTCGCAATAAACAAGTTCCCAGTTATAACGATTTTCCTTCGTATTAAAATCGAGAGGTATTCCTCGTCCAAAATCCTCTACCTGAAGAGAACCATCTTTAAACTTGGTAATAATAATCTTATTACCATGACCTTCTCTAGCCTCATCTATAGAGTTAGACAAAATCTCAAAAAAGGAATGAATACAACCTTCCAGATTATCTGAACCAAAAATAACACTTGGACGTTTTCTTACTCTGTCTGCGCCCTTTAATGCTGAAATACTATCGTTACCATAAGATGACTTTGAAGCCATATTTCCTCCAACTCAAAAAAATAAATAAGCATACTCGTAATTATAACATAACTATTTTGTATGCTTATTAAAATATTATTCTACTTAATGATACTATACTTTTTGTGAATTTATTGTCCCACGCGTTCCATTTTTACAAGAACAGGTCTTTCTTTTTTTACTATCTTCTTGACTTCAATTACGAGATCAATACTTAACAGCAAAAACAGTGTCATAACTGTAACAGGTGTAATAAGCTGATTAACACCAAGCATAGACTGAGCTGCAACCATAGGAATTGGGAATATCATATGCTGTACAGTAATTATAAGTACATATGCATAATCGAATACTCTAAGTTTTTTCTCTTCCATCATAAATAAAAGAGGAATTGTGAGAAAAACAAGAGAATAACTTCCTCCACCACCTGGAACTGTAATAGCAAAGAATATTAAAGCCATAAATCTCTGCCATTTACGAGGAAGAATAACTACAGCAGCAATTGCTACAATTAATGGAAGGAATGTAAACATCTTATCTGCAAATCCGCCTACACCAACTCTTCCTGATCCCAGAATTCTCTGAAGAACATAAAATCCAGATTTACATGTTGTACTTCCTGGAAAATATACACTTCCTGATACCATTCCCGTAAAACGGCGGATATTTTCCAACCAGAGTCTTATACCTTCAAAACCACTATAGAAAGCAAACATTGGTAATACTACAGACAAAATACCATATATAACAGTTCTTATAGCCTGCTTATAACGTTTATCCAATATTAGCAGTATTCCAAAAACCGCTGGATATAATTTAATTCCTGCAGATACTGCAAGACATATGCAGGCTAATTCACTGACTACTTTATTTTCAGAATCATAATAAAATACATAAAGAAGAAGGAACAAGAATGCAATAGAGAGAATATTACCTCTCTCAATCATATAAACAAAAGGCCAGGAAAAAACAGATAGAAGAGCAAAAATAAACTTTTTACTACTACTTCCCTTAGTTCTGTTATTAATTACAAGTGCAATAACTACAACAATAAAGATAGCAAGAATAGGATATACAAAAATATCATACAGCCAGTATCTCCAGGTTAACGAATGACCATCGTCAGCAGTAATAAAATCATTATTCATGAATCTAGAAATAAATGCATAAAACAGGTTAGCAAGTGGCGGATAAATTACGTGACGCTCTGAATAGCATCTCACATCAAGCATGTGTGCATCTCTTACAGAATTATAAAAATCCATGAAAACATCGTCACAAAGCTTAAATAAAGTAAATCTGTAAAAACCCTGTCCCATCCATGTTGCGTATGCAATGTAAAGGAACATTGCTGTAAAACAAAAAATAGAATAAATTAAAAATGCTCTATTCTCTGCGAATACATATCCAAAAAACGAATTCTTTTTAAGTGAGCGTGAATTCCTGCCCATATATTACCCTTCTGCCCTATTAGCTACAAACATTAAAATCAAAAAAAAAGAACCATCATATGACGGTTCTAAATTGGTGAGCCATGGGGGACTCGAACCTCCGACCCACAGCTTAGAAGGCTGTTGCTCTATCCAGCTGAGCTAATGACCCAAAAAATAGTGGAGCGGGTGATGGGAATCGAACCCACGTAATCAGCTTGGAAGGCTGAAGCTCTACCATTAAACTACACCCGCATATGTGCTTGTTGTCCAACGCTTAGATATAATACAACAAGCATTAAAAAATGTCTACACATTTTTTTATTTTTCTTCAAATTTGAGTTAAGCTACAGGAGTATTAGACAAAAAATCGCCTGAAATATAGAAACCATCTGAAGTTTTATACCAGTTATTGTCAGTTACAGCAACAACTACTACTTCCATATTTGTTGTTAATGAACCAACAATATCATAATCAGTACCTGGACCGCCTCTTACTCGAAGGAAACCATCAGGTGATACAATTGCATACATTACCTTCTCATCAATTGATGTCTCATTCCAAGTAATTGCAATCTCACCAGTAGGAAGTGGACCAGAAAAATCCGGAAGCACTGTAGTTGGAGCAGTCTCAGCAACTGTTGGAATTGTTGACTCAGAAACCTCCTCGGAAGTCTCAGTAACCTCATCAGTCTCCTTTGCCTTATCCTTATCCTTCTTGCTACAAGCTGCAGAAGAAAGAAGCATAGAAGTTATCAATATCATTGAAACGAAGAATTTAACACTCTTTTTCATTTGTTGTCCTCCGTAAATTTACTTAATACTTTTCTATTATCTCATAGTTTTCAAGAATAATTACTAAAATTTTATTAAATTCGTATTTTATTTTAATTATTATTTTCGAACAAATAATAAAAACTTAAGTGATCTTCCCAATTTCCATTGATATGCATATATTTATGCTTAATTCCCTCTTCAATAAAACCAGCTCGTTTAATCAGATTAATGGAACGGATATTCTTAGGAAGAATATAAGCCTCTACTCTATGAAGATGATAATATTCAGACAAAAAGCGCATTGTATATTTAAGTGCTTCTGTCATTATTCCCTTTTTAATTTCATCTTTATCAAGACTATAACCAACAATGGCAGTTTTCATACCTCCATATATGATATCAAAGTACGATATCCTGCCTATTATATGCTTTGGATCCCCCTTACGGGTAATAAATATAGGAAGCATTCTTCCCTTCTTAAAATCCTTAGTCTCTGCTATAAGATATTCTTTTTGAACTGAATACTTAAAATAGTCTTCTCCATGTGTCTGAGAAAACTCAGCATGAAAATCCCTATTGCGTGAATAATAATCGGCAACAAAACCAGTTGCCTTTGAGTTAAAGACACTGAATCTATAATCTTCATTCTCAAAGGCAATCTCTTCAAATCTATATTTAGGTACTGGTGGAATTCTATCAGAGTGGGAATCTGCCATCTTCAATTCCTTTAACGATATCCTCAAGACGCATGTCAACATAATCCTGTGCATGAATCATTCCCTTGAAAGATACCTTATCAGTGCTCTCAATAAGTCCTGGAGCCAAAAGGCCATTTACAGCAGACTTAGGATCATTTGGTGCACTATTTCCACCAAGATCAGTTCTGCACCAGCCTGGATCAGTTAAGAATGCAAAAATATTCTTTCCAGCGAAAAGCTTATTCAAATCCTTAGTTGTCTTATCAAGACCAGCCTTACTAGCTGAATATGGTCCCTGCTCTGGCTCATTATCAATACCAGAAGTAGTATTTACTATTCTTCCAAAACCCTTGGCAATCATCTTAGGTGCAAGCTTATAACAAATCATCATTGGAGCGATTGTATTTACTCTAAATGAAGTCTCATAGTCTTCATATGTTGTATCAAAAATCTCAGGACGATAAGTTACCTGCATTCCTGCATTATTATAAACGATATCAATATCATAAGAATCTAAAGCATCTATAAAAGAAAGTAAATCTTCCTTATTACCCAAATCACATGAAAAGCTTACAGCCTCACCACCATTAGCCTTTACGGTATTCTCAATATCCAAAGTATTCTTCTTGTCTCTTGACTGAAGAATCAGATTACAACCTGTCTTGGCAAGTTCTTCTGCCATAAGGCGGCCCAAGCCTCTGCTACTGCCAGTAATAAGTATCCACTTGCTCTTAATGTTAAGCATAATTCTCTCCTTTACTTCTTGGAAGCATTCTTATTGCGATATCTAAGAAAAAGAATCGCAAATACAATGATAAAGGCAATGCCACAAGTAAGAAAAACATTTAAAACAGTCCAGAACTCAAGTTCACCACTAAAGAAATTTGTCAGATAGTGATACTGCAAATAATCTGGATATGGTGTTGGCGTAGGAGTTGGAGTTGGTGCAACTTCCTCAGCTAATAAAAATAATCGTTCAGTCATAGTGATACCTGCCCCATCAAACGTAATCTAGTGAATTATACACAACGATATATAATAATAAAAGTTAGTGGAATAAAATAGACAAATATGTGATAAAAAACAAAAAAACGATGCTTTACACATCGTTTGGTGGCTCATTGGAGGTTCGAACTCCAGGCCCCTTGATTAAAAGTCAAGTGCTCTACCGGCTGAGCTAATGAACCAAGTAGGTGGTGGGGCTGATGGGACTTGAACCCATACGATTTTAAGGTCGGCAGATTTTGAGTCTGCTGCGTCTGCCATTCCGCCACAACCCCGTAGCGTTAAATATTATATTGAACTCCAAGATATTTGTCAAACACTTTTTTTATCTTAAACCTACTCAAATTTACCAACATTTTCTGATATAATCAATTATACGAGTTTTTATGGGATAGTTTTCAATTACAATTTAAAAGAAAATGGAGGGTAGCTGCATGTCAAATCTCAACAGCTTTTCTAAAGTTACACCAAAAATCATGGAATTATCTGAAATGTGTACAGAAGAGAAGATTAATCCAGAGCTTTATACCAAATATGAAGTAAAGCGTGGACTTCGTGATATTAATGGTAAAGGTGTACTTACAGGATTAACTGAAATATCAGAAATTATTTCATCCAAGGTAGTAGATGGTAAAAGTGTTCCATGTGACGGAGAGCTTTATTATCGTGGATATAATGTAAAAGACCTGGTAGACGGAGCAGTGCTTGATAAGCGTTTTGGATTCGAAGAGACGACTTATTTACTGCTTTTCGGAAAACTTCCGAATAAGACTGAGCTTGAGGAATTTAATCAGATTCTTCGTGACTACAGACATCTCCCAAAGAATTTTGTAAGAGATATCATTCTTAAAAAGCCGTCTCCTGATCTTATGAACAACCTTATGAGAAGCATATTAAACTTATATGCTTATGATCAGGCTGCAAACGATACATCAATTCCAAATGTATTAAGACAGTCACTTGAATTAATATCTATCTTCCCTCTTCTTGCGGTTTATAGTTACCAGGCAAAGAATTACTATCTGGACAGAGGAAGTCTTTATATCCACAGACCACAGCCAGAATTATCTACTGCAGAAAACATTCTTTATATGTTAAGACCAGATAATAAATATACCGAACTTGAAGCTCGAATTCTTGACCTCTCTTTGATTCTTCATGCTGAGCACGGCGGTGGTAACAATTCAACTTTTACAACTCATGTTGTAACAAGTTCAGGTACAGATACTTATGCTTGTGTAGCAGCAGCTTTATCTTCTCTTAAGGGCCCTAAGCACGGCGGAGCAAATATCAAAGTAGTACGAATGTTTAATGATATAAAGCGCAATGTAAAAGACTGGGATAACGAGGAAGAAATCAGCGAATATCTTCTCAAAATCCTTCATAAGGAAGCTTTTGATAATACAGGTGTAATCTATGGTATGGGACATGCTGTATATTCAATTTCTGACCCTAGAGCACAGATTTTTAAGTCTTATGTAGAGAAGCTCTCTATCGAAAAGGGACGCACAAAAGAATTTAATTTCTACACAAAGATTGAAAAAATCTCAGCCGAACTCATTGCCAAGGAAAGACGAATTTATAAGGGCGTATCCGCAAATATTGATTTTTACAGTGGCTTTGTATACAGCATGCTTAATCTTCCAACAGAGCTTTATACTCCACTATTTGCAATCGCCCGAATTTCAGGCTGGTCAGCCCATAGAATCGAGGAACTTAATTCTGCTGGAAAGATAATACGACCAGCATATATGTGTGTACAGGATAGAAACTCATACATTCCAATGGACGAGAGAGAATAATAAACAAAAACGAGCCCGCCTCAAAATTAAAATGAGACGGGCTTTTATTTAAATTCTTATTATATTCAAGCTGCGATAAAGAAGTATGCAATAAGAATTATTCCCAAGATAATTCGGTACCAGCCAAACACTGTATAATCATGCTTTCTAACAAACGACATAAGCTTCTTAATAACAAGCCAGGATACAACAAAAGCAACTATACTACTTATTGCAAGAAGAAGTAACTCTGATCCACCTATACTTCCCTCAAACTTTAATAATTTAAGAAGGCTTGCTCCAAACATAACAGGAATAGCCATAATAAAAGTGAACTTAGCTGCTATTTCTCTTTTAATTCCTATGAGTAATGATCCTATAATTGTTGAACCAGATCTTGATACACCAGGAAAAACCGCAGCAATCATCTGGAATATACCAATAACCAGAGCATCTACAAATGTAATCTCTTCGATTGAATTAACTTCAGGCTCTTTCCCCTTACAAATAACTTTCTCCACAAGGATGAATAACACACCAAAAACAACAAGAGCAAGAGAAACACAATAGAAATTATAAAAATTTGCATCTGCGTAATCTTCAAACAAAAGGCCTACGATTATAGCCGGAATACAAGCAACACAAATTTTAAACCACATCATAAAGTTCTTCACTTTAATATATCTTCCCAATCCCTTTTTACTTAAAGGCATCGGATTATCCTTAATTCCAAAAGGCCATACATCTTTCCAAAACAAAATAACTGCTGCCAGAACCGCACCTAACTGAATTACAACAAGATACAAAGAAAAAAACTCTTCTGAAACATTCATCTTCAAAAACTCACCAAGAAGAATCATGTGACCTGTTGAACTTACAGGAAGCCACTCTGTTATTCCCTCAACAATTCCAAAAATGATGGCGATAATATAGTCTATAATACTCATGCTGTTAAACCTCTTTTGAATACAAAAAAACCGCACACTTGGTGCGGTTAGTATATATGGTGGGAAGAGGTGGATTCGAACCACCGAAGTCACTGACGACAGATTTACAGTCTGTTCCCTTTGGCCGCTCGGGAATCTTCCCATATACTCTATTTAGTTATGAAGTTAATTGGTGGGCCTTCAGGGACTCGAACCCAAGACCGACCGGTTATGAGCCGGTTGCTCTAACCAACTGAGCTAAAGGCCCATTTACTTCGCGCCCTCGCAAGCCTCACTTACGAATGCTTAGTTATTATACGGATAAGTATTCATTTAGTCAAGCATATTTTGCAAAAAAATCAAAAAAGTTTTTCTATCCCATTTTCAAGGGATAAAAAGACGCTGTTAATCAAGAGAAAACTTAATTAACAGCGCCATTTAATCACACTAATAAATTACTTAGCCTGGATATAACCCTTAGCTGTAAGAAGCTCAGCTGTGAGCATTGCACCACCTGCTGCACCTCTCAATGTGTTATGTGAAAGGCATGTGAACTTATAATCAAAGATGTTATCCTCACGAATACGTCCGATTGATACACCCATACCATTCTCATAATAAGCATCAAGCTTAGGCTGTGGACGATTGTCCTCATCGATAAACTGGAGAAACTGCTTTGGAGCTGATGGGAGATTAAGCTTCTGAGCCTCACCCTGGAATTCAGCCCAAGCCTTCTTCATCTCATCGATTGTTGGCTTCTTCTCAAATGATACACTTACTGCAGCTGTATGACCTTCCTGAACAGCAACACGGTAGCACTGAGCTGAGATAACTGGGTTCTTAGCAAGCTCGATATGATCACCAGCAAATGTACCCCAAACCTTAAGTGGCTCTTTCTCTGACTTCTCTTCCTCTCCACCGATGTAAGGAATCATATTACCAACCATCTCTGGCCAATCTGCAAATGTCTTACCAGCACCAGAAATTGCCTGATATGTACAAACAGAAATCTGCTTAATACCAAAATCACGAAGTGGTGTAAGAGCTGGAACATAAGACTGAATTGAACAGTTAGGCTTAACTGCAATAAATCCACGTGTTGTGCCAAGTCTCTTCTTCTGGCTGTCGATGAGCTGAGCATGATCACTGTTAATCTCTGGAATAATCATTGGAACATCATCTGTCCATCTGTTAGCTGAGTTATTTGAAACTACAGGAGTCTCTGTCTTAGCAACCTTCTCCTCAAGAGCCTTAATCTCATCCTTCTTCATATCTACTGCACAGAATACGAAGTCAACCTGCTCACAGAACTTCTCAATTTCATCTGTACCATAAACAATATAATCCTTAACATACTCTGGCATGTCTCTGTCAATCTTCCACTTACTGCCAGCAGCCTCTTCATATCTCTTACCTGCTGATCTAGGTGAAGCACATACTGCTACACACTCAAACCAAGGATGATTCTCCATCAAAGAGATGAATCTCTGTCCTACATAACCTGTAGCGCCAATAACGCCAACTCTTAATTTCTTATCCATTTTATGTCTCCTATCAATTAATTAATAATTTACCCAAGAAGATATCCTTTACAGGATTTCAAGTGTCCGTGTACGGTGGACAAATGTCTTTTTGCAAGAAACATTGTAACATAACGATTTTTATATAACAAGCACAAATCTTTCAAAAAAAGTGGACATTTTTATGATAATATATTGACAGAATAACTAATAAATCAGATTAAATGTGAGGGATTAGGCTGTATGACATCAACTTTCGAGATTCTGGAGCAATACTGTAATTACATGTTAGCTGTCCTCGGACGCTCAGAATTAACTGTAAATGAGTATAAATATGACCTTATCACCTTCTTTAGGTTTTATAAACTGGATTCAGGCAAAGTAAAAAAAGATACTCCATTTGATGAGATAGATATATCTGATATTGATATTAAAGTAATAAATAAGATAAAGACTGATGATTTACTTGTATTTTTAATCTGGCTTACCAGAGAACGCAATCTTAAACCTTCCTCAAGAGCCAGACGAATTGCTACATTAAAGTCTTTCTTTAAGTATCTGCATTCAAAGAAGCATTTAATTGATACCAATCCTGCATATGATCTAGAATCCCCAAAGATTGGCAAGCGTAATCCAAAATATCTTACACTTGAACAAAGTCAGGAGCTTCTTAAGGTTGGTTTTGAATCTCCTGTTGAGAGTAACGAGCGAGATTTTTGCATGCTTACCTTCTTTTTAAATTGCGGTATGCGACTTGCCGAATTACGAGGAATAGATATAGATGATATTCATGGAACAACTCTTACTGTTATTGGTAAGGGTAATAAAGAGAGAACTGTTTATCTTAATAGTGCCTGTATTGAGGCGCTTAATGACTGGCTTGAAGTTCGTAAGACTTTAACTCTTAAGCCAAGCACAAATAAGGCTTTATTTATAAGTAAGAGAGGCACCAGAATATCAGACGATATGATTCAGATTGTAATAAAAAGACTCATGGCAGAAGCTGGCATTGATACCAAGGTATATTCTGTTCACAAGTTAAGACATACTGCAGCTACTCTTATGTATAAATATGGACAGGTTGACATTAGAAGTCTCCAGACCATTCTTGGCCACCAGAGCGTATCAACTACACAGATTTATACTCATGTTGACGATGAGCTTTTGCAGAAAGCTGTCGACAGTAATCCACTGTCAAAATTCAACCCTGATAAGTAACAATTAATAATTAACTATTTAACCGAGATATGATAAATTTATAAAAGCATTCTTGGTTGGAGGTTTTTTATGAAAATCAGATTTGAAGGGCTTACAAAACGTTTCCCTAATCGTAACAAGAAAATTAAGGAAGATGTTGTTGCTGTTGATAATTTTACTTTCGAGATTCCAGATGGAAAACTAATTGGACTTCTCGGTCCTTCTGGTTGTGGCAAAAGTACCGCTCTTAACCTCATTTGCGGACTTGAGATGCCAACAGAAGGTAAAATCTTTTTTGACGATGAAGATGTTACTAATTTACCTGCTGAGAACAGAGGAGTTGGCATGGTATTTCAAAGCTACGCACTCTACCCTCACCTTACAGTAAAAAAGAATATTATGTTCCCTCTTGGAAATCTTAAAGGAGATCAAAAACTCTCCAAGGAGGAAATGGAAAAGAAGGCTCTTGAAGCTGCAAAAGTAGTTCAGATTGAAGAACTCATGGACAGAAAACCTAATGAGATGAGCGGTGGTCAACAGCAAAGAGTTGCTATCGCAAGAGCTCTTGTAAAGATGCCAAAGGTTCTTCTTCTTGACGAACCTCTTTCTAATCTTGACGCAAGACTTAGAATTCAGACAAGAGAAGAAATAAAAAGAATTCAGAACGAGACCAAAATCACTACAGTATTCGTAACACATGACCAGGAAGAAGCAATGAGCATCTCAGATATGATTGTTGTTATGAAGTCTGGTGTAGTAAATCAGATTGGTAAGCCACAGGAAGTATATGATAATCCTGTTAACCTTTTTGTAGCAAAATTCCTTGGAACTCCACCTATTAATGTATTTAATGGTGAGATTAAAAATGGATCTCTTTATATTGGTGAAGATAAAATTCTTGGAAAGGATTATGTAAAAAATACTCCTGACCAGAAGGTATATGTTGGAATTCGTCCTGAAGGATTTATCCACGACATTAATTCTAAATCTGATATGACACTTAAATGCAGTCTCAAGGCAATTGAAGTTATGGGCCGTGATACAAGCGTTGTATTCGAGAACAGTAATTCAGAAGGAAAACTCAGAGCTATTATAAGCAGCGACAATGATGTTGACTCTTCTTCACCTACTGTTGAATTTATGGTAAATCCAAAGAAAGTATTTGTATTTAATAAGGAAACCGAGGAGCGTCTCATATGAGTAACAACAGATCACTTCTTAACAAATTAAGAAGTCTTAAGGCGTGGCTGTATCTTCTCCCTGCTCTCATTTTCCTTGGAATATTTATGATTTATCCTCTTATTGATGTTCTTATTTATTCCTTTGAGATTGGATACAATTCAGCTTCTCAGACTTCACTTGGTAAAGGCCTTTATAATTATGCCTATGTGCTTCATGACCCTTATTTTCTTCAGGCAGTTAAGAACACATTTATAATCGTAATCATTACTGTGCCTTTATCTACTATCTTTGCACTTCTTATATCTCTTGCACTTAATTCTATTAAAAAGTTAAGAGATTTATTCCAGACTATTTTCTTCCTTCCATATGTAACTAACACTCTTGCTGTTGGTCTTGTATTTATGATTATGTTTAAGAGAACACCTTATACTGATGGTCTTATTAACCTTCTCATATCTTTCTTTGGAGGAAGTCCTGTAGACTTTATAACAGGACCTTACTGGGCTAAGATTTTTGTTATGTGTTTTTATACAATCTGGATTGTTCTTCCATTTAAGGTTTTGATTCTCACGGCAGCTCTTGCTTCTGTAAATGATGTTTATTATAAGGCTGCAAGAATTGACGGAACTTCAAGATTCAGAATGTTTACAACCATCACTTTACCTATGATCTCTCCAATGGTTTTCTATTTGATAATCACTGGATTCATAGGTGCTTTTAAAGCATATAGTGATGAAGTTGCGATTTTCGGAACAAATCTTAATTCAGCTGGAATGAATACTATTGTAGGTTATGTTTACGATATGCTCTATGGAGATTCAGGCGGATATCCTTCCTATGCTTCTTCTGCTGCACTTATTTTGTTTGCTATCGTATTTACGATAACAGTCATTAACCTTCTTATTAGTAAGAAAACCTCAATTAACTAAGAAAGGAGAACATTATGACTGATAATACTAATTCATATGATAAAATCGGCAAAAATGCCAAGATTAGTCAGATAGTAAGATTAAGCCTCACATATCTCCTTCTTGGTCTGTGGGCGTTAATGGTTCTTTTCCCATTCTACTGGATGATTCTTACTTCTTTTAAAGATTACGGCAGTTACAACTCTGAATTTGTGCCAAAGCTTTATACTTTTGCTCCAACTTTTCAGAATTATATTAATGCATTTACAACCGTATCTCTTGGAAGATATTTTATAAATACTCTTATTTTTACTGTAGCTACTACTTTTATCATGATGATTGTAATTGTATTTGCTGCATTTGCTTTTGCACGACTTGAATTCAAGGGCAAAAATCTGGTATTTACACTCTTTTTGTCACTGATGATGATTCCTAACGAGCTTGTAATCATCACCAACTTTGTAACAATAACTGACTGGGGCCTTCGTAACTCATTCCTTGGCCTCATACTCCCATCTGTTACTTCTGTTTTCTATATCTATCTTCTTAAGGAAAACTTCGAACAGATTCCAGATGACCTATATAAGGCAGCAAAGGTTGATGGCACGTCTGACCTTAAATATCTTTTCAGAGTAATGATTCCAATCTGTCAGCCAACAATTGTAACTATCATTATTCTTAAAGTAATTGAGTGTTGGAATTCTTACGTATGGCCTAGATTAATCACAGATGATTCTTCTTATTTCCTTGTATCAAATGGTATTCAGGAAATTCGCGAAAATGGATTCGGCCGTGAAAACATTCCAGCAATGATGGCTGCAGTAGTTGCCATATCCGTACCACTTATAATTCTTTTCCTGATTTTCAGAAAGAAAATTATGGCAGGTGTTGCAAGAGGAGGTACAAAAGGATGATATCACTAAAAAAATTAGTATCTTCGATACTTACATTCACTTTGTCAATTTCCATGTTACTTACTACAGCTGGCTGCCACAGAGCTGAAGCTCTAGATGAATTCATGGTTCCTGAATCCTTTGATATGAACAAGAACTATGAGATTACTTTCTGGGCAAAAAACGATACAAATGTAACTCAGACTGCTGTCTACAACGAAGCTGTTGAAAATTTTGAGAAACTGTATCCAAATATTCATGTAACTATCAGATTCTATACTGACTACGGAAAAATCTATAATGATGTAATAACAAATATCGCTACTGGTACAACACCGAACGTCTGTATCACCTACCCTGACCATATTGCAACATATATGACAGGATCAAATGTTGTGGTTCCACTTGACGAACTATTTAATGATTCACAGTATGGTCTCGGAGGATCTGAAGTACTTTTCGACTCTCCTAGCTACTATGATATTGTTCCTGAATTCTTAAATGAATGCCTTATCGGAACCAAGCACTACGCTATTCCATTTATGAGATCAACTGAAGCCTGCTATGTAAATAAGGACTTTGTTGAGGCTCTCGGATATCAGATGCCTGATACATTAACCTGGGATTTTATCTGGGAAGTATCAGAGGCAGCAACTGCTAAAAATAATGATGGTACCTATGCTTTAAATGGGCAGAAAACTTTGATTCCATTCATATATAAATCAACCGATAATATGATGATTCAGATGCTTCGCCAGAAAGGCGCAGGCTACTCTACAGAATTTGGAAGTATTGATATTTTTAACAGTACTACACGTGAACTTCTTAACGAGATTGGAAGTCACGCTGATACTGGAGCTTTCTCTACTTTTAAGATTTCCAGTTACCCTGCTAACTTTCTTAACGCAGGTCAGTGTATCTTTGCCATCGATTCAACAGCTGGTTCAACCTGGATGGGTACAAAAGCTCCAAACTGCGATATCAGTAAAGATAAGCTTGTTGAGTTTGAGACAGTCGTTTATCCTGTGCCTCAGTATGATATAAATAATCCTCAGATGATATCTCAGGGACCTTCAATTTGTATCTTTAACAAGGATGACTCAGGCGAAGTATTAGCAAGCTGGCTCTTTGCTTCTTTCCTTCTTACAAATAAAGTACAAATTGGCTATTCAGAGACAGAAGGTTATGTTCCAGTTACACTTAAAGCTCAAAATTCTGATGAGTATCAGTCTTACATCAATTACTCTGGAGAAGAAGATACTCTTCATTATTCTGTTAAGCTTGATGCTTCAGCCCTCCTTATTAATAATGTAAATAACACATTTGTAACACCTGTATTTAACGGCTCAGCTTCTCTTCGTAACGCGGCTGGAGAACTTATCGAAGATGTTGTTAAATCCAAACGACGTCATCAGGAAGTAAATGATGATACAATCACGCAATTATTCGAAGATGTAAATGCACTCTACCGACTAGATCAGGTTGGAATTGCATCAGCTACCGGCAACATAGAAGACCTTGGTCCAATGCCTCAGACAGCCGTCATTTTGCTAACTACACTGGCTGTAACGTGGCTTTTAATTGGTGCATATGTAGTGGCCGATTATATAAAGAAGAAAAAACAATAAGTGTATAATGTAACCGACTTACAAAGATAGTAAGTCGGTTTTTTAATTATTTATTTAAATAAGGAGAAAATTTATGAAGAAGTTTAGTTCTATTTTATTAGCATCTACTATGGTTTTTGCTATGGCTTCATGTTCTTCTACACCTGCTGAGACAACAGCTACTACTACAGCTGCTCCTGCTACAGAGGCTACAGAAGCTACTGAGGCTTCTGAGACAACAGCAGCTGAGACTGAGGCTACAGAAGAGGCTACTGAGGCAACTGAGGCTGAGACAGCAGTTCTCTCATATGCTGATTATGCAGCAGCTGAGCTTGAGACAGAGGTTGTTATCGAGGCTTATGTTCAGGGCAAGCAGTCTTGGTGGGATGATAAGGCTACAGTATATCTCCAGGATGAGGATGGCGCTTATTTCTGCTACAATATGGCTTGTTCAGAGGCTGATTACGAGCTTCTCACACTTGGCCAGAAGATTAGAGTTACTGGTTTTAAGACAGAGTGGTCAGGCGAAGTTGAGATTGCTGACGCTACATTCGAGATCATTGATGGTAACTTTGTAGCTACTCCTGTTGATGTAACAGCTGAGCTTGGTTCAGAGACAATCATTGATAAGCAGAATATGCTTGTTGCTTTTAAGGGCATGACAGTTGAGGCTTCTAAGGATGCTGAAGGTAACGATGTTCCTTTCCTCTATAACTGGGATGGTTCTGGTGAGCAGGGCAACGACCTTTACTTCAATGTTTCTGTTGATGGTCAGATTTACACATTTACAGTAGAGTCATATCTTTGCGATGCTACTACAGATGTTTACCAGGCTGTTGAGGCTTTCCAGATTGGTGACGTAGTTGACATGGAAGGTTTCCTTTACTGGTATGAGGGTATTAACCCACACATCACTGCTGTAACACCAGCTGCTTAATTAGTTAAGATTTTAATCGTATTTTCAAAGAGGCTTGTCTCTAAAGTGAGACAAGCCTCTTTTTTCTCTGAAATATATCTAAACATATTATTTTCTAATATAATCAGCTTCACAAAAAAATACATACTTTTCTTCATAAAACTTTTTATTTTCATCTAACTTTTTCTTTTCAAATCCCCAAAGTGGAGACTTTACACTGTTTACTTCGATAATTATTTCCCCATTCTCTCCAATAACTGGAGTTATATCACTATATGTTATTGGGTGGTCAGAAGTAACTGTAACTACACATGCATATGGATTATCACGTAAATAATTATCTTCCACAGATGCATAGAATCCAGAAAAAGATACAAACCTTGAATCGCGTGTTCTTGGATCAGAATTATCATCTTCACTACTTACATAAATAGTAACTGGTTGATGATTGGTAAGACAAATCTGTGAATGGTATAAATAATCTGGCAAATAGTAATTCAGACAGGATACTTTATACTCACTTTTTTTAAGTTTTCTAGTAGGTGGAAACAGAACAAAAAATACACCCAGAATAATAATCGCAGCTAATAATGTCACCAGTATATTCGAGATAAAGTATCTTCTATACTTCTTTCTTATTCTCTCCTTCTCATCCAAAACCGTCTCAGATACTGAAGCATTCTCAATATCAGAATCCTTCAAATTATTAGTTCTACCAAATAAATATTTCATAATATGCGCTCCTTTCAAGCTTTCTATATAGTTAAACAACTCATATCAGAAAACGTTACAACATTTTTAGAAAAAATTTTCAAAAAGAAAAAGGTTATCTCGACCTAAACTCAAAATCAAGATAACCTCTTCTTTATTCTTCAGGAGAAGTCTATTTTTTATTTAACGACAATATTATTCGCTGAACAGAAGAATATATAATCTATGGAATAACTTCCACTACTGCTCTTACCACCAAAGATGTTAGTTTTTACAGAATCCACTTTAATTGTAACAGTTCCATCTGCATTAAATACTGGAGTAATATCGCTTGATGATATTGGATATTCAGACTTAACAGTAACAATACATGCATAAGGCTCTTCTTCAATAAAATGCTCACTACAAATTATCTCGTGATCCTCAATTTTTATGTAATTAATTACCATATCATCATCTTCATCCAATATAGCCGCTGTATCTTCATCAGAAGCAATTGGGAAAACGATATTATCAATATTAATACTTTCTTTTAGAACTGAGCGTTTTCCATTAAACATTATTCCTTCAGATAAAGAATAGTTAGTATATTCAACTTCAAATTCTGATACATTAAGTGTCCTCTTCGGAGCAATAAACACAATAAGCAGTATCAAAATAAGAATAGTGGCAATAACTGATACAATGTTATTTCTTATTCCCTGCATTTTATATTTCTGATTAACCTTTTTAATTACCTCAGCCTCATTAACTTCAGGTATTGTATTCTCACCATAGGAAGAAGACATCGCATCATAAACACCTTTACACTCTTTACATTCGCATAAGTGCTCTTTAATAAGTAATTTACTATCCTCAGAACACAAACCATCAATATAAGACGGCATCAAATCTCTTATAACATTACACTCTAATTTCATTTTGTTGTCCTCCTTTTGAGCTTCTCTTTACTTCTAAAGAACGTTACTCGCGTCCAGTTTTCAGTACGCCCGAGAACCTCACCAATCTCACCATAGGATAATTCACCGAATATGCGTAGATACATAACGTCTCGTTCCACTGGATCAAGTGTCTGCATGAGTTTATAAAGCTCTATTCGAGATTCTTTATTAATCACTTCATCTTCTACTCGGTCTGGTGAAGCAGGTTCCGCAAAACTCTCATCTTCTAATGAGATATTCTGTGACTCCTTACGCTTAAGTGAGTTTAACAGTGTGTTCTTTGCTATACTGCAAAGCCAGGTGAAGATATTTCCCTCTTTAAATGAATCAATATTTTTAATTGCTTTATAAAAAGTATCAGCTACTACATCATCTGCTAGATCTTCATCATGACACATGCCAAAAATGAATCTTTTTAATGGAGTTGCATATCTTCTGTATATAGCATCCATATCTTTTTCTAATTCATTCAAGTTCCTCACCTCGCTTTCTATATAGTTAAACAACTCATATCGGAAAACGTTACAACTTTTTTATAAAAATTTTCGAAAAAAATTCCAGAAGAAAAAGCCACTTAAATCAGCGGCTTCTCTTTGACCAGAATTCCGGATAAACAACCATCAAAAGTGGATATATCTCAAGTCTTCCCATAAGCATTGCTATTGATAATAAGCACTTAGAAAATGCTGTATATCCAGCAAAGTTTGAAGCAGGACCAACCTGGGACAAACCAGGTCCAATATTATTTATGCATGATACTACAGCTGTAAAATTCGTCTCAAAATCAAAAGGCTCGAAACTTATTAAAAGTGTAATAACTATATGAATAATTACATAAATTGCAAAATAACTAATAACACTTCTCTCCATGCTCTCGTCAATGTTCTTACCATTAAGTTTAACATTAGTTACAGATCTTGGACGAACATTGCGGCGAATCTCATTTTTTACAGACTGGCAAAGAATAACAACTCGTGACATTTTAAGTCCGCCTGCAGTCGAACCCGCACAGCCTCCAAGAAACATAAGGAGAAGCAAAATAGAACGCGATAACTGAGGCCATACATTAAAATCAGCTGTCGCAAATCCTGTTGTAGTAACAATTGAAGCAACCTGAAAACAGGATAATCTAGCACTATCTGCTACACTATTATACAAAGGATAAATGTTGAATCCGATTAATACAGAAGCAACTAAGAAAACACCTGTATAAAGCCATAATTCATTACATTTCAGGAAAGCCTTAAAGTTCTTAAGAAGCAGTAGGAAGTAAAAATTAAAACTTACACCAAACAAAAGCATAAAAATAGTTATAACCCACTGAAGATAACTACTATATCCGCCTATACTATCAGCTTTTACGCCAAATCCACCTGTACCAGCTGTACCGAAGGCATGAACAAATGCTTCAAACAAAGGCATACCTCCAAACAAAAGGAAAGCAACTTCAGTAAATGTAAGCGCAAGATAGATTGTATATAAAATTCTAGCTGTTGTAGCTGCCTTAGGGCTTATCTTCTCAACAGAAGGACCTGGCATCTCAGCTTTAAGAATATTCATTGTTTTATTCTGGCCTTTTGAACTTACTGCAAGAACAAACACAAGAACACCCATACCACCAAGCCAGTGAGTAAGGCTTCTCCAGAAAAGAATTCCATGACTCATTACTTCAACATTAGGAACAATTGAAGCTCCCGTTGTTGTAAATCCACTTACTGTCTCAAAAAAAGCATCAAAGAAGTTAGGAATCTCACCAGAAATAACAAATGGCAGACATCCAATAATAGACATTACTATCCAGGATAAAACTACGATTGCAGTACCGTCTTTAAGGAATGTATTCTTCTCTTTAGGCTTACAAAATAAAACAAGAGCTCCACCAGCTATACTTGCGATCGCAATAGTAATAACAAATGATATAACAGAAGACTCACGATAACCTATCGCAATCAAAAGCGGAAGAAGCATAAAAAGTACTTCTATTAATATTACTTTTCCCAAAGTATTGAAAACTAGTTTACTGTTCATAATAAAATATCCGACAAATCACTCAACTTTTGTTCCTTGGCAATAACAATAACATGATCACCAAGCTGTATAACGTCGTTACCGTTCGGAATAATTGTTTTATTTGAACGTATGATACCAGCAATCAAAATATTTGACTTAAGTTTAATATCCTTGAGCTTAACACCAGTCTGCTTAAAATCAGCTGATACAACAAATTCCAAAGCCTCAACAGCGCCATTCATAAGACTATACAAAGTCTCAATCTTACTTTCAAGTGTTGTATTAAGGGCACGTGCATATTTTACAATAAGGTCAGCGGTAAGATGATTTGGTGAGATTACACAATCAACACCAAGCTTTCCGCTTATATCAGCATATGTATCCTGGTTAACCTTTGCAATAACTTTAGGAACACCCATATTCATTGCATGGTACGCGATAAGAATATTCTCCTCATCAAGACCTGTAAGTGCAACAAAAGAATCCTGACTATCTATTCCCTCTTCTGTCAAAATATCGCTCTTTGAACCATCTGCATTAACAACATCAACTGAATCATCTAATACATCATATAAGTGTCTTGTCTTTTCCTGATTCACTTCAAGTATTCTAACTCTATAGCTGTTAGCGGCAAGCATATTGGCAAGATAAACTGCACTTCTGCTGGCACCAAGAATCATTACATTCTTAACTTTCTTTTGAAGTACATCCATTCTCTTAAGAAGAGCCTGCATCTCAAGTGGTGATGCAACAAGACCAATCTTATCACCTGAACGAAGCGTAAAATCACCGCCAGGTATTACTACACCAACATCTTCACGCTTTACATAGCAGATAAGAAATGAGATATCAAACTGAGATTTAATCTTGGACAATGCCTTATCAGCAAACATTGAATCATCTTTAATAGTTAATTCTGCAAGCTCAAATTTACGACCTGAGAATGTCTCATATTTAATTGCTGATGGAAATTTAAGATTATTATAAATTGTCTGTGCTGTAATAAGGTCAGCATTAAATATCATAGAAATATCAAGCTGCTGCTTAATATAGCTTAAAGTATCACCTGCATATTCGCTGTTACGAACACGGGCAACTGTATATTTTGCACCAAGACTTCTTGCCAAAAGACAACTAAGCATATTGTGTTCATCGGAGCCTGTACATGCAACGAAAAGATTGCAATTCTTCATTGATATGGCTTCAAGATTTTCAATATTGATACCATTACCACATACACACATCAAGTCGTATGAATTATTAAGAAACTCTATTACCTTTGAATCCTGGTCAATCACTGATATATCATGACCTTCTTTGATAAGGCTTTCAATGATTGCTCTACCAATCTTTCCAGCACCTACAATAGTAATATTCATATCTACTCCTCAAAAAAACAATAATAGAATAATTATAACACGTTACTTTATTTAAAAGAAGTAAAACGTTAACTATCATTGTACAGACATTAAATAACCAATAATTGAAGCAGCGGAAGCCGCATTAAGTGACTCGGCTTTACCTGGCATTGGGATTTTAATTTTATAGTCGCATTTGTCGGAAGCAAAATCCGTCAGACCTTTTCCTTCATTACCAATAAAAAATGCTGCTGGGAATACAAATTCATTTTCTCTTAAATCCGTTCCCTTTAAATGAGCTGCATATTTATTTACGCCAGCCTTATCAAGCGCATTACATATAGAATCTATATCATCATAAATCAGCACTGGCAAATGCCATACAGAGCCCATAGAGGCTCTTAAAACCTTTTCATTAAATGGATCAACAGAATTAGATGTCATTAATACAGAAGTAAAATTAAATGCATCTGCCATTCTAAGAATTGTCCCAAGATTACCAGGATCCTGAAGATTCTCCAAAACAACATATATATTCTTTCCATTTCTTACTGGAAGAGTGACAGAACTATCTGCTTTAACGATATTACAGGATGCTTTCTCTATAACCATGGCTATACCCTGAGGATTTACAGTCGAAGCAAGTTTATTAAAACAATCATCAGTTAATTCAACATATTCAATCTCTTCTGTTAAAGAATATTTTGCCTTTAAATCATCAATAGCTGTCTTCTGTTTTGTAGTAAATATGAGAACCTTGGGAATAATTCCGGATGTAAGACAATCCTCACATAAACGAACGCCTTCAATAAAGACTAGTCCAAGTTTTGATGCTTTTTTACTGTCATGCAAAGAAGCATAAAGTTTAAGCTGCTGATTATCCTTGCTACTTATGAATTTATACATAAATATATTCTTTCCTTACGAGTTATTTTTTTTGCAATAATAAAGGACTGTTTAAACAAACAGTCCTTATATTTTACATAATGTTGCTTATAAATTAAAGAGCAGCCTTAGCCTGATCACAAAGAGCTGTGAAGTTCTTAGGATCGTTGATAGCGATGTCAGAAAGAACCTTTCTGTCAAGAGCGATGTTAGCCTTCTTAAGACCATTCATGAACTTGCTGTATGAAAGACCATTCATTCTTGCTGCAGCATTGATTCTAGCAATCCAGAGCTTTCTGAAATCTCTCTTCTTAGCCTTTCTGTCACGGTATGCATAAGCACCTGACTTCATAACAGCCTGGTTAGCAACCTTAAACAACTTACTCTTATGACCAAAGTAACCCTTAGCCTGCTTCAAAATCTTATGATGACGAGCTCTTGTACGTACGCCTCTTTTAACTCTAGACATTTTTAATATCCTCCAATGAAATAATTCTTAACTTAAAATATTTATTATGCGTATGGCATCATCTTCTTAACGATCTTAGCGTTAGAATTTGAAGCAACTGCCAAATGACGAAGGTGTCTCATTCTCTTTGTTGGTCTCTTGCTCAAGATATGACGACGGAAAGCCTGTGGATACAAAACCTTTCCAGTAGCTGTAATCTTAAATCTCTTCTTAGATGAACTGTGTGTTTTCTGCTTAGGCATTTTCAATGTCCTCCTTATAAATTCATTTACACGTAGTCTCTTAATTCTTCTTTGGCACAAGGAACATTACCATGTTACGACCATCAACCTTAGGCTTTACACTAACCTGACCGTACTCGCTAACTCCCTCTGCGAACTTCTCCATCACTTCGATGCCCTGCTGCTGATAAGCCATCTCACGGCCTCTGAATCTGATGTTGATTTTAACTCTGTCACCGTTCTTTAAGAACTTAATACAAGCCTTCTGCTTAACCTCGATATCGTGTACATCAGTTGTAAGCTTAAGTCCAAGTTCTTTTGTCTCGGTCTCTTTTTGTTTCTTCTTCGCTTCCTTCTCTCTCTTACCCTGATCGAAAACGTACTTTCCAAAATCCATAACTCTACAAACTGGATTCTCAGGATTAGCAGAGATACAAACCAAATCCAACTCGGCTTCCTTTGCCTGCTTCAAAGCTTCTGCTATCGGAACTACACCGATCATAGCGCCTTCTGCATTTATCAAACGTACCTGCTCGAACTTGATGTTCTCATTAATTAATTGGTTATTGGTTGCCTTAGCGATAAGAAACACCTCCCTACAAAAAAAAAAGAATGGATAACATCCATTCTCACAATAACCAAATCTTCACGCTCAGTAACCAAGCTCAAAGACTAAAATTATTTACCTCTTCGTAATGACTCAAGGTGAGAATCGATGTTCTGCTTGTTGTAACTTCAATATAATAATCATATCGACTTATATTGTCAATAGTTTTATTATCAAAACCTTTAAATATTTATACAAAGAGTCGCTACCATCTCTGATAGCGACTCAAATATAAACAACTTATACTAATTCATACAATTCTGCGCAAACTGCTTCTGGAACATCAAATACTTCTTCTGCACTAACCATAACACCATTTACAACTGTGTACTTAACAAAATCAGTATAATAAACATTACCGAAAGCATCTGTAATTGTATAGTTCATAAGATATGACGCAGTAGTTGTAGAACCATATGTTCTAGAAATCTTAATATTCATATCAGCCTCATACTCAACAGTATAGAATGGTCTGATAAGCAAATAATCATCGAGAACACCACCTACAGCATATGTGAAGAACAATACCTCAATGATATCGCCATCCTGCAAATAGAACAAATCATTTGAAGCAACGCCTTCATTCTCATCAAGTCTGCATGCATAAAGAATTCTGCAATCGTCTGCTACCTTATTATGAGCAAAACAGATAACAACATCTTCACCATTTACTGTTGCACGGAAGCCATAGATTGTCTGATTATCAGATGACTCGATCTGATATACAGGTACTGGATACTGACCGAAGAAATACCATTCACAAACCAAGGCATTAAAGAAACTACCATTAGCATAGTCACCAACTACTCCTCGCTCAGTAGCACCAAAGTAAGTATAGATTGAATCAAATGCATCTTCGCTCTGCTTATCTTCATTATCAACTTCCAATATGAAGTTCATCTCAACAGAAACAACTGCTTCAGCTCCCTCTGAAATATCAAGATGGAACTTACCATCAGTATCAAGTTTTGTATCATACTTAATTGTATAACCATTTGAATCGATTACTACATCATCCTTATGATCATCATCAACATAGTTATTTACCAAATCATAAACTGCATCTGGTGCCTTCCAATATCCTTCGAATCTGTAATCAAGATACTTAGCATACCAGAAATACTCACCATTATTATCAATGTTATCAATATATCCGTTTAATGAATCGCTGACAACGGCACCAACAATCTGATCAAGCTGATCCTGAGTATAACTGTAACCAGCAGCTACGAGCTGTCCTTCGACAACAGCCTTTACATTATTAATGTAGTTATAGCTTGGGAAGAAGAATGACAAACCATAAGAATTCATTCTTGCTGGGCCATTCATTGCAAGGATATTATTATCAATAAGTTCTACAAGTTTCTCATCTGCATCTGTATCTGAAAGATAAGGAGCAGCCTTAACAAGGAAAGACTTAAGATCAACAAGATTTCCTTCTACATTTCCCTCAGAACCATAGTTCTCACATTTACTAGCTGCATTAAGGAAACCTGTATATGTTTCCATGTCATAAATACTATAGTAAACGTGCTTCATTACTTCGTCATAGTAATCCTGCATCTGTGGAATTGAAGACAAATTAATAACAGCCATAGTGCTCTTTGAGAACATGCCACCACCCTGCTCATCGTAATTTGTCTGATTAATAATGGCATTAAGAGCCTGAGAATAAGCCTGGCAGATAAATGAACCTACATCTGCACCAGTACAATTAGGATTCTGATTCAAATATGTAATATATTCCTCAGGAATACCTACCATTGCTGGAATTGACTCTTCAGAAGCAACCATATAGTTTGCATATGGAGCAACTATTGAAGCAATCTCAATTGAAGAAGACAAACAAGTATTAAATGTCAAAACCTCAAAGTGAACGCTACCATCATTTAATGCCTTACCTAACTCATCAAGTGTAATGCAGTCATTTGTAACGTAAGCATCAGCTGGAATATCTTTGTAATAATATACATTTCCAAAGTCATCCTGATAGAAAATATCATCTGATTCAAGGTTACCATATGGCTCAACATATCCATGATCCCACAAAACAAGCATATACTTCTGTGCAGGGAAATTCTCCTTACCATAAGTAATAAAATCACTTAAAGTAGAAGCATCACCCATTGATGCAAGAGGTGCAGAACCAAGATCAATAACTTCTGAATTTTTAATCTGGTATCTTCCCAATGCATCTGAAGGAATGTTTACACTACTTACAGCATCATTAGCAAAATAAGAATCCTCATCATTAAGCCAGTTAGAAGTACCACCAGTCTGAACGATAACGTTAACATTATCAGTTGAGACCATATCATCCATTCTACTCATTACATAAGAACCGATTCCACTTCCTGACTCAAGATTAGAACCATCCATGTAAACAAGAACAGTCCAAGAAGCTGCGCCCTCTGGAACGTCTACAGTACTAACCTCGGATACAGCTGGCTGACTAACAGGTTCTGTAGTCTCATCAGGTGCTGAAGTCTCCTCGGTATCCTTAGTAGCATGAGGAATTTTGTCATCCATAGACAATGTAAGGTCATAATCCTTATCATCGTCTTCATCCTCATCCTTCTTCTTATCGTCATCTTTATCAGCCTTACTATGCTGCTTAGAATCAGAAAGCTTCGAATTATTTTGGAACTTGTTAATAGCAACAACAGAACCACAGCCAATTACAGCGATAGCCAAAATAGAAGCTACTACTGCAAGTACACCTTTCTTAGCTTTACCTTTAGGCTTGGATGTTGCTCCTACTAAAGATGGATCAGCATAATTCTGCGCTGATACGTTATTCTCTACCATCGCATTACAAAATTGACAGCAAGAAGAACCATCTGGGATTTCATTTCCACAGTTTTTACAAATCATATTTCTTTCTCCATTTCTTTAAATTGATGCATAATACATCTACTCCATTTCGAATTATATAAAAAAATATTTCTAGATTAAAGCGTTAATTTAGAAAAATATGCACAAATAAACACATTTTTTCATCTTCATTATTTAAATGTGATATTATAAATGCATATTTTTATATAAGAGGTACAACAAAATGATATCTGATAAACTTAAAGCAAAATTGGCTGGCGGATCTGCTATCCGTAAGATGTTTGAAGAAGGTAACAGACTTAAAGCAATCTATGGTGTTGAGAATGTTTATGACTTCTCAATTGGTAATCCTGACCTTGAGCCACCAAAGGAAGTTTTTGATGCCCTCAAGGATTTGGCAGAGAATCCAATTCCTGGTATGCACGGATATATGAGTAACTCAGGTTACGAATCAACTCGTGCAATGATTGCAGAAAAGCGTTCAAATGAATCAAGCGTTAAGGTAGAAGCTAATGCAATCTGTATGACAGTTGGTGCAGCTGCTGCAATGAATGACGTTTTCCACTCTATTCTTGATGATGGTGATGAAGTAATTCTTCTCGCACCTTTCTTTATGGAATACTTAAACTACATCGATAACCATAATGGCGTATCTGTCATTGTTGATACTGACAATAATTTCATGCCAGATATTAAAAAAATCGAAGAGGCTATCACACCTAAGACAAAGGCAATTGTAATCAACTCCCCTAACAATCCATCTGGTGTTGTTTATAGTAAGGAGCTGCTCTGTGAACTTAATGATATGCTTCTCAAGCAGGATCACGTAATTCATGTAATTGCTGATGAGCCTTACATCGATCTTGCTTATGACGGAATCGAAGTTCCAGCAGTTCTTGACTGCTTTAAGAATCTTATCATCTGTTTCTCATGGAGTAAGTCTTTGTCTCTCCCTGGTGAGAGAATTGGTTATACTCTCGTAAGCCCAAATCATGAAGATTTTGAAGATCTTACAGGAGCAATCGTATTGTCAAACAGAATTCTCGGAAGCGTAAATGCTCCAGCTATCTGGCAACGTGTAATTGAGAAATCACTCAATGCTAAAGTTGATGTAGCAAACTATGAGTATCGACGTAACCTTCTCTACTCTAACATCGTTGATGCTGGCTTTGACGCTGTAAAGCCAAATGGTGCTCTTTATATCTTTATGAACACACCAAACGGACTTACAGATCAGGAATTTGCTGAAGTATGTGCTAAGCAGAATCTCCTCCTTGTTGGTGGTAAGAGCTTTAGCCGTCCAGGTTACTGCAGACTTGCATTCTGCGTATCAGAGATGACAATCAGAAATTCACGTAAGGCATTCTTTAAGATTGCTGAAGAATTAGGTTTAGAGCATAGAAGCGAGCTTTAATAAGGAGCAAGAATAATGGAGAAGTTTATTGATAATGCTCTTATCACTGGAGACTTGTTCAGCGGAATCTGTGTAATGGAATATGAGAATGCAACATATAGATTTAACCTAAATGGCACAGATGTTCAGGTTAAGATGGAAGTATTAAAGGATTTACCAGACCGTAAGGTAACATCATTTACTTTCATTACTCCTTCACCAGTTCGTTTCCGTCTTGATTTATTTATTCCTGAAGAAGCAAGAAATGCTCACATAGGATTAAATGGTCAGGAATTGATTGGTTTCTTTGATAAAAATGCAGAAGTTATAAATCCAGAACCATTTATTAAGGGTAGTTGTAACGATCCACATAAGGTATCTACTCTTCATCCTGGAGAGTTTCAAGGATTAAACTTTGCCTGGGTTAATGATGATGTAATTACTCTTGCATATTATCTTTAAAAGAATATAAAACAGAAATGTTTAAAGCTGTCTCAATCTTATATGGTTCGAGACAGTTTTTTATTGGATTCTATAAAAAAATCAAACGACTGTATCAAAAAATAAACTGGTCCCATTGTCAAGGACAATTAAAGAAAAGGCTGTTTGAAAAGACT
>JAKSRE010000019.1 GCA_024403775.1 Clostridia bacterium | reverse complement strand
TTTGTGGACTTTGGCATGAACTCCACAAAAACAAGCCTAAAAGTCCACAATCTTGTGGAGCCCCTTTGTGGACTTTAGCATGAACTCCACAAAAACAGGCTTAAAAGTCCACATTCTTGTGGAGCCCCTTTGTGGACTTTGGCATGAACACATAGAACAAATCAGTTCGCCTCCACCACAACATCATTCATTTGTCGGTTCTATTGTCGTTTTTGTCGTAAAATGTCGTAATTTGTCGGACTTTTGTACTTTTTTCGAAGACTCACAAACCCTTACAATATATGTAACTAGAAAACATTCGAGAGGACTCACAGAATCATGGATTATAGAAGTCTATTTTCACTAGAATATCTTGCTTTAAAAATTAATTCACTTAAATATGAGATTTCGGAACTTCCTGTTATGTATCTAATCAGCAGACGCAATCGACAAGCAATTCTTCGTGTCATCGATGCGAAAAATCCAAATTCCTATCACGAGCATCGTCTCTCGTCCAAAACAGGCAGAAAATATAATGCCCAATATGAACTCAAAACAGTCAAAACAATCGAACTCAATGAATATATGGCCATTTGGAAAAAACTAACTGCTCGTCCAATTCCCAACATCAACAAAGATCAGCTCACCGCATTAAGTATGTTAACCACCACAACTACTAATATGGAATTTTATGACAAACTGGTTGCTGAATCAGCGATCAAAGATTTTGGATTGCAGGATCATCCACGTATGCATAAAAACATTCCAATCCGAACTAAGCTTGAAGACATCGTAGCAAGCACACTTGAATCTCTCAATCTTGAATATAAGTATGAGGCAAAAATCTATATAGCGAATAAACCAAGATATCCGGACTTTTTTGTTCCTGTTCCATTCATCAATTACTGTTTTCCACTTGAAGCAGCCGGCATGATGGATCTTGATAGTTATGTATCAAACCTCCAATCCAAAATAGTCGAATATAACAGTAACGGTCTGCTACTTAATCAAAATCTGCTTTTAATAACCGAATCCGAATCCCATCCAGCGGATAGCGACCTAATTGCCAGCATAGTATGTGGACATATAAATTTCGTTACTCATCGAATTCTCGAAAAGTACAATAAAACATATAATAATCCCATCAACATCACAACCTAAGATTTCTCAAGTCTTCGCCATCCCCACACCCACCACCAGCAACTTCTCAACAATAAAATAACTTAATCCTGCACGCCGCTCGTTCTCAATGTTTCCATTCCATTTTGCTGGAGAAGCGCATTGACATCAATGATTGAACCTGGGCGTTCGTTAAATGAGATCATCAGAAATGCATCACGTGCGGCCTTGGCATAAAGTTCTGGCATGCCATATTTTTTGAGGGCACGCTGAGTCTCATCAAGTGTAAGTTCGGCCGCATAGCAGATGCGAAGGATTACATCACGCTGCTTGGTTCTTTTCTCGCCTGAGAGAAGTTTATAGCCATAACGCTCTGGAATGTCAGCACGAATAAAAACACTCTGCTGTGTGAACCCGCGTGAAGCGATTAAATCTTTTATGTATATTGAGAATGCGTCCTTCAAATCATCCAGACTTTCCTTGTTGTCATTTATATATTTTTCAAAATCAGCGATATGCGTCTTGCCAAGCACCTCGGCTAATTCTTCTGTCTTTTTCTCTTTCATACAATCTCCCATCTGATATAATTAAATCATATTGGTACACGAGGGTTGTTTATGGATTTGAATCATCGACTAACAATGTCATATTACCAGACTATTGGGGTAATTAATGATACACATGAAATTTATTTGGTTCAGCATAATGACACCAGACAGATTTGCGTTAAGAAAATCCTCAAAGTCTATAACAAGTCAGTCTATGAAGAACTCTTTAATAATCCAGTCATGGGAACTCCAAGAATCATCGCGTTTGAAGAGGACATTAGCAAAAGAGAACTCACAATAATTGAGGAATTTGTATCAGGCGTATCTCTTCAAAGCAAAATCGAGAATTCTGAAGTAACATTGAACGATATCTATCAATATATGGACGATTTGTGTTCCATTTTCGAAAAGCTTCATTCTATGAATCCCCCGATTATTCATCGTGATGTAAAACCTTCAAATATCATCATTACGAACTACAATCGCGCGATGCTTTTGGACTTCAACGCGGCCAAAAATTATGAAAATGATTCCAAAACCAGAGATACGGTCCTTCTTGGAACACAGGGATATGCCGCACCAGAGCAGTATGGCTTTGGGGCATCCACGCCTCAGACGGATATATATGCGCTTGGCATTATCCTCAAGGAGATGGCATCGTCTTCAAAAGATTCATGCGAGCAATTTAATGAGATTATCAGAAAGTCTACTGAACTCGACCAGAATTCACGCTATAAAAGTGTTACTGAACTAAAAAATTCAATTCTATCTATACAAGATTCAAACTACAGCAAGTTACCTCCAATATCAATTTGGTCAAGGCTGGCACTACCTGGATTTAGAACGAAGACACCATGGAAGATGATTGTAGCCAGTATCGGATACGCCTTTATCTTTACCCTGGTTTTCTTTACAGATATACAACCCTACAATTTAATAACCACGATATTATTTGATTTGTTTGCCTTTTCAGAATTCATGGCTATTATTTTGGGAACATGCAATTACATGGATATCCATAAACTGATGCCACTTTGCAGACACAAAAACACCATTGTACAAATCCTGGGTATATTATTAGTCGATGTGATTTTGCTTCTGCTAATTGCAGCACTCTATTTTATTATCGCATTACCATTGCCACTGCCTTAAGATTATTTTACACAAATATAACTCCCATCGTTGCCACTGTAACGGTGGGAGTTTAAGTAAAATTTCATTTCACGATATAACTTATAGATCGAACATTGTATTAAGAAGTCTGATAGCCATAGGTGTTCTGAAGATTTTCTCTCGTACACTTATAATGGCGTCCTTTTCCATCTTATCTTCAAAAGAATTTACGAGAAAATCTGCCTCAATCAAGATTCTGTAATCGATTCCGTCTACATTATCATAAGAATGGTGATGAGCGATAAGATAGCAGACTCTCTCAATAAAAGCTTCATCAAGTTCAGGAAAATCCTTAAACATCTCACGGGCATGAAGCGGTCCTTCTATCTCCTGAGTCTTGCCGTCGCAGTAACCATATTTTAGTTTACTAGGCTTTATTCCGATATCGTGAACAATAGCTGTCACCTCCAGAATCTCTCTGGTTCTGTCATCAAGTCCTTCATCACTAGCTATGATGTGAGCAAATTCATATACCTTAAGAAAATGCTGGATTCTTTTTGGATATCCACGCTCAAATTCTGTCATTTTTAGTATCAGCTGTTCCTTAATTCCCATGGTTTTTTCTTCCTCCTGCCTTTATTCCTGCTTTAATTCAACATCTTTATAACCACATTTTAGCACATAATAATTCACCAATTTTCACACAGAATCTTAAGCGCAACTTAATTTTTTCTTCCCTTGATATTCATTTTTGGTTGCTAGAATATACACATGACCGGTAAGGAGACGGTCAAATGATCCTATAGACGACAAAAATTAAAATTTCATAAACACTCTTCCAAAAGAAACGACAAAGGCCGCAACACTTACCCCCATTAAACAAGTGATGCGGCCTTCAATTCTTTCTTACATAAACCATTAAGTTATTTATTTATTATCCAGATTATCTACACACTCTTTTCTTACATCAAGTGCCTTTTGAAGATTACTGAAAAGTTCAGAATATTTCATATCGATATTGCTCAATTTATAGCATGTAGCATATAAACTTAAAGGAATATCAATATCTCCATATTTAAAAGTATCACCATTTTGTGAGATTATCTTGTGAATGATTGATTCGGCATACGATCCTTCTTTGGAATTTGTAAGTGCCACAAATTCATCGCCACCAATTCTAAATACAATATCTTCCTCACCACAGGCATCGGACAGACGATTAAGTGCTGTAAGAATTGCCAGATCCCCTGCTTCATGAGAAATCTCATTGATCGGAACCAGGCTCTTAATATCAATTGCCACGATGAAGAAGTCTCGTCTTTCCTGAATGTAATCGTAAAGTTCGCTGATATCTACTTTCTTGCGTGTTGTCATAGTCACGTCCTCCATAAGTTCTGGATCCAGCCTTAGTGCTGGAAACAATTCATATCGCACAGGATTACGCTTATATTCAGAAGGTGTCATATGCCAGATTCCCTTGAAGGCACGGGTAAAAGCTTCATTACTTCCATAGCCGTATTTAACCGCCAGATTAAGAAATGACTCATCATAACTTTGACTTACAATGTCGCGCGCAGCCTTACTCATTCGCCTGCGAATTACGTAATCTCTGATGCTCATATTTGTAACGATTCGAAAAAGCTTTTCGAGACTGGATTTTGAGCAATAAAGATTTCTGGAAATATCCTCTGTTTTAAGGTCTTCGGTAAGATTTCCTTCGATATATTCCAAGGCCTTTGTGATTAAAACCAGATTATTCATAGCTCGCTTCCTCCTGCAATTGCATCTTAAATATAGCATCTGGGCTGAGCACTAACTTGACTTTTTGAGTAAGACTTATGCTTTTTTAAGAAATCTTTTGTAAGTTGAATCGATGGCAAACGCGCCAAGTGGAGCGGTTAACACTATCGCAAGTACCGCAACCGTCAAAACCACATCACCGCACGCCATTCCAAGTGACAGCGGAATTCCACCAATTGCAGCCTGGACAGTTGCCTTAGGAGTATAGGCAAGCATAGTAAACAGACGCTCCCTGGAATTAAGTCTTGTTCCAAGAAGACATACAAAAACGCCAATCATTCTGAAGATTAGTGCTCCAAGAATTACGATAATTGCAGCGACACCAACATTTTTAAGATAGCTGATATCAACCTTGGCACCAACAAGAACAAACAGAAAAACCTCAGATGGTATCCAAAGCTTTTTATATTTATCAGTAAGCTCGGCTACTGCCTTTGGACTTCTTTTCTGAAGTGCCACGCCAATAAACATAATGGCAATGAGCGCAGAGAAAGTAAGTGGTGTAGTTAGACTGTTCTCAATCGCAACAAGGACAAATGACAGACACAAAGTTGTTATTACTTTTACTGTCGCATCAAGTTCAAATCTATTAAAGAGAAGCGAGAGAAGTATTCCTCCCAGAAATCCAATCGCAATTCCTGCAATAATAGATACAGGGATATTTACAAAGCTTAGTACGGAGATTCCTTCTCCCTTCATCATATTTACGAAAGTCGTAAATAATACAATTACATATACATCATCAACTGACGCACCTGCCAGAATTAACTGTGGAATACCCTCTTTGGTTCCAAACTTCTCATCCATAAGTTTAACCATTCTCGGCACCACAACCGCAGGTGATACGGCCGCCAGTACTGCACCCAGAATACAGGCTTCAAGAAGAGACAGATTAAGAACTCTGGTACCCAGAATAAGCATACCCAGAAGTTCAAAACTAGCTGGCACAAAGCACATCATAAAGGCTGGTCTTCCTATTTTTTTAAGTCCTTCAATATCAAGACTAAGTCCCGCTCTTGTAAGGATTATAACCAGGGCAATTTTACGAATATCGTCTGAAATATTAAGAATCGATACATCGATAATATTCAATACAAAAGGACCTGTAACTATTCCAACCAGAAGCATGCCAAGAAGTCCTGGAAGCTTAAGTTTTTTACAAAGACTTCCCATAAGAAGTCCCAAAATCAAAATCAGTGCAATGCTAAGAAGCATAGGTCCTCTCCTTTTAAGTACTAAACTTATGGGGAAGATTATATATCATTAGTAGCGAAAATTGAACTTCACGAGATAATCACATCGTAATGCATAGATTCAGATATTCCTGTACTAAAAATACAGGATGCTTTGCCATTAAGAATATAAATCCTTATGCTGTCTTCAGCCTGTATTACTTTTTTACATTTACTCAGAAGCTCAAGATATTTAGGTCTACTTAACCAAAACTCAAAGGCAGATTCCTGTACTCTTATTCCATAACTCTCCATTATTCTTGAGATCCTATATCTACGTTTATTATCAGCTATATCATAGATAATCAGATATTCATCTGTATCATCATATCCATATAAATGTTTTTCCATATCATTCACCTAATTATTACTGGTTCATATAATTCCGGATTAGCATTATCGACAGCTTTACCAAGTCGCTCAATCTGATGCCACAATGCCATTCTATAGGTAATCTCCTTACTTATATATGTAAGATACTTATGTTCGGAATACATTCTATGTTCAATTTTATTTATAAGAAGTCTCTTTGCTTCATCGGTCATCCAACATCTGTTATCAGTAATCTCAAACATATATCTTTTTATCTCATGTCCCTGAATCAGACTCAAAACCACCGAATCAATAATTGGCGCTCTCCACTCCTCGATCAGGTCACTAGCCAGTGAAGCATGACCTGGTTTATCCTTATGCATAAAGCCAACATACGGATTCAATCCACGATTCTCGAGTTCGCCACAAATCTCCTTATATAGCAAAGAATAACCAAAGTTAATCATGCAGTTAAACGGATCTCTGGCAGGTCTTCTGTTACGCCCGTTAAACTTAAATTCCTCCTCTATAAATTCACCAATACAATCAAAATAATTGCGTGAGGCAATACCCTCATATCCCATAATTTTATTAGTAGAATCAGCTAGTAATACTTTGCGTCTGGAATTTCTCATCTGGAATAATTTCTCTTTTGGATTCATATCATTACTTCGCAAGTAACGTTTGGCAACTACTAATTGATTATTAATCTTAGCAAAAACAATTTTGCGTGCCAATGAGATTCTAAACTCATCCTGTTCAGATAACAAAACCTGTGATTTTACTCTTGAAGTTCTATTCCCAACTATCGAATTTGTCGTTCCATAATAAAATCCCGTCTCCGAAAAATAACTAATATTTATCCCGTTCATCAGACAATGCCTAATAACATCAGTTGAGAGTTGAACCCTAGCAAATACTGATATCCCATCCAAAGTTGCTTTAGGAATAAAATCCTGCGTTTTATCACAATGAACAATCTTTAAATACCCACCAGTTATTCCAACAGTATCTCCATGCCTAGTTAAATACAGATAACACATAACCTTCCTCCTCATGAGTTGACAAGCTGTGTAGTGTGTAAACCTGATATCAAGTGTTAATTCGGGCTCTTCATAATAATCCGAAAGACAGCAGATCAAAAGAGAATGGAAGCTCTTAAGTTAATGCCCAATAGATCGGGCTCTTCATAATAATCCCCAACTAATTGGGATAACATATCAGGTCTGGGAGTTAATGCCCAATAGATCGGGCTCTTCATAATAATCTTGAGAACAGTATTCTCGAGAGAGAATACTACTATGGAGTTAATGCCCAATAGATCGGGCTCTTCATAATAATCATAAGGAGCAGGCTACTGAGGTAACACCTTCTGATAGTTAATGCCCAATAGATCGGGCTCTTCATAATAATCGGAGAGAAATTATCTCTCCAGAAAGGAGTTAGAGTAGTTAATGCCCAATAGATCGGGCTCTTCATAATAATCATGGTTTACAGAACGAATACGAAGAGTTTCGTTCAAAAGTTAATGCCCAATAGATCGGGCTCTTCATAATAATCGAGTTATATATCGGCAGTAAAATTATGAACAATAAGGTTAATGCCCAATAGATCGGGCTCTTCATAATAATCTGTTAAGTGTGGTTTTGAAGCAATTCCATATAAGAGTTAATGCCCAATAGATCGGGCTCTTCATAATAATCCATCAAGAAGAAGAGCACAGAGCTGCTTACCATCTTCGTTAATGCCCAATAGATCGGGCTCTTCATAATAATCTATTTTGGTTATGTGTAAATGCTGCACTTATTAGGTTAATGCCCAATAGATCGGGCTCTTCATAATAATCGAGAACCCAGCAATGGGTGCGAAAGAAACTATTAAGCTTGTTAATGCCCAATAGATCGGGCTCTTCATAATAATCAGTAGCTGTTGTAGATGAAAAGAGTAACAGAAACAAGGTTAATGCCCAATAGATCGGGCTCTTCATAATAATCGAAAAAGAGTATTATTATATGGACTATCAGGAGAAGTTAATGCCCAATAGATCGGGCTCTTCATAATAATCTGTAATATACTCGGCTGCACATGAGGGTAAAAAGATGTGCGTTAATGCCCAATAGATCGGGCTCTTCATAATAATCCCTATGCCCAAAAACACCCATAATATCGGTCTCAATACCATATTACGCGTGGCAAACGCATAAGGGATATAAATTTAATACATTATACCACATAAATAGAATGATATTACAGCTATGTAGCCAGTCGCGGTAAATCACTACGACTGCACTTCATAAAAATAATCAATCTCACTTTTTCTCAAAACTCAAAATCTTAGCTACTTGTTCTATGAATTCGTCGCTTTTGGCTGGCAATGTTAACGTTTCTTTTTTAATTGTATCCTTTCCCCTTTTATCTTTAGTTTTCACATTTATCGTGTATGCTTTGTATTCAAATCTACATGCATTAAGATAATTCTTGTTCACACTAAAACTAGGCATCTTCCCTGGTTTTTTTCTATTCTTAGAATCCGTGACACTAATCATTTTTCCTACATTTAATTCAATATAATGTTTTAGCAAGATGTTTTTTAGTACAAACGGAACACTATTATTCAGTTTTGTATCATAACTAAAGAATTCATTAAATATGTCTCTATAATATTTAAATATTGACTGGCTTGGATTTGCAAAATACTTTAAGTGAGCAATATCATTTCTTAATTTTACATAAGTGGTATGCAAATCGGTATTCTCAAACAATCCCAAACCATAGACATAATCATCCTCAGAATATATACGTAAGAACTCTCTAACACTATTGTTAATTCGCTTTCCCTCAAAATTATAAAGAGACAGTCCATGCGTATTCATTGCAACTATTTGATACAAAATAGCTCCCTCGACAATATTACAATTCTTTCTAACTAATGAATTAATTCCAATATTGTTATTCATTCCGTAAAATATACTTATGTAATACATTCCAAGCTGGAAATACATTAAATCTCTTTCTCGTTTATATGTCCAAGATACTAATTGTGACATCAAATCACATAGAATCTCAGAATACTCAACTACATTAGTTAATTCTAGTTTATTTTTTAACTGCTGATATTTTACAAGAATCTTTTGTTCCTCTGCATCCTCACATTTGCCCGAATTCAAATATCCTTCCAGTTTGTTTTTGTAATCATAGAATGTATTAAAGTCCTTATCCTTTATTTTTACATAGTTTCCCAAAATAACTGAATCATAACCGAACATAGATGCTACTACAACATTGCGATTCAATATTGGATTCAACTCATCACAATAGAATCCTAATCTCTGTCCATTTATCTGTCGTTCGCAGAATTCCTTAAGACTATAAATAGGATCAATCACACCCTTGCCCCAGAAATCTACATATTTTGAGAAATGTGCTGCATATGCATTGTCATCATCAAAATAATCAGTAATCACATTTGATATCTGGCCACAGAAAAGCATAGTAAACTGTATGATTTTTTCTACCTGGCCATAATATAAAATACTGGTATTCACTCCCTTTGGCTTTCTGTTTTCAGTAGTTTCAGAACGGCTATAAATATCTTCAACAAACTGCTTATAATTACGGATATCACCCAAAAGGAGATTAAGATTCTTTTTTGTCATAAAGTGCGAAGCTATATACCACGCATATAAAGAATTGTCCTTCTCACAAGCATTAAGTAATTCATCATAAATATTCGTATTCCAGCCCTTACAAAAATCTTCTTCAGAATTACTATATGCAGACTCACTATATTGTGGTGTTCGCATAAATTCATAAACTGTATTCGACTTAATGTAATCAATAAATGCCGCTTGCAATACAATATATAACAACATTCTGTAATGCTTATATTTTTCTCTTGCTGGATTATTTCCGTTTTTAACGTCCTTGATTTGCTGATTTTGCATATTGTATTCTGTCATAATAATCTGACAGATTTCTTCTACTGTTCTATCAGATAATTTTTCTATCCTACAAATAAAATCATCATGCGCTTTATCATTATTCTTCTTATCATCTGACGAAGCATCCAGTTTTCCGTCTTTTAAACTCTTAACAGCTTTTAGAAAATATTTTTTTAGATTTACATCTTGTAAGAATCCATAATAGTAAATGTCTTTGAATAAGAAATACATTGTACTTTTATAGATATTCATAATATCCCCTTGGGAAGGGATTGAATAAAAAGAATACTCTTTAATATTTCTTTTAATAAAATCCAGCAAATCTTTCTTTTTAATTATATTGTCATAAGCTGGAATCTGAGCCACACGCTTACTATCAGTTTTATATAGATACGTCATTAATGAGTCAATATCACTTTTTCTATAAAACTTAGGTACATTATTAGAATAATATCTTTTACGCAATATCTGGGAAGCACGCATTTTCTCTTCAACAAAAAACATTTTTGCAATCTTAGCAGCATCATCGCTCACCGTGCTCATAGCAGTACTATAATGATAACTATTATTACGAATCACAGCAAGCAATTCTTTTATAGACTTTGCCAGGCAAATAGAATCAACACCATATATTTCTGAGTCTTCCCAGAGTCTTGCTCCACCAAAGAAGGCAAGAATTTTCTTCTTGGAATCAGGCAAAATACCTTTATTCCAATCCTCATCTTTATAGAATAAGACATCTTCTTTTTCAGCAGATACCTCTTCCCCATTCTTCACAATTTTTGTTTCTCTATAATCATTTGAAACTGTATTCATGGCGAACACATTACTTGCCAACGTAATATGTGTAGATATATCTCTATTAAGAGACTCCTCAGCCTTTATAAGTTCATAGTCAAAGCTTGTTATACCATTAATATAGTCTTCCTGAATAACACCAAAATGCTGCTCCTGTTCAATGTCCAGATTAAATATATCTGGCATCGCAAAATGATACACTGCCTTTCCAATGTCAACATACTTCATTGCCATATAAGAACGCCAGTTTCTCCACAAATACTTACAAATATATACCTTTGTATTCTTCCAAAGCTGATAATTCTCTCGTCTTGAGAACAACTTTTCTATATCTGTCTCAAAATGCTGAATCCAAAACTTATCTGCTTCTGACAGATTCTCAGCTTTAATAGCATTTCTATAGTGAAGAGTAATTGTCTGCTTCATCAAATTCATAACAGAATTTCCAATTTTTACATCTCTTCTGTCACTAGTTTTTCTATACTCTGTTGTGTCAGCCTTTTTAATATAATTAAAAACTTCATCAGAAAAGTTTTCTTCTGGCTCTGGAAGCAGTGTTCCCCATGACCATTCCTGTAAATCAGAACCTTCACATTCGTAATATTTTTCAGGGCCACAAACCAGAAGAAGGATAAGTTCACGAATGTGAATCATCATATCCTTTTGTTTATTGACATCCGCTGTTGAAAACTCCTTCATAAAATCAAATATATAGTGTTTTTTTCTATTGTCAGCATTAGATAACGCAAGGAGCTTTCTTCCATTGTAGTCTTTTACTTGCACTCTGACATCTGATGCTTCTATTGAATTTGCTATTAACTGAAGCTGCTTATCTTTATGATAATCTTCATATACTGCTTTATATAGCGGAGCAATCTGTTCAGAGGTAATATTATGATATTCTCTTTGGGCTAATTTTATAAGAAGTCCCGCTATTACTTCTGGTATATAATAGCGCTCACCATTATAAGTATAATCTCTGTATAAACTCTTACGAAGACATAAATCAAGATAATTATTTATGCTTTCAGATGTAATTTTACTACAATCACTATTAGTTTTCTTACGAACACAATCTATTAGACGAGACACATCAATCTGCTCAAGTCGCTGTTTGCAGGCATTTTTTATCTCAACATCAACTATTTTGAACAGCTCATCAATATTTTTATCTAACCCCTTTTTACTATTCTTCATAGAATAGAGTTTTTGTGCGGCCTTATTTACACTGGAAATGTGTTCATTGATATCAACTACATTATCCTTATATAAAATTCCTGTTGCATCCTGATTTTTGATACCGATTCCCATTCTTGTATGGTTGACTTTTGAGATTTTCATAATGATTTCACCTCCAATTAGCAATACATGTAAACAAATAATTTCTTATACAAAGCATACAAATCTTCTTCGCTGGTAATATCTTTAATATCTTTCAAAAAATAGAAACCTTCAGCAAGAAAATCTCTCAAATTTAACAGGTACTGACTGGAACTGTCTTTGTAACCCAAAGAATTATGTATCTCGATATTTCCAAACTGTATTATTGCATTTACAAGAGCGTTCGAGTTCTTTAAACATTTTCTCAAATGTGATTTAAACAGTTTGCATGAGTCTTCATCATCCCTGTAATACGAGAGGAGAATTAGATAGTGACATATCAGTTCAACTGGATGACCATAAGAACAGGAATTTCTGTCAGTCTTTTGAGATTTATAAGTAAACACTTTCGTCAATTTGTTCCAAAGCTCATCTGACACCTCCTGTTTATAGAAGACATATGTTGCCTTAACAAGTACATATAATGCGAAGAAGAAGCTGTGTTGAGGATGACTATCATCCAATTCTCTGATAATCATATCTGTTTGTGCTTCAAGTAAATCTTCGCCATTAAAATATTTCTTTGCCAACTCGCGATATTTTCTTTCATTACCAGAATCTATGTAATGATGCAGCAAATATGAGGCAGTAATATAGTAATCAGGTGTGCCTTCCTCAATATCTTCTAATGCTTCCAAGAAACAGTTTTCAGCCTGACTATCCTGCATAAAAGCATAAACTTGTCCCAGCTGACTCAACGCTTTAACGACATCAAATTTATTACGAATATCTGCTTTAGGGACAGTAAGAGCCTTAATCTTGTAGGTTTCTTTGCTGATTTTTACGTTCTCTTCTGCAATGACACGTGCATGCTCATAATCAAAGTAATCACAAAGCATTACTACTTGCTGATTGCGCAATCTTAACATTTTCTCAAGATCAACATATTGAGCATAATCAATACATAATTCCTCATACACCTTTGCCCTGCTACTATCGCCAAGATGTGAGTACACAGAAACCCCAGCATTATAAAAATAGTAAAGATACTTCATTTGTGAAGTTTTGAATTCTTCCTTTATTACTTCAAGAGTTCTCTCCAATTCTTCAAACAAGTATTGGCCTTTTTTCTGATTATAGGTGTTACTGAGAAGAGATTTGGTCAACTTATCAACAGCCATACACCAGTCATCAGTATTTACTTCTTTGTTTATCTTATTAAGAAGATGTGGATACCACTTATTCTCATAATATTCAGCAACATAACTTGCATAATTCGTCTTTATGTCATAAAGATAACTCATCGCAACATATATATCCCTATTACTCATAGCTCTTATAGCTTTGGTAAACTCTGTATCTACATCATCATAGGAATACAAAAGGCTGTTATCATTCTCTATTAACTTCGCCAGTTTTTTTCTGATAAATTTTAAGTAATTACCATCACTTACTTTAAAACTATCATATGTAAGATATGAACATATGCTATCAGCCAGATATAAAAACTCCTGACTGTGTTCACTTAAATAATCGATGGATTCAGCAGATATTCGAGAGATTTTTACATCATTCTCGTGTTCCATTAACTTCTGCTCAATAAGAGTTCTATATACATCCTGATTGGTAAGAATATAGTAGCAGTTATTCGGGTTCTTATTAACTGGTTTATATCCCTGCTCATTATATTGCTCAAACAGACCATTATCAGAAGATTTGTCATTTATAGACGCACGTGTGGCTATTTGTAGAGAATATTCTGTACCTGCCTCATTATCAAAATTATCAAATACAGCGTGCGACAAAAATTCGCTGACCATATGGAAATATAAATTACTTCCATATGAGTCATTGATAAATAGATCTTCATTGTCGGTTCTGATTGTTTTACCTGTCTCTGATTTCAAAACAACAATCACCTTGTAAAAGCCCTTGCGCTTTGAATTTTCTGATAACAATTCTTCTTCCTTATATGTTCCGTTTTGTAAAAACTCTGCTAATGACTGTGATACTTCAATCTTAATATCTCTAGTAAATTCTTTGCCTTCTTCGCCCTTCATTACATGAAGATTACGTGGATAGACAGCATCAGGAATTGAACTTACTATTTTGCTGTAATAAGCTTTAATTCGATTATGTTCATTTTCCAGATCTTCTTTATCTCCAAGATCATTATAAATAAGACCTCCGATTAGTATACAGCCAGTCTGTTCCTGTGCAACAACTTCCATGCGTTTTACTACTTCAAATTTACCAAACTCGTCCAAAGCTAGAGTAATCATATGCCCCCCGTACTCTGTTTCCACAGAATTCTCAAATAAAATCATTAAAACATATCAATTTTTTTATATGAGTTAATTATACGACCATGAAGATTCATTATTAGGACAAATAAAAATTCTTCACAAAAGATTAACATGTTCTTTTAAAAGAACATGCTTATATCTTTTGGTGCTGCCTTAACATAATCGATGAACTCAACCGTATACCCAAGTTCTTCAAACTCAGAGAAGACATCACGAATTACCTCTTTAGCATTATCTTCGGCAAGATCATAGATACCACCTTTAACAATGCGTCTTTCCTCCTCTTTAGCCTTATCTTCTACGAGTTCACACTCAACCTCTGGGGATATTCTATTCATGAAGCCTTCGTCATAAATTTCCTCAATATCCCCAAATTCATGAGAGAGAATGGTTGTCTTTGGCATATAGACATAGATTTTGTCTTCATCCACTTCAAAAGTGAATTCAGATAAATCGAAACCTGCCTTGACTACACCACTGAAGGAGATCTGCATGGTACTCTTTGAGAACGGAACAGTAACAAATCCAACTGTTCTATCATCCTCATATAACACAATAGCAGAGTACTCTTCGGAAGCAGTCGCAAGCTCACTAATAGTGTTAAACTTACTCTCTACTTCAACCGTTGTGATAACCGTCTTTTCCTCCTTAATCTCCTCATTACTGACAATGGTACCCTCCTCAATCTTACTGAAACCTCTACCAAGTCTTGAAGGTAATTCTTCTGTACCCATAATGAGGTCCTTAGCTCTCGAGAAGACATTGATTCCGAACATGCCGACAAGAACCTGGTTACCAACGATTGCTACTGCTGCCACATTAATCATCTTCTTAAAAACATCTTTCATACCATTTCTCCTTTTTACGTCCCAAAAAAACATACTATCCATTCTCAAAACTATTATGTCATCTCTAACTCGTTAACTTAAGGAAAAAAAGTTGCGAACAGTACTTACCACCTCCCTTATTCGCAAACTTGTCTATACTCATCCATACTTAACAGCTTAAGTCAGCTTTGACGCTTGCTGGCCATAGCTATTAAAGCAAGAACGATGTCATCTACTGGTCCCGGTAAAAAATCTATCGGTGACACAATGTAGATAATCAATGCGATGATTAACAACGTACCAAATGCTGAACTATCTTCCATAATTCCTACCTCCATTATGTTTCATCAATACATAACCAACACCCATCTGTCTTATGCTAGTAATTATTACATGCACACTATTTTTCTTTAAGGAAAAAAAGTTGCGAACAGTGTTATAATCCAAACAAAGGATTTATAAGGGGGAAATACTATGGGATTTTTTGATTTCTTTAGACACAAAACAGACGATCAGATTGAAGCTGATGAATTAAGAAGACGTAATAAAACCGCGCCAGTAACTCCAGCTGCGCCTGCTTCTGACATTTACTATAACGTTCCAGAAGAAGTTACACAGAACATAAAGGCTATGCTTCTTCAGGGAAGAAAAATTGAAGCCATCAAATACCTTAAGGACAATGTAAGTATGGGACTTAAGGAAGCAAAGGATTATGTTGAAGGCCTTACAATTGAAGATGAGGAAAAAGTCACACGTGAGCCTGGTCTTAATAACCTTGACGCGGAGACAGTTGAAGAGGCAAGAGAGCTTCTAAGACAGGGCCATAAGATGGAAGCCATTAAATTCATAAGAGAAGAATCTGGCATAAGTCTTAAGGAAGCAAAAGAATTCGTTGAGAGCCTGTAAAAATTTATAATCACTTTTCGAAAAGCACTTTAAAGGCCTCTTCTGCCATACGGCGGTAGGCCTTTTTACTTGGGTGAAGTGAATCGCCAGAGTCAAAGCCAGGAGCAAATTTTCTACTGTCTTCTTTATCCTCAACAGCCTTATGAAAATCAATTAAAGTAGTATTCTCGATTGACTTAAGTTTACTGTTAAACTCATTTTTGAGATCTTCTCTGAAGTCCTCATAAGTTCTCCAGCCATAAATAGGAAGAAGAGTTCCAAGGTATACCTTGAGATTTTTCTCAGTAGCAAACTTAATATATCTTCTGATTCCGTCAATCAGTTCATCTGAAGTTGGAAGATCAGACATTGGTCTAAACTGATTTTTCTCAACACCTACAGGGTGGATAATATCGTTGATTCCCTGCTGAATAATTACAGCATCAGCGCCAGCCACATCGAACTCTCTTGGCACACGGTTCTCGCCTTTAAGACCATATGAATTATATGTGATATTTGAATATTCACGAAGAATTCGGGTACCACTTGCAGCCTTACGAATAACTGAAGTATTTTTAATGTTATTTTCGCGAAGGATAGAGGTAAGATCATCTGGCCAGTCCTGCGCAGTAATAGAATCACCGTAGCAGATAACGGCGCGATTTTGCTCCTCTGTATAGACATCGACGTCGCTCAAAAAGTAAAACCATCTCGTCATCTTGGTTGTCTCAGGGTCAAGAACCTCGCGTTCAGTCGCATCACCCATCGCAAAATATGCCTCAGACAGTCCTCCTGTAACAAGCACCGCTGATCTCATCTGCGTAAAATTACCAAGATAGAAGCTTATAACTATTTTGCTGTCCGCCTTAACATCAAATTCAATAGGAGAAGTCACGTGCTTTTGCCCCTTCGGAATAACAAAGCCAGGCAAAACCTTCAAGGTCTCACCCTTAATTCTGCCGCCAAAAGCATTTATACCTGAAGGCTTCTGGGAATCCTCCTCAGCAATCGTAACCTTCGTAATCTCTATGTCTTCCGTGCCACAAATATTATCAAAGGTAAGTCTGATTTTATCTCCCTCGAAAGGCGAAAATACAGGATATCTCAATGTTATATCCCTGCCATACCCTTCAGGTCTTGAGTCGGCAATCGACATCGCGTTGCCCCAGATTGCTGTCCACTTTGTATATTTACTCATTGTCATATGCCCCTAATAAATCTGATACTTAATAATAGCACTTATACGATATAATAAATAATATCAATTTTCACAAGGAGATTTACTATGACACGTGTTGATTTTGGCGCCAAGCCACTTATGCTTCCACAGCCAGTTCTTATTATCGGTACTTATGATGAAGATGGTAATCCAAATGCCATGAACGCTGCCTGGGGCATCACAACAGACTATGAAGAGATTACAATCAGTCTTGCTGAACATAAAACAACTGACAATTTCCTTAAGACAAAGGCATTTACTGTAAGCATGGCAACTGAGGATACTGTCATCGGAAGTGACTATGTAGGAATCGCATCAGGCCGCAATGTACCTGATAAGTTTTTTAAGGCAGGCTTCACTGCTACCAGAAGTCCACATGTTAATGCTCCACTTATTAACGAGCTTCCTATGGCTATGGAGTGCGAAGTTATCAGCTTTAATAATGGAATTCTTATTGGTAAAATCGTCAATGTGTGTGCTGATGAGAGCGTCATCACAGATGGCAAAATTGATACAAAGAAACTTAAGCCAATTGCATTTGACCCATGTAACAACACTTATGTTGGACTTGGAGATGTTGTAGGCAAGGCTTTCGAAGATGGAAGGAAACTCTGCTAAATGTATTTTGAAGAACTTTCTGTAGGCATGACCAAGACTTTGAAGAAGGCAGTTCTTGATAAGGAGGACATGCTCGACTTCGCATATAAATATGACGTACCTCTTCATACTGATGAGGAATACTGTAAGAATACACGCTTTGGAAAACTCATCGCACCAGGCGTTATGTCATTTATGTGCGTATGGGCAAAGTATCTGGAAGAGGATTATTTTGGAGAGGAATTAATCGCTGGTGCTTCAACGAAGATTGAATGGTTCAAACCGACTTTCGCTGAGGATGAACTGACTGGCGTTGTAACCATAACCAAGATGGTTGAGCGTAACCCATATAATGGTCTTGTCGAACTGACTATTGATATCACGAATGCTGCTGGCGAACTTGTTATGCGCGATATCACAGAGGCAGTAGTTAAGCGTAAACCTTCCTAAACTCTTGATTAACTATTAGCGATTAACTGTTAAAGTTGACAGTTTTGTTCCAAAACTCTTGACTACTCACCACAAAGGATAGACAATTCTCTTTGGTTTTTATTAAAGTTTGAAAGGAGATTGGGAAATGAACGAGAATTTTTACACAGCAGATATTCTCTATAAGAATACTGCAATTCGCACAGCAAAAAATAGTGCCATTTGGGGATTGATTGTATTGGTAATTGGTGCCGCTATCGCTATCGCGGGCTTCATCATAACAGGAGGTGGCGATGAGTTTCAGCCTTTTATCGCATTTGCCTCAATATTTTTGATTTTGTTCTCTATCGCATTCTGGATTATTGTTATCTCTCTTCTTGTTGGTCTTAAGCGCAAATCTTATCTCGAGCAGTATGTAGAAGAGCATGGCGAAGATTTACTCGTTAGTGAGCTTAATCAGAACTCAGTTTTTATCTATAAGGATAAGAAGGGTAATCCAATTACTTTCCTCACAAATAATCGTATTTATGAGGTAGGAAGAAAGTTTGTAGAGCTCAGCGAGCTTGATATGGCTTATGGATATTCATACAAGGGTGCAACAAGCATCAGAACAATCACAAAGTATGATAAGTACAATGATGTTTGTAGTAACATCGGTCTTAAGTCAAATAACTACAATGAGTTTTTTAAGGCACTTTATCAGATTAAGCCAAGCGTTCTTCTTGGTTACACTGCTGAGAATCTTAAGATTCACAAAGAGCATGTAAAGGAAGCTAAAAGAGAACGTAAGAATCGATAAGATTTATTCACCCAGGTTACCTGGGCTTATAGTTTTTTGAATTATAAACGCCCGAGTCGCGGGATTGCAGGATTGCAGATCCAAGGCGACTCGGGTGTTTTTTTGTTCTTTTCTATTGAGATTAGAGGGGGGCAGCAGCAAAGTAGTTGGGGACGTGATTTAAATTTTATAAGGTGTGTGGAGGCGTGAGGAGGTGCGTGATAAGGCGCGAGGAAGCACGTGTCTATATTTTTGCGATTTTGTTCTATGTACATCGACACAAAGCGGGGTTTACATAGACACAACCGCCTTGTGTCTATATTTTTGCAGTTTTGGTCTATGTACATCGACACAAATAGCCGTTTACATAGACACAACCACCTTGTGTCTATATTTTTGCGATTTTGGTCTATGTACATCGACACAAAGGGCCGTTTACATAGACATACTTGCCAGCACAGCCATCCAGCTTCAAACATTAGCTTTCAGCCATGACCACCAGCCCGCCAGATACGAAGCCGTTCAATCTAAATCAAATATCACCACTTACGCTTACTTGCAAGATAACAAGGCACACCAACAAAAAGCATGCCGCCAAGGATATTTCCAATTGTAACAAACAGAAAATTACTTAAAAGTCCACTCATATTAAGTGAATCTAGCTGATTCTGAGTCATGCCATATGCTTCAATCGCCTTTGAGGCAAAAACAGGATTACATTTAGCCATCATGCCCATTGGAATGTAGAACATATTCGCAACAACGTGCTCGAATCCACCAACAACGAATGCCATAATTGGGAAGAAAATTCCCCAGATTTTACCGCCAAGATCTTTTGCAGCAAGCGCCACCAAAATAGCGATGCAGACAAGAATATTACATAAAATTCCAGAAGTTATTGCAGTCACAGGACTGATTGCAGCTTTACTAACGGCAACCTTTATCGCATAAGCGCCATTAAGTCCAGCTGTATAATTGAGGTTCCCTGAGAAATAAATCAGCACATCAATAATCAGTGCGCCCACAAGGTTACTGAGCCATACAACCACCAGATTACGAATGCACTCAACCACTTTAATTCTCTTATCCAGAACATCCATCACGAGAAGACAGTTACCCGTAAAAAGTTCACCGCCAACGAAAACAATAATCATAAGTCCAATAGGGAAAATGCATCCAGCCACGAGACGCGCGAGGCCGACATTACTAATATTATGAGCCGCCGTCGAACTAGTCGCACCACCAAGCGCGATAAATGCGCCAGCCATGATGCCAAGCAGAATCATCTTAAGAATCGGCATAGAAGCCTTATTAACACCTGCTTTCATGTTGAGTTCCAGCGCCTCCGCTGGCGTATTGAAGTGATTCTCCATCCGTCGTCCTCCAGTGAGATTATGTGTTTATTTTCTTTTCGAAAAGCATTACACTACATTAGTAAATTCCTACAAAAGAATTATAAACTCTCAGGAGATTAAATATAAGTGAAGAAAAACACCAAAATCCTACCATCAATCATAGTTATTTTAGTCATTTGTGTGCTCGTCGGTTTTCTCGCCCAGCACAAAATCTCAGGCCTTTATAACTATCACATCATGAAGTCATACATCTCACAGACTTATGGATCAGATTATGAGATCATCGACAAGTCCTTGGGCGAGATGGCAGATTCAGGCCGCTGCGAAGATTTTCTATCAATAAGACAGGGCGATGTCTATTATCGCGTAACTTCAATGGGCGGCAAAATCACATCTGACAACCACGATATCTGTCAGGCGGGAAATATCGAACGCGATATCATTTTAAGTGACATCGGTTACACACTGTCTGGCCGCAAGATTACAATTCAGGGCCAGTACGAATCTGATATAAACCACGCTTCTTTTAGCATATATATTAATGACAATTTGGATTTCACAAAGGAAGAATGGCTTTTTGACTACTTCAAAGATGCATCTTCCAGGTATGACACATTCTTTTTATTCGTGATTATCAGTGATCCTAATACTGGATTAATCACATATTCTGAAAGTTTCACTGAATATTCAGATATAAACAGCATTGACCGCTTCTGGGCGGAGTTTAATCGTTTCTAATATTTATTACAGTCAGCAAACGCCTCCCAGATACCACTCATTATGTCCAAATGTTCCAATCACTGATTGGCAGAAATCGCGTTTTTGATTGGCAGATTCACTCACAAAAAACACCGCCCACACCAAAAGCCAAAAGCCTTCTGGTGTGGGCAGCATTCGCAAAGCAACTATATATTTATCTATCACTCATTTATACACATAACAAAAAATACGTAATTACCTGAGATCTCACAAACAGTCTCGTCTGCTTCCGTGCAAATATTCCAACGTGGATCGGCGTGCTTAAGAAGCGTCTCTTTGAGAGCCGCTGGGTCATCCGTCTCAAAAATATAAGTAACGAAAGGAATTGATCCAATTAATGGTCCAAAACCCACACATTTATTAAAACCTGTGATGTCCGCATCAAATCCATTAAGGAATCCTTCGCCAAAATCATTCACCACACAGTCATAGCCTGAGACTGATTCTTTTGATAAGTTATTAGCAATCTGCGAGATATCTGATGACGAATTAAGTTCATTAATAAATGCATTATAAAGTTTTGTTCCCTCTCTATTCGCTTTTTCTGTCGTAGCAGCAACTGACTCTTCGGAAGAAGATGAATCACTTTGTGATATAGTCGTGTTCTCCACTTCAGGCGAAGTCTCTTTTGGTGTCTCCTTACTACTGCAGCCTGACATAAGCATGGCTACGCAGACTAATGATATTAAGAATCTTTTCATAATGTTTTCCTCCTTATCGGTTCTCTTATAAAATTAAGTAGTTTATTTAATGCAAAAGCCATAAGAATCAAAAGCAGGCCTGTAGGAATAACCGCGAGCTGCTTAACTGGCATGAACTTCATTAATTTTATCTCAAGGTTATATCCAAAAATCATCTGAAGACCATAAAGCTCCAGCGTGATTCCTCCGATAAACTTAAGAATGCGGCTTTTAGACCTGGTAAAAATCGAATTAATAATCAGTGCTATCGCCAGAATGAGCGGAATTGCAATCACATAATACATATCAGCGAAAGGCTTATTTAATCGTGAAGTAACCCCAAAGAAAAAAACTATAAGTGATCCAGCTATAAATAATGCCGCCTCAAGCACATATAAAAAATTCTTCTTAATCTTTCCACGAACTATTGATCCCAAATCATCAAAGTATAATCCGATTATAAAAATAGGGAGACGATTTATCAGGATAAATAGCTTAGTATAGTTAAAACCATACTGAAGGATGATGCTTAATAACGCCCAGATGCAAAGAAGAATTAGAAGACCTGAGAGTCCAAAACGTTTCTTTATCTTGAGCATCAGTGGAACGAACAAATACAAAAAACATATACCCGTCAGGTACCATAAGAATGCACCACCGCCACGTTCAAAGAATTCGATTGTGGATACTACTTTCGAGAAGCGGATAAAATCCCACTTTCCATAAATGGCGGCTATACCAGATAAAATAAAAAATGGAATATAGATTAGCCCTAAGCGGTTAAGAAGAAACTTCCCTACATTAATATCGCCATTTTTATTGCGGCTTCCAAGAGAGTAGGCGGATACGAAGAAGAATAAATCTACTCCGACAAAAGTAGACCTGAACAAGTAAGTCTCAAGAGGGCTGTTTCCAAAGGGAATATAAAAATGGAACAGCAGCACCATGAGGCCAGCAAGCCCCATTATCTCTTTTTTTGTTCTCATACATATCACCTCTTTTCCATCCACACTTTTATTATATCCATAAAACTACCAGATTTAACGCATAAAAGTAGCAGAGCTTAGGCAAAAGTCAGGCGCCACCTCCCTAAATACAAAGAAGGACGCCAGCAATCTAGTGCCGAACGTCCTTCTTAATCTAACCAAAAAATTTCTTAAGTTTAAGCCTTAATTCCGTACTCGCTACAGAGGTTAATGAACTCTGCTGAACCTGTAAATCCAGCAAATACATCTGTGCGACTCATGCCATTTGCCATTTCCTTCATCCAGTAGTTGAAGCCGTCAACATCAGCCTTACGTCCGAAGAATGCTGCATACATATATGCTACGAATTCATCATCCTGAAGTTTAAGGTTTGTAAACTCCTCACTGAATACAAAACCAAATGAAGCTGTAGTTCCATCGATATTGCCATCGATCAACTGGCTTACCCAGTAGCTCTGGCCACCCATATCTGGAAGTCTGTTAAGACAAATCTTATAAAGTCTAGCAACGAAGCAGTTTACTCCGCCCTGGCTGTTATTGTCTACGCCAATTGCATACCATCCACTTACAACGCCGTACTTCATACAGAGATTATAGAACTCAAGTGAATTTGCAAAGCCTGCAAATACTTTCTCTCTTGATGTTCCTGCGTTGAGCTGATCTAACCAGTAGTTATATCCATCAGCATCTGCCTCACGGCCAAAGAACATTGAATACAAATCAGTAACGAACTCTTCATTTGTTCTTTCTTTATTCTGATACTCAGCACTAAAGATGAAGCCAAAACCTACCTGTGCACCACAAGCCTCACCATTGTTTAGGCTGTTTGTCCAGTAGTTATATCCATCTGTATCTGGTTCACGGTCAAGTGCTACTCTATAGCAGCGGGTTACAAAATCACCAACGCTTAATTCAGCGTCAACTGTTGCACCATTAACTTGTGGAATCTGATCTTCAGTATATTCACCTGCAACAAGTGTTGGACGAGGTGTAGGAGTAGCCTCTGTCTCAGGTGTAGAAACAGGAGTTGTCACTGGTGTAGTAGCTGGAGTTACAGAAGGAGTGGTAACCTTTGTAGGCTCTAGAGTAGGCGTAACTTCTGGAGTTACAGTAGTTGTTGGAGTAGCCTCTGGTGTAACTTCTGGAGTTACCTCAGGTGTAACTAATTCATATACAACCTTTATTCCATCTGGATCACCTTCTGTTATTACATAAGCATCATTCTTATCAATAACCAATGCATTTGAACCAGAAATAGCCTTCGCATAATTACGTTTAGCAGCAATTGAGATAACTGAACCTGTTCCGTTAAGAATGAGGCTACCATCTGAATCGCCAAACACAACTACATCCAAATCAGTTATAAGATCTAATGTACGAGTACCATTTACAATGATATTTCCTTTTTCAGTAGTAATACCAGCGCCACTGCCAATAATCTTCAATTCACCGCTACCACCAACATTGATATTACCTAAGGCCTTGATACCATGACACTCGTGGCCGTTAAGTAAAAAATCTCCGTCTCTACTAATTGATATCTCTCCTAATGGTGCTTCAATTACAGCATCGTCAACATACCAATCTGTCTTTGCATCGATTGATCCAGAACCGTTGATAGTAATATCACCGCGTGAATAAATAGATGGTCCACCAGAACGAATATAATAGTCACAATCACCATCAATAATGAGTGAGTATCCTGAATAAATACCATACTTACTGTTATTTATAGTAATCTTACCATCATAGTTAAGTTCAGATGGAAATTTTGAACCATACATATTGAATAAAAGAGCTATACCATCTGTAGAAGTAATGCTGATATCTCCACTACCATTAAATTCACTAAGACTTGAGAATGTATTACTTGTACAATTAAGAACCTGTTTACCACTTCTATTCCAGAAACAAGCACCGTATTCGTTATAAACAATACCCTTGCCAGCTGTTAAGTAGTCTGTTCCAAAACCTTCAAAGAATACTGTTCCGTGATCAACAGAGAATATATAATCGGAACTACAGTTAATAGTACTAACACCTGTTGGTCTATAGTATAACTGGTGATCTGCATACGCAAGTCGACTATCCAAAATAACTGAAATATCTTTATTAGAAAAATCTACATCAAAGCCACGGATTCCGCCAACACCACTTACTATCAACTTAGAATTTTCTTTAAATAAAACCTCGTGAGAACTCATAGCATAACCACTCGAAGTAGACATAAGATTAATAGTACTATTGCCGCCCGCTGTAAATGAATCCGCTTCAATACAGTTACCTTTAGTGACAATATTTAAATTAATACCTTCACTAATGGTTACAGATCCATCGTAGCTATATGTAAAACCACTCTTGATATTGCTGTATTTATCACCAAGCTGAATAGTACCATAACCAGTAATATTAAGCTTGCCTTCAACATGAATACAAGAGTACAAATAAGAAGCGTTAGCCCTATTAGCTACTTCTATTTTTCCAGCAACATTGAGATCAAGATTGCCTTGAGAATTAAGGAGTTCAGTGCTAGTAAAAATATATCCATCACAAGTAATCTTTGAATTATCAGATTTTGAATACATCAATACACCACTATCAAGATCGGCATAAATCTGACCTTTAGGTTTAACAGAAATATCTAATTCATTAGCTGTTATACAATAAGCAATACTCTTATCCTCATCAACGCGAAAACTTAGTTTTGCATAAACAGTGAGTGTGAGTTTACCTGCAACAGAAATTGCCTCAAAGTTGTCGCCATCGTTGTATTTTGAAAAAGTACCCTTAACCTTACTATCACCCACAACTACGATATTCATCTCGCTATTAGTAACAATGGATTTACCATTATAACCGTTGAGTGTGAGTGTTCTTGTTGAACCATCCCATACCCATCCGTCACCAGAATGGTTCTCACTACCATAATAAAACTCGGTATCATCAATTCGATAATAGCCGCCGGCTGCTACAACTGTCATTGGCAACAAACTAACCAATAAACTTAGGCATAAAAAAAGACATAGGAATTTTTTACGCATGTTTCTTCTCCCATCCGAAAATAATAAAAATCCTATGTTTTCCCCAAAGTGTATTTTAATACATTTTCGAGAAATGAACTCTATCAAAAATAAACAAAAATGTTTTACTTTCTTTGTTCACTACTCCCAAAATCAATAGAAATTACAGCTACTTCGATCTGGTCCGTCGCCACCGACAACAAAACGTGCTCTGTATTCCATGTTGATTTCCTTAAGTTCCTTTTTGCCTTCAATATAGTCGTCATACATGTCCTCCATGCCAGCCATAGCTTCATCGCATCCGCCAGCAGCACCACCGAGGCTCTCCTGCACGATTCTCTTACGCTCTTCTCTTGTTGTATCTTTAATTAAAATGCTCATTTTTTATCTCCTTCTCGAAAATCATATAAAAATCGCATCACGCTCTTCCATAACGCCCTGTCAGAATTTCCTTTTTATATGCATCTGGCCATGGCATATCTGGATATAAATCGCACTTTTTTACAGCCTTCTCATTATCATATGGAATGCTTAAAACATTAAAGCTTATTGGAGACTGAACCGGACTATCAAGTTCACCCTCAATAAGGATTCCATGAACTCTTGGAACGCCAAGACTGTTACCAATGCTTCCTGTATTAATTGCATAACCCTTACTACAGTTACGAATATACGGCATATGGCTGTCAGCACAGATATATGCATTATAAACGCGGCTACTTACCTTAGATATAAAACCCTTTTCCAGGTCTTCCATACTGTCATATGAGAGATAAAGTCTGTCAGTAGGACGGCCATGAACGAGTCTGAACCAGAGGCCACTTATAAGAACCTCCGTCTCAAAAGGAAGTGTCAAAATATATTTTAATCTCTCCTCACCAAGCTGATTACAGTAGTACTGGTCATTAGGAAACTGATTTAGAATCATTCCATCGTCCCAGTTGCCACGTATAACCACGTCACAGTTTTTGCGCACCCAGTCAAGTGCCAGATGGCTCTCCGGGCCTTTGCCAACTGCATCACCAAGAAAATATATCTTATCTGGTGCGATATTGGGAAGTTCTTTTTGAAGAGCCTCCACCGCCTCCATATTTCCATGTATATCCGATATAAATAGTAGTCTACTCATCTTTATTCTCCACATTTATCTTTTTCCTTAACCGCAACCATTTTACCATTATTCAATTATTATTAACAAACGAGAATGTGTGACGTGTTGCTTTTCGCAAACTGCTATGAAAAAATAGATTATAAAACTTTTTGAGAGGTATTTTATGGAACTTTTTGATTATGAGATTAAGCACAATTCTTATCTTCGCGAGAATGGCGCTGAGTGCACACTTTTCCTTAAGCGCGACGGAAATTTCCCACTTAAAGAAGCAGGCAAAATCGCACTTTTTGGTAATGGAGCACGCCACACAATTAAGGGTGGAACAGGTTCAGGCGAAGTTAATTCCAGATTTTTTGTAAATATTGAGGACGGCCTCAAAAACAGCGGTTTTGAGATTACTTCTTCTTCCTGGCTTAACTCTTATGATGCTGTTCTTGACGAAGCACATAAGAAATTCATTGAAGATACAAAGCGCAAGATGGCTGAGGCAAAAGCCTTCATAATGGGCATTATCATGTCCGAGCCTGAATATAATATTCCTCTTACTGGCGAGGGCGACACTGCGGTATATGTTCTCTCAAGAATCTCAGGTGAAGGTTCAGACAGATCTGTAGTTAAAGGCGAGGTTTTACTAACCGATACAGAAGTTCGCGATATCCTCGAACTTAATTCAAAATATACTAACTTCATGCTCGTACTAAATGTAGGCGGCGCAGTTGATCTTACGCCTGTCAATGAGGTTAAGAATATATTGTTATTCTCACAGCTTGGCGTTGTAAGCGGTGATATTTTTGCAAATATTATCCTTGGTAAATCTAACCCTTCAGGAAAGCTTACCACCACCTGGAGCACATGGGAAGATTATCCAGACTTAATCGAGATTGGAGAGCTTAATGATACCTGCTACAAGGAAGGCATCTATGTAGGCTATCGCTATTTTGACACGGTCGGAAAGCTTCCAATGTATCCTTTTGGCTTTGGTTTATCCTATACAGATTTTGAGATTGTTTCTTCTGATTTTGAAGTGCTCGGGGATACTGTTACCGTTACTTCCCAGGTAAAAAATATCGGATCTTTTGCAGGAAAGGAAGTCGTTCAGGTATATGTATCAATTCCATCTGGAAAGCTTGACCAGCCATATCAGGTTCTCGCTGGATTTAGTAAGAGCCCAATTATTAATGTAGGAGAATCAGCTTCAGTCAGCGTTAAATTCAAGATAGGAGACCTCGCTTCATATAGTAGCGACGATTCTTCATATATCCTTGAAGCAGGAAAATATGCAATCCGCGTTGGTAATTCCAGCATCTCAACTTCCTGCATCGGTTCAGTTGTCATCCCTTCAGAAGTGATTGTCACCAAGGCGAGATCTATTACCAAGGAACCATCTTTTGAGGACTTCAACCCAGGAATCTCCTGCGATACCGACCTCGAAAGTGCCAATCTAAAATCCCTCATTATCTCACCTGATTCCATCACTACCAGAATCATTAACTATGACATGAATCCACTTATCGATTCACGCGTATCCCAAATGGAAGAAGATGACTTAATCAAACTCTGCATCGGCCAGTATGGTCTGTCCGAACTTCCTGAGACAGTAGTCGGAAGCCAGGGCTTCTCCGTTGCAGGCGCTGCAGGCCAGACCTATATGTTCGCTACAAAATACGGCATCCCTTCAATGGTTATGGCTGACGGCCCAGCTGGTGTCCGTGTCAACCGCCGCGCCGCTCGCGACGCTAATGGTGTCATCCATCCACTCGAGAATGGCCTTCCAGAGACAATGCTCGAACTCATCCCTGAAGATGAGCAGCCAAAGTTATATCAGCTCAAGGATGGCGACGAGGTAATCGAACAGTACGCAACCGCTCTTCCAATCGGTACAGCAATTGCCCAGACTTTTAATGTTGATTTTGCAGCAGACTGTGGTGATATGGTCGGATTCGAGATGGCTCGTCTCGGCGTCCACCTCTGGCTCGCTCCAGCTCTTAATATCCACAGAAGCATCCTCTGCGGCCGTAACTTTGAATATTATTCAGAAGATCCTCTTGTAAGCGGCTTAATCACCGCAGGCATCACACGTGGTGTTCAAAAGCACCCTGGCTGTGCTGTTACAATCAAGCACTTCTGCTGTAATAACCAGGAATATAATCGTATTCAGAATAACAGTGTATTAAGCGAGCGTGCCCTTCGTGACATCTACCTCAAGGGATTCGAGATTGCAATCAGAGAGAGTTCTCCAAAGGCACTCATGACTTCATATAATCTTGTAAATGGAATCCACACCAATGAGTCTTCTGCTCTCCATAAGGATATTCTCCGAAAAGAATTTGGATTTACAGGCTTAATCATGACCGACTGGGTAATCTCAGGCTGGGGTGCATTCGAAGGCTGCAAACACCCTCAGGCATATGCTCAAAATGTACTCAAAGCAGGCTGCGATGTCTTCATGCCAGGAAGTGAATTCGATTTTAACAATGTTAAAAACGCCCTTAAATCAGGTTTCCTGACCAGAAACGACCTTGAAGCCAGTGCCTCAAGTGTTGCCCGCATGGCAGATGAGCTTTGTAATAAGTTTTGATGCTGTCTGTTGGATGTGACTGAATTCCAAATTACTGGATAGCAGTCGTAATTATTTCAAATAACGATATATAACCTCTTTACTTGGTGCGAAGTAAGGAGGTTATTTTTTAAGATACGTGGGTTTTATGAGAATGGTGAGGCGAGGGGCGGAGGCGAGAAGCAAAGTGCAGTGCGTTTATAATTTTGTGGGAGAGAAGCAGGAATTATAAACTGGCAGCTTTTTCCAGCGCCTCCCATTCTGCTTGCCCCTAAGAGAATTTAGAAAATTTAGCAGATACCTCATATGCCTTTCCTGCCGCCTGAACTCGAAGCAGCGTTTGTAAAATTCGTCGTTACGCCTCAATTTTACAAATCCAGCTTTCCATGTTTGTAAAATCAGCCCCTGCCTCTCATTTTTACAAACATCACTAATCCCAATCCTCTTCCAGAATGCAATCTCAAGCAGATTTCTTCTTCGAAAAGCACCTATCCCCACGATTCTTCACACCCAGACTAAGATCTCGCCCATGCTCAGATGCCCACATGTTTGTAAAAACCACATAAAAACCACAGTATTCCAAACCGAATCCAAAAACATAGCCCACAAGAGTTTGGTATTCACATAAAACAGGCGTTTCATTCACTGAAGAGTGAATAGATTGGGCATTTAAAGTGAGATTCTTGTAAAAATCAGTCTTCAGCCAATATTTTACAAACGCGCACCCGCGTCCTCATAACAGTTATTACTAGAAAGTATCAATCGAGAGAAGAGCCCTAATCTCAGCGCACCCAAGAATATCCGCCACCTCCCAAATAAAAAAGCCATCTCAGAAGTAATCTTTCAATAACCTTTGAGACAGCCTTTGTATTCTGTATTTTACGCTAAATCCCTATTAAGGATTGATTCCATAACTTGCGCACAAGTTAGCAAACTCTGCTGAACCAGAGAATCCATCGAAAACATCCTCGTAAGAAGCTCCATCAATCAAGTTCTGTACCCATGCTGTAAATCCTTCCATATCTGGCTCACGTCCAAAGAATGCTCTGTACATACATGCTACAAATTCTTCATTACTTGGTTCCTTACCTATAAACTCTGGTGAGAATACAAAACCATAGCTGCAGGTTGTGCCTGTTACTTCTCCAGCTATGAGTTTCTCTGCCCAGCCACTTTGTCCAGCCATATCTGGTTTTCTGGTAAGACAGATATTATAAAGTCTTGCTACAAATGCGTTTACTCCACCCTGCTGGTCGTTAGGAACTCCTACAAGATATGCTCCTGTTACTACGCCATAATCGCTACAGAGATTATCGAATTCAGTTGAATTTGCAAAGCCTGCAAAAATTTCTTCTCTTGAAGCTCCACTATTAAGTAAACCTACCCAGTAGTTAAATCCACCTTCATCTGGTGTACGCCCAAAATACATACTATAGAGGTCTGTTACAAATTCATCATTTGTTGTCTCTTTATTTGCATATTCACCACTAAAGATAAATCCGTAGCCTGCCTGAGCTCCACAAATCTCTCCATTATTAAGTGCATCAAGCCAGTAATTGTATCCACCCTCATCAGCATCTCTTCCAAGTGCTACGCTATAACAGCGGTCTACAAATGAACCAACACTCTGTGCTGGTACAACTGTTGGAACAACGGTTGGGATTGGACCTACTGTTGGAATTGGTGTTGGCGGAACAGGAGGAAGTGAAGGCGTGCCTGTTCCAACATGTAAAATCTCTCCATTTGCTGTAATAGTTGTATGAGGAGCTGTATAAATAAAGTTTTCAGGCAAATACCAGCCTATCATTTCTCCTAATTCATAAGAATAAGTCACATACTCACCATTATTAAAAGCATAGCTAATAAGTTCATTGTTACTTATATCGAGACTGGCTATTCCAGTAATTGAACAATTCAGGCGCTGTAATTTAGGATTCTTACTTAAATCAAGATTCGTTAGCTGAGTAACAGAACAAAATAAAGATTCCAGTTCAGGATTTTTACTTAAATCGAGACTAGATATCTGATTATTACCACACTCCAACCACCATAATAATGGATTCTTGCTCACATCCAAGCTTGTTAGTTTGTTATCAGTACAAACCAAAATCTTTAATAACGGATTTTTGCTTAAATCAATATTTGTAATCTGGTTTTTTTCAAATTCCAATCGATAAATTTCAGGGTTATTACTTACATCAAGACTTGTCAGCTGATTATCACCACAGCTCAAATAAGTAAGTTTAGTGCTATTACTTACATCAATACTTGTCAGCTGATTAACAGCACACCATACAGAATCTAATTCTGGATTCTTACTTAAATCAAGGCTTGTCAGCTGATTATCATAACAATACAGACACTCCAATGATGTAAAAAATTCTATACCAGTAAGTGAAGAAATCTTCTTGGAATTTATATTTACAGTATCCGTGGCATCAATCTCAGCCTGAGACAATACACCATCACCGTTTGTATCGCATTCCGTTGATACATATCTTCTAAAATTTTCATCTGGGAAATTTTTCTCATTAATCACAACTTCGCCAGAAGCCAAAGCCCAAACATTAGAACTACTTACAAACAAGCCACTACTTAATACAAGACTTGCACAAACAGTACCTGCAAGAAATCTTATTAATCTCTTCATGAATACTCTCCCCAAAAAGATTTATTTCAAAATCAGTTTTAAGCCTCAACATAACCGATATGAATATATTCAGTATACCTATATGATTCTTTCTTTACAATCAATTAAGCTCTATAAGCAATTACTTACAGCTGATTATTCAATCTCAAATTCTACAACCTTGCCATCTTCCCATTTAAGGTATTTCAAAGTCTTTCCTCCACGAAGTTTAAGTCCTCTTACATAACCTGAAGGCCAGGAAGAAGGAAGTGCAGGTAAAAGCTTAATATCGCCACCGACACTTTGAACGAGCATCTCTGCGATGCCAGAAGTTACGCCAAAATTACCATCAATCTGAAATGGCGGATGGTTATCAAAAAGATTCGGAAGCGTCTGCTTATTAAGAAGCGTCAGTATATTGTCGTGCGCCTTATCACCCTCACCAAGTCGTGCATACATATTGATGATCCACGCACGACTCCAGCCAGAATGGGCACCACCAAAGGATAGACGTCTCTCAATCGTGGCGCGTGAAGCTTCAGCTAGTTCTGGAGTCTTATCAAGCGTTATTTTAGAACCAGGATAAAGCGCGAAAAGCTGTGATATATGCCTATGACCAGGCTCAGCTTCTTCATAGTCCTCGTTCCACTCCATGATGCCGCCGTTCTTATTAATGCGAATCGGAGCGATACGAGTAAGGGCATTTTTAAGCTCACAGGCGAACTCATCATCAATCCCCAAAATCTCAGATGCCTTAATGCAGGCGTCAAAAATCTCCATGATTATCTCATTATCCATGGTCGCACCCTTACATATAAAACCGTGCTCGCCTGATGGCAAAATGTATTCATTCTCAGGTGAGAGGGTCGGGCTCGTCACAAGATAATCCCCATCTTCAATTAGGTAGTCCAAAATAAAAAGACATGCCTCGCGAATCGTGTCATAGTGAAATCTCAAATATTCTTTATCCATAGAGAACTGATAGTGTTCCCAGATATGAAGGCAAAGCCATGCAGCCCCCATCACCCAGTAGGTCGAACTCATGCAGACATCCTGAGGCGCGGTATCACACCAGATATCTGTATTATGGTGAGCCATGAAGCCACGGCAGCCATACATTTTGGTCGCGGTAACGCGGCCGTTCTCGCGCATGCGTTCAATCATATCAAGAAGCGGCTCATGACATTCAGGGAGATTACAAACCTCCGCTGGCCAGTAGTTCATCTGACAGTTTATGTTAATTGTATATTTCGAACCCCACATTGGGCAGTAGGAGTCATTCCAGATGCCCTGAAGATTAGAAGGAAGCGAACCTGGGCGGCTTGAGCTAATTAATAGATATCGTCCAAAATTAAAGAATCTTACTATACCTTCCTGTCCTTTAATATCAAGTTCTACGCGGTTAAAAAGCTTCTGATAGTCTTTTATATGAGACTTAAGAAGCTTCTCATAACCCAAATTCGAAGCTTCATCCAATGTCTTAGTAACATAAGATTTAGGGTCCTTCTCGCGATAAGTTGTAGCAGCAGTTACAAGGATTGTAACCGAACTTGCCTCCCTCACATAAAGAGTATTTCCTATTAACTCGATTCTTCCACCATCATTAAGAATTCTTGCACCGCCAACCATGGAGATGCCGCCTTTACCACCAGATTTGGCCTCCATAAAAGTTGTATACCGATTATTCTTGCACTCACAATAAATTGCATCGGCATAGGCATTATAAGATGGTCTTCTTACATTCTGAGTCTCATAAGGTGCCATGCTCCAGGGGGTATTACCCTTGGTAAGCTGCATATGAAAAGTGAGCGAAGAGGTTCTGGATGATTCAAGGTGAATAACTATCACATTTGAAGGAAAATTTGCAAAATAAGTGCGTTTATAATCTACGTTTTTAAGTCTGTAGGAAGTCGTTACAAGAGCCTCATCTAGATCCAGAGAACGCGAATAATTAGAAAAATTAAAGTCCTCAAAACCTCCAGGAAATTCAAGATACAAATCACCCAGAAGTTCATAGTGGCGCTGCTCTTCTGGTGTTCCAGAGAGGGCAAATGCGCAGAGCTCCTGAGCTTCTTTTATGCGCCCTTCATTTATGAGGCGTCTGATCTCAGGAAGTTTTGCAAGAGCAGACGGATTATTGCGGTCCTGCGGGCCACCAAACCAGATACTGTCTTCGTTGAGCTGAAGTCGCTCGGTATTAACGCCGCCAAAAATCATGGCACCCAGTTTACCATTTCCAATCGGAAGTGCCTCGTCCCATTTATTAGCTGGGGAATCAAAATCGATTATCGACTTACTCTTATGCATTTATAGTAACCCACTTTCGAGAAGGAAAATCAGAACTGCATTGTTCTGTTATAGTCATATCCGCGGTCCACAGTCTCGAAGCGAGGAGTAAGCTCAAACATCATAAGTCCGTGCTCCTTGAGGTTTAATTTAAGATTGATACTCTCGCCAGAAGCCTTAACGATATTTGATGTGACAAGCGGGAAAGAAGATGCCTTAAGAAGTTCCTTCTGAGATGAACTTAATGAACTTGGCTCACCCATATCATGCCAGATTTTAAGCGGATTACAGCAGGCCTCATCAACAAGCTTCATGCTCATAAAATACTCTTTTTCCAAAGCAGGAAGCGTGATATCAAAGTCGATATCCTCGCCTGTTCTTACGCGGCTGTCATTCCAGAGAACCCCTGTATATCCCTTGGCATTTTTGATAATAACCAGATTTTTGTCCTTATAGACGCAGTCACCTTGGGCCTCCTGAGCATTCTGCAATTCCTTAAAGAACTTAAATGCCCAGAAAGTTGGCTTAGGAATAACTCCATTTGCCACCATTCCAAAACCACCGTGGAAAGGAGTATAAGGCACACCAGCCTCTTCAAAAATATCTCCGAAAGTCCAGTATGAATATGATTCATTCACCTCACCCATGCAGGATAACAAATATGCCACGCAGGCAGCATTCTGATTCGTATCATGAAGAGGAGCTGTTCCGATATATGAAGTATTAAATTCAGTTATATGCATCTCAAGTCCCTTATATTCTGGGAAACTGTCGATGATATCACGGCTCACACGAAGCACAGAGAACTCATCATCAAGAACACGAAGTTCTGGATAGCCATAGTGCCCCTGAAAATCAGGTACATCAGTTGTATAGTGATGACGGGTTACAAAGTCGAGAGAAATCTTCTCTTTACTGCAAAATTCCATAAAGCATCTCATCCATCTCTCATCATCTACACCGCAGATAGCAGGTCCGCCAACTCTGAATCTGCTGTCAACTTCCTTAATCGCATAGAATGTCTCTTTAAAGAGTCTAAAGTAGCCTTCCATATCAGCATCCTTCCAAAATCCTGGAAGATTAGGCTCATTCCATACTTCGATTGGCCAGGTAACAACATCTTCGAGGCCATATCTGTTAATAAGATGCTTCAATGTCTCCTGAACCATCTTATTCCATCTTTTTATATCTTCTGGAGGAGTAACATTTCCCTTCCAGTAAAAGATTGTCTGGTCTCCTGAAGCCATCTTCTTAGGCATAAAACCAAGCTCTAAGAAAGGTCTCAAACCCTTACTTATATACTGGTCCATAACAAGATCCAGATAAGTAAAATTATATTCATCGATAATGTTTCCGTTCTCATCTTTATACTGATGGTAAATAGCCATGTCATCAGTAAAGAGTCCATGGCCTCTTATATGCTTAAAGCCTATATGTTCCTGAACAAATTCGAGCTGATCCTGATACTCTTTCTGAAGAGCAAGACCCATTCGGCCTGTTCCAACGCAGTAGTCTACATTATTCTTAAACTCGACCTTATCAAGGGGATTTACCTTTACTACTTTCTGCATATTAAGTCTCCTTTGTGTTCTACTTCTATATGTTGTTTTTGTTTACCAGATTATCGGCTTACTCAATTCACTTGATTACTATTTGTGGAATTCTACTTTTATTCCACCCTGCTGCCTGATGTTTACTATCTGGCAGGAATCTTCTCCAAAGATTCTATCCATAAGTTTTTTATATTCTTCTGCTTTATCAGAACTTATAAATGTCTGAATTGTTCCTGCAAATCCACCACCATGAACTCTTGATGCCGCCTTTTGTCTCTGATCAGTGCGGCCTATAAACTCCTCAGTTACTGCAAGCGCCAAGGCCACATTCTGTGATTTTGGATTTGCTGCTACATATACATTTTGAAGATACTTATAGGACGAGTTTCCTGAGTCATTTATCAGCTGCAAGAAAAGCTCTATATCATGTAATCTTATAGCTTCAGCTTCTCGTCTTACTCTTTGATTCTCATCTATAAAATGAAGTGCTCTTAAAACCGCTCTGTCGCCAACTTCTCTTCTTAATACATCGATATTCGTATATATATCATCCGCTGTAACATCGAGGAGCGTAGTTGTTTTTGTCTTAAGAATATCCGCGACGCTCTTCATCTCATCTGTGACACTTTTATATTCATCTGTAAGATCTGAGTGTGAGCCACCTGTATTGGTTATACAGAGACTTAAACCATTTTCGAGAAGGTCAAAATCAAGTCTTTTTACTACTGGCTTATCCAGGTTTCTAAAATCAATATGAACTACTCCGCCTATCGCGCAGGCCATCTGATCCATTAGTCCGCAAGGCTTGCCAAAGTATAGATTCTCGGCATACTGGCCCGCCTTTGCAATAACCTCAGGCTCGATTTTTGAATCATTAAATTCACCCGATACAATCGTTCCAATTAAGACCTCAAATGATGCCGAAGAAGACAGTCCCGAACCTGGCTCCACATCACTCGTTACATAAGCATCAAAGCCGCCTGTTATCCTATAGTCTCTGTCTTTAAGATACTTAATCACACCTCTGATTAAGGCCTTGGTGCGTCCCTTCTCCTGCGGCTTTGGCTCATCCACATCGTTAATATCAACCTCGAATGGCGGATACCCCTCAGACTGAATTCTAATCATATTGGAATTACTTCTGCGTACAACAGCAATCGTATCGATATCGAGAGCTGCCGCCAGCACCTCGCCATGCTGATGATCAGTATGGTTGCCACCAATCTCAGTTCTTCCAGGACTACTGTAAAAGGACAGATTACCCATCTCTTCCTCTCCAAAATAATCCTCGAAAATGGACTTCGCTTCCTCAAATCTTTTTTCCATCATTACTATTAAATGCCCCGTATTCTAATCCAACCATATCAAAACACATATCAATAACAGATTTATGATAATGAATGAATTGACTTTCATCTATCAATCTATATATCTCTTCTCGGCTTGCAAACCTGGCATCCTGTACTTCCTCTTCCTGAAGCTTAAGATTTACCAGATCCACATCCATATTGATTACATACCAGTCATCAAATCCACGCTCGAAATTAATCGTAAATTTTGGTCTCACATTCTCAAAATCAAACTTAAGGCCAAGCTCTTCACTAAGTTCTCTTGTTACTGCATCTCTTGAATTCTCACCTGCAATTGAACAGCCTCCAACTGACACATCCCATAAGTTTGGCCAGCCAGCCTTGTCCGCCTGTCGCTGCTGAATAAGCATCTCACCCTTACTATTTATAATGCAGAGATGAACTACCATTCGATATTCACCTTCTTTAAGTTTTATACCACTTCCACGCACGTTAACCCTACCAGTTTTAATGCGATTAATATCGTAAATATCATATTTTTCCATATTCTCACCTCCGCCTTTCGTAAAACGCTCATTATGCATTTAAGTTTACCATTAATACCTTTTAAGTATTACCCCACGATATCTAGTATTTAGGGGGATTTTTGTGATACAGACTTGATCCCTCAGACTGGTTACCTCGCTCTGGTTGGCTTAGACTGGCTGGCTCAGAATAGTTGCCTCGCTCTGGCTGCTACCACGCTGACTGCCTCAAACTAGCTTCCTCGCTCTGGCTGGCTTAGAATAATATATTAGGCCGAGGCTGTTAGTAGGGCAGAGTAGTCCTCTGGGTATGGCAGAACAATTGGTATTGTTTATGCTTTTGTGTAGATTGGGTGGAAATTATAGATGGGAAAGGACGAGGAGTAAAGCAAGTTTATAATTATTGGGAAAACGGGCAGAAATTATAAACTTAGGAGAAGCAAGTTTATAATTATTGGAGAAATGGGTTTAAATTATAAACTGGCTTGGGGAGAATTTATAATTTTACTTAAATAGAAGAAAAATTATAAACCGTCAATGCTCCTTCGAAGGCTAAATTACCTTCTACAGTTGATTTCTGCCGCTCTGCCCTTCTATTGTGTGCTTGAGAGGCAAAATCCAGTTTATAAAAAATGTTAGTTTTGGCTTAAATTATAAACTCGCGAAGAATGAGTTTATAAAAATCGGCTTAAGCCTTGAAAATTATAAACTGGCTCTGGATAAATTTATAATTTTGGTCAGAATTAGAAGAAATTATAAACTGACGACTTCTCCAGCCCCATGCCTGCCGCTTGCTCCTAAGAGAATTTAGAATATCTGCTGGTCTGGTTCATTATTCTAAATTTTTGCTTCTCATAAAAATTCAGCGAATACCCCAAATGCTCTGCCTGCCACCTGAACACCTCAACTCGAAGCAGCGTTTGTAAAAATCGTCGTTACGCCTCAATTTTACAAACCCAGCTACTCCATGTTTGTAAAACAAGCGCCTACCCTATCTTTTTACAAACATTAACCTTCTCAATTTGTAAAAAAACTCGCATTCTACTAATTTTTACAAACATCACTAATCCCAATCCTCTTCCAGAAAGCAATCTCAAGCAGATTTCTTCTTCGAAAAGCACCTATCCCCACGATTCTTCACACCCAGACTAAGATCTCACCCATTCTCAGGCGCCCACATGTTTGTAAAAACCGCATAAAAACCACAGTATTCCAAACCGAATCCAACAAAGTTTGTAAAATAAGGAGCTATCCCATATTTTTACAAACATAGCCCACAAGAGTTTGTAAAAATCAGTCTTCAACCAATATTTTACAAACATGCACGCAACCCACACCCTCCTGGCAGCTGTTACTGGAAAGCATCGATCGAGGCAAAAGCATCTAATTCCTGCCACCACCCCCCACTCCCAACAAATACAAAAAAAGAAGCCATCTCAAAAGCAATCAACAAATCACTTCTAAGACGGCTCTTATAACCTTCAAACAAATACTTAAATAATAATTAGTATCCCCATACAAGTTCAATCAATTCGTTAAGTTCTTCATTCTCTGTGCCCATATATTCATATACAACATCCAAGAAATCAGCAGTTGTTGTATTGTGGAAACTATTGCGCTCAACATACTCATGAATAATCTCATAGAATGTGTCGCGGCCAATTATCTTTTCCATCATAATAAGACCATACTGTCCAACACCATAAATTGACAATACATATTCATTATCATCAGAAAACTCATAATAAGACTGAGTAATTGGAAGAACATAATCATAAGAAGACAGCAATTCGATATCAATGTATTCAAAAATAATATCCATCAAATCAGCAGTTGCGCTGTCAGCACCAGAAGCATTAACAAAATAAGTTACCTCCGAATAGGATGCCATTGATTCATCAAGCCAAGGCTCGATTCCAGAATTACTTCCAACAATACCCATGAACCACTGATGTGCAATCTCATGACATACAACATTCTGGTACTCATCTCTTGTGCTCATAACTGCAATCAATACAAGGTTTGGATACTCCATTCCTGAAGCATAATCGAGATCAGATGCGACAATATCAAGTTCACCATATGGATAGTAACCATATGCCTCACCAAATACCTCAAGTGACTCCTGTGCACAGTTAAATGAAGTCTCCACAACATCATAGCTATAGCTGTCAGTGAGCTTATATAAAAGTCTAATATTTACGCCATCAATAACTCGCTCTTCAAGAACAAAATCCGGACTTCCTGAGAAAACAAAATCTCTGACACAAGGTGCATCGATATAAAGAATCTTGTTGTCACCAGCTTCCTCTTCATAGTAGATAACACCTGTTGTAGCAATCTCAAAATCGGCTGGAACAGTGAGTGTTACCTGATAATCTGAAACATTAGAATAGAAGCATTCTCCACCAACAACAAAGCCTTCATGTGACCAGTCGCCATTCTCATAAATCGCAAGAATCGGATAGAAGTTTGTTACATTATAGTATCCGTCACAAACACCATATCTGTCGCCAAGCTGTGGAATAACTGCAGTGAAAGTATACTTAAGTACAGCTTTCTCATTTGGCTCAATTTTATCCTCAAGATCAAACCACAATACAGTTGGGTCTTCCTCATCGCGCATACATTCGAGCGGTGTAAATTCATCGTTATATCCGATGCTGACATCACTTATCTCAGTTAAGCCCCCATATACACCAGTTGTATTAGTTGCATAGCTGTAATAAGGCTGTGAGAAGAAGCTTGAATAATCTCTCAGACACAAGTTATTCCAGTCATCTTCTGAATAGTTGTAAAACAAAATCTCAACCTGGCCAGTTACCGTGTCATTTGAAGTGTCGAGCGCGATATCGAGTGTATAGTAAAAACGCTCGTTTGAATCAAGAAGCGGAACTGTGCTTATCTCTGTATCTGCCCAGTAGTCCTTAAGTGCAGTAATATACAGTGGTGGTTCAAATTCTGTCTCAGAAGGAAGTGTCGCTTCTGAAGTCTCAAGCTCTTCAATCGACTCCAAAACTTCTGTCTCAATTACATCTTCTATCGTCTCTTCTGTTTCTTCAGTCTTCTTTGGCTTTTTGGTAGTCTCTACCTCTTCCTCCTGATCATCATCTTTATGCTTTTTAGATGACTTTTTTGAAGAAGTATCGGAACAAGCCGTAGCCATTAAAAGGGAAACAACCAGAAAAAGGCTTACCGTTTTCTTAAATAATTTCATTTCTTTCTACCTCCAAATACTCTTGTTGAATTCTATCATAGAATACATTTGCGGTCGATTAATCTTCTCTTAATTTTCCTTTTCGAAAAGAAAAACAAAAAACACGAGCGCCACTCAGACGCCCGTGCAAAAATCTCATATTCTTAAATTAATAAACCAATCCAATATCCTTTAAAGACATCTGCATAAGATTTAAATCCTGCTCAAAACAGTTGAGAATTTGAGGATAAAGCTCTGCAAAGATTGACGCATAAACAGGATGCAAAACATCTGTGCTGTCTTCCAGAGGATTGTGATACTCTTCTTCTTCCTCAGTATCTTCATCCTCCTCGCCCTCTACATATTCCTCATCATAGTCCTCGTAATCTTCGTAGTCCTCGTAGTCTTCGTAATCTTCGTAGAACTCCTCATCATCTTCATAATCTTCTGCTTCAGGATCAAACTCGTCCTCAATCTCCTCTTCTTCCTCTTCCTCAACATACTCCTCAAGTTCGGTTCCATAGAAAGAGATTTCAGCCTCTGGATAATCCTTGATGATAGTACCAACCATCTCTCCAGATATTACTCTTGTACAAATATCCTTAAATGCTTCTGGGGCACAAGTTATGAGGATATTAAGATTAATCTCCTCAACAACTCTGTCATCTACTTTTAATGAGTCACAGCCATAACCAAGCTGGAGTGTTATAAGATTTGTATCAGCGGTAGTAGAAAGATTAACAGAGACTTCTGGTATATTTTCCGCATTATCTCTCTCATACATGATAAAACACGTCTTATCATCAGTATAGTAATCAACCTGAATGTAATCAGTCTCACTACTTAAAAGAATCTCGCTATCTTCAAAAGCATAAGATACCCAGTCACTGCCATCATATTCAACATCGAATGCTTTAATAGCATCGCCCATACATTCCGTCCACGTCTTATTGCACAGACTACAAATACCATTTTCGAACTTATGCTCAATAAGAACAATATGATGTTCACAATCAAGAAGTTCAGTCACATCATAATCAGCATAAGCAGAACCAAACTGGAAATCGAATGTTCCAACATTAAGTTCAGTTAGTGCAACGTCAATAAGCTGAATTGTACGTGCATATATTTTGAGAAGATCATCCTCAACAACAAAATCAGATGTATTCTCACCGTCAAACTCAATGAAGTCATACTCATCTGGATTATTAACAATCTCAATGAGATTATCTTCAACTTCAGCCATCACAAATGGATCAACATTGAATTGCTTTACGCTGAAATCCTTCTCATAATCAAGTTCATATTCAATCTGAGCTAAGCCTTCAATTGGCATCCAGATATATGTAAAATATTCTGTCTCCTCGTTTGTATAAGTAAACTCTATTTCTTCACCACCGTCATAGTAATAAACATGAAGTGCGCCAAGAATATCAGGATCTGTAAATTCTGCATAGGAATCATTCTCCTGCTCTGCCATCTTGTTTAAAACTTCAGGTCCAAGCTTCTCAAAGAATTCCATACCCTTCTCAATTTGCTGTTGTTCCTCATTTACAGTGGTTTCTTTACTTTCACTATAGTCTTCTCTATCAGTACGTCTTGTAGGCTTAAAATCGTCATCTTCGACAGAACAACCTACGGCTGAAATCATCATTGAAGCTGCTACAAACGCAGCAATTATATTCTTGTATTTCTTCATTGCCCTTTAACCTCCGAATACTCTTTTGAATTCTACCACAGAATATGCTTTTGGTCGATTAATATTCCTTTTCGAAAAGAAAAACAAAAAAACACGAGCGCCCCTCAGACGCCCGTGCCAAACTCTCATATTCCTACATTAATAAACCAGACCAAAATCTTCAAATGACATGCCAATCTCATTAAGATATGACTCAAAGCTATTGATACAAAGTGGAGCATATTCAGCTAACTCCTTGAGTGTATATGGATTAATATTATCCATCATCTCACCATTTGAAAAATATGAATATCCAAAATTGCCATCTACTCTGTTGTAAATCTCTTCTGGAGTCAGGCCTTCAGCAAACATATCTACTATGTCAAAGAAATCCCTTGCACTGCAGAAGAACTGAAGATCATCATCAATATTCTTTATATCACCTTCAACAGTCGAATAATTAAAAAGAACTACAATATTCTCACTGTCGGCATATGTTCTGATATGCAGGTCAACATTTGGAAGATCTGGATCCAACATTCTTACATACATAAACTCAGTGCACTCAGCATCTACATAATAATCCATTCTTACATAGTCGCTTGAAGTGAGAATTGTCTCGTTCATCTGAAAGGTCTCCGCACTCCAGTTGCCGCCATCATAGTCTGAATCAAGCGCAATAATTGCCTCACCAAGACAGTTAGTCCAGGCCTTACCACAGATATCGCAGATACCATCAGTAAATTCATGCTCCTCAATCTCAGCTATAAACTCGCATCCAAGTGGCTCAGAAGGCTCATAGTTTTTGTACTCTGAACCAAATTCAAAATCGATTGGATTAAGTCCATTCTCTTCGAAAATATAATCCATATACTGAACCAATCTGGCATAGATAATCATTGTATCAGCTTTCACATCATGCTCATTAATAACATCTCCATCAAGTACCATACATCCATAAGAATCAGGATTCTCACAAATATCAATGAGTGTCTCCTCAACTTCATTTGTTGGAATACCACCTATGCCATACATATAGAATCTGCAGTCATCCTGATAAACAAGATCATGATATAAATACACTGTATCATCACCATAAGTCCATCTGTATTCAAGCCTTGCCTGACTTGCTTCACTCCAGTATACAAAGTCGATTTCATCATCGCCCTCTGAATAATAAATATACATATCGCCTGGAATATCTGAACAGAAATATGGTGCATAATATTCACTCTTAAATTCATCCTTACGCTCAAGCACGATTGCCTTAAGTTGTTCTACAAACTGCTCTTTTAATTTGTTGTCTGTAGTTGACTCTGGCTCAGTCTCAACTTCAAGCTCAGCCTCGGTCTCTTTATCATCATCGTCATCTTCAACTTCGACAATCTCGTCATCGTTATCTTTGTCTTTTCTGTCTTTCTTCTTTGTATCTTCCTTAGTACAAGAAGCAATACCCATAAGCATTAAAGCAGCCACAATTGAAGCAGTAACTTTCTTAAAATTTTTCATCTCCACAACCTCCCTGTAATAATGATTCAAATTCTATCATATGAATAAATTGAAATAGTATTCTTATAATTACGAATTATCAGGCTCTAAATCCTATGAATTAAATAAAAAGACGTACAAAATTCTACAAATTTTTTGAAACATTTTTAGAAAAGCCCGTTCCCACCCAGGCTGGAGGGGATTTTGGATGTGTTAATTCTTCTCATTCACTCAGTTTGCCTGTTCTATTCACTCTTCAGTGAATGAAATGCTTGTTTTAAGTGAATCTCACTTGAAATAGCCAATCTATTCACTCTTCAGTGAATGAAACGCCCAATTTAAGTGAATAGAACCTGAAGCTATTAGATTGAGGCTTAATCGGCATTTCCTCCCACCAAAAAACTAGACAAACAAAAACCGCCTCAAAGCCCTAAGAACTTTGAGACGGCCGTGCATTTAAAAACTTATAAATCATCTAAAACTCTTAATCCAGTTTTTGAGTGAATCAAGATAAACATTATCCATTACTGTTTTAATCATCTGGTCAGTAACCAGGCCATTCTTTGCCATTTTCTCAAGGATAGCTACCTGAAGTTCCTTAATGCTCATTGAATCATAGTCACATCGATTCGAGATCACATCAGGATCAATATCAGAGTAAGAACTATCAAGATTATATTTAGCTGAAGCACCGCCGTTTACCACTGGGCTTATCTCAGAAATATCAGACTCAGAAATTTCAAGCTCAGGAACTTCCTTTGTCTCCTTAGTATCACTAGAAAATGGTTTTGTTTCTACTTCAACCACCGCTTCTTCGGCTTTCTTCTTGGAAGATGTTTCCTCAGCCTCAGAAGTAGCCACTTCTTCCTCATTAGCATCCGCGATAGTCATTTTACCCAGGATCATTACCTCGTCCACATCATTTTCTATCCTGGATTTTGTTTTAGTGCGACGTGAGGATTTTTTGCTGGTTTTGCTTTTCGAAGAAGAGAAGCTAAAATCGATGCCCTCATAGCACAAGGCTGGAATCCATACCTCACCTGAATTGCCATCAAGATGACATCCCAGATAGCCACCCTGAACATTAATCCTTGCCTCAGAGAAAATACCAATATATTCACCGTCTGGCACGCCGTGAACATGGATGTCCGCACCGTTGTCGTCATTATTTACCGCAACTACTGCTGCCTGACCGTCAAGGCCTCTGACATATGCATACTGGCGGTTAGTGAGAACTGCCTCTCGATAATCGCCATAAGATAAAATCTTACAGTTCTGGCGCACAAGACCTAACTTACGGATGACCTTGGTGCACTCATTATTTGTAAAACAGTCCTTAAAATCTTCGAGATTAAGGAAAGGTCTCAAAGAATCATCTGAACCACGTTCCTTGCGGCCCTCGATACCGAACTCTGAGCCATAATACATGGAAGGAACGCCAGGAAGCGTATAGGATAAAATATGCGCGAGCTTAAAGTGCGCCTTATTGTTGAGTTTGGTATAGATTCGCTCTACATCGTGGTTATCCGTAAAATTATAGAGCTTTACCGCACCCATATTATTGAGGCGCTTAACTGTATGCGCAATCTCAAAATAATTGTGCTCATTATGACCAGAATAAAGCGCCTTATGGAGGTGGTAATTCGTAACCGAATGAAGAGTTCCCTCATTAACCCAGCGCGAATATTCGCCATGGATGACCTCGCCCATGAGCCAGAATTCAGGCTTTACAGTTGATGCCACATAGCGCAGCATTCTCATAAAATCGAAGTCCAGAACATCTGCTGCATCAAGTCTTATTCCATCAACGTCGAACTCGCTTACCCAGTATCTTACAACATCCGCGATATAGTCTCTTACCTCAGGATTACGCTGGTTAAGTTTAACAAGAAGGTTATATCCGCCCCAGTTATCGTAGGAAAAACCATCATTATATTCATTGTTGCCCCAGAAATTAACATTACAGTACCAGTCTCGGTATCTGGAATTCTCTCTGTTCTCTTTTATATCTCGAAAAGCGAAAAAATCTCGTCCTGTATGATTAAAAACGCCATCAAAGATCACCTTGATTCCCATGTCATGACACTTCTTCACGAAAGCTTTGAGATCATCATTATCACCAAGTCTCGAATCGAGCTTTTTATAGTCAGTTGTCTCATATCCATGTCCTACCGACTCGAAGAGTGGTCCTATATAAATCGCATTGAATCCAGCATTCTTAATATGGGTAATCCATGGATCCAGGTTTCTTAATCTGTGATTAACCTCACCATATGAATTTTGTTTCTCCGCCCCCAGAAGACCAAGCGGATAGATGTGGTAAAATACCGCTTCATCGTACCAAGCCATATTGCTATTTCCCCTTCACTTGCCAACTTTTTTGATTTGTTCATTTTAACATAATTTGATTAAGTCAAAGATTAACGGTTTGCAAACAAATAAAAACCCACCCGGTGACAGGCCGGATGGGATAAAACTTTCAAGGATCAGCATGAAGCTGTTTTGTGTAAATTTACGATATTATCTTAACATCGTACCAATAATATAAATACCCTTAGATTCGCAAGTAAGACAGCTTCAATTTGGTCGATTTGGTAAATTAGATACCATAAAGTCTTTATTTATGTTTATCTCTTGGCATAACATCCTCTCACATTTAAGCGTCTCATTCATACTATCTCTTTTATTCGTGCAAACTCATACAATTATTACTTTCAGCTTCCCTGCTTCTTAAAACTTCATCCCAGTGTTCTATCACTTTTTTCGCAATAGACGGATCATACATAACTCCTATATTTTTCTCGA
>JAKSRE010000018.1 GCA_024403775.1 Clostridia bacterium | reverse complement strand
GTGAAACGGTGGTGCTCAATAGCGTATCGCCGGTGCTAAACACGCGCGCGAATCATTCGGATAGCTCTTCGAGGATTTCTAATAAAACCCATACCCTTCTTTCCATAGAAAGGATTAATTGCACGCTTTATTCTTCGCTTATATTTTGCTGTAGTTCTTGCTTTAATAGACTTTTTTAAAGAAGGCTTACGAAACCCAACTTTTATGCCATATCTTCGTCTTTTAGCACTCATATAAAGTTTCTCCTACATCTATGACATTACTTCTCTGCATCACTCTTCTTTTCAAGTTTGCCTTCTAATTCAAGCATAAATCCAGAAGTTATAATACCTGCTGGAAGCGCAACAATTGCTATTCCCATAAAGGAAGATATCATTGTTACTATTCTGCCCGCCACAGTTATAGGATAAATATCTCCATAACCCATTGTTGTCAAAGAAACTGTTGCCCAATAAATTGCATCAAAGAAATTGCCAAAGCTATCAGGTTCTACATTGAATACTATTAATGCAGATATAAGAACATATGAAGCTGCCATAACGCACACAACAGTAAGAGAATCCTTTTGTTTCTTAAATACATTCAAAATTGTTTTGATACTACTAGAATATCTAAATGCCTTAAATGCTCTAAGTACTCTAAATGTTCTCAAAAGACGCACTAATTTGAATAGTTTAAATCCATTGCTCACTATGGTTAATGAAGGGAGAATTGTAAATAAATCCAAGATCGCCATTGGAGTAAGCGGATAAATAAAGAACGATTTATAGCCTTTTTTCATTGCAAAATCTGCAGTAAAGAAACGTATAACATAATCAATTATAAAGATTATAACTGTTACGATATCTATTATCTCAAATACTCGATTCGTTGATTTAAAAGCAAGAGGAACGAGACTAGCAATAATAGACACCATCATTATGCAATCATAAATTCCAAATGATTTACTTGTTGAACCTTCTTGATTTGAAGGCTCTATCATGTCATATACTTTTAATCTCATTCCTACTTTAGTGTTCATATTCAATCCCATTAATCTAATACAAATCGTTTCTTATCAGAAGCAATAACTACATAAATCGTATGTATGTAAATCTTCGTCTGTAATATATACAATTACTTGATTCTCAGGCTTTGGCTGTCTGCTACATCCACCTGGTATATGAATCTTATAAGTATTGATATTTGCGATATACTGACGTTCATTTGCTGCTCCTGTAGGTGAAGTTGGACCATATGGACTAACAGGAGTTGAAGGTGGTGTTGGCTGAACTGTAATCTCAGGTGTAGGAGTCACGCTGTATATTGCAGTGTAAGTTTTATCTGCATAATCAGCATTACCTCTTTCAATTCCATATTGTGTGCAAATATTAGAGAACTCTGCTGAATTTGCGAAACCATTAAAAACTGCTTCTCTTGATAATTCTCCATAATCAAGTTTTGAAACCCAACTATTTAAGCCTGCTTCATCAGCAGTTCTTCCTAAGAAAGTTGAATATAGCATCTTAACATATTCAACATTAGAAGCCTTTTTATTCATATATTCTGGACTAAAAATAAAACCATATGCAGCACTAGAACCGTCTACAGAACCGTTAGCTAAATTCATTACCCAGCCACCCTGGCCACTAATATCACCATGACGTCCAAAACAAATAGAATACAATCTGTCAACAAAACCATTGATTGCTGCGTTTCTTTCCATGCCACTTCCAGAAATATAGTATCCAGAATAAATACCATAACTAGCACACAGATTGAAAAATTCTTCAGAATTTGCGAATCCAGAAAAAATATCCTCTTTACTTCTACCAGCATCAAGTTGTGTTACCCAACTTGCTTTACCAGCTACATCAGAAGATCTACCAAGTAGCATGTTGTACATTTTCTCAACATATTCTGAATTAGTGAAACCTGCATTTTGAAATTCAGGGCTATTAACGAAGCCATAAGTTATTGAAACACCACAAGCTTCGCCGCTTTCAAGTTTATTAGTCCATCCCGTTAACCCAGCATAATCTGGACTACGACCTAAAGCAATATAATAGCATCTACTTACAAAGTCATTCACACCACTATTTGCTGCAGCAGAAGAATTGAGTGTCAATGGGCCAATAAACAATGCAATTGCTAAAAAAACTGATAATACTCTCTTAGATAAATAATTGATTCTCATAACGTTCCCCCTAATATTGTTATGATTGATAAGTTATAAATAATAAGCATAGTATAAAGTTTTTATTAGTTGTATGTGTTAACTTGAGGTAAACAAATACTTGGTTTGTAAAAACATATCATTTTACATAGTGGTAAATATTAATTATTCATAATCTGGAATTGTTAATGAATAAAACATCCCACATAGTAAAGTCCAATAAATTATGATATATTTTTCTATATAGAGAGGGATTATTAGATGTATGATAAAAACGTTAATCGGGTAAGACTTCCACTTTTTGTTGGTGCCGTAATCATTAGCATTCTTTTTGTTTCTGCATGCAATAAGTTCGATAAAGTTACTCCTTCTACTTCAATTATGAGTAAAGATACTATACTTCTTGAAACCGAAAAGAAAACCGAGATTACTACAACTAATACGACTATTGAACCTGCAGAAACAGAGTTTATTACTTCTTTGCCCTATATGAGAACTATTGAATTAGATAGTAATATTTTACCCGATGGAATGTATCGTGCAAATATAAAAAACTTCGATGAAACCAAATTAGGATTCACTATTGATGTGTATGGGTATTACTATTTGCTAGATTCTGATGTAGAACTATTAAACATAGGTGATACTATCTTCTACGGAAAACTTGAAAACGCTGATGGTGACATTGTAAATAATGAGGCAAAAATAGTAAATTTCATATCTGATTCATACGATAATGTACATGTCATTTCCTTAGATGAAAATGGTGATGGTGTTAATACCGAATATGAATATTGTATTTGGAAACAATATAGCAATAAGTGGTTCCTTTATAAATTTTGTGATGGCTATTACGAAGGTTCCTACAATATCGCAAATGACTATCATATATCAATCTCAGATGATGTTCTTATCTTTGATAATGCAAGTTTGTACGAAGTAAGCAAAGAATTACATGATGATTTTATAAATAGCGGTTATTATTGGTCTATTTATACTTTTGAGGATTTCATTAATGAATGCGAGGACATTGAACATCCAAGACGACCAGCTCTTCTGATAATTGTTGAAAATGGTGTAATATCTGAAATATATATCAATCCCGATCAACATCAAGATTGGCATTATCATCCTGAATGGTACAATGGTTGATTACAAAGTTAAGGAGAGTACTTTCACTCTAGAAAATGTAAAAACAGCATTATTGATTGGTAAGGAAGTATATAAATTTGTTAGGGAACAAAAAGAGAAACATTAAAATAATTACTTTAGCAAACATAATATAGATAAACCCAATGCTACAACTGCAATAATCAAAGCTACAATACTTATTATTTTGCTCGTTTTTGTATTATTCAATGAGTCAACTTCCTTCTGTAACTTGGATATTTCTTGAGTAAGCCTATCAATCTCTTTGGTTGTAACATCATTTATTAATTGCTGCTTTTCAAATAATAAATCATGCTTCTCATCATTTATAGCCTGACGGTTTATTTCTTCATCTTGAATGTCATTGTGCCTTTTTGATTCTGCCAACAGAACATCTTGTTCATCATCTTTTTCTTTGTTGTGTTTATTAGTTACAGCCTGTTGTTCATTAATCTTATGCTGTTCTTCAAGATCCATGTCCAAAGAATCGATCTGATTCCACATCTTTTCCTGTTTTTTCTGGAAACTCTCCTGTTGAAGAAGTCTATCTATAACAGCATTAATCTCTGCCTGTTTTAACTCATCTAATTCGTCAGCAGAACCACCTTCCATATAAATCTCAAGTTGACGAATTATCGTATCTGTATTGGCAGAATTGTTAACACCTAATTCAAATAACCATTTTGTTGCTTTAGCAAGTTTTTCCTGATATTCAAAAAATAGTCCTTGCGCTAAAGTAGTTTGCTCTTGTGCCACGGCAAGCATCTTGGCAGAATCTTGCAAATCTTCAATTGCGGCCTTCTTTCCACCACCGAATTTTCCAACTTTCTGAAGTTCTTCGGATTTTTTCTTTGCTTCTTCTGCTCTGTTCCTCGCCTGCTCAATTTGCTGCTTTATCGCATCTGCATCCTTAAATTGATCAATGATAACAGAAGGCAATTGTGATTCTTCTATAGTAGGAACAACACTTAATTCATTAATCTTTTCGTTATCCATTATATTTATCTCCTCAGTTTTTTTCTCATTTGCTCCATTAATTCTGGATTATTTCTTAAAGCATTTGGCAGTGTCTTTTGTAAATTCTCAAGTCCTCCAATAACAGAATTATTAGTTTCTAGCAGATTGGGAATAATCTCGTTTAAATATTTATATAATTCTTCTGTGGCCTTAACTGCATTCTCAGCTGATACCCACATACCAGCTTCGTAAAAATAAACCTTCGCTTCTAATAAATATAGTTGTTCATTGTATAGTTTTATTCGGTCATTAATACATATATCTCTCTCAATTCCCATTTTTATATCCGAAAAACACGCTATAGCAAATCTTCCAACACCAACAAAATTAATTCTTAATATAAATTGATCTAAAGAACCTGAAATCGTGCCTCGTATTGCTGCATCTGCCATATCAATGGCTTCAAGAGTACCAAGTGAAATCGTAAGCATTCTTGTAATAGTACGGTTTTTAAATGGTAAAGTATTCTTCCAACAAATATCTCTAATAGTATGAGCATTCCTCGCTTCGTCTATAAATCTATGCATAAAGAATGACAAACGAACTAATACTTCATTTAAAATAACTGGGATTGCTTGCTTTCCAAGTTCCTTCCCTATAGCTAACTCACTTCTTAAATCTAATCTATACTTACCAAATATAGCATCATCTTTTGTAAAAAGATCATTTAAAAACTGAGGTAAACCTGTGCTTTTTATTATTGGTAACATAGCAAATTCTTTTAAAGTTGAAAGCATAGGACCTGGTAATCCCATACCAGCTCTCCCCTTTCGTGCAGAACTACTACTTCCCGCAATATCACTCAATAAATGGCCAATCCAATTGAACGTTCCACAAGCTAATTTACTTTCTAAATCATCTCCAATTAATGTAACTTCTAAAGCAGACCTAACCTTTCCAGATTTAGTAATTTTTTCAATAGTTTTAACATCGCCATATTTTATATATGCATTAACATTATCGATAACCTTGACTTTCTTTACTCCAGTATAGGCAATGTTTTTTCCATCTTTATTTTGAAAATATGCTTTATTCGTAAACTGCATCATTATTGATACAGCCCAACCTATTACCGTTGGATGGTGTGCTAAGTCGTCTAGATGATGAGATTTGGCAGATATTCCATCTCCAGTGCCTTCAAATATATTGTCACTAGGTAATCCAAATGCCCTCTCCAGTATTTTTATGTTGTTTGCTTTCTCGTTATTTATTAGTTGCTGTCTTATTTCTTCTTTTTTTGTTGAATTTATTACTTCACCTTTTTCTTTAGCTTTTTCTATAGCCTTATTAAGCTTTTTTTCTAAGTCATGCTTATCCTTAAAACTATTCTTGAGTCTTTCTCTAATCTCTTTTTCCTGTTCTTCAGTTACTACTTTTCCTTTTTCCTTTGCTTTAATGTGTGCATTTTTAATCTGCTTTTTTATATTTTGTTCTAACTCAGTTTTCTCTAATTGTCTCGCTTGTTTCTCTACAATTGCATCAACTTTTTTACTAATATCTGCATAAGAACTCTCAAAATCAAATTCACCAACTAGAAACACATCGATCAAGCCTGTTAAAACACCACAAGCAACTGCTATTGTATAATCTATCCCATCAGCGTGATTAGTAAGTATATCAATCTGAGAATTAATATCATCAATCATTCTTTGTTTCTCACTTATTAGCTGATCAACACTTTCTATTTGATTGATAATGTCTAGATATCTCTCATCCCCTATATTCTCTATATCAGTAGAAGAAAGAATGTCATATTCAATTTGTAAATCATCAATCTCACTTTTTAATTTTACAATCTCATTCATTGTTAGTTCCCCTTAAAAGCAAATATACTTTCTTTATCCTATATTTGATTTTAAACATAACTCGATTTGTTTGTGTTAACTCAAAGTAAACAAATCTTTAGTATGTAAAAATATGACGATTACAGAACATATCTGCTGAGATATTCTCTCTTTTCAGAATCGATCTCATATTACTTCGCATAGTAATAACATCTCACTTTTTTCAAAATGATCTCTACGTTTTTCAAAATCTTACCCAACTTTTTAATGCTATTTCCTTTTTCAAAATATACCAATCCATTTTAATTACCAAACTTGTAATCCTGAGAATCTAACAACAATTATTCTTCAATAGTGCTTAAATTCTTTATCCCACCCCCCTTTCGAGAAGAATCCGCCCACACAAAACAGCCGCCCTCCCTTACAGAAAGCGGCTGGCTGTGCTTTGCTTTTACTTTTTTTATAAATCAAAATCCTCGAGAGTCTCAGTCTCATTAAATGACTTGGACAAAACTTTGCCGAGGACAATTAATAAAACGCCAAGTACCAAAAGGCTTAGGAACAATATGTAGGCGTTTTTGGTAAATCTCTGAAATAATGCTCCTATAAAGTCATTTACTTCAGCAGCCTCGCCTGCTGTCTCGTTAAGGAAGGCTCCTACTAACTTGGACAGACCCAGAGTTAAAAAGAGGTTTAGCGACTGCGAGATAGTCATTGCGATACCAGCAAAGCCGAATACTCTTGCCTTGTTTTTATAGAGAAGAACAAGAATTCCGATTAATACTACGCTAACGAGTAAAAGGAGATATACGAGCTTTGTGCAGTAGTCTCTAATCATGACCGCTATCTCCTGCTCATCGCTAATAAAATCTGATGATGCTGATTCCTCTATTATTTCCTCAAAATAGTCTAAAATCTCACCTTTAAGATACTTTACGTCTTTGGATGAGTATTTTTTTGAGTTCTCTTCAAAAAAGTCTTCTGTAGCATCATCGAAAGCTTTCTCCAAAGCTTTGCGGTCCACCTTCCCGTCACCGTATAACTCTGCATCCCAGACCTCAGCGAGTGCGAGATTTATGAACTCCTTTTCGAAAATTACATCAATAACTTCATCCAATTCCTCGATATCGCCGCCATACTGAGCGACACTCTCTTCAATAATATCGTCCTTTACGTCATCGATCAGTTCCTTGATATTAATATTCTTGACTAAATTATCTGTATTAAAAACATTGATGTTCAGGAAAACAATGATTCCTTCAACCAGGAAAATTATTATAAGAAAAAATGTAAAAACGAAAGCTAAAATCGATGCTAATAATGATTCTTTTGTTTTCATATAAACCTCTTAGAATTTATTACTGATACTATAATAACATATTTGGGAATAGGGTTTGTTTTTGTTATTATTTATATAGATATTCGTAAATTTATGATCAGGGGTAAATATGAGACTTAATGTAGCACCAACACTTCAGGGATATGATATTAAAAATCTGCCCAAAGATATTTTGACAGGCCTTATCATTATGGCTGTATCGATACCTATCTCGATGGGTTATTCTCAGATAGCAGGACTTCCTCCTGTATATGGTCTTTATGGTTCGGTATTTCCTATAATTTTCTTTGCATTAGTGTCTACTTCAAAGCAGTTTATCTTTGGTGTTGACGCGGCCCCTGCTGCACTTATTGGTGCTGCAATTATCGAGATGGGAATTGAACCATTCTCTGAGAGGGCTCTCATGGTGGTGCCGCTTCTTACTTTTTTTGTTGCTTTCTGGCTTCTGGTTTTTGGTGTATTTAAGGCAGGAAAACTCGTTAACTTCATATCAGCGCCTGTTATGGGCGGCTTTATAACTGGTATCTGTTCAACAATTATTCTTATGCAGGTTCCAAAGCTTCTTGGCGGAACTTCAGGTACTGGCGAACTTCTCGAATTACTTAAGCATCTGTATGATTCGATTAAGGTCATTAATGTCCCTTCTCTTATTATGGGCGCTGCTGCTTTATTTATTCTTCTTCTTATGAAGAAAATCTGGTCCAAGTTCCCTACTGCAGTTGTGTTAATGGCTCTGGGTGCGGTTTTGTCTCTGGTTTTACCAATCGATGAATGGGGAATTCCTACTTTATCAGCTGTTGAACCTGGACTTCCTTCAATTAAGCTTCCTGATTTTACGGTTTTATATCCGACTTTCGATGGGGCAGGACATCTTATTGATAATGGGGTATCGTTTTCCAAAGTCGTTGTGATAAGCCTCTCGGTAGCCGTTGTAATTATGGCGGAGACTTTACTTGCGGAGAACAGCTTCGCTCTTAAAAATAACTATAAGATCGACGATAACCGCGAGATATTGGCATTCTCTCTAGGTAATTTTGTCGGAGCCTTAACTGGCTGCTGCCCAATTAACGGCTCCGTATCAAGAACCGCCATGTCCGAACAATATCAGGGTAAAACTCAGCTCACAGGGCTTGTTGCTGGTATCTCAATGATATTCGTACTTCTTTTTGCAACTGGCTTTATCGGCTATCTGCCTGTACCTATTCTTACTTCTATTGTCATCTCCGCCCTTATTGGAGCTACTGAATTTGACTTGGCGCACAGACTCTGGAAAATAAGCAGAACTGAATTCTTTATTTTCGTCGGCGCCTTCATGGGAGTACTGGTTCTCGGCACAATAAACGGCGTTCTTATCGGCATTATCCTCTCATTTACAGAGATGATCATCCGCTCTGCTAATCCTGCAAGAGGTTTTCTTGGAATTCAGCCAGGACACAGACATTTCCATGAGATTCGTAAGAACAGCAATCTCTTCCCTGTAAAAAATGCGGTAATCTATCGCTTCAGTGAGAGTTTGTTCTTTGCAAATATTGCAATCTTCCAAAATGATATCGAGAGTGCTGTCGGCCCTGATACACGTGTTGTGATTGTTGATGCAAGAGGCGTTGGAAGCATCGACATTACTGCTGCAGACAGAATAAAGGGCATGTATTCGAGATTTAAAGCTGCTGGCATTAATTTTTATCTGACAGAGCACAGCGCCGCTATAAATGACCAGCTTAGAGCTCTTGGCCTTGGCTTCATGATTGAGGAGGGCGCAATAAGAAGAACCGTCCACATCGCGCTTAAGGATTCAGGAATCCGCCGTCCTTATCCTCTTGAAGGCGCCGAAAATCTCGACGACATCACCGCTTCACGCCGTCGTCTCGAGAATCGTATGCAGGAATTCTCATGGGCATTTGGTAATGAGACGGAAGAAGTTATCGAGCGCCAGATTAAGGCGCAGATTGAACAGCTTCGTAAAACAGGCGACCTTGAAGAGTTATTCCACAGCGGCTGGGGTTATATGGAAGAAATGGATGAAGATGAGTGGCTCGAGCACTTAGAAGAGCATCTAAAAGAGATTGTTACTATCTCTGGTAAGGATGAGAAAACGCTTGCTTCTGCATTTGAGAGTCATCGTATGGAGATACATAATCGAATTCTTAATAATCATCCTGAGCTTGCTGAGAAGTTTATGGAGCGCCGTGAGATTCTTGACCGTCATCTTAAGGAGAGACGCCCTGATGCGTATGAATTGGTGATCAGGATGCGCGAAAAGCATGAGAGTAAGGATGGGAAGTAGGTGCGTTGGATGGCATTTGGCTCCAAACCCTTCATCTGCCAATCAAAAACGCGATTTCTGCCAATCAATGATTGGAACATTTGGGCATAAAAAGTGGCATGCTGGCTGTGTGTCTATGTAAGTGCCTCTTTGTGTCTATGTACATAGACCAAAATCCCTATTTTTTTGACACATGGCAGGTGTGTCAGTAATTTACACTTCAAATATGTTGATTTGCTCCCGAAAGTTGCTTATAATGTCAACTAACGGGAGGAAATCAACATGATTATTACATCGGAAGAACTGCTTTTCGAGAATCGCAACTACAAGGATCCTAAGCACAGGGTTTTTAATATGTCTCAGAAGGGTGAGATTATATCGCTTAAGAGGGGGCTTTATGAGACTGATGCTAATGCTCCTGGGATTGTGCTGGCTAATTCTTTGTTGGGGCCGTCATATTTATCTTTCGAATATGCGCTTTCATACTATAGCTTAATACCAGAGCGAGTAACGGTGTATACTTCCGCAACTTTTGGAAAGAGGAAAACAATAGAATTCACAAATGATTTTGGAACATTTCAATACAGGGATGTTCCGCAGCAGGTTTATCCATACTTCTATATGAGATGGATGATAGAGAACAGACCTGTCCTTATCGCGAGCAAGGAAAAGGCTTTGTGTGATACTCTTTACACTTTGTCGCCTATCAGGGGAATAGCAGATTTCAGAGAATATCTTTTTGACGGCATGAGACTGGATGAAGAAGAATTTGCGGCACTCGACATGGGCAAAATAATCAAAATCGCGCCTTTGTATCACAAAACAAATCTGGACCAGCTCTTAAAGCTTGTCGAAAGGAAGTATTTATATGAATGATGCCATTATGACAATGATGGAACAATATAATTGCAAGAATAATGAAGACTATGAAAATGCCCTCAAAGAGATTGTGCAGGAAGTAGCTTTATCTGGTCTTGCTCGAAGTGATTTCTTCTCGAAAGCATCATTTTATGGTGGAACGGCGCTAAGAATCTTTCACGGATTGCCAAGATATAGCGAGGATTTGGACTTCTCATTGGATAAACCAGATAGTGCCTTTGAGATAGATAAATATCTTCCTTATGTCGAAAAAGAATTAGCTGCATATAATTTTTCCATGACAGTTAGAAAAAAAGAAAAGACCAAAGAGACAACAGTTCAATCTGCATTCATAAAAGGAAATACCATACAAAACATCCTGGAGATTATGCCGCGTGATATAAGTATTCGCGGGGTTAATCCGGATGCCATGATTAAAATCAAATTCGAGATTGATACTAATCCGCCTGAAAGTGCGGAGTATCAATATATGAATTCGATTAATCCTACACCATATCGTGTAAAGCTTTATGATTTGCCGTCGCTTTTCGCTGGGAAAACACATGCTGTGTTATGTAGAGACTATAAAAACAGGGTTAAGGGGCGCGACTTCTTCGACTATATCTGGTATCTCCAAAAAGGCTGCAAAATTAACTTGCTGCATCTCCAAAAGCGAATGGAACAATCAGACAAATGGGATTCGAGTGAGGAATTAACACTTGATAGATTAAAGGGATTACTGACGGACAGATTCTCGACTGTTGATTTTAATAGTGCAAAGGCAGATGTAGAAAAGTTTCTTACTTCTCATGATAGAGAAGCACTTGCCGTTTGGGATTCTGAATTCTTCATTGATATTACAAAAAAGTATCTCAAGTAAGCGGCTTAGCTGTCTCAGAACTAATAATAGTTTTGAGGCAGCTTTTATTATTGGCCGTTGCTTTTGTGGGGTGGGACGGCGGCGGCATGTCTGCCAAGCGTTGATTGGAGGATTTGGGCTTCAACCCTGCATCTGCCAATCAAAAACGCGATTTCTGCCAATCAGTGATTGGAACATTTGGGCATAAAAAGTGGCATGCTGGCTGCGTGTCTATGTAAGTACCTAACAGTTGAATAGAAACGCCGTTTTAAGTGACATTCGGTCCAGATGTTCCAATCCGCCACTCAATCCGCTCAATCTGCCTATCAATCCGCCGCCTAACCACTCAATCCTCTCAATCCGCCCAATCTCTCAGTCCAGCCCCCTCCTCATCATCTCAGCCACCCCACCAAATTCCCTCTAGCATAATCGCCGCATTATCATTAGAATAATTAACGGGGGAAAAAGAAAGGTTGAGATATGAGAAAAAATACATTAGCGCTCCTTGTAGTTGCATGCTTTCTTGGAAGTTTTCTTGGGCTTTTCATAAACCCTGTCCCTGTTGTGGCTGCAGAAGATTCCAAGACCATTAACCTTACAGTTTATATTGTTGGCGAGGATGAGCCATTCTCCTTATCAATAAGTCCAAATGAATATATTGGAAATATTAAATTATATCTTCAGGACCAGACTGATGTGGATCTTAATAAGCTCGATCTGATGCATGATAATGGCCACAATAACAGAGTCCTTTTGGAGACCAAGAATTTCTATTTCTATAACATCAGAGATGGTCAGACGATTACCACCAGAGTATCTACAGACTGGAATTATGATGTCGTTAATGGCATTGAGGATACAACTTTCACTATAGCAAGACCAATTGAATCAAATCTTAATGTTGTGAATGCCAACTCTAGTTTCGGCATGAGTACTGATAATGCGAGTAATTATAAGGCCATGCAGGCAGCGATGGATTACTGCAAGGCTAATCCTGGAACGAAGCTCGTGATTAATCCTGGCAAATATTACTTTAAGGAAATGTCTAGTGACATTAAGCTTGATAACCTTGAGAACATACTTATTGATGGACAGGGCGCGGAGTTCATTTTCGAGACTGAGCACTGCATCAAGCTTACTGCATGTAATGGGGTTGAGATACGAGATCTTATTATTGACTGGGACTGGGATTCAAGCCGAATCGGATCTCTTGTCAGAATTGAGAATGTGAGTCCTCATCATTTTGATGTGCATTTTCTGGAATTGGATGATGTGCCTGAGGATATTCCTTTTGGAAGTTTTCTTCTCTATGATGAGAATGAACTTGTGCCTGGTTCTTATGGTGAGTACAGGGGCTACAGCCCTTGGCAGGATCCTGCCTCTATAAAGTCCAAGGAGAAGATCGCGCCAAATATTTTCCATATTGAGCACAACGGCCATATGTATATGATGGAAGAGGGCGATGTTTATCTTTTGCGCCACTATATTTATAGTAGTCGTGTGTTTGGTACGACTCATTATTCGCGCAACATCACTTTTAACAATGTTAAAATCTACAGTTTCACGGGCATGGGCTGGGTTTTCTCTGACAGAACGAGTCATTTTCAAATAATTAATTCATACCTTGGTCTGCGTCCTGGAGAAGAGGATAACCGCAGAATCTCAATGGCCGCTGATGCAATCCATGTGCTAAATACTGCAGGATATTTCCGCTTTGATAATAATGATTTGAGCTTTAATGGCGACGATGTCATAAATGTGCACGACGATACTCTCATCATTAATAGTATTGATGATTCACGTACGGAGCTTACGGGCTGGGTTACTGCTGGCTTCGTAAATCCAGGCGAGAAAGTTAAATTTAGAAACAGCCAGATGGGCGAGTTTACCGATTATGAGGCAACTGTAACCTATGCCTCAAGAGACTCTGAGACCAATATCGCTACTTTAAGGTTCGCTGAGCCTCTGCCAGCTGATATCCTCAATGGCTACTATGTCTATTGCTCATCTTTTACTTCTTCAAACTATGTTATTACCAATAACTATATCCACGAGACCAAGGGCCGCGCAGTTCTTCTTAATGCTGACAACGGGCTGTTTGCCAACAACTATATATATCGAACTGTATCAGAGGCTGTTAATGTGCAGGCTGACATTACAACCGGAAGATGGACGGGCGGCATCGGGTCGAATAATGTATATATTTTGAATAATACTTTCGAGGAGTGTAACTTTGGCGGCAGGGGCCCAGTTATAGAGGTAAAAATCTCCATTGATGGTGTCTCCCCTCCCGAAAATGTGTTCAACAACCTTCACATCGTGGGCAATAACTTCGTCTCATGTCTCCATAATGAAGCACAAAATGCCATCGATATACGCAATGTTGATTCATCCGAACTGACTGTTACTGGAAACACTCTTATCGACAGCGGAAATATCATAACTCACGGCATCCTTCAGGATAGTAATGTTCTTGGAGATAACAGCGTGTCATCAAGCGAGCACACACATAACTGGGTGCCTGTTGAAGGATCTGATAAGCACGCTTGTACTTCATGCCCTGCTGAGAGATACCATAGCTATATGATTAGCGGAGTAAATGTTCCATCAATTGATAAGTGCGACCTTTGTGGCATCACAAATCCACTTTATGTGGCTCCGAGCGTAGATCCGACCGCAACTCCTACACCTTCGGGAACGCCTACTACAGCGCCAACAGGAACGCCTTCAGGAGGCTCCACCCCTTCCGTTACTCCATCAGGTGCGCCAACTGGTACGACTACTCCTGGTGCAGTTCCTTCAGGTGCGCCTACTGGAGGGTCTACTGGTTCGCCAACTGAAGCACCTACTGGAACGCCGTCTGAAGTACCGTCGCCTTCACCAGAAGAGCAGGAAACACCAACTCCTACAATTGATCCAGCCGAGATTCAAAGACAGCAGGTAACTGACTTCGTCTCCCGCATGTATACGGTGGCTCTCGGCCGAAAAGCAGATACCAATGGCCTTAATTACTGGGCCGACTTACTCATATCCCATGAGTATAACGGGGCAGGAATCGCCTTTGGCTTCATCGAGAGTCAGGAGTTCCAAAATAAAAATCTATCTGATGAAGATTATGTAGATACCCTGTATGCTACTTTCTTTGATAGAGCGCCAGACGCGGCAGGCAGAGCATCCTGGATAAATCTTTTGCAGTCAGGTAAATCAAGAGAATTCGTCCTTGCTGGTTTTGTAAATTCACTTGAGTTTGATATGCTGTCAGACAAATTTGGAATCATCGCAGGCTATATGTTTGAAGATGGTTCAGTAGCAAATGCAGGCATCTATCAGTTCACTGAGAGAATGTATACCATGGTTCTTAATAGAGATGCCGAGAAAGATGGTCTTAACTTCTGGGCAATGAATATAATCACAGGTCAGTTCCAGGCAGCTGATGTAGCAAGAATTTTCTTCTCAACGCAAGAGTTCATTAACCGTGATCTAAATAACGAAGATTATATTGAGACACTTTATCAGACCTTCATGGGAAGAGAATCTGATGCAGGCGGTAAAGAGATGTGGGTAGAACTTCTTAATACTAATCAGAAGACCAGAGATGAGATATTAGATGGCTTTGCAGGAAGCCTGGAGTTCTATAATATATTAGTAGAATATGGGCTTACATAGTGATTGGAACATTTGGCTTTAAACCTTCATCTGCCAATCAAAATTGCGTTTTTTGCCACCCAATGGGTGGCAATTTTACTGCCAAACCTTCATCTGCCACCCAGTGGGTGGCACATTTGGACATAAAAAGTGGCATGCTGGCTGTGTGTCTATGTAAGTACCCTTTTGTGTCTATGTACATAGACCAAAACCCCTGTTTTTTTGACACATGGCAGGTGTGTCTATGTAAGTGCCTGCATCTGCCAATCAGTGATTGGAACATTTGGGCTTCAACCCTTAACGTCACCTGATTTAAGCGTTTCTGTCACCTCGGCGGTGACACATTACCTCGAATATCTTCACACGTCACCTGATTCAAGCATTTCTGTCACCTCGGCGGTGACACATTACCCTGAATATCTTCACACGTCACCTAATTTAAGCGTTTCTGTCACCTCGGCGGTGACACATCATCCTGAATATCTTCACACGTCACCAGATTCAAGCATTTCTGTCACCTCGGCGGTGACACATTACCCCGAATATCTTCACACGTCACCTGATTCAAGCGTTTCTGTCACCTCGGCGGTGACACATTACCCTGAATATCTTCACATGTCACCAGATTTAAGCATTTCCGTCACCTCGACGGTGACACATTACCCTGAATATCTTCACACGTCACCTGATTCAAGCATTTCTGTCACCTCGGCGGTAGAGTAGACAGGAAGGAAAACGTTGTTTTCCTTCCTTTACCTGAGGTTAATCCGTGTCACTTCGTCAAGGGCTGCCCAGGCGCTCATGCGCCTAGCGTACTGTCCCTTGACTTCAACACCTTTCTCTCCATAATAATCCAGCTTAGAACAGGCACTCATTCACCTAGCGCACTGTCCCTTGACCTTGACTTCGTTCCCGCTCCCCGCTCCCTCGAATGCCGCCAAATTCAATCAACATACAATTCACCAAAACAAAAAGGCGATTCAATTCACTGTCTTTTTGAGTTTATATGTAATCTGCAAATAATCTGCAAATAATCTGCATATATAACACTCAAAAGTATCAGCGAATAACCGCCAAATAAATACAATCTAATAATTCACTTTATTTATGAATTTTTTACTACCAGCATACGAATGATCTCTGCTACTTCCTCGCATGCATCATATGCTTCCTCAATCTCACGATAGATCTCAGTCCACTTATTTACGAGAATTGGATCCTTCTCAGTAAGATAGAGGTTACGTGTACCCTGCTCATACTGATCGTCACCCTTTTCCTCATAGTCATTAACTACCATAAGAAGCTTAGTCATATCTGCCTTACGATAGTTCTCAAGCTCCTTAACGAGTTCCTGTGTCTTAATTACACACTGAGTAAGAATTGAGAGATTCTCACTAATACCAGGACGAAGCTCCTCGACATTATAGATATACATCTTAAGAACAACATCATCGAGCTCATCACACATAGAGTCTAATTTCTCAACGAGTTCATTAATATCTGCATGCTCAAATGGTGGTAAAAATTCCTTCATAAGCTTCTCAAGGAGCTCATGGCGAATAGAATCAGCCTTGTTCTCAAGAACGTGAATGTCCTTCTTATTCTGCTCGAGAGCGTTTGCATCAAAGTTCTTACACATATTCTCAAGGAACTCAGCCTCCTGAACAGCAATAGCTGCAATTGAGTTAAAATATTCAAAATAATTAGGTGTCTTCTTAGCCATATTAGTTACTCCTTAATTAAAAGATCATCATAAAAAATTTCGCCATCAAAAATCCGAGAAGTCCGCATCCTGGGAATGTAAATACCCACGCAAGAATCATTCCCTTAACTACACCCCAGTTAACACGCTTGATGTTACGTGATGCACCAACACCCATAATTGCTGTTGTCTTAGTATGTGTTGTAGATACTGGAACACCTGTAAGTGTAGACAAAAGGATACAGCCTGATGCAACAAGATCTGCTGCAAATCCCTGGTAGCTCTCAAGCTTAACCATATCCATTCCTACAGCCTTAATAATCTTTTCGCCACCAATAGCAGAACCACCACCCATGGTAACTGCACATAAAACCATAAGCCACAATGGAACCGCAACTGCTGTCATATCAGCCTGGCCCTTGGCAAGAAACATTCCAAGAAGGAATACACCCATGAACTTCTGTCCATCCTGAGCACCATGCATGAAAGCCATGGCTGCACCTGAGAATATCTGTCCCTTTCGAAAAAAACCATCTGTCTTACGTCGATCCATATTCATACAGATTTTCTCTACAAGCTTAACTACAATATAGCCTGCAAAAAATCCCAATATAGTCGAGAAAACAAGACCATAAAGAACCTTTATCCACTCACTGCCATTAACGCCTTCAAAAGATCCATGAACGGCAATAGCCGCACCCGACAGGCCCGCAATAAGTGCATGAGATTCTGAGGTCGGAATACCAAAATATGAAGCTGCTGTCGCCCACACAACAATTGCTACAAGTGCGGCGCACAAAGCAACCAGAGCATCAGCGGAATTTCCTCCGAAGTCAACCATGTTATAAATGGTCTCTGCAACCTTAGGAGATATAGCGGTCATAACAACAAGACCAATAAAATTACAAGCGGCAGCCATCAGAATAGCAGGCTTTGGTTTAATGGAACGTGTAGATACACACGTCGCAATAGCATTAGGAGCATCAGTCCATCCATTAACAAGTATTACGCCCAATGTAAGGATCGTTGTAACTATAAGTGCCGGATACTGCTGCATCTGACTTAAATACTGAGTCAATGTAATAGTCATAATAATCTTCTTTCTGTTTATTTCACAGCAATTATAGCACTATCCAGCAACTTGCTATTTATATATTTTGAGGTAATAACCTGCTTTTCTTACTTCGATATGCATTTTATCCGCTCTTATTTTTGATAAGGATTAGTTCTCCTTCACATTCCCCTTTTCCTTCTTCTCCTTAGCATCCATCAGCAATAATAGCCAGGTTTGCAAAAATAAGTGCCATTGGTGTAAAAGCGTTCATTCTGTTTGTTCTAATTGCTATAATAACCTCAAGTACTGAGCAAATGCTTGCGAATACCAATAATGCTAACAAAACCTTCTTGCCTGCCCAACCCTTTTTTAAATTCTTCATATGTGTGTCCTCACTTTCGCCTTCGTGTTTTTGTTTTATGTCTATATTCTATCCTCGAAAAGGGACTCTCAAAATCGATTCGCCTTACATTAGGCTTACAGGTTTGTAAGGTTTGTGGGGGATGGTAATAAATAGAAATCTAAACGTATAAAACTAGTAGGAAGCGTGTTTCTATTAATTAAAATTCTAAGCTTCCTACTAATTTATAATTACTTTGTTACTATGAATGAGTATTTCTTGAAAATATGATGAAGAGCACATTTACCTGCCTTTTATAATCTCACATCATCCGAAGAAACTATACAGAAAACTTTTGAATACTAAATTAGTCTTCATATAGAAGCTGATATGTTCTGCTTGAAAAAGAGTCAATACCATACTCAATACACATATTACTAAACTCTTCTGAACAAGCAAATCTTATAAAAGTATCTCTAGTTAATTGACATTTCCAGTAAGGATATATCTCATTTTGACTCTCATAATAAATGCTTAAATAGAGTTCACCTTCGCTAGGTACTCTGTTAAAACATATCTTGTATAAATAAAGTATGCTATATTTACAATTCAAATTAAGATTATTGTATTCTTGGCTAGTGAGAAAGAAATATAGTATATCAATTCCACTAATATTTTTATTAACTAATTCACTAACCCAATACATCTGACCACCTTGATCAGGCTTTCGATTCATACATATATTGTAAAGTCTCGCAACAAATGAGTTTAATGCTCCTTGTGTATCGTTATCCATTCCTATTACATAGTATCCAGCAACAACGTCATATTCACAACAAAGATTATAGAACTCTTCAGAATTGGCAAACCCGGCAAATACTGCTTCTCTCGAATATCCATTATTTATATTATAAAGCCAGTACTCATATCCATCGGCATCTGGTTCTCGGTCAAAATACATGCGATAGAGATCAGTAATATACTGTTCATCCGTCTTATTTTTATTGGAATATTCTTGACTAAACACAAATCCATAGCCTACTTGTGCACCACAGGCATCACCGTTATTGAGTTTATCAACCCAGTATGTTTTACCTTCTTGTTCTGAATTACGATCTAAACATACTTGATAACAACGCTCAACGAAATCTCCAACATCCAACTTATTTGAATTGATAACTTCAACCTTCTTAATCTCTGAGAATTCATATCGAGATTTGTCATCATTAAAGTATCTACAAAAAACGCCTGTTATATTTTCTGAGTCAAAAACTATTTCTCCAAGGTAATCCCCTTTATATTCAATCAAACCATTTTTATATATAAAGTAGTACTGACATATGGACGAAGCATATAAATCAGAATTATCGATATCTAGACTATATGTCTTCCCTTTGCAAATGGGGTGAAATGACACAACATCATTTTCAAGAACATTAACAGCATATGTATCATCGAAGATATTCATTGAATATATTGAATGAATAATATTGTTAGTATCAGTAACTATCTTTGGCAATTCAATTGTCCCACCAGAATACTCATAATGGCCATTCGAATAAATCCATTTACCTCCAAAATCAACACATTGGGTAATACCCGTTGAATAGTATAATTCAACACCATCCTCAAATAAATCTATAAATGATTCTCGCTCACTGTCAGTTAAACTATTAGGTAAAACTCCAACTAGTCCGTTAGTAAATGCAATATTTACAGATATCAATGTAGCAGGTTTATAGTAAATCATGTTAAAAAACACTGTTTCATACTTAACTATAGCTGGCTTACCAGATTCTATGTCGATGAGTCCTTCGATCGTAATCTCGTATTTTCCTTCATTAAAATAGTAACCCTTTTCTAATGGTGATAGAAATTTAATAGACCCAAACATATCGTATTGCAGACTACCATCTGAAGTAGAACAAGTATAATCAATACCAATATTGTTATTAACTCTTATTCTTATATCGTCCTCTTCATTAAATTTAAGAATCTCCTTGTTTAATTCTATTGACCATACCGTATACTTATTCTCAACAACTTCTAGTGGAAAATAACCCGCTGATGGAAATGGAACACATGGCAATTCTGTCTTACCTTTTCCATCTGTTACATGCCCTATAGCAATATTTCCTGCATATCCAAATTCCTGAGCTATATTTTCATAACTTATCATCATTTGTCGATGACCAACAGTACTTATAGTATTGCTGGAAGTATTAAAACCTTCAACAACCCAACCATAAACAGCATCCTGTGGTTCTACTCCAACAAACAACGTGTTATGTTGAGCATTTGCAGCAATATTAAAAAAGTCATCTGACATATCTGATGGCATTTTATCTCTTGTAATTCCATGTGAAAACTGGAAATTCCGTGCTACTGCACCACATTGTAGTTCTTCACTATGAGTTGAAACAGGCACTTCTTGAACTCCTACAAGCCATCTAAAGAAATTCTGCATGACTGTCATAGAATAGTGCGTAGCTTCATTTAGTTTGCCGCCAGCATATGGAGCAACTAATGAGGGTTCTTCCTCATACCAATGTCCACTATCAGTTTTAAAGGACAATGCCTCATAATATTTGTTAGCTATTTCCTCTGGCTGACGTTCACTGAAGTTTCCATATTCATTTAAAAAGTATATGACTGTATCGTCTGCTCTAACAACTTCAGCGTTATCAAAAATTATATAAGATAAACTCAAAGCTACTATCAAGAAAGCAGAAATAATTCTCTTTGCTATGCTCATTACTATACCTCCTACTACAAAAATTTATTAATCTTAGCTAATCTTTTCTAATAAACAATTATGAATACAAATAACTACGGTTATCATATTCAATGCGTTTCCATAATGATTTTAAACGATTAAGATTTGTCTCCGTAAGACAAAAAGTATCATTGCTAATCTTAGATGTAGCTAAACAATCAATCAATAAATGAGCAACGACTAACTTAATATCCCATGTACTAAATCGCTTATCATAAGCCCAGAATACTATTTCATTTAAATTCTCATCACCGTCCTCCATATATACTTCTTCTAGTTTGATATCGTATAACTTAAACAGAAATGAACATAATATCTTATCTTCATCACATTTGGATTTAGCTATTGAATTTGGATAATAACACTCTGGTAACTCACTGTAAGAAAATGATTGATCATATAAACGAGTGAAATCAGGAATATTGGCAACAAATTTATATCGCCCAGAAATCAATACTAATGCTTGTCCTAATGCAAGAGCACCTATATCAGTAGGAGATATCAAATCCGTCTCCATTGGGCGTCCTTCCATATCACGGGTACAATAACTTCCACATTTTAGTGATAGATTTCGCATCGTTTCGTAATCATTTATACGATATGTCACTATAATATCCGCGTTTGATATTATAGTGGTAGCATTAGATCCATATGCTTTTGTTAACTGTGATAGTGCCTGTAATACCAAATGCATTCGAATATTACGTGAACGGCCTGCTGTCATTAATTGAGGAAGATTAGGAATGGATTGAGCAACATTTCCCAATTCGTCAATAATAAAATGATATCTAATTGGTAAAATCCCATTATATTTGTTATCTGCCAAATAAAGAAGATGCGAAGATAACTGCGAGATTAAAAGTCCAGCCATGTTAGAATATACAGTATTGTAATCTGGAACAATAACATAAATAATTGTTGGCCTTGAAACATCGATATCTGCTATTTTAAAATCAGCATTTTCCATCATATAAACAAGATTTTTATCTGATACTATTTTGTCATAATCTGCCATTATAGTAGAGTAAATGTTACCTATTGTTTTTACTGATGCATTTGTCAATGCATTAAGTGGATTGTAACCACTTAATTTATCTAAGTTCATAACTCTTTGTATAGAATTAAAGAATTGCGATACATGATTAACATCTGGGTAGGCTAGCAAACAGCTTAAAAAACAAATATTTATTGTTTCAGGAATGTCAACTTTACGAATAAGAGATAATATTCCTTTGTTTGTAGCTTTACCAATATTAGTCCAGTAAGGATCACAATAATCATTTGCTACAATATTATTAACAACTTGAGAAAAGGCCATCTCTGAAATATTATTTAAATATTTATCTTCGGACTTACTGAGCATATAAGGGTATTCTAGTGGATTATAGCCCTCTGATTTAGCAGGAAATCTAAAATCAATAACATGTACATCATGCGTTTTCTTAGCGCTTTCAATTGTATATTTAGTAATTTCTCCCTTAGGATCAAAAACAATAGCAGATTCTTTATTCTGTATTGCAGAATAAGTTAATGGTATAGTTCCACGTCGTGATTTACCAGTACCTGATATCCCCAAAATAAGAGTATGTCCTTCATGTGAATATGTGTATTTCTCTTTTCCTTCTACATAAAGAATTGGACCTGTACCATTCTTTGAAAGAAGATTTTTTATCTCATAAGGTTCATTCCAACGATTCTGTCGCATTTCTTTTCTCCTTCCTCATATAAAAAATTTCTATTCATAGAATTATTAATCATAGAAATAACCGTTTCATCTACTGTAAACAGCACTATAGGGATATCAATCATTCTATTGATTAAGGTTAAAAATTCACTAATCAAGTCAGGTGTCACTTCGGTTATACCTACTACGCCATCATACTTATTAGTGTAAACAGTTGCACGTTCAATCAGATAATGGGTCTGATAGTAACTTTCGAAATGAATAATTAAAAATGGATCTGGATTAATGCAACTACCAAAAGGAAAATTATCCTTCAAATATTCATACATCTCTTCTTCCGTATATAAAGACTTTACTACTTTTACAATACTCAACTAAGTTCATCCCCTTCCCACAAAATCTATAATGTTAAATTCTTTTGCAATAGCAGCATTCATCCAGTTATCTCTACTCATAGCTGATAAAATCATTTCCTCACTTTTTCCAGTCTTCTCAGCTAAAAATAAAGCAACTTCATGTTGAATTTGAATGATATGATTTGCAACAATCATAAGATCATCTGCCTGGCCAGATGCTCCACCAAATGGTTGATGAATCATTATTTCTGTTCTTGGTGTTGCATAACGCTTATTCCCAGCTGCCAATATTACCGCCGCCATAGATGCCGCTATGCCCGTTGCCATTGTAATGATTTCACAAGGAGAGGATTCCATTGCATCAATTATTGCAAATCCATCTGATACACTACCACCCGGTGAATTTATAACCACTCTTATAGGTGCAGGAATCAACGACAGCCACTCTATATCAGCAATTACTCGACTAGCCATAGTTGCATTAATTGGTCCATCTATAAAGATTGTACGTTTCTCAAGTAATTCGTAGGTTTTCTCATCTACAATAGTGTCTTTTCCATTAAACTTAATTCTCATTGTTTTGTCCTCCAAACTGTGGTTTATGATTTAATTCTAGGGTAAAAGAACCTCCGATTTCAATTGAAATTTGGACACGTTATTCGGACACATATCCACGCAACATCATTGTATTTACGGACAAATATTGATATAATTCGGACAAATAAACACAAATAAGGACAATAGTTATGACAATTAAAGATACCATCAATCTTGTAAAAGTTTACTATCCTAATATTAAATGGGATGAATATATAGAGGCTAATTTAGATAAAAAGCTTCGAAGAACATTAATAAAACTTGGAATTAAAAAAGTAGGAAAATCTTATGACTTGAATAAAGAATTTGCAGAACGTCTTATATTATTAGATTTACATGATTATCTCTCGTCGTTGCAAGAAAAAGCTTTATCTGTACATAAAGAGAACACTCATGATTATTATCTTCCAGTTTTTGATTTAGTACTTGAAGAAAAAGACTCATCTGAGCAAAATATTACAGGTTTACACAAAGGTATATTTCGCACTTTTGTACAAATAGAACATAAGGAGAGAATTTGTTCTGAAATAACAGAAATCATAGCATTGGTCGATCATAAATATTCCAATTTCCAGAGCGAAGCCATTTTCAATTTGTTTTATAAATTCAGAAAAGAGGAATATGAAACAGACTACAACAGATTAATAGAAATACAAAATGGAGTAAAAACAACGAAAAACATTACAAACTTAGAAAAAGACTTAAGAGTATTAACCAATAAACTTATAAATCCTATTGATAATTATTGTACCCTGCGTCCACAGTGGAAAAAACTAATGTCTGACTAACGTGCATATATCCATACTATTCTCGACAGTGTCAGCATAAAAAGATGAGCACAGACAACTGAATCATCTACATTTAAAAGCATGTGTGCTTTAAGGAGTAACTTAGAATGCGATATCATCTAAAGATGGTCTTTTATATTTATCTCTTTCCTTTTTGTACAAACAGATTTCTTTATCGGACAGTTTTTTCTTGAAAAATATTTTTTGATTTGCATTACAAGCAACTTGTAGATTAATTTCATCTCTTGTTTCTTTATCAATAAAGAATAATTTATTTTTTCCATACTCTTTTTGTTCTTCTTTATTAATAAGAAATAAACATGTATTAGAACTTATAGGAAAAATAACTCTATCAACTTCAGTTATATTTCCAGAAGCCGAAAAAATACAAACAGGAAAATCAGAAGTTATAAATAAATCTGATTGATCTATTACTACCACAAACCCCAAATTCAACATACCATCAAGTAAAGAGTTAAACAAATACATAAATGGACTATCTTCATTAATTTCTTCAAATAAAGGCAAGCATAACATCCTAGAAATATTCTTAATAGTATTTTCTGTTGTGATTTTTGAATAAAAGTGAGAACAAACTTTTTCAGTGGCCTTGATTAATCTAGGCTCTCGCAAAATCTGTAGTGTTATATAAGTAACCCAAAAGATTTTCTCGTCTCTTGATAAAAAACAGTTTGTTTTCTGATTTTCTAGGAACGTTTTATTCTTTATCTTGGTTCGATATTTAGAGAACATTCTTTCCAACACCGACAAGCACTGCTCTAAATAATTATCAAAAATGATATCGCCATTGTCATTTCTAATTTCATATAGATATTCTTCATAACATACTGATTTTGTTGGCACCGGTTTATTAGGAGAAAACTTTTTTTCGAAATCATAAAACCATATATTATTTTCATCATTAGTGAAGCCCTTAAGGTAAACTTGCGGTATATAGTGTTCTTTTTGTGTTCTCATAAATATCCTTATCAATCATTCATTTCAAACTGATTTATCAATCCTTGTAATATAGCTGATGAAATATTCATATTTCTTTTCTCATTAATACTACAAGATTTACATTTTTGAGGAATTTGGCATTTACTTTTCTCAAAATCAGAATTTTTAACAATCTTAATTATCTTGCCTTCACAAATCTCATAATGTAAAGAGGTTTCATCAACATAGCCAGTTTCTTGTATTAAACGTTCAGAAAATGCAAAATACTTAAGAGAATTTGTCTTCAAATACTGCTCTAAATATTCCTTTTTTATGAAAACTGTACTTCCAATTGGATCTTCGTAATATGAATTTTTTTTATTGTTACATACAACCACAGTCTCTCCAGTAGGCAGATGCCAAGAAGAATCTGTAGTCTTAAATCTTAAATCAAAAAAACTAATGATAGTCGAAGGTGGTAAAACCAATGAAGTATCTTCTATTAATTCAACAGATGGTGAAATCGGTCTTACACGAGTACATAGGGAAGGATTTGTGCTTTCATCAGCATAATCATTAATTCTACCATAGTAATCATTTAGTTCGATTGTCAAGTAACGAGCATTTCCATCTGGTTGAATTGTTTTATTCATATCTGTACAACACCATATCTCGTAGTCATCTTTCCAAATTGCTTTATATTCATTACTTTTGTGAAGTGAAATTCTACCTGCCAAAAGAACCCATGTCGTATTATTTACTTCAACACTTTTTAACATACTAAGTATATTATGTTGAGATAATTCACTATCTTTAACCCAATCCAAATCCTTGCATCCTGGTACTTGTATATTTTCAATAACTCCTGTTTCAAGCATTTCAATCTGACTGTGAAAAATCGGAACCGGAGACGCCAAGTTTATTTGTTCACCATATTTCAAAGGATCATACACTTCATATCCTATGCTTTCCTGGTAATTATTAAATGTTGCAAAAGAATCAGTATAATAATTGCACATTAAACTTCCATAGTATATATCAGTAGCTATATCAATACATTTAAGGAATAATGAATTAAAAAAATGTCTTTCAGTCATTCTATTTCCAAATTCAGATTCAGTAATGCAATATTCAGAAAATACCTTTTTAATTATTTTTTCATAAGATTCAAAGAACGAATTGGTATCTAGAACAGAAACATTTGCAATCTCCGGAATATCCTCTCCTATTTTTTCATCAAATGTAATCCACCCATTGCACACACCATTCTTAACACATGAATACTTATCCGCTAACACAGTATTGATTTTTTTTATAACGTTTTTTTCAGTAGAAATAAATTTGGTATTCATATTAATATTATCTTTACCAAAATATCTAAATGGAAGAAAGTCTTTGTTCATTGAGTCTACTGTCATTATAATTCTATCCATATAGTTAGAAATAGAAGCATCATCACAGTATTTATACAGGTTAGGTACAGTCCATTCAATATATCCATAGGGATTACCTAAATATGTAGCTGTGCGTCTTATTGATTTTGCACCTAACAATTCGGAATTTTGAATAATTTTTTCAAAAAATGATATAACGTCTCTATTATTTTTTTTAGTCATTGAAAGAACATGAATAATAGTCTCTTTGATATAATAATCCTCGAAATCAAAATAATCAGACACTAGATTTGAGATATACTTTTCATTGTTATTAACTACCTCATATAATAATTTTTCAGACAGAGTTCGCACACCATTATTAGAAGAAGCAGAACACAACAAAGCAAAGTAATAAGCTTCTGTATCACGCCTATCATTTCGCTCGTTTGACACAATAAAATAAATCATATTTTTTAATCGCTTTAGCAAAGAATCATTTGCATAATCAAATTCCAGCGTTCTGGACAGAATGACAGCTTTCTCCATACTTTGTGAATAGTATGATTTCAAATAGTTTTCGCAATTAAAAGGTTTATCAGTGTATCCCCCCACGCTTAATAGTAATTTTTCTGGATTGGAAGGCTTAAATATTTTTAAAAAAGATTCTATATTATTTCTATTAAATCTGATTTTTACTATTATGTCATATGTAAATTCTGATAGCATATCAGTTGCCTCTAGCATATCTTTTATATATGCGTAATTAGGAGATAAGTTATCAAATAAAGCTATTATTACTGCTTCAGAAAAAGAATGAAATCCATTTGTTTTGTCTTTTATTGTAGATACCTGTTCATCAAATGACTTATTCTTAATATCATCAAACAAAGAGCGAGCAATTAAATAATCAGACATAGAATCCACTAGAAAGTAATAGATAATAGTTCGTTCTACATTAATACTTCCCAAAATGCCAACCTGTATCATTATATTAATGTATTCATCACCTGTAGAAGTAATAGCTAATAAATCCGCTTCATTAATAGAAAAGGTATTATTTGTATACATCCACTGAGCAATCCTTTTTGTATCTCTCCAAATATCAGCGACATTACAATTCATATGTTTCTTAAAAGTTTTTTCCACTATTACTTTTATGTATCGCTCTAAAATATATGTAACAGATGCAACGCTATTTATTGTTTCATCAACTATTTTTCCATTAGCTAAAACGTTACCTAGCATATTAAGAAATAATGCATTATTAGAATACAAAATATCTTCAAATTTATAGACATCAGGTATAGATTTTTTTAGTATTGCATCCATTGCGGATTCAAAAGAAACTCCAGAAAAAGGGTACTCATATGTAGCCAAATCTCTGAAAGATTTCAAAGTTTCATTCGTTAATGAACCATTACGATATGTAATAACTATTCGTATCGACTGATTATCCTTAAGGATTTTCAATTGTTCTAGTAGTTTTTGTTGTCCATTTAATGTCATTTCATTTACGGCGTCAACAACAAAAACAAAACCATTTTTAACAGACTGAATTTCAATAAAATCTATATTACCAATATCCTTTTCAAATTTTCCGTAAACACACAAATGAGGAATGGCCAAATCCTCTAATTTCTGTTCGAAACACTTTACTAAATAACTCTTTCCTATTCCGCCTTCACCAGATATCAAACAGAATTTGTGTATATCCAAACACATTTCAATTTCTGATAAATACACACCATGCCATCTATCATTCTTCGTTTTTATATTAGAAATCTGTTCTTTAATTCTTTCGAGAAATATATTTTTATCCGTACTGAATGCTACATACGATTTCAGTAATCTTTCTAAAGCAAAAACATCTTCAGAAATATTATGATCTGAATAGTAGAAACCGTTTATAGTAGGCAGTTTACCTAATAAAATATCAATAAACTCTGGGTTTTCCCAATCAAAACAATAATCATTAATACAAATACAATTCATATTCTTTTTCTGTATCTCATTTAATGTTTGATAGTCCATACATTTCACCTAAGTATACAAATGATTAATATCTACAAAACTTATTTACTATAGATTATAATTCATCAATCTTAGTAGCAATTCTCTGTTGTTTCTAATAAGGTTTGCTTTAGCTTATCAGCCTATATTCCTTTCACAGTAGTATCAGTCAATTATTAAGTAGTCTGGTTTCTTTATCGATATTACAAGTGTTATTTGAGCGTTAAGTGAGCGTTAAAATCCAATAAATCCACTTAAAAGCCGATAAATCCCGTCTTTGTTCGAGTGTTAATTGAGTGTTAAAATGAGCGTTAGAATATTAATTTTCACGATAACGATATTTGGCATAACGACCTTTATTTACTGGCTCAAGTATATTTTGTTCTGCAAGAGACTTTAACAGCCTATATGCTTTATTATCATCAACATGTAATAACTGAACTACATCTGCTCTAGATATAAAATCGTTAGCCTTCGCCATATTAATAATTAATTCTGGGTAACGTGTTTCATCAATATCCACTTGACGAACGTATCCTATTTTCTTTGACTTAGTACTGTATACCTTAGGTGAAAGGATATATGTTCTATTGCGTCCACTACCATAAATATCAACGATTCCACATTCTATTGATGTATCCAAAATAGCTTTTGTTGCAATTTCTGATAGATTTGCAGCTTCAGCTAATTCACTTACCTTTGAACGAGGCATATCTTTCAACATATTTAGAACCATAAGCGAATTTAAAGACAAAGGTCGGCCAAGTCGTATTTGTTCATCCGATACAAGCTTAGCAATCTGCGAATCTGGTTTACTTCTAGGAATAAACAAAGAAACGGTAACAGAATTCGAATTGCTATAGTCAGGGAGAGGATTTCCGTATACCAATGATCCCTCGAAGATACGATCAATACCTCGACCAGTTTTCTCTGCTAATCCAATACGCTTTAATGCATCAGCTAATTGTGGATTTCTACCGTGTGGTTCAGCTGTCAATAATGTTTTAATAGAAACTCCTTCCACAAAACCACCTGGATTTGCAATGGTGAGACCTTCATCGCTGATAGCAACGCGCACACGTCCCATCTTTGAATAATCTCTGTGGCTATACGCATTAATCAAAGCTTCACGAAACGCTCTTTTATTAAAATCAGGTACAGAAACCCTAAATAAACCCATCTCAATTTCATTTTCAGGATTCCATGCTTCCATGTAGTTATTAATCTTTTCAATTGTAGATAACAAAGGCATACAAATATCATCATTTACCTTTACATCTGTTCCAACCAATACCTGGAAAGAAGAACTGTGAGTAGGAATATGACGTTTAATTGAATTGACCTTTCCTATCAATAAAAGACCTGTAATAGTTGGTATAAGTTGACCATTAAAATCTCTGACAAATCCTAACGCTTTAAACAAGTCCTCGTTAGGCAGATCAAGAAGTGATTTTTCGCCGTTGTATGCTAAAATTACATTTCTTAAATGTTCGATTTCAACCAAATCGAAATCACTTATTGAACTTTCCATAACTGGCATTGCAGAATAATCCAGCATTCGTAAATCTGAAAGTCTTGTAGCATATTCAACTGGGTACATAGCAACATTTTCAGGAGTTCCATCAGCCTTAATCTGACGACGTTGAACTTTTCCTGCCATTGTAGCAACAATGCCACTATATGACTTTGGCACAGAGATTTTTAATACAGGGTGAACATCTTCAATTATTTCTGCACGAATTGATACTGGTGGCAAAGTATTGTTAGCAATATACGCAGCAAGAGTTGTTGGATCTTTATGTGCTTTATGCACACCTGTTACTTCACCAGAATCTTCAATTCCTAAATACAAATCTCCGCCTTCAGTATTAGCAAATGCCACTACTGCATCAAAAATATCTGAATCAGATAATTTATTCTTATCGCTCTTAAATTCAACAGTTAATGATTCTTTTTTAGGTAGCATAACAATACCTCCTAATGCATTTTAACACTCGCGAGCGTTAAAAACAATAAAGTTAACGCTCATAATGCATTGGAGATGTTGTTGATGCAATAAAATTACTAGTTCCACCCATAATTTAGATTCATATTCGAATTGTTTTAGTCTTCCATATTCACCAGACTTTTACCATTAAGGTGTATCTTCTGAAGAGGTTGCTCTCATAGCAATACAACAGCGATCGTAAGAGCAAAAAGCATATGGAAGCATTGTGGGAAACTAAGTCATTTACACTAAAGATTTTAGTAAATAAAAATGATAAAATCAAACAAATGATTTCTTTTGAGGGTTGCAGTTTATGAAGAAGAATCCACGTTGTTTGCTCGATTGTGATATATCAACTTTTGTACACAAGGATAAAGAAACTATCTTTGGCTTATTGTGCGAAGAATATCACGGCGATGCACTTACAACTACTAGAGATGCATGGCTAAAAGAAATAGAAATAATGCAGTCAGTTCTTCTTCCATATGAAGTCTCAGATGGTCATGTCATTTTTGAATACGATATCCCAAGATTAGGAAAGCGAATAGATGTAGTTTTATTGCTTAATGGAATCGTATTCTGCCTTGAATTTAAAGTTGGCGAAACAAGAATCATAGAGAACGATATTGATCAGGTGTTAGATTATGCGCTTGATCTTAAAAACTTCCATAAGTTAAGCTGCGATTGCATTATTGCTCCAATTCTAATTGCAACTCGCTACAAAGGATGTTCTACAAAAATACAAGAATCACTTTATGACGATAGAATTATTAACCCATTAGTATCTGGTGAGGCTGAACTAGCAGATTTGATTTCTTTGGTTATTAATTCTTTTCCAAATGAACCTGCTATCGATAAAAATTGGATTATTAGTCCGTATGCACCAACTCCGACAATCATTGAAGCAGCAAGAACTTTATATGAGAGTCATTCTGTAGAAGATATCACCAGACATGAAGCTGACGAAGCTACAACCGACAAAACTATTTCATATATTTTAGACGTAATTAAGAAAAGTAAAACTAACGGAGAGAAGAGCATCTGCTTTGTAACTGGTGTTCCTGGTGCAGGAAAAACATTAGTTGGATTAGATGTTGCAGTAAAACAAACATACCAGGATAGTGATGAACCATCTCTTGATGAAGGTGCTGTATACCTTTCAGGAAATGGTCCTCTTGTTGCTGTATTAAATGAAGCTCTTGCCAAAGACAACTTCGAGAAATGCAAGGCACGGGGCGAGTCAAAAAAAATAACTGATTCTCGACGTGAAGTAAGCAAATTTATTCAGATTATTCATAGATATAGAGATAACATGCTGGCCAAGATTAAAAATCCCGTAGAAAATGGAGTCCTCGAGATTGATCCTGAAAAAGCAATAAAAATTCAAGCTGCAGGTTATGGAGAAGTAGAACATGTAGCAATTTTTGACGAAGCACAACGCTCATGGACACATAAGCGATTAGCGGATTATTTAAAACGTGGTGGAACCTATGGTAATAAATTGAAAGTTCCTAATTTCCCTATGTCAGAAGCTTCATTTTTAATTTGGTCACTTGATCAAAGAGAAGATTGGGCAACCATTGTATGCCTTGTTGGTGGTGGTCAGGAGATTAACACTGGTGAAGCTGGAATATCAGAATGGATAGAATCGCTTAATGAGACATTTACACATTGGAAAGTATATATTTCACCAAAACTAACAGAAGCTGAGTATGCCGAAGGCAAAGTCAACGAGCTTTTAAAGAAAAATAACAATGTTACATACTCAGTAGACCTACATTTAGGTGTTTCTCTAAGATCCTATAGAGCAGAAAAACTATCTGCATTTGTTCATTCTTTGCTTGATGTAAACGATAATGCAGCATCTATTTATGCTGATATCAAAGACAAATACCCTATCGTATTAACAAGAGATATGGAAAAAGCTAAGAGATGGCTTCATTCCAAAGTAAGAGGGACAGAAAGAACAGGTGTATTGATTACTAAGGAATCAGCTAGATACAAGCCACTTGGAATTCATGTATTGCCATCTGATGATGCCAATGCAATTCATTGGTTCCTCGAAGATAAATCTGACACTCGTTCTTCTAACTATCTAGAAGATGCTGCTACAGAAATACAAGTACAAGGTCTCGAATTAGACTATGCTTGTCTACTTTGGGATGCTGATATGCGCTATGAGAATGGTAGCTGGCATTTCTATAGATTTAATGGTCAAACAAAGTGGCGTGAAATAGAAGCTACAACTGAAAATAATCAGGAGAGAATAAAATACATGCTCAATGCATATCGTGTTCTTCTTACACGTGCCAGATCAGGTATGGTCATCTGTATTCCTGAAGGTAATCCTCACAAAACCACAAGTGGATTCTGGGAAGACAGTACAAGACTGCCGAAGTTCTATGAAGGTACATATCAGTATCTTAAGAGTCTTGGGCTTGAGGAGATTTGACTATTGTTTATATAAAGGGGATAAAGCTACTCCATTTGACATTAACTGAATTATAATAACGCTTTGTATCTTTTTTTCTCCTTATCAGTATATTTTTTACGCAACGATTCTACATCTTGATATTTCTCTATAATTGCATCAACAGATGTTGGTATTAAACAATCAATCAAAATGGTAATTAGACCAATAATAACATCAAAACTACCTAGCGAACCTAAAACCCAATATCTAACTCCCATAATAACAAGGCAAACAATAACAAATAGAATATCCAATCCAATAATTATCCGATTTCTATTTGCTGTTAAATAATCTTTTTTAACAATTGCTTTATTTATTTTTTTATCAACTATACCAGAAATCTTTGATTCTACTGTGTTTTTACGTGTTTCCAAAAGTTCAGCATTTTTAGAGTCAAGTTTCTGACTATATTTAGATTCAGTCGCTTTTTTTTCATCAATTATTTTTTTAATCTCTGTATCATGCTTATTACATATATTTTTACGTTCACTCTCATATCTATTTCTTTCTTCTTCTCGAATTGTATTTTCTCTAGCCAAAAGAATTTCATCATATGCTTTTTGGGCTGCTTCATTCGGATTTGTAATTTCAGAATAGTATTCAAAATCACGATTTAATTCTTCGATGATTTTATCTTTCATTTCATTAGAAACATTTATTTTTTCTACTTCCTGAATTAATTGGCTCTTCAACTTTATATCCTTATCGATTGCTTTTATTGGCAATCTAATAAATTTACAAAATGCCGAATAATCATCCTCTGTAGCTCGTCCAGTAAACCTCATGATAATAGACAACCAAACACTTGGATATTCGACTAAAGAATTATTTCCTATAAAGATGTTCTTACACCAAGTTATTAATCTAGAATCAGCAGAAATCATATACACGTCTTTATTATCATCACGACGCTTTTTTAACAGTAGAACATTGTTTATATCAGTTTTTACAACAGTATCATCTTTACATTTCTTTAAAGAATCTGCTAATTTATTAAATTCATTTGGGTTTAATGCTTCAAAAGAGATTTCCTCTTCATACGTAAATTCATTTAGACATTCTTCTAATCTATTAAAAATATGCTTCTGAAAACCATTTATACTATTGTCATTCTTAGTTTTTGTATATTCATAAAATTGCCTATATAAATCAATGCTGAAATAATCATAATTTCCAAATTCAACAGTTTGAGGGGCTGGTATTCTATTTAAAGATAATATCGTTCTTTCGATTTCGTATAATTGTCTTCTTATAGATTTTTCTATTTCTATTTTCGTATAGCATGAAACAACTAACTCTATGCCAACTGATCTACATTTGCAAATAAATTGTTCCATTGCAGCCTGTCTTTGACTATTATTAATACCCAAGAGTCTCATAATGATATTCGCATCAAGATAAAATCTAAAACCTGAAAAATCAAATGAAATTTCCTTAGGACAATTAATCATGCAGAAGTCATAAGATTTAACCACTAGACGATATACAATCTGGCTTTTTTCGTAATTATCCCAAAACAAGAAATTATTTATAAACTCTTTTTCATCTTCTGAATAGTCATCAGAATATTCAAATTCACAAGTAATTCCACTATCGATAATAGATGTAATTTGTTCAATGCTCTCACAAAATTTTTCAAAAATAAATCTAGTAATTAATTCACACAAATGATTTCTATCCAATGAATTCTCATTAGTCATATATATGTCACAATAATTATCGACTATTTTTCTCAACGCAAATTGCTTATCTCTTTTTTGAATATCAGCATCACCTAAAGAAGTAAGAAAATATTCCTCACCATTAAGTTCAATGTCATTTCGTTTTGAATCATTTATTGATCGAATTATATCTTCCTCTGTATATTCAAAAGGAATTAAATTTTGAATTGATTCTTTTAATTGTGCAATTGTTAATCCTTTATATCCATTTTGATACAAAGCGATTTTGCAAAATTCATATAGATATCTATCATTGGTATAACTAGCATCATTATCAATAAATGCTATCATACTCATATACACTTTGTTGCTCATAACATCCCTCTTTATAGATTCTCAAAAATAAACAGTACTTCTTTAATCTTATTAACAATTCTTTTTTGTTCTTCTAGTGGTGGTAATAATAATTCTCTGCTTTATTAGTGTTAGTCATATCAATTATATAAAAAACCTGCGACATTAATGGGACATATTCTACTATTTCAAACATATTTTAGCGCGCTATTCCACGTTCGGTTTAATTTTGTTTATTATAAACAGCAAAGCATCATATAACAAGCAGTACGATAAATATCTGGCATCTCCATTGCCATCCCTGTTGCTTTTAAATCCATTAAGCATAAGCATGGCTATGTCAACGATTCCTCTGTTTATGTTATTAGCGTACATTAAGAGATCAGATAATAAGTAAGATTATTGGGGCACATCACAAAGTGATGTGCCCTTTATGATTAATGCTTAATCAACACGAAGATTAATAATACATGTTGAACCCATTTTCGAGCGCATCTGTATATACTTCGCCCGCCTTCTCGAGTGCTGGCAAAATATAGTCTTTATTGAATCTCACTACAGGGATTCTGTCATAAGCTCGCATTCCCATATGTGTTAGGGCAAGCTCCATATCCTTAAGGCACTCTATTGTGCCGCGGCCTGTTCCACCTGCGCAGGCAACGAGCATGCAGCGCTTCTCTGCCAGATAATGATTATGAGTTGCCTCGCATCTTCTGAGCCTGTCTACGAAAGCCTTGAAGCATTCTGTCATGCCTGACCAGTAAACAGCCGAGATCATAACGATGCCGTCAGCTGATGTAAGTTCACTATAAATATCTGCAAAATCATCCTTTAGCGCACATTCGCCTGTCTTATTACATGTACCCCAGCCGTCGCCGCAAGCAACGCAGTGATTTATCTTCTTTTTGTTTAGATGAATCTCTGTAACAGTGTTACCGCCTTTGGTTAAGCCCTTCATAATTGAATTCTTGGCAGTTGCTGTAAGACCATCTTCATTTGGGCTTGACCATAAAATTACGATTTTCATAGATTAAGTGCTCCTTCTTAATTCTTCAAAAACTTGTTGTAATATATAGTTTACGATAATATTGTTTATCTAAAAAGACAAGATACTATAAGTAAACGATACGTCGGTTGTTAATAGGTTATGCCAAAGCTAAGATGGGAGTCGAAAGTGACAAATATGGATACACAAAAATTTGGTTGCTTTGTAGCTACGCGTCGTAATGAACTGATTAAATAATTAAAAATATTAATTAAGATTATTGTGGCCGTCTGATTTTTTGAGATGGCCATTTACTATGAAAATTTACTATCTTAGGTTAGAATATTCTTGTGTTTGGGATTTTTTTATAGGGGGATACTATGGGTCTGGTCAAAGCATATAATGGTGATAAACCTTATATTTTCGTAAGCTATTCACACAAGGATACAGATATCATTCTTCAGATGGTAAGTCAGATGCAGTGTGATGGGTATCGTGTGTGGTATGACGAAGGTATCGAGCCTGGCACTGACTGGGATGACTATATTGCTTCTAAGATAAATAAATGCAGTTATTTTATTGCTTTTCTAAGCGAAAATTATCTTAATTCTTCCAACTGTAAAGATGAGATGAATTATGCAAGAGACCATGTTGAGAACATTCTTCTTGTATATCTCGAACCTGTAAGCCTGTCTTCAGGAATGGAGATGAGATTTGGCCGTACACAGGCGATCCTTGCCTATAATTATGAGGCCAAAAATGACTTCTTTAATAAGCTATATATAAGTAAAGATTTAGGCTTATGTAAGGGTGATGAGGTTGCTGGGATTGCTGAGGGTGCTGAGGTTGTTGATGTTGCTGATGTGGTTGAGGTTGTTGAGGAGCCGCTCTCAAGTAAAGATCTGAATGAGAAGTATTATGAGAGTTTTGCTGAGACTTCTAAGGTTGGTGAAATTGCTGAAATTACTGAAATTGCTGAACTTGCTGAGGAGCCGCTCTCAAGTAAAGATCTGAATGAGAAGTATTATGAGAGTTTTGCTGAGGCTTCTAAGGTTGGTGAAGTTGCTGAGGAGCCGCTCTCAAGCGTGGAAGAGACAATCGCTGAACCTGAGCCTGAAATAAATGCTGTCAGGGTTCCTGATAGAAGATTTAAAACTAAGAAAAGAAATCTTATGTGGATTATTACCGCCGCTTCTGTTCTGGTGATTACACTGGTTATTGTTGGTATTATTTTATTCTCAAATGATAAGGATAATGACAAAAAGACTAATTCTTCAAAGGATACCAGAATTGAACAGGATGTTGATGTGGATCAGGACGAGGATGAGCGTCAGGACGCGGACGAATCAGTGTCTTCTAATACAAGTGCGACACAGGGTATTTATTCCTCATATGGTCTTTCTGTAGGTGGCAATGTAATATTAAAGAATGACATGGATTTTTATAATAATTCGGGCACACCAACATTCTATGATGTAAATACTGATGATTTTACGGAAGGTGTCTTTACTGATACTCCTTCGATATACATAATATTTCCTGTATTAGTCGAATATAGAGAACCATTTCATGTTAAATGGTATTATGAAGAAGAAGGAAAAGATGAAAGACTCGTAGCTGAATTCAGTGATATCTATCCTGATTCTGAAGAAGGAGTAAACTGGTACGATTTGATTCTCTCCAAAACAGATTTGGGCGGTGAGATTCCTGCTGGCGAATATTATGCGGTTATATTCGCAGGTAATAATGAAGAAGAATCAGCTGTAATAAAAGTCTCATATCGTAGTAGTAACTAACTGATGTTTTGAATGAATAAATGAGCAATATTCTGGTTGACGCTGGAACAGGTTTATAGTGCTTATGTTTTGAGATACGGATTATTGAATTGTAGATTATTGAATTGTTGATTATTGATTTGTAGATTATGAGATGCCCCTAAAGTTGAACAGACTTTGGGGGTGTTTTAGTTTAAGTGCGTTTATGCCACAAAGTCCACAAAGGGGCTCCACAAGATTGTGGACTTTTAAGCCTGTTTTTGTGGAGTTTATGTCAAATGTTCCAATCATTGATTGGCAGAAATGGCGATTTTGATTGGAATATGAAGGTTTGAAGCCGTGAAGGACCAAAGATATTCGGGGTGATGTGTCACCGCCAAGGTGACAGAAACGCTTGAATCTGGTGACATGTGAAGATATTTAGGGTAATGTGTCACCGCCGAGGTGACAGAAACGCTTGAATCTGGTGACGCACGAAGATATTCGGGGCGATGTGTCACCGCCGAGGTGACAGAAACGCTTGAATCTGGTGACGCACGAAGATATTCGGGGCGATGTGTCACCGCCGAGGTGACAGAAACGTTTGAATCTGGTGACATACAGGGTTGATGGCCAAATGTTCCAATCACTGATTGGCAGAAATCACGTTTTCGATTGGAATATGAAGGTTTGAAGCCAAATGTTCCAATCACTGATTGGCAGAAATCACGATTTTGATTGGCAGACCACATAAACTAATGAATCTTCTTCACTCTTCAAGTTTCTTGAGAAAAACCACACTTGTAAATTTACCTCATAGGTAAATTAGTAGTTGTAGATTATCCTGGAGCGTGTTAATATAAATTAACCTCATAGGTAAATTTAAATATCACTAACAAGTCTTGGAGGTTAAGGTTATGACCAGAAGTCGCACATATATTGCAACTCCACCTGGAGCAACAATAAAGGAACAGTTGATTGATAGAGGCATGAGTCAGAAGGAGTTTGCCTTTAGAATGAATATGTCTGAGAAGCATATCAGCAGACTAATTAATGGAGATGTTCAGCTTACACCAGATGTTGCATTAAGATTAGAAATCGTTCTAGGAATTGAAGCAGGCTTTTGGACAAGATTAGAGGCTATTTATAGAGAGAAACTGGCGAGAGTAGAAGCTGAGAACTCATTAGACGAAGATGAGGAAATAGCAAAAATATTACCTTATAGTGAGATGGCTACATTCGAATGGGTTCCAAAAACAAAAGACAGTAAGGAGAAAATTGCTCATTTACGACGTTATTTTGAAGTAGTAACTTTAGCTTCAATAAATAATAATTCAATATCAAGAATTGCATGTAGAAGGCTAGCCCTTACACAAAAAAGTGATCTGGCTCTACTCGCATGGGCCCAGGAAGCAAGGATCAAATCAAGAGAGATAGCAACTAAGTCAATTGATATAAATGCATTAACTAATAACATAGTAAGTATTAGAAGAATGACAACACAAAGTCCTGATGTGTTTTGCCCATCTCTAAAGGCTTTACTATCTGATTGTGGCGTTGCTCTGGTATTACTTCCACACTTAAAGGGTTCTTTCCTTCAGGGAGCTTCCTTCTATGAAGGAAATAAAATAGTACTAGGTCTTACTACAAGAGATAAAGATGCTGATAAGTTCTGGTTTAGTCTGTTTCATGAATTAGCACATATTGTACTTGGGCATCTGGGAAAGCCTGATGGTACAACCGAAAATGATGAATTACAGGCTGACAAATGGGCACAGGATTATCTAATTCCTGAATATGAGATTAAAGATTTTATTGATACCCATGATTATTCAAGTGAGAGCATAGAATCATTTGCAAATAAACTTGGAATAGCTCCAGGAATCGTTGTTGGCAGATTACAAAGTGAGAAAGAATTGAAGCACAATATGCTTAATGATTTGAAGGAACAATATGTTATTGAGTTCTAAGTTCAAGTACTCCTCTTGTTGAGGCAGTCTGCTCAATTTACATTCATATCAATTTCGAAGTTGACAAAATCTGTCTAATGCATTAGACTTAATTTGTCTAACAGATTAGACAATGGAGGATAAGAATATGGATGTACCTAAGATTTTCGAGAGTGAATATAGATTTTGCCTGGTGCTCTGGGATAATGAACCTATTGCAAGCTCAAAGCTGGCTTTATTATGCAAGGAGCAGCTTGGCTGGAGCAGAACGACAACATATACCGTTATCAAGAGACTGACTGAGAGAGGTGTTCTTAAGAATGAGAACAGCATTATCTCTTCACTGGTAACTAAGCAGGACGTTCAGGTCTCTGAGATTGATGAGATGATGGATAAGACTTTTGAGGGGTCTCTTCCTGCGTTTATTGCGGCTTTCGCCAAGAGACAGAATCTCTCTGATAAGGATATCGAAGAGATTAAGAGAATCATTGAGAAATAAGGAGGCGACTTATGGATATACTTTTTCTTAAGCTATTAAACTTAAGTATAAATGCCAGCATCCTTATTGCGGCTGTATTGATTTTCAGACTTATTTTTAAGAAGGCACCAAAGTGGATTAACTGCCTTTTGTGGGCATTAGTTGGAATCAGACTTATACTTCCATTCTCTCTTGAGAGCAGTATCAGCCTCATTCCTAAGAAGGAGGTCATCCCTTCTAATATTATCTATGAGCTTAATCCTAAGATTAATACCTCTAGTACAGTGGTAAATGAATATATAAATAACTCTCTTGCAACTAATATGGGTGATTCTGTAACCAAAACTGCTGTTATTATGTATATATCAGGATTCATCTGGCTTATTGGATTAGTACTGATGCTCTCATATTCAGTAATCAGCTATCTTGTTTTAAGACATAAACTTAATACATCGACTCTTTATGTGGATGGAGTTAAGCAGAGTGACAGAATCGCTTCTCCTTTTGTACTTGGTATATTTAAGCCGATGATTTATATTCCATATACTCTGAATAGTCAGGATTTGGAATTCGTCATTGCCCATGAGAAGGCACATATTAAGCGCAAGGACTATCTCTGGAAGCCACTCGGTTTTCTTATTTTATCTATTTATTGGTTTAATCCAATCATATGGATCTCATATATTTTTCTTTGCAGAGACATCGAATCTGCCTGCGATGAGAAAGTTATCTCAGAGCTTGATTCTGATGCCCGCAAGAATTATTCCTTCGCCCTTCTTAACTGTAGTATAAAACAAAGAGCAATCACAGCCTGCCCTGTTGCCTTCGGCGAGACAGGAGTAAAAAGCAGAATTAAAGGTATCATGAACTATAAAAAGCCTGCTTTCTGGGTGATCGTTATCGCTATAGTTTCTTGTATTGTAGTGGGAATCTGTTTCATCACTAATCCAAAGAGCGAGAATAATACTTCTAATACAGCCTCCGATGTAACCATAACTGAAGAGAGCAGTATCACAAGTGTTGGTGGCGCGGAACAACAGGAAAGATTCATAATGAACGCTACAATAACTGAAGTTGGTGATGGCTATATGCTTGTTACTCCTTCTGAAGGTTCATGGGAATTAAGTTCAAGTGACTGCTTTAATATTCCTACGATAAACATGTTGGCTTCTCCTGAGCCAGAAGTAGGAGATACAGTTGAGATTGAGCATAATGGAGTTATTCAGGAACTTTATCCTGCTTCATTTCTTAAAGTATTCTTTGTAACTGTTATAAAAGATGAGAGTAACCTAGGCGCGAGCGAAAGTGAACCAGACGCTCCAAATGTTGGATTAGTTTTTGTTTCACGCTCTTCAGATGAAGCGATGACAAATCTTCTTGGTTTTACAGATTGGGAATGTGAGGTAGACGATGTAGCTGGAGTTCATTTCACTATATCAATTTACTCTACAGACGGTCATATTGAACTAGGCAGATGGTTTGGCTTTAATCCTAATCCAATAGTATATGTCGAAGATATTGATGGTGATGGCAATAATGAGATGATATGTAACTGTCAGTATGGTGGAGATGGAGTTCAGGATGTCTGCATATACCGTAATAATAACGGAGTGATTGAACTTCTTACTGTGAGCGAAAAATTTGTAAGTGAGGCTTTTAATGTTGAGCCTCAGGATATCTGCCCACCAGGTATGGTTGTTAAGGTATATAATCCAGAGACAAATCTGATAGAGATAACATTTGATGGCATAGGAGAGACAAGTGTTGAATTAAATAATACCGATGCATTTGATTCTTTTGAGAGTCCTAACTGGTGATAAAAATTAAGGCATGTTACCGATATTGGTCACATGCCTTTTTGTTATTGATGATATTTTACAGATGATTACAGGCACAATAGCTGTTGCCTGCCAAAGTCCACAAAGGGGCTCCACAAGATTGTGGACTTTTAAGCCTGTTTTTGTGGAGTTCATGCCAAAGTCCACAAAGGGGCTCCACAAGATTGTGGACTTTTAGACCTGTTTTTGTGGAGTTCATGCCAAAGTCCACAAAACCCCTCCACAAGATTGTGGAGTTTTAGGCCGTTTTTTGTGGAGTTCATGCCAAAGTCCACAAAGAGGCTCCACAAGATTGTGGACTTTTAAGCCTGTTTTTGTGGAGTCTACCTTCAAGTTGTGGATCCCCTCTTCTCCATAATCATATTATTTTCTAAAAAACATAATCATGAAGCATACCCCTGCCAAAAACAAGGCGCATCCCAATCCTGTGTAGAAGAATGCTACAAAAATATCAGGAAATACACCTGCATTTCTAAATCCTATTCCGCCTCCCATCATCACAGCCATGATAATGTACGACTTTATATCAAAGAAGTTCCAGATTGGGCGATATTCTTCTTTATAGTTCATAATTCGCTTGCTATGCTTTTGTGTCATTTTATAAAACATCATCCCGAAAAGCATAAAGATAATCACCGAGAGCACTAGCAGGAACCACTTCATCTCAATCAGCTTATAAGAAATTATTCCCAAACGAACAACATTGAAGCCTGCTATCATCCAAATAATCCCGGCCAGAATTAGTAATGTGCGCTTTGGAACCTCATAAAACTTTCTATTCATGCATCAACTCTCCTATTAATTACAAAGTTTTTTCTGTGCATATTTTATCACCTTTGTATTAACATGATTATGGTAAAATCAAAATTGGAGATGAGACCATGAACGATAAAAATAAAAAAATCAAATTAATATACTACTATTATTTCACTCTAGATTTATCTGATTCATAACACCTTTAATCTTAGTAATAGATGCATCCGTCAAGTAATAATCTGCCAATGTGGATTTATTATACTTTAGATACTTTTTATCCTTAGTTTTCTCAACTATATAGTCTAAAAAATATCTCTCCCAACTACTGAATCTAGAACTATCAACCTCAGGATTTTCTATCTTCTCTTCTTCAGGATCACAAACTATTCCTGATTTAAGGAGAATCCATTCAAATGATTCTGGCAAATAAATTGCAATTCTTGATGGTGCATAAGTTTGCTTTTTTACAACATATCCTATTTCAGCTCCAAATGCAGCACCATCTGCAACTACCAAAGCTGATTTATTATTTCTTTTTTCAATAGTGTTATAGATATTAGCTTTTCCATCTGAAGAAATACATTCTATTCCTAATTCATTTGCAATCTTAGAAAACAACTGATATCCAGATTTACTATCCTCAACTATTATTACTTCTGGTACAAAAGGTAGAGTCTTCTTTGAAGGTGAATCATACATTCTATCAATATGAGAATAAACACGAACAAACTTCTTATTCTTGTTACCCTTAATCTCATAGATTTCTTCCACACTATAAGGTAATTGACTTAGATAATTTCTAGTAATCAGCAAATAATAGTTATCAGTTTTCAAAACCATTTTCGCAAAATCATGTGAATTAATGAACTGACTATCTTCATCAATAACTACTACAGAGGATGATATATTAGATAATTTTTCTTTCCAGTTGTCGCCTGTTAAAGCAATTACTGGCACATTACACACAACAGAAGCTCCACTATTCTTACCGAAACGATTAAATTCATAAATCATATCAAAAAGAGTAGTCTTACCTCTTCCACTATCACCACAAAGAATTGTAATGTTTCTATTCAAGGTAAAAGTATAGTTATTCTTTTTATTTTTAACTGAAACACTAATACTTCCAATCATTAACAATTCTCCTTTAAGTATTTATTACCAGCATCAAGAAGCTCATTCATATTATGAACAATAAGTTTTTTATCATTCAATACACGAATCTCAAATGGTTCTTTACCAAAGTCCATAACATGGAATAATTCAATAGTAAAGTTCTTTTCTTCGGCAAGTTTTAAAATCCATTTAGCACAATTATCACCACAATTAGAAGCATTGAATACAAAGCCAGGGTAATTCTTCATCAATAATAACGTCTTTACACCACCTGATAAATTCAAAGGAGAAATCATGCCAAGAACAGGACTATCAATACAGTTCTCATCAACGACAACAGAATGATCGACATCAAAAATTACTTCTTTAGCAAAATCATCGAGTAACCACTTGCCTTCATATCTATTTTTAAAGAAGACAGACGTGTTGTATACTGAATTCTCTTTCTCGCCAAAATAAATTCTTAACATATTTTTACTCCAATATAATCAGATAAGTAAGAATATTATAACACTTAATGTAACTTTAAATAATCGAGCGAATGAATTCATCAAATCACAGACAGTAAATGCGCGTCCCAGATTTCTCTGAGGCGCTTGTTAACTTCAAAATACCTTTTGACACTTACATCCGTCATCAAAAACCAGTAGTCCTAATCTGATTCACCCTATTCTTCTATTTTTTACGAATCAGTATCTTAAGCACAATAATGAATGATATATTATGGTAAAATCAAAATAGGAGGTGAGACCATGAACGATAAAAATAAAAAAATCAAATTAATATGTGACATTATAACTGTTGTATTTGGAATTTTAGCTTTGATTCTACAGTTAGCTGGTGGTGGTAGATTTAATGACCCATTTATATGGATTTTAATTGTTTTAGTAATATCATCTATAAGTTCTTTAATTACAATTCTAAACAGCAAATAATATTCACTTACTTTTTCTAGAATGCCAAAAGTATTAGAAATTTAAAGCCCTGAGATTAATACATCTCAGGGCCTTTTTATATTCTACTATTTATTCTTTTGTATACTTCCTGCAAAAAAACTAAAACTATTATAGTTTCAAACTATGAGCAAGGCCTATTTATGAGTATTTAACTTATTCACTCCAATCTATTATTATCTTCACATACAAAATATAGATTACACAAATGGAGGTTTTTTAATGTTAAACATCAGATATGATATAGTTGGATCTTTTCTAAGACCAGCAGAAATCAAAGAGGCTAGAGCTAAGTATGCTTCTGGAGAGATTCAGTTAAGTGAATTAAGAAAGATTGAAGACGAGCAAATCAGAAAACTCGTAGAAAAGGAAGTTGAACACGGTCTTAAGTATGTAACAGATGGTGAATTCAGAAGAAGATGGTGGCATCTCGACTGGCTCAAGGAATTCGACGGCTTTACAACACAGCATCTCGACAGAGAGCGTAATGGCGTAGTTAACCATATCGAATTAGGATATATTACGGGTAAAGTATCCTATGATCCAAATAAGAATCATGCTGAGATTGAAGCATACGATTTTCTCTATAACGAAGCAAAAAAATACCCTGGAATTGTTGCAAAGAAGTGTATCTCAGGTCCTAACATGATTCTCGTAGACAATTATCTTCAGTTAGGTAAAAAAGAAATCCCTTACTACAATGATAATATTGATCTTCTAATCGAAGATATCGCCATCGCATATCAAACAGCAATCAAAGATCTCTACGACCACGGCTGCAGATATCTTCAGATTGATGATACTTCCTGGACATATATGATTGATGAGAACTTTTTAAAGAAGGTAGCATCATTAGGATACGAGAAGAGTGAAGTTCTCGAATGGTTCCGTAAAGTCTCAACAAAGGCTCTCGCTAACAAACCTGAAGATTTAACTATTGCTAACCATTTTTGCAAAGGTAACTTCAAGGGACATCCGCTTTTCGCAGGTCTCTATGATTCAGTAGCACCAGTTATCGCACAGATTCCTTATGATGGCTTCTTCGTTGAATATGACGATGAACGTTCTGGTTCATTTGATCCATGGTCTATTCTCAAAGGAACAGATAAGACTTTTGTTGTGGGATTAATCTCAACAAAGAATCCAACTCTTGAAGACCATGACTACATTAAGTCCCGCTATGAAGAAGCAAAGAGAATAATTGGTGACAACATTGCCCTCTCTCCACAGTGCGGCTTTGCTTCTGTAGAAGAAGGAAACTGCATCGATGAAGAAACTCAGTGGAAGAAAATTGATCTCCTGGTATCATGCAACGATTTTATTTAATTCAAGGATTTATACCATTCCTTGAACCCTTCTAATGTAAGTCTGTTATCCAAATCGTCTATTGGTCTTGCGGCAGATTCAATTATTTGCTTATAGCTTTTCTTTTCGTTTAGCATCTCAAATGTCGGTCCCAGTGGATCTCCATATTTTGCTTCTGTCGCAGCATAGATGTATTTACCAAACAAAGGTGGAGCAGCCTCCTTATATTGTCGTCCGAGTTCTCTTCGTTTTGTATGCATAATTCGGGCGATTTGTTCCTCTGAATATCCTTCTGTAAACAATTTATCTGGCAAAGTTCTTAGTGCACGCACTTCATTCTCATAAGTTAGGCGCAGCGGATTATTCTTTATTCCAAGATTGATAATCTCCGCCAATTCTTTTTCAAATTCGTCCAAAAAATCACTTCCTTTGCGTTGCGTAAGACCAAAACTTAAGCATCTAATTATTTCAAATATGCTTTCTTGAGTAACTCAAAAGTTCCTTCACTAATATCATGCTCTATACAGCAGGCTTCTTCTTCGGCAATTTCTTCTTATACTCCTAATTAAATAAATCCATAGGATTATCACAATTTAGCAAAGAAAAATTATACATTTTTGAATTTCGTTTTTCATCTTCCTCAATACTTTCCCAAATATCGACTGAATAAGTTTCAGATAGTTTAACAACACTATCAACCATTTCTTCTCTAAGTTCTTGATACTTCTTTTTAAAAGTATCCACAACTTTTACAATATCTATATCAAAATAATACTCATTATGTTTTTTACTAATGTTTCTATCACATAAATAGGTTTCAATCACAGTAAACCCAATGTAAAAATCTCTGCTATCACCAGACAACAATTGTAAAACTGCCAGTTCAAATTGCTTAATTCGATTTGATTCATCACACTTAATCCAGTTATACAGAGCGCGCAGTATATAATAAGGCATATGATATGTATCAAAACTAAAAACTTCGGCAAATACCCTCTCCCTAGCGTCATCTGATTTCATCAAATTTTCATAACTAAAAGAATTACTACAACTTATAAAATCCTTAATAACATTAGGATTGGAATCTCTAGAAAGTAATTCCAGCATCCACTCTTGTCGCAAATCTATAAAAAAATCCATACAGTAAATTTTACCAAAGTAACGCTTCGAATATTCATCATACAACCAATCATAAAGCTCATCTTCTGTGCTAAACGACTTAATTTCTATAGGATTAGCACGATCTCTAGAGGCAAAAACTTTCCAACTGCCTTTCTTTTCAGCACGACCTCTTGCGGCTAAAACTTTCCAAAGGCTTTTCTTTTCAGCATAATAAGAATAGCTCAAATCTCCTAGCAAATTACCTATTACTCGTTCATATCTAGGAACGCAAAATAAAGAATTCAATTCAGAAATCTTCGCTTTATACTCGTTATAATTCATTGTAAAATTTCCTCATTAGTTAAATAAATTAGCAGGTTTTCTTTTGTACCATTATAGCAAAAAATGGATTCGAGAATTTATCTCGAATCCACATTCTGAGTATTAGTACAAATCACAATTATCTCATTCAGCATTGTCACAATAAATCTGAATTGCCTCATCTACAAATGCAGCTGTACCCTCGCCACCATATGCATCAATATTCTTGGTAAAATCACCACCACCAGAATACATTTTTCCTAATCCTCTTAGAATCTTATTTGAACAAGTATACAAATTCTCAGTTATATATTCTTGTATTCTCTTAACAAGATTCTGTGCTTCAGCAGAAGATGGATCCATATCCTTCATATCACCAGCTTCTCTAAAAAGAAGCATAAATCTGTCTGCTAAAACCTGCTTGTCTTCTTCAGAACGATTCTTTTGTTTCTCTTTCATTTCTTTGTATTCAGGTGTATTACCATATAATTCTTTAGCATTTCTAGAATACTCATCGAGCTTGCTTCTATCAAAAGCCTTGAAATCCATATTTTTTACTCCTAACAGTTTTATTCCAAGTGCGAAATTCATCAGATTTTCAATATGTTCCTTCTTTAATCTAAGCAATTCTATCTGTTGTTCCAAAGCTTTGCTTTTGTCAAAATTCGGATTATTGATAATACTTTTGATATCTTTAAGTGAAAACTCCAACTCTCGAAACAGTAAGATGTGTTGAAGGCGCTCCAGATCTGCATCGTCATACAATCTGTAGCCTGCATTGGTATATCCCGTCGGATGTAAAAGACCAATCTTGTCATAGTATTGTAGAGTGCGTATACTCACTCCGGCAAGCTTACTAACCTCATGTACTGTCATCATTTTCGTTTCCTCCATTGACTTGGTAGTTTTAATATAAACTATTACGTAACGTAGGAGTCAACACTATTTTTAAATTCTTGCAAAAAGATGGTTATATTCGTATTTCACCAGTAGTATATATGAGATTAGTTCCTAATCGAAAGGCATCAGAAAAACATTACCGTCGCATTGATGCAGTTGCACCTCAAACAGGCGTTGTGCGTTTATTAAGACTTACAGAAAAACAATATGCAAATATCTATTTGGTTAACTACGATTAAGACATATTTAAATGAGATAAATTAAAATAGATATAACTCCTTTTACATGACCTACTAGGTCAAATAATTGTAAAAGGAGTATTTTTATGTCTTATGTAACACAAGAACAGATTGCTGAAGCTCGTGAGATGGATGTACTAACTTATCTTGAACACTTCGAGCCAGATAATCTCGTTAAGAAATCAGGTTCTATATTCTGCACTCGTGAGCATGATTCCCTTGTCATTAGTAACGGCAAGTGGTGTTGGTTTTCACAAGGCATTGGTGGTAACGATGCTATTAGTTATCTGATGAAAGTTAGAAGCATGTCGTTCCCTGATGCTGTAGAAAGAATCACAGGACAAGTTGCAAGTGGTCCGATTGTAAGGCACACCAGATCACCTGATCCACCAAAGAATTTCATCATCCCTAAGCTCAATTCTGATATGCACAGAACAGAGAGGTACCTAATAAAGCGTGGTATTGATCCAGGCCTTATTAAGTGGTGCGAAGAAGAGAGATTTATCAGAGAAACAAAAGAATATCCTAATGTTTTTTTCGTTGGTTACGATGAAGATAGTAAAGCACGATATGGAGCTGTCCGCTCAATTACAGGCACCTATATCCTGTAATAGTGATTGAATTTCATTGAAAGAATTCATATTCTAACTCCTTTTAGGGAACATTTTTATAATTAAAATAGCAAAAAGTTCCCTAATTGATACTATATCAACGTAAAGGGGATTTTGAAGCATCTAAATTTAGCTGCACCGTATTGTCAAAATTCTATTTAATAACCTTAATTATTTCTTTTTCATGCTCTTTTGTAAAAACACTTAATTCATAAGATCTTATCCTTTGATTTACCAATATTGGCACAACAAACCCATTTTTAGCAAGAATCGATAAGCGATTAATAACTGTTTTATTAGTTACTTTCAATTCTTTGCTAACCTCTATTGGTGTAAATTCCCTCTTGTACTTTTTAATGAGCAATAACAAAAGTTCTTTTTCTTTTCCTTTAAGGTAAGACAAACTTCCTTCCACGTCAGCTTCATTAGCGCTATTCTGCAAATCACATACCTTATTTGAATAAAGAAGAACCATTCTCAAAAAG
>JAKSRE010000017.1 GCA_024403775.1 Clostridia bacterium | reverse complement strand
GTCTAGGCTACCTAGACCACGTACATAGACTTTTGACGTTTTAACCCTTAAATTCTAGGTTACTGGTCTAGGCTACCTAGACCATATACATAGACTTTTGACGTTTTAACCCTTAAATTCTAGGTTACCGGTCTAGGCTACCTAGACCATATACATAGACTTTTACGTCTTATTCATTAAATAAGTGTGTAAGTGACAGTTACCGTAACGTCATACCGTTAATCCATGACACTTAAGGGCAAAAATAACGGTAGAGTGTGACGGTTACCGTAACATTCTACCGTGAAAAACATCCACAAACAAAAAACGCCTCAAAACCAAAGAACGGTTTTGAGGCGTTTTTGCGTCAACTAACTTATAAATCAGATCTTAGGGAGCTTTGCTGCATACATAGCAAGTTCCTCATCTGTTGGGATGTAGTCATTCATCTCACCCTCGTGGAACTTCTCATAAGCAACCAAATCAAAGTAACCTGTTCCTGTAAGACCGAAGAGAATATTCTTCTCCTCACCTGTCTCCTTACACTTAAGAGCCTCATCGATAGCAGCGCGAATAGCGTGTGAACTCTCTGGAGCTGGGAGGATACCCTCTGCTCTTGCGAAGAATTCAGCAGCCTCGAATACTTCTGTCTGCTTAACGCTTCTTGCTTCCATAAGTCCATCATCGTAGAGCTGTGACAATACGGAGCTCATGCCGTGATATCTGAGTCCACCAGCGTGGTTAGCTGAAGGGATGAAGTCACAACCTAATGTGTACATCTTAGCGAGTGGGCAAACCATTCCTGTATCGCAGAAATCGTAAGCATACTTACCACGTGTCAAGCTTGGGCATGAAGCTGGCTCAACAGCAATAAATCTGTAATCTGCCTCACCACGGAGCTTCTCACCCATGAATGGAGCAATAAGGCCACCAAGGTTAGATCCACCGCCGGCGCAGCCGATAATGATATCTGGCTTGACGTCATACTTTTCGAGAGCTGCCTTTGCCTCAAGACCGATAACTGACTGATGGAGAAGTACCTGATTAAGTACGCTACCAAGAACATATCTGTAGCCTGGTGTTGATACTGCAACTTCAACTGCCTCTGAGATAGCGCAGCCAAGGCTTCCTGTTGTATCTGGATGCTCAGCAAGAATCTTGCGGCCAACATTTGTTGTATTAGATGGTGAAGGTGTTACTGAACCACCATATGTACGCATAACTTCTCTTCTGAATGGCTTCTGCTCATAAGAACACTTAACCATGTATACCTTACAGTCAAGATCAAAGTAAGAGCATGCCATTGAGAGTGCTGTACCCCACTGACCTGCACCTGTCTCTGTTGTTACACCAGTAAGGCCCTGCTTCTTAGCGTAATAAGCCTGTGCAATAGCTGAATTGAGCTTGTGGCTTCCGCTTGTATTGTTACCTTCGAATTTATAATAGATATGAGCTGGTGTACCAAGCTTCTTCTCAAGATAATAAGCTCTTACTACTGGTGATGGACGATACATCTTGTAGAAATCTCTGATTTCTCCTGGAATCTCAAAAAATCTGGTATCGTTATCAAGCTCCTGCTTAACAAGCTCAGAGCAGAAAACGCCCTCAAGCTCCTCTGCCTTCATTGGCTCATGTGTACCTGGATTAAGAAGTGGAGCTGGCTTGTTCTTCATATCAGCTCTAACGTTATACCAAGAAGTTGGCATCTCGCTCTCATCTAAGAAAATCTTATAAGGAATTTCTTTTGCCATATTCATATTTCTCCTTTCGATTAAATCAATTTATAAAACTTCCGCCATATCTCTGATGAGTTGTTCGGTTTTTTGCCATCCGAGACATGGATCGGTAATTGATTTACCATAAACACCGCCATCAACCTTCTGACAGCCGTCTTCAATGTAACTCTCTACCATAAAGCCCTTAACAAGCTTTCTAATCTTGTCATTATGCTTTGTGGAATAAAGTACATCTTTAATAATTCTTCCCTGTTCAAACGGATTCTTATTTGAATTCGAATGATTTGTATCAATGATAACTGCAGGATTAGCCAGATTCTTCTGCTCATACATATTGCTGAGAGTCATAAGATCCTCATAGTGATAGTTAGGCTGAGATTCACCATGCTTATTTGTATAACCACGGAGGATTGCATGCGCATAAGGATTACCAGCAGATTTTACTTCCCATCCACGATAAATAAATGTATGGCTGTGCTGTGCCGCAAGAATAGCATTAAGCATAACAGCATAGTCACCACTTGTAGGATTCTTCATACCTATAGGTGAAGATACACCACTTGCTGTAAGTCTGTGCTGCTGGTTCTCTACACTTCTGGCACCAACGGCAACATATGCAAGAAGATCATCAAGATAACGATAATTCTCTGGATAAAGCATCTCATCAGCGCAGGCAAAACCAGTCTCATGAACTGCACGCATGTGAAGATGTCTTGTAGCAATAATACCTTTGTAGAGGTCTGACTTCTCATTTGGGTCTGGCTGATGAAGCATTCCCTTATAACCTTCGCCTGTTGTTCTAGGCTTATTGGTATATATTCTTGGAACAATTACAATCTTATCTTTAACTTCATCCTGAAGTGGGCGAAGTCTTGATATATAGTCAATTACACTATCCTCATTATCCGCAGAACAAGGTCCAATAATAAGAATCTTTCTGTCATCTTCCCCAGCGAAAATCTTATTTAAAGTCTCTTTGGTTTTTGTAACAGTATCTATATCTTCCTGACTTAATGGAAAAAGCTCCTTAACTTCAGCAGGAATTGATAATTTCTTGACGAATTCAAAACTCATCTTAACTTCACCTCTGTTCTAAAACAAACTAAACGTGCAAAAACACCCGAATATTATAACGCTTTTTACACATTTTGTTAAATCATAATATCTGGATTATAAGTACCTGCAATCTTAAGAACAGTGCACTCATTCTTAAGTTTTGAGAGCATTTCCTTACCCTTAGGGCTGTCATACAGACCTTCAACCTCAGTATAAAAATAATATGTCCAGTTGCCATCGTGAAGTGGACGGCTCTTAATAACTCGCATATTATAGCCATAATCAGCAATTACAGAGATTGCTCTTGAGAGTGTTCCAGCTTCATTCTTAAGTGTAAACATGAGAACGAATGCACTGTATTCTTTATTACTTTCGATATTTTCTGCTCTCTTAAGAACTGCGAACTTGGTTACATTTGTGTCGCTGTCATTTATATCAGCATGCAGGATTTTAAGTCCATAAAGAGGAGCTGTCTCCTTACTTGCAATAGCTGCAAGAGTTGGATCATTGGTATCTGCCACAGTCTTTGCTGCTATAGCTGTATTTACGCAGGTAGATACTTCCAGGCCATGCTCTGTTATATATCCAGTACACTGCTCAATTGCCTGTGGATGACTAATTACGCTTTTGATTCCCTCTTCTGTAGAATCAGCTGTGCCCAAAAGGCACTGATTTACCTTAAGTTCATATACACCGTCAACAATAAGATCTCCCGAATGGATAAGATCTGTAACTGCGCCTACCTCACCAGCAAAGCTGTTCTCGATAGGAAGCACTACTGCATCTGCCTTTTTATCTACTACTGCCTTATATGCGCTCGAAAAGCCTATATAAGACACTGCCTCATCATCTTTAAAAATACGTGTTGTTGCAATATGCGCAAAAGATCCTTCGATTCCACTATAAGCAATCTTTAAGGTCTTCTCGTTTACTGAATCTGCCATATTTCTCATTCCTCTCAATTAATACTAAAGAAGAATAACATATTCGAGAGATAAATTTAAGGGTTTAGTTATCTCCAAAGATAAAAAACACCGATGAAGTCGCGATTTGACTTCATCGGAATTGTAATTAGTTAATTCAAATATCACTTAATCAATCGCCATACATTTCAGTGTAGGCATCTTTAAGTGCTTTACGAAGATATTCGTAACGGAGGCGTTTCTCCTCCTTGGCAAAATGGCTATTACGCTCCTGAACAGGATTTCCTTCATATGACAATACTTCATCTTTAAACTGTTCACTTGTCAAATCAAAGGCACGGTTACCAATGACATTATAGCAGTGATAATTTCCGCCTGGGCGAAGGATTCCATAAACCTCTCCTCCGAAAATATCCTGAACCAGAAATGCAGTAATTGAGCACTGACCCAATGTAATGTTATCAGGTCCCCAGCCACTTCTAAGACGTGGTGCACAGGTATATTCACACCAGACATCCATTAAAAGCGAATAGAGATCTCTTGGATTATTAAGTTTGGAAAACTTAGGATCTAATGGAAGCATATCTGCTACTTCATTACCATAGAACATATAGCGTCTTTTATTCTGAGGATATTCTACGGCCTCACAATTAATATCCATATGAACATGAGGAATTCCATCCTCCATATACTGCTCGGAACAAATCTCAAAACCTTCCTTGGCATAAAAGCCAGTAGCATAGCACTGAGCGCCAATATAGATTCTTGACGGATTAAGCTGAGTTTTTATATATTCCACAGCTTCATGTAAGAGCTTACGGCCAAGTCCTATGCCTCTTGCTACAGTGATGACGCGGCCAATCTGATAAGTATTGGCCTCATCATTTTTGCGATAAATTCTAAGATAAGCCTGAATTTTACCTCCTTCTGTATAAAACATATGAAGGCTCTTATAATCAAGGCCGTCAAGGTCCTGATAAGCGCAGTTCTGTTCTACTACAAAAACTTCTGATCTGGCTCTTAAAATCTCGTAGAGCTCCATCAAATTCAAATCTGGAAATGATTTGATAATTAATTCCATTTTTTATCCGCCTTCTTTTTATCTGACTTCTTGAAAGTAAAAATTCTCTCCTAAAGTTATATATTTTAATTACACTCTACTGTCTCTTCAGTATCAAAGCAGTAAATAGATGTTCCGATGTGCCACATTCTGTCTGTGTCACCCTCGTAAACTTCCCATTCACCACTACTTGTCTCATAATACCACTGATCCTCATCACGGTCATATTCGAACCAGCCAGTAGTGTCATCAAGGTCACCCTTAAGTCTTGTAAAGTTATACTGCCACTGTGGCTCTACAATATAATCAGCATTGTACCAGAAATAGCACTTATACTCTTCGTTATAGTAAGCGAACCAGTCTGAATCCCATTCATAAACAACTGATAAATCATCAGCATCAGCGATAGAATTACCAAAGATTGCAACATCAATGTCTTCAGTGTATGAAGAACCTGCAAGTTCACCTGTTATATACCAGAGTTCAGATGTATCATACTTTGAAGAAAGCTCAATCCAGCGGCCATCATCAATCTCGATATACCACTGATCCTCATCCAACTCGTATTCCATCCAACCATAATCATCATAATCAGATGAGATATCCTCATACCAGTACTGCCAAGCATAAGGCTCTTTAAGCGTATTATAAGCAACATAGCAGTCACTTACAGGATCATAATAACTCTCATACTCATCATACCATTCAAGAGTACGGTCAATGCTCTCAACATAGATACTTGTGCCAAAGCGCTCTACGTTATCATCTACATAAGAATTATTATCATAATTTACAACTTTGTTATTGCTTCCAGATGATGAGCCCAAATGCGATAAGATTGGCCCAGCAAAAACACTTGCACAAGTTACGAGCAAACCACCGATAAACTGTAAAAGAAAAACACCTATAACAGCCTTAATAAGACAGCCTGCTGCCTTATCATTTGAGCCTGAAGGGCGGGAACCGCTTCCAGATGAGATAAAACCAGAATCCAATTCATCTATAATTGGATTTGTATACATCTCGGTGAAGTTAGCACCACAGTTATCGCAGCGTGGGATTGAACCTTCTTCCCATACAGCCTTCTTCTCAGTGCCGCAATAAGCGCACTGGAAATGGGACATAAACTTACCCTTGTCTTTCAAAATGAGGGCATCATAATATGTACCATTCTCATCGTAATAACCACGTCTGTAGCTCTTACCAAGATCCTCATCCATCCAGTTTGTATTGTAGTATGAGTAATCATGAGTTTTACATCTATATGTATTAGGTGTTCCTCTAAAACCAGTTGGCTGATTTACTCTCGCTCTAGGCTGTCTGTAAGTTGGAGTATATGATCTAGAGCTTGATCCGCTACTATAGCTTGAACTTCTATGACTTGAATGTGAATGACTCGAGCTTCTATGGCTTGAGTGTGAATGACTAGAACTGTGATGTGAAGATGAACTTCTATGTGATGGTGGCATTCTGTCTCCCCCCCTTAACTTCATTATCCTGTAAGATATTAGAATATTTGAGAATTATTGTCAAAGAATTCCAATGCGAATTACAGCGTCTTATATCGCTACTTTTTTCTTTCTCGAAAGTGTTATAATCAACTTTCAGATGATTTGAATATTATTTTGATACGCTTTTCGAATATTAGGAGAAAAATATGGAATATAAAAAGACAGGTTCAGGCTCCAAAGCCTTCGTTCTCATATCAGGAATAGGAATGACAAGCGTTCTTCCAGCGATTGATTCAGTTGGCAAGATGTATAAGAAACTTCTCGACGAATATACCCTTTATTTATTCGACAGAGCTGAAGTTTTGCCAGACGGCTATTCAATCTCCGACATGGCTTCTGAGATTAAGGCAGCACTTGATATAGAGAATGTTAAATCATGCGTTGTGACTGGCATGTCTCAGGGTGGCATGATTGCTCAGGAATTTGCGATCACAAATCCATCGATGGTAGAAAAACTTATAATTTGTTCAAGCTGCTCTGCCCCAACTTCTGTAGCAATTGATACCTTGAACCTGTGGAAGACTCTGGCATCCTCTTATGATGTTGTCGGACTTAACCGATCATTTGCTGACAGAGTTTATACTGATACTTTTAGAAACCTTTTTGCCACATATCTTAAGGAACACGAAGCTGATGGTACCAAAGAGCAGTGCGACAGATTTGTTAAGCTCATTGATTCATGTTCCACATTTGATGTCACAGCAAGATTAAATCAGATTAAGTGCCCTGTGCTGGTTCTCGGCGCCAACGAAGATAAAGTTGTTGGTAAAGAAGGTCCGCTTACTACTGCATCACTTCTCTCCTGCGAGATCTATATGTATGAGAACTATGGCCATGCAGTCTATGATGAGGCGCCTGACTTCGTTGACAGAATCGTTAAGTTTGTGCGCGGGTGCGTGTCTATGTAAACCCTGCTTTGTGTCGATGTACATAGAACAAAATGTCCAAAATATAGACACACATAAAACAAAAAAACAGCCGCTGAAGCCATTCTAACTTCAGCGGCTGTTATTGAAATCATAAAATATATTCCATCTCAGTGTAAAGCGGTTTCATGTCAAGCGAATCATAGAACTTACGAGCGGTAGGATTACATTCCCACACTCTTAAAGTTACACGATATGCATCAATCGATGAAGCATACTTTTTAACCTCAGCAAAAAGACTTGTTCCTATGTGCTTTCCACGCTGAACCTCGTCAACACACAAATCATCAATATAGAGTGTGCGATGTGCATATGTGTTAATGGTCTCTGGATCCTCCTCCATTACTACAAAGGAATAACCAAGAACTTGACCATCTTCTACAGCGACGAAGATTCTCTCATTTGGTTCTTGAAGCTTAATCGCGAGATTCTCGTGATTATACTTGGTACCACCACTTTTGAAGAGGTCTGGACGACCATCTGCATGAACCTGATTTACCTGAAGAAGAAGATTTAGAATTCCATCAATATCTTCTTCGCGAGCTACTCTTATATCCATATGTCATTAACCCTGTGCCTGAACTGCTGTCATTGCTACTGTATTAACGATATCGTCTACAGAACAACCACGTGAGAGGTCGTTACATGGCTTCTTCAAGCCCTGGAGAACTGCGAAGCAGTCAGCACCACCGATACGCTCAGTAATCTTATAACCAATGTTACCAGCCTGGAGATCTGGGAATACGAGGACATTAGCACGACCAGCTACTGGTGAACCCTTTGCCTTGCTTGCACCAATCTTTGGAACCAATGCTGCATCGAACTGCATCTCACCATCGAGGAGAAGGTCTGGTGCAATATTGTGAGCAATCTCAACTGCCTCCTGAACCTTAGATACGAGATCATGCTTAGCACTTCCCTTTGTTGAGAATGAAAGCATTGCTACACGTGGCTCATCAAAGCCGCAGAGAACACGAGCTGTCTCAGCTGATGCAACTGCAATATATGCGAGTTCTTCAGCTGTTGGACAAGGATTAACTACGCAGTCAGCGTAAACGAGAAGACCATTCTCACCTAATTCCTTATTTGGACAATCCATAAGGAAGCTTGATGATACGAGCTTCATCTCTGGCTTTGTCTTAATAATCTGGAGAGCTGGACGGAGCATGTCACCTGTTGTATGAACTGCACCTGATACGAGACCATCAGCCTCCTCAAGCTTAACCATCATGATACCGTAGTACATTGGGTCCTTGATCATTTCTTTTGCTTTCGCTTCATCTACGCCCTTAGCCTTACGAAGCTCATAAAGCTCATTTGCATAGCGCTCAGCCTTTGAATCTGTCTCAGGATCCTGAATCTCAATACCAGTAATATCAACATTAATCTCCTTAGCTACAGCAGCGATTTTATCTGGATTACCAATAAGAATTGGATTTGCAAGTCCCTCTTTCTTGATAATAGAAGCAGCTTCTACTGTACGTACCTCATCACCCTCTGGAAGAACGATATTCTTGGTACAGCTCTTTGCCTTAGCCTTAACCATCTCGATCATACTCATAGTAATATCCCCCTATGTGAAATAAATTATAAATCCATGCCTTCAAAGCCATTCCATACATTCTTACCTGAATATGTAAGAGCCTCGCCCTCACCATTCATAATACGAAGAACTGGGATAGCCATTGCTTCCTGCTCCATCTCACCTGGATAACATGTGATAGGTGCAATAAATCCACAACGCTTCTGGATTGTCTCATATACATCATTAAATCTTAAGAGACCACCTGTAAGAAGAATTGCATCTACATTACCGCAGAGAACTGCACTCATCTCACCAATCATCTTACATACCTGATAGATAAGTGTATTCCAGATAAGTGTTGCCTTAGGATCACCCTTATCTACGAGATCGTGGATTGTATCAGCATTTGATGTGCCGAACAAATCAACGAAGCCACCAGCACGTGAACACTTGAGACGAACATCTGCTGTAGAGTGCTCATCAATATAGTCGAGAAGCTGAAGAACTGGTACAGAACCAATACGTGTTGGTGTGAATGCACCCTCACCGTCAGCACCCATATTACCATCAACCATACGGCCGTGATCATGAGCACTTACTGTGATACCACCATCGATATGTGCTACGATGTAGTTACAGTCTTCATACTTCTTCTTAAGAACATTAGTTGAGTGATAATCAGCAACAGCCTTCTGATTAAGAACATGTGAGTGAGATACACGATAGATGCCCTTGATACCTGTAAGACGAGCGTAATCACAATACTCATCTACGTTTGTTGGATTAAGTGTATATGCTGGCTTACCAAACTTCTGTGAGAATTCCCATGCAATCATTACACCAAGCTTAGCTGGATGCTCTGAACCACCTACTGCCTTAACTGTATCGTCAAAGAGCTTAGCATCAACATGAGTTACACCGCCAGTCTGTGTGCAGGCACTACCGCCACGACCAACAAATGCATCGATCTCGTTAGGATCATAACCCTCTTCCTTAAGCATATCCAAAATGACCTCTGATCTGAATGGAAGCTGCTCATTTACATGATTGAACTTCAAAAGAACTGAAGAGTCATGGAACAAATTTCTCTCGAAAAGTGAAGTCTCGTCCTCAAAAAGGCTAACCTTTGTTGAAGTTGAACCTGGATTAATTACTAATATCTTTTTAGACATTACTAGATACCTCTTATATTTTATTTTGTGCAAAGCACATTATTTACCATGTAACTTTATATCACAACGGTAATTCTTTTTGTAGAAGTATGAGAGCATTTGTGCCCATTTTCGAAGATAATGCTCGAAAAGAATATAAAAAATTAACCTATATACTCATAACCTGCTTCTTCGATAACAGACTTCAAAGTATCTGAAGGGATTTCTTTGTCGCATGTAATTTTAACGATGCCTGTCTCGTGGCTTGGAATAGCACATGTGATTCCATCAACTGCCTCGAGTGCTTTTTTTACATGTGCCTCACAGTGACCACACATCATTCCCTTTACTTTAATTTCCATAGTTCTATTCTCCTTTTGTATATTTTTGGCAACAGCAGGTCTTACCTCTTCTGGTAAATCAACACTCTGTCTTTTGAACAAATTAAGTCTTAAGCTGTTTGATACAACGCAAAAACTGGATAAGCCCATTGCAAAAGCACCAAACATAGGATTTAATTTCCATCCAAATAATGGATACCACACGCCCATGGCAAGTGGAATTCCAATAATATTATAGATGAATGCCCAGAACAAATTCTGATAGATATTCATCAATGTTTTGCGGCTGATACGAATTGCTTCTACTACGTCTATGAGGCTGTTCTTCATGAGAACAACATCTGCTGCATCAATTGCAATATCCGAGCCCGCACCAATTGCTATTCCTATATCAGCATTCATAAGCGCAGGTGCATCATTAATTCCGTCTCCTACCATAATAACTTTGCCATTACGCTTAAGTTCATTTATGGCATTAGCCTTACCCTCAGGACGAACGTCTGATATGACTGTTGTTACTCCCGCTTCTTTTGCAATAGCATTAGCAGTTCTTTTATTATCACCAGTCAGCATTACAACATCAATTTCGAGTTCATTTAGTCTCTTTATTGCTTCCTTACTATCTTCTCTGATTGAATCAGCTATGCTAATAATTCCTATGAGGGTATTCTCTCTTGTAAATAAAACTGGAGTCTTACCCTGATCAGATAATTCATCGATTTTCATCTTTATATTCTGATCTATTGCTACCATTTCTGAAATAAACCCTAAGCTTCCTGCTTTAATCTCTTTGCCATCTATTTTACCTGTAATTCCATTACCAATTTCCACATTAAAATCACTTACTTCAGAAAGAGTAATTTTATTAGTAGATGCATAGTCTATAATGGCTTTTGCAAGAGGATGTTCGCTTTTATTTTCTACAGAATAGGCTATTCTTAATAGTTCGCTATCAGTAATATTTCCGACAGTAATGATATCTTTAACTTCTGGCTTACCTTTTGTTATTGTTCCCGTCTTATCAAGAACAACGGTATTTACCTTACCAGTTCCTTCAAGACTTACTGCATTTTTAAAAAGTATTCCATTTCTTGCTCCAACTCCACTACCAACCATGATAGCTACCGGTGTTGCCAGACCTAATGCACATGGACATGAAATAACAAGAACAGATATTGCTCGCTCAAGTGAGAAGCCAAAGCCATTTCCTGTAATAAGCCAGATAATTAATGTAATAAGAGCCAGGCTTAATACTACTGGAACAAAAACACCAGATACTTTATCTGCTATCTTAGCTATTGGAGCCTTTGTTGAAGATGCATCAGTTACCATCTTTATTATCTTGGATAAAGCTGTATCCTCACCTATTCTTGTTGCTTCACAAACTACATAGCCTTCCTGATTAATTGTTGCTTCAAAGACTTCATCATTTATGCTCTTATCTACTGGAATACTCTCACCTGTTAAAGCTGATTCATCTATTGAAGTTAATCCTTCAATAATTACACCATCAACTGGAATGGAGCTTCCTGGTTTTACGATAAACTTGTCACCAATTCTTATTTCTTTTACTGATACTTCTGTCTCAACACCATCTTTAATAATAGTTGCAGTCTTTGGTTTAAGTTTGATCAAGCCCTTAAGTGCATCTGTTGTCTTCCCCTTTGATCTGGCTTCAAGAGTTTTACCTACAGTTATCAGAGTTAGAATCGTAGCACTTGATTCAAAATACAAACTATCCATTAAAGATGTGGCACTGTCAATACCATCAATCGTTATCAAATAGCTGGTCTTAAAAAGTGAATATAAACTAAAAATATAAGCAGCACTTGCTCCTACAGCAACAAGTGTATCCATATTAGGAGCTCTCTTTATTAGTCCCTTAAAACCACTAATAAAAAACTTCTGGTTAATAATACAGATGATAGTAGTTAAAACTAATTCATAAAGTCCCATTCCAATATGGTTGTTATGTAAAAACTTGGGTAATGGCCAGCCCCAGAGCATATGGCCCATGGATTCATACATTAGTGGAATAAGAAACAGAAGTGACCAGATAAGTCTTTTAACTAACTTTGGAGTCTCGGTATCTTTAAACTCATCTTCATCTGTCAAACCCGAAGAAGATGAAGAATTTTTATTAACTGAGCTTTTATCGATCTTAACAGAAGCACCATAACCAGCATCCGTTACAGCCTTTATGACATCTTCTACTTTAAAATCACCTTCAACATTCATCGAATTTGTAAGTAAATTAACAGAACAAACTGTAACGCCATCAACTTTGGATACCGCTTTCTCTATTCTTGCACTGCAGGCAGCACAACTCATTCCAGTTACATTAAATGTCTTCATAAGTTACCCTGCCCCTACTTTGTCATCTTACGAATTGTAGTAATCAGTTCATCAATTATCTCATCATTACCCTGTCTAATATTATCGGCAACACAGCTTCTTATGTGATTATCAAGAAGAACTCTGCTAAAACTATCGAGAGCAGAAGTAACAGCCTGAACCTGGATAATGATATCAGTACAATAAGCTCCATCTTCAAGCATACCTTCAACCCCTCTGACCTGCCCCTCAATTCTTTTGAGGCGATTCATGAGATCTTTAAACTCTTTATCTGTTCTATCTTTGTGTTTGCCTGAGTTCTCACAACAATGAGGGCACATATATTCCGAATTCTGATTATCGTCCATATTTACTACCTTTGTAACAATGTTATAGTAATTTCTTCGTTAGTATCCTAGGTGATTATATACCCCCGAGGGGTATATTGCAAGTGGAATTAGTAGGGCATTTTTGAGGTATATTATTCTTAGCAAAGACAACAAAAAAATCACCCAGCTTCGGCTTAAAACCACAAGCTGGGTGACTATTATTCAATTAACTATTAATCTCTAAATTACAAAATGTCGATATACTCACCAGACAATGCCTTATTCATGCTTCTAACTGCGCAGAACTTACCACACATACTACATGTATCTGAGTGGTCATCTTCTGGAAGACGATCGTCACGAATTGCCTTTGCTGTTTTTGGATCAAGAGCACATGCATACTGAGCATCCCAGTCAAGGTTACGACGAGCATCAGCCATCTTGTCATCAATATCTCTTGCGCCAGGAACGCCCTTAGCGATATCAGCTGCATGAGCTGCAATCTTTGAAGCGATAATACCCTGACGAACATCATCAACATTTGGTAAAGCCAAGTGCTCAGCAGGTGTAACATAGCAAAGGAATGCTGCACCGTTCATTGCTGCAACAGCACCACCGATAGCAGATGTGATGTGGTCATAACCTGGAGCGATATCTGTAACCAAAGGTCCAAGAACATAGAATGGTGCACCCATACAGATAGTCTGCTGAACCTTCATATTAGCAGCAACCTGATCTAGTGGTACATGACCTGGGCCTTCAACCATTACCTGAACATTGTGTGCCCATGCACGCTTTGTAAGTTCACCAAGGCGAACAAGCTCTTCAATCTGACAAACATCTGTAGCATCTGCAAGACATCCTGGTCTGCATGCATCACCGAGAGAGATGGTTACGTCATGCTTTTCGCAGATCTCAAGAAGCTCATCATAATACTCATAGAAAGGATTCTCATTACCTGTCATGCTCATCCAAGCGAAGATAAGTGAACCACCACGGCTTACGATATTCATCTTACGCTTATGCTTCTTAATCTGCTCGATTGTCTTTCTTGTAATTCCGCAGTGAAGTGTTACGAAGTCAACACCATCTTCTGCATGAAGTCTAACTACATCGATGAAGTCCTGAGCTGTAAGTGTAGCGAGGTCTCTCTGGTAGTGAATTACACTGTCATATACTGGAACTGTACCAATCATTGCAGGGCACTCGCTTGTGAGTTTCTGTCTGAATGGCTGAGTATTGCCGTGGCTTGACAAATCCATGATTGCCTCGGCACCGAGCTCTACTGCACTCATAACCTTCTGCATCTCGATATCGTAATCCTTGCAGTCTCTTGATACACCAAGGTTTACGTTGATCTTTGTCTTGAGCATTGAACCAACGCCCTCTGGATTGATGCACTTATGGTGCTTATTACATGGGATTGCAACCTTACCTTCAGCAACGAGCTGCATGAGTTTATTTACATCCATGTTCTCTTTCTTTGCTACTGTCTCAATCTCTGGTGTTACGATGCCCTTACGAGCAGCGTCCATTTGTGTTGTGTAATCCATAATTTATTCTCCTTTTACTACTGTAAATTTATTATCTATTGCAAAGCCGTGATTCATCGGCCCACTACCTTTACCAAGGTCAAGCATGGCTTCAAGTGCGCCTGAGATATAGTCCTTGGATCTTCTAACAGATTCCTCCAGGTTGAACCCCTTCGAAAGATTAGAACAGATCGCGCTACTTAAAGTGCAGCCAGTTCCATGAGTATTAGGATTATTTATTCTTCTGCCATTGAACCAGGTTGTCTTTTGGTCTTTAACATCAAATAAAAGATCATTTGCATCATTAATCTGATGACCACCCTTTATAAGAACCGAGCAGTTATATATCCCAGCAATCTCTCTTGCCGCAGCCTCCATCTCAGAAGCTGTCTTAATTGTTAATCCAGTCAGAACCTCTGCTTCTGGAATATTTGGAGTCAGAAGAGTCGCAAGTGGAAATAATTCAGACTTTAATACTTCTACAGCATTCTCGCTTATTAGTCTCGCGCCACTTGTTGCGACCATCACGGGATCGACAACTATATTTACCGCCTTATATTCACGAAGTTTTGAACTAATAACTTTAATCAGTTCAGCATCCGATACCATTCCGATTTTTACACCATCAGGAAAGATGTCTGTAAAAATACTATCTAGTTGCAACGCAAGAAATTCAGGAGTCACATTCATTATCCCTGATACGCCCGTTGTATTCTGAGCGGTCAGAGCTGTAATACAACTCATGGCATAAACACCATTTGTAATCATGGTCTTAATGTCTGCCTGAATACCAGCGCCTCCGCTGGAATCGCTTCCCGCGATCGTTAATGCTTTATACATTCGATTACCTCTTTTGCACTCTCACTTTATATAGCAGCAAGAAAGTCGTGCCCTAAGTCTTCTTTACCAGATTTATTAAGCCAGAGCCTTTATAGCCTCCGATAAATCTCTTACATAAATACTACTTGAAGTCTTAAGTTCTTCCTGGTTCTTCTCCCCTGAAGCATCAAAGACTCCAATTGTTATATATCCTGCCTTCGAAGCAGTCTTAAGTGCGTAAAGCGAGTCTTCACACACTATAGTCCTGGCTGGTGTCGCATCCATGCTTCTACAAGCCAGATTATATATGAGCGGAGAATGTTTACTCTCACCCACTTCGGTAGTAGTAAATATTCTCTCAAAGTGCTTTAGAAGATTAAGTCTTCCAAGAGCACCTTCGACATAATCGTGCGGACTTGAAGTTGCCGCAGTGATTCTTATCTCTTTGGAGCTTAAATACTCCAGAAATTCCGCCGCACCATTCTTCGCCAGAACCTCATCGAGATAGAAGTTTCTGATAAGTTCTCGAAGCTCCACCAGAAGCTCTGAAGCACTTTTACCCAGTTCCTTATAATTGGAAGATAGGTATTCAGCTCCCTGCTCCATACTCATCGCGAAAAGCTTAACGTTCAAGCCCTCCTCAGGAGTAATTCCGAAAGATCTGAGATATCTGACTCCCAAATCTTCCCACAGGCTCATCGAATCAAGAATCACTCCATCGATATCAAATATCACAGCCTCAAAATCAAAAGAACTCATCAGCCCTTCACCATCTCTTCTGCGAGATTTCTAAGATTTTCTGTTGCAGCCTTTATATCATCAGCGGCATAGATTGCTGATACTACTGCCACACCATTAACTCCAGTGCCCTTAAGCTTCATCAGGTTACTACTACTAATTCCACCGATAGCAACAACTGGAATTGATACTGCCTCACAGATTGCCTTAATAGTCTCAAAAGTAACCGCCTTGGCATCACTCTTGGTGCCTGTTGGAAATGCTGCACCAACACCCAGATAATCTGCACCATTCTTCTCAGCAAGAAGTGCCTGTTCAACAGTTCGCGCTGATACACCGATAATCTTATCAGGACCCAACTTACGTCTTACGTCCCCTGCCTCCATGTCACTTTGTCCAACATGAACGCCATCGGCATCCAGGCTATAAGTAATATCAACGTTATCATTTATGATAAATGGTACCTTGTACTCTTTACAAAGCGCCTGAATTTCTTTTGCTTCTTTAATAAAATCAGCCTCATCCAGATCTTTCTCACGAATCTGAAGGAAGGTTACACCGCCATCAAGGCTCTCCTTTACCACTTCCTTAAGAGTTCTTCCTTTAAGCCAGCTTCTGTCTGTTACTGCATAAAGAAGAAGATCTTCTGCCTTACAATTACTTGAGCTCATATTCTGTCCTTTACTGTTATAAGATTCAGGCAAACAAAAACAGGGCTACCTTAACGGAAACCCTGTAAATAACTAATACATCAAATCTATTAAATCAGACAAACGCATTAACTTCCTACGTCGGCATTATCCGTATCAGGTAATAAGGGTCGAGATAAATAATCTCCTCTCAGCCAGATTAATCCAGCTCCCCGTAATTCGTTTTATTTCTTCCGTGATTTTACTATAGTAATGTACTAATTACAATATTTTATTTAGCGACGATGTCTCTTCTTATAGTCGGCCATAATTGGAGCACAGCAGTTTGCCATCGCATCATTAAGTTCATCCTTTGATTTTGAACGTCTGACTGCGGATACAGTATTAGCAAGCACCTGGAAATTAAGCTTAGTTCCCTCACTGTCACATTCATAATTTATTGCACGCTCTTCAGAGATTCCAAATCTTCCAGCGACCTCAACTGCATCAATATTGGCACCGAGGAACAAAAATTCCCAGCCGTATTTCTCTTTTTGTCTCTCGACCATTTCTTTTACCTTAAGATAATTATATTTGCGGCTTGCATTCTCCATACCATCAGTAGTAATAACAAATAAAGTCTTTTCCGGGCGATCTTCTTCTCTTATATATTTATGTACATTACCGATGTGATGAATTGCACCGCCGACACTATCAAGAAGAGCAGTACAGCCTCTTACAAAGTAATCTTTATCAGTAAGTTTCTTTATCTCATTCACATTAACTCTGTCATAGATAACTTCGCTTACATCATCGAAAACAACCAGAGAGATAGTAGCCTCCCCCTCTTCTCTCTTCTGCTTCTCTATCATTGAGTTAAAGCCTCCGATTGTATCCTTCTCGAGCCCACTCATCGATCCGCTTCTGTCCAAAATAAATACTACTTCTGTTAAACCTTTACGCATGTTTTTGTCCTCCATCAAATGAATTATTTTTGTTTGATGAGGCAATTCTACAACTTAGGAATAAAAAAACGGTCGCCTGTGAAGCGACCATTATTTTTGTTAGTTTATTACACATGGAAGGCCATGTTCTTCAAGCTGTATATCAAGTTCAACCATGTCGTAGATTTGATTTTCGATGAAAAAAGAAAAGATAATATCTGTCTTATCGCAAGGCGACAATGCATAGCCCGCACGTGCCAGAAGATCTCGTGTCTCGTCCAAGTTCAGCTTAGCCCCAATGCAAAGGCAAAGTGCCGTAAGTTTGGTCGGATGGTAGTCCCTGTTATTCTTGATTTTGGAGAATGTCTTCTTGTCGACAATCGCACGCTTATAGACTTCCTGATTCTCCATGCCCTTATCCTCAATCATATAGAGAAGATACTGCGAGAATGAGTCGCTTATGTGTCTTATACGTTCGTCAAGTTTACTCTCCTTCTCTTCGTCGAAAGGAGAAACCAAAGGCATACTCTCCTCAGGCATCACACCATCAGAATCACTCTTAGAACCCAAAACTTTATTCTCGCGTTTAAAGATCTTTGGAACTTTGACTTCTCGTTTCTTGGAAGATTGACGAGTAGCTTTAGGCTTTCCCTCATCAAAGGAACTCATCATCATAGGAGAAGCACATGACGGCATAGAAGGTGCACTTCTTGGCATCGAAGCTTCTGCCATAAAGCTGTTACTCATAGAATCATATAGATGCGAATCGATATAATCCTCTAGTTTTGGAAAATACTTATGTCCAAGACCCGCTGATTCAGAATCAAAGACAACCAGAAATATTTCCATGGTATGAGTAAGAAGGAAGGCATTTATCTCATCTACTGCAATACGCATGCCTTCCTCTTTGGAAAACTTAAAACTGCCTGTTGATATCAGTGGAAACGCGATAGATTTAATGCCATTTTCCCAAGCAAGGTTAAGGCTCTTATTAAAACAGCCACGAAGCTTATTCTCAAACTGCTCATCATCTGGATTAGCAAATGGGCTTACTGCATGAATGATATATTTAGCTTTAAGATTAAAGCCAGGGGTGATAAAAACATCGCCCTCACTAACTTCGCCAATATTCATTCGTCTGTAGTTAAGAAGCTCTTCAAAGCCAGCAGCCTCATAGACCGCCTTGTCACATCCAGTTCCAACTGCAACTTTAGGATTAGCGGTATTAACTATCGCTTCAGTCTCCATCAACGCTATGTTATTACGAACAATTTTAAGTGGCATATAGTTAATCCCTTTTTGTTTTATTTTATCACATAGAAGAGGGATTAAATGTACTCATTTTATTTGTACTTATACTATCACTTCATATAGTCCACAAAGCATAACAAATTCAACTGAACCCGCAAAGCTTCTGAATACTAAGTCCTTATCACCTCTCTCAGTGAGAACTGATACCCAGTATTTATAGCCTTCTGTATCCGCTTCACGACCAAAGAATACTCTGTAGAGCGTAGCTACATATTCCTCAATACTAAGATCCTGGTTGATAAACTCCTGGCTATAAACAAAGCTAGTTGCAATCTCAGTTCCACTTATCTCGTGATTAACTAGTTTACTTACCCACATTGCCATTCCTTCCTGATCAGGAAGTCTGTTAAGACAACATTTGTATAGTCTGGCAACAAAAGCATTTATCTGACCCTGACGACCAAGATATTCACCTTCAACATAGAAGCCAGCTACAACACCATAGTCATTACACAAGTTGTTGAATTCCGTTGAGTTGGCAAAGCCAGCATAAACGTGCTCACGATCCTGTGTCTCATTAAGGATATCAAGCCAGTAATTAAATCCAGCTGTATCTGGTTCACGGCCAAACTCAATAGAATATAAATCAGTTATAAACTGCTCATTTGTGGTTTGTCTGTTTATATACTCTGGGCTAAACAAAATTCCATAGCCAATCTGTGCACCGCAAGCCTCACCGATTTTAAGCTGATTTACCCAGTAATCAAATCCTTCTTCTTCTGGACTTCTCTCCAGTGCTACTTCATAAAGACGCTTAATGAAGTCACCAACGTCTTTTGTAGGTTCCTCTGGAGCTTCAGGTGTTGGTATTACTTCAGGGGCTGTTGTAATACCAGGTTCGGTTGTCTCTCCTGGGTTAACAGGCTGTTCTGGATTTACTTCTTCGACTGGAGTAGTTGTTGGAGTCTCTGGAATAGGTGTAACATCTGGATTTGTTGGCTGATCCTTGTCAGATGGCTCCTCTGGATTTACTGGGCTTTCAGGAACAGGTGTAACATCTGGATTCTCTGGTTCCTCTGGGTTTACTGGTTCGTTCGGATTAGTAGAATCTTCATTAAAGACAACCTTAGTTGTTTTCTCAACACCAAGATTGTTATCACCAATCGAATACATAATTGCATCCCACTCCACATACTCTCCACCAAATGGCAAAATCTCATCTGGATTTTTGTAGCATTCAATAAGTGTCTTACAATTGGTTATATCAACCTCATCTAACATAGTTCCTGCTAAGTTCAAATGTGTCAGCTTAGTATTATGACTTATATCAAGTTCCGTAATTGCTGTACAGAAAAGTGAGAGATAAGTAAGATTCTCATTCTTACTTAAATCAACCTCACTCACCTGACATTTTCCACAAGAAAACTTATCAAGTTTTGTGAGCATAGATACATCAATTGCCGAGATGTTTGAATCATAAATATCAACATCAACAAGCTCTTTATTCTCAGACAAGTCAATCTTTGACAATTCAGTTTCCTCAATAGAAAGAGAAATAAGATTCTTATTACTACTTAAGTCAACTTCGGTTATAGGGCACCTGTATATTTCAAGTATCTGAAGATTTATATTATTCTTTAAATCAAGTGAAGATACTTTCGATGCATTTACATATAATTCCTTCAAATTATCGAAAGCGCTGACGTCCAAACTCTCCAGGTAATTATATCCGAATGTAAGTTTCTCAACCGCTGGACAATTTATAATCGCAAAATCATTTAGTTCCCAGTTCTCCGTAAGTTCTATCTCTTTAAGGTTTGGGCAGTTCTGAATAATTAATGATTTTGTAGTTGTATCATTAACCTGAAGCCACTCAAGAGTGCTTATATCGATAATGATTTCTTCAATATCATTACCTGATATTGACAATCTTTTAAGTTTGGTATTCTTGGAGAGATCAAGTTCTGTGAGACCATGATAATTGCAATAAAGATTTTCGAGATTTGTAAAAATATCTACTCCCTTAATATCATAGTACTTTACCCATCCAAAACTAAAATCAGTAAGGTTTATATCAATCTCTGTTACAGCATTTATCTCATCTGGAACAAGAATATAGTCATGATTCAAATCAAAATTTTCTTCAACATATTCTCTGAATAATTCTGAAGGGAAGTTACCAGAATCAATAACTTTGGAACCAGCTGGATATCCTGTAATGCCTAAGACTTCAACTCCTTTATTGATTCTAAGAAATACACTATCTGCGCTTCCATAACTTACAGTGCCTTCACCATCAACTGGAGCATAAGTATCCTTTGCAATAGCAAGTTGTCTTGCAAAACTTACATCAATACTAGAATTAATATTTGTACCACCAATATCAAGATATGAAAGTTCTGGAGCACTAAGAATATTAATTGTACTTATGGAAGTATCACTGGCATCAAGCTTTTGAAGCTTAGGACAAAATCCCACATTAAGTGTCTCAACACCAGAACCTGACAAATTAATATCTACAAGACTGACACAGCCATTCAAATCAACCTCTTTAAGTGCAGGCGTAAAACTGACATCAAGTCTTTTAAGATTAGGGATACGTTCAATCCCTTTCAAACTCTCAAGATACTGCTTTCCACTTAAGTTAATCTCTGTAACAAGCTTAAGTTCTTCAGTATCAATCTTACTGTTACCATCAAGATCACAAATCGCTCTAATAGCATTTCCAAGCACTATATCAGAAAAATAAACATACTGCTTCTCTTCTGCAAATGACTGAAGCGGCAACTGCGATAACATTACTGCTGCTGCAACAAGCGATACTACCTTCTTCTTAAATTTCATAAACGCATACCCTCCTACAAACGTAGCAAATTATCCAAATTATATCAATTATTTTATACTTCTACAACGAAGGTTGATTTTATAGAATAGACAAATTTAGGCACCACTTCTAGTGCAAAAAGATGCTCTTAGAAAGGTTTATATTTGACATAAAACTTTTATTGTTATACTCTCAAAAGATATAAACACAATTTGGAATGAAAAGAGATTTTTATGGAATCAATTGAGAAGGACATACTAGCCGAGAGAATTCTTTGTAAATGGCTCAGTATCACATCATCTATACAGAATGAACGCATCGTAAATGATCTTACATACAATGAAGCACTAGTCTGCAACCATCTTATGCATCAGGGCGAACTCATTCCAGATTACCTCACTCCTTCTGAACTCTCAAAGAGAACTGGTATTCAGAAATCTCTTATGAACAGAACACTTAAATCTCTTAATGAGCGTAACCTCATTGAATATGTTGAAGGAACCTCCGATAAGAGAAGCACACCTGTAAGACTTAGTAAAACTAATCTCAGCCTATTTCTTCAGGAGCACAATAAAAACATCAGACTCGTTGAAGAATTTATGGATTTCTGGGGACCTGAAAAAACAATGAACGTTTTTAATTCGCTTAAAGATATTGAGGATGCTGCGAAAAAAGTTCTTAATAAATGATTGATTATGTATGATTAATAGAGACTGCCTTAAAGCTTTTGACTTTGAGGCAGTTTTGTTATTGGGAGATTTCTTGGTGGGAGGCGGTGGCATTGGAAGGCGTTGAGTTGAAGATAAAGGTGGAACCGCTTGATAAGGCGGAGCCAGGGGTGATTGAGGAGGCGGATGCTTTGTTTGAGCCAGAGTTAAATTGGGAGCTGGAGTCGTTTGAGGAGGCGAATGCGGATTAGGAGGGGGTATTCACTTGAAATGGCGTTTTCATTCAACTGTTAGGTGTATGAAATCGATGTTTTTTGTGAGATTCACATAGAAGCGAAAATGTTCCAATCAATGGCTGTCAGAATAGCAATTTATCATTAGCATAACTGTGAAAGCAGCTATCCTACTCATTCACTAAAAATGCATTGCCTATTCACTCTCCAGTGAATGAAATGCCTGTTTTAAGTGAGATAGATTCACACGCACAACAAATCTAAGAGATTAATCTTTTTCCAGCAAAAAACGCCCATACAAAAAGAGCCGCCTCAAACCGAGACAGCTCTTAACAAATCAAATCTTATCCTCGCTCATTAATAATCGTATTAACGCGGTTATTTATTATCGATACAACTTCATCCCACTCCTTCTGATTCTCGAGATATGCTGGAATCTCCTCGTTAATAACAATCATTATCGTCGCATCAGTTGAATATATCTGATGTACGGCTTCGATATTCTTTGTTAGATCATCTACCATAGATTCATCTGCCACAACAAGTACAAATGAATCAGCAAAGTCAAAATCAATACGATAATTAAATTCAATCTCTCGTAATCTGACATCAGCTGCAAGCTGCTCAATAAAATGATCCATAAGATTATCATATGCAGCCCTGTTAACTGGAATAACCTGTGTTGAACAGCAGCTTAGGCCTTCTTCTGACATAAGATATTTAACAAATTCCCAGGCACCTTCTACATTCGAACAGTCTTTGGAGATTGCTGCTGAAGTCTTAATGATCGCCTGAGCACCATAAGCTGAATCAGACATTGTTGGAATACCACAAACCAGATTTGTCTCGCCAAAGTGATAAGTAGTTCTCATTATCTGAACAGGCCATAATTCTTCATAGTATGCATCCTGATAATCAATATATGGCTCTATCGTTCTATATGGCAGATAATTCTCGTCATAGATAGCCGCAAGATATTTTATATAGTCAGCTATCGCCTTAAATTCAGGAGTATTAAAATCGACCTTAAGAGTAGAGTAGTCAATACTATTTTTGATAAATGGGCCTTCCAGTTCATTAAGATACATAGATTTATCGCCCTGGCAGTATTCATTAATTGGATCAAAGCCATTTGTCACGGTTGATACGAAATTCTTATATTCATCAAAATCAAATCCATAATCCGAATTATTAGAAGCATTGGTTCTGATTCCTCTCAGGTTAAATGTAAGAGGCAGCTGATACAGACTGTCGCCAACATAAGAAGCCTCAATCACATTACTAAAGAGCATTTCATCATCATAAAAATCGGTCTCCATCAGAGTGGATAAATCCATAAGATATCTTGAGTCATTAAGTTCTGAATAGGAAGCACCATTAAGGATAACATCTGTTGAGTCACCACTTGCTATATCGACAAGGACGCGGTTCGAGATATCTGACAAGGCATAAAGGCCGGACAGATTCTCATCTTCAGCATATATTTTCACTTCAACATAGTAATTTTCATTTGTCTTATTGAAGTTACGGATTGCCTCAGCGGTCGCATAGTCGATTGATGAATTGATATCTGAGACAGTGATTTTGGTTTTGCCATCATAAGGGCTTTGATCTGAGCCCATGATAACATGGAAGGTATAATTCATGAGGCTTGACATCATGCAAGCGGTATGGAGCTGCTTTTCGAGCATTACTACAGTATCCTCGGTCGTCATTACGATTCTGCTATTATTTGCCGAATAGATATTGATATCCGAATAATTGAAATCAATCATTTTCTCCATAGCCTTGGACTCGGCGCTAAATCTGTATATGCCGTCTTCCTTGACAGAATAGGTATCGCTGCCGTTAAGAATCAGAGTATTGCCAACAGAATTAAAAAGGCCAGCATCAGGAAGAACTTCTGCTGTCCCGCTCGAAAGGTTGATTCTCGCAGTTACAGATTTATAGCTAAAATTCTCAAATGCGTCAAACTGAACCTCGAGCTCATCACCATTGATAATAAAATTTTTGATCTCATCAGGATGAAAATCCTTGCTGCTATTAAGTCTAATTGTTTTCTGAATGCCAGAATTATCCATTACAATAAAGTCGAAGACAAGTTCAGCATCAACACTATGTTTCTCCGCGAAAACATACTTATCATCTATCTTAACGAAATTCGTAAATTCGGCACTCTCATCGCCAATGTCATAGATTTTATAATCTGAGATTTTCTTCTTATCAGGATCGTATCTAAATGAATCAAGTCGCGCATCATTCATTATGGACGAGCGCAAAAAACTTCTCAAAAATACGATTATATCATCTCCATCAGGGAGCATGCCGCATATAGAGGATGCATCGACCATTGAATCTGATGGTCTGATTGTATCAATCTGAGATTCCCAGTCGAAGTTACTTATACTCTTTCCAGTGCTTATATCATATTCGGTGATATAACTTACATATTCAGTTTCATAAAAAACATCTTCCCCAGCTTCAAATCGCTCAACCATATCATTATCGACTACATACATAAATAAATCAGCGAAATATCTTCCATTAAAGGAACAATCATTTTGTATAAAGAAATTAACTACCGCATCATCTGAAGGCGGAATTACTTCTAAGTCTTCGGCTGCGAACCAGCTACAGGATTCCAAAGCGACTGCATTTGTTGATTTACTTTTACACGAAGTTAATGGCAGACTGATAAATGCCATAATCATTATCATGAGCAAGGCTATTTTCTTCATTATATAAAATCCTCTTTCCCCTCGAGATTTTCATAATTTGATTCTATACTCCGCCCATGTATAAATCCAGTTAAGAAAGGTTAAAGATTTTATAGTTTTTGGATGATGCAGGCGTAGGGGTGGATAGGTTCTTGGCTTTTATTAAATGTTTTTTGGAGGAGATGCTCAAAGGACCACGTTTAAGTCATTAGTCTAAATTACCATCGCCGCTCCCTCCATCTCCTGACATTTATGCCATGAAATCACACAAAAAAACACCTGCACGCATCCAACGGACGCGTGCAGGCGCTTTAATTCAATTAAACATTAATTATTCCTGAAATACTTTCTTGGCAAAGTTATAAAGTCCCTGATTCCAAACTCCAAAATCGTGGTGACCATCTGGTACAAGGTAGAAGTCATGCTCTACGCCGTTTTCTTCGAGAACCTTGTGATAGTTATATGGATTATCACCAACCGTGTCATCACTGCTTCCTGTACATATGAGTACATATGAAGGAGTATTCTCTGGATCATCAACCTTAAGAAGTGATGTGTCAAGTGTTGGAGCTGGTGAGAATGCGCCAATATAGGCAATTCTGTCAAGCATCTGGAAACCGATGTTAAGTGACTCCATTCCACCCATTGAGAGACCACAGATTGCTGTGTGCTCACGGTCATCATATACATTAAAGTTCTCAGAAATATATGGCATCAAGTCACGCTCGAGGTCATTAATAAAATTATTGAATGCATCGAAATGACTCTGCTGATACATGTCATCAAAGTTATGGTCATTCTGTCTTGCACGAATATTTGGGATAACTGCAATAAACGGAACCGCCTCACCTGAAGCCATTAAATTACCAAGTACTTCAATTGGCTTACCCTGGAACCACTCATTCTCATCACCACCGATGCCATGAAGGAGATATACGACTGGATAAGTCTCATTCTCATCATAGTTTGGAGGCAGAATAACATTCGCTTTTCGAGCAACACCAGTTGTCTTCGAAAAATACTCGATAGCCACACGTTCACCATAAACCACATCTTCTGCTTCCTGATTATAGCCATCAACAGGCTTAAACTCGGACTCATAGAGCTCGAGAACTGCCGCTTTCTCCTCAGCTGGGCTGATTGTAGCCTCTGTAGCTTCAGTTGTAGCTTCCGTTGTGGCAGCAGTTGTTGTCTCCTCAGTTGTCTCTACAACAGCAGTTGTTGCGGCAGTAGTTGGCGGAGTCTCAGTCGCACAGCCTTCAAAGAGCAAAGCTCCACTAAGGGCGAGCGAAGTAATTAGAATTTTTGTTTTTTTCATTTTGATATACCCTAAACAAACCTTTCAAAAAGATTTTACTATTATATCTTCGAAAGGCTTATTCTAAAACCGCACAAACTTAATGAATACCACTCACAAACTATAAGAATTTACAATTTAACATTGTTACAAATACAGAAAAAACTTGATATTACTTCTCAACCTCACCATTCCAGTCAATAATTCCTCCGAACTCGATAATATTGGTATATCCAAGTTGAACAAGCTTAAAAGAAGCTTCCTTACTTCTTCTGCCGCTTCTGCAATATACGTAAATCACCTGATTCAAATCAGGAAGCATCTCTGGTTTATTTATAGTATCAATATCTTCATTTGCAATATTTATAGCACCAGGAATGTGGCCCTCTGAGTATTCATCATCACGTCTTACATCAAGAATTATATAGTCACCTGGTGTTTTAAAAATTTCTTCTGCCTCAGCCATTGTAATTGAAGTATAAGTTAATGGCATTTCTGAATCACTAATCATACTACTTTCCATAGTTGTATCCTTTGCTTCAACTGAGCCGCTATCTAATCCCGTACCTTCTTGCAGTTGTTCCTTAAGTTTATTATTAGTAAATACAAAAACGACGCCTATTAATATAGCCGTCAAAAAGACAATTAATATAACAATCCTTTTAGTTTTACTACTCATAAATATCCTCGCTTATAAGGCTTATTATAAACCTTATGCTCAAAATAAAAAGAGCCCATCTCAAAAGTATGAGACAGGCTCAAAAAGCACTAAACTAAACCAACTTATTCAACCAAGCAAAGTGCAGACATAAGAATATTAGTTCTTGCAGTACCGTCAGTTACAACGAGAAGATACATACCATTTGAAAAGCTGGCAGAAGGGTAATCGATATCATAAAAAGTACCATTTACATATTTTTTTGGAGTAATTGTATCAGAATACTTAAGAATATAAGTTGAAGACTGAGAATCGTAGTAATAATAATCAAATGAAATCTTACGTGAAGAATCATTCTTCAACTTCAAAGAGAATGCCATAGTTTTAAGATTGGAACCATTATACACATTATAATATTTGAGAGTATTATCGGTATAACTCCACCATCTAGCTTCTGAGAACATATCATAGAATTCACTTGAATAGAATTCCACCATCTGATTTTCATCATATTCACGATAGGCACCATCATAATAAGCTGCATCGCTTGCCTGCTCAAAGAGATAATATGTCTCACCAGTACTATTAATTACTGGTGTAAATGTATTTGCAGCATAAGAAGAATTACCTCTCAAGATTCCATAGTTGTCGCAGATTCCAGAAAACTCTGGTGAATTTGCAAAACCGTTGAATACACCTTCACGAGAATATAATTTATTATCGAGATTTCTTGTCCAAGCTTCGATACCAGGAGCATCAGGTGTTCTGCCAAGGAATACTGCATAAAGAGTATCTACATAATCATAGTTATCAAGTTTCTTTCCTACAAACTCTGGACTAAATACAAATCCATAAGCAGCAGTAGCGCCATCAATAGAACCGTTTGCAAGCTGACTAACCCAGCCACTCTGGCCGCCCTGATCACCATGTCTTCCAAGACAGATTGTATAAAGACGATCTACAAAGCTGTTAATATTAGCATTACGCTCCATACCGCTGCCTACAATATAGTAACCAGAGATAACGCCATATGAATTACAAAGATTATAGAATTCCTGTGAATTTGCAAAACCTGCAAAAATATCTTCTCTGTCTTCACCAGCATCAAGCTTACTTACCCAGGAAGCCTTACCCTGTGTATCAGATCCTCTTCCAAGAAGCATGTTATACATCTTCTCAACATAATCCGAATTACTATAACCAGCATTCTTAAACTCAGGGCTGTTAACAAAACCGTAAGCAACTGATACGCCGCATGCTTCACCACTTACAAGCTTCTCTGTCCATCCCTTAAGGCCTTCGCTGTCTGGCTCTCGTCCTAATGCAATCTCATAGCAGCGTGTTACAAAGCTCTCAACACCGCTTGTTGTAGCTGCAAAAGCAGAGAAAGCCATTGTCTGAACTACAAGCACGCCAGTTAAGACGATTGAAATCAACTTTTTCATATATACCTCCATAAAAAATAAAGTCTCTTACATTCTATCTTATCGAATAAGTTTTTTCTACAAATTGTAAAAAGAATATTATTAATAGTCTTCCTCAACAACATTATGATCCACGTTAATCAAAGATATGAGCTCACCATTCTCATTAATTAATAGATATTCCATGGTAACGAGGCGGAAGCCATCACGCCATCCAATTGATGCGGAATCGTCAAATACCACTTTCGCTCTCATAAAGAATCCGATTCCATCTACTCTTTCACCATAGAAATCAAAATAACGCTCTTCATAATAGTCACTTGCTGGCACATAATTTACATAATATGTATCAACTTCGCCAGAATAAGGATTTGCATACATAAGATTTTTATCCTCGTCACTATTATAAGTATTAAGGAAGAATGTATCTGGGCAGAAGTCGGTTACAACTATCTCACCATCAATTACAGAAAAATATATGTCCGTCTCCTCATTAGCTATTTGCTTTTCAAGTTCAAGAGAGTTCTCTTCCCAAGGAATCATGGAATAAAATTCAACCTTAGAGAGGAAATGACCAGTTCCCTCATAGTAACCTACAGATATATATTCCAAGTCAGAAAGATCAGAATACCAGTACTGCTCAATAGTAACAGACTGCATAGGCTCTGTCTCAAAAGTACCAATCTTTGTCACCGTATAGCCGTTCACGGAATCAGGAGTTGTTAATGAATAAAGTGCAACAACATAATCATCACTATCAGCATATTCACTGGCTGTTATGAAAATAAAATCTGGTGAACAGTCAATATAATTAAAGTGTGTAGGACTATCGTAAACTGAAATAAGTGAACCATCGTCACTATAAGTTAAGAGCTGGTCTGTCTGTTCTCCTGTCTCATAATCATAATTGTGATAAGCTACGTAGAACTCGTGGCATGCATCGTTATTACCTACAATCTCTCCGTATACTGTTGGAAATGAATCAACTTTGTTACCATCCATATCAACAGCATAAACAATCTCTGCTACGTCTCCATTTGGTGCCTTCTCAAATCCGTTCATATAGAAGATTCCATTATAGAAAACAATATTTCCGAAGCCCCAGTCATCGAAAGCGCGAACTAGCTCACCCGTAGACTTATCGTAATAATAAATACTGGACAAGTTACCAGTTGGATAATATTCAAAATTACCAAACACTACAGGATTATAAAATGCTGCATCTCCATAAACTCTGAAATATACACGATTATCAACTTCAACGAAATATTCAAAGTTATTGCTTACCTGATAGCTCTCAGAAGTAGCTGGAGAAGTTAATTCTATAGTCTCTTCGACTGTCTCGTCTACTGACTCCTCAGCTGATGCCTCTGGTTCAGAAACATCTTGCTGATTTTGGGTTACATCAGTATCAGTTGGCTCATCAGTCTCCTTGGTCTCATCTTCAACCTCAGCGATAGTTGTCTCCTTTGGCTTTTTATGCTTATTTTTCTTTTTGGAACTGTCCGAACTCTCTGATGCGCAGCCTACAAGTGAAGCAGCGCATAATGACAGAATCAATATAATACTTGTGAGTTTCTTCATAATGTAATTTCCTACTCCTGTTTCTTATTTTTGTTGGATTAATTATAACTTATTAGTTGATTCTAGTAAAATAAGCGGGGCTATCCGCCCTGTGTCTATATTTTTGCAGTTTTGGTCTATGTACATCGACACAAAGCGGGTTTTACATAGACACGCCCTGCCTCCACGTCCTGCCTCCACACGCCTGCCATTGCTCCTCAAAAAACTCTACCGCTATTCTCCACTCAATACACCGCAACAAAAAAGCAGCCGCCTCAGAATCCAAGGCAGCCGCTATAAAACACACCAGATTAGATTTAATTTTACTTATCACCAGAATAAATAGTCATAAGAGCCTTACCCTTGTTCTTTGAATCTTGAAGAGCTTTAATCGCACCCTCATACATATGATCAAAACTCTGACTACTGTCATCTGTGATAACAACACCCATTGACATACTTGTTCCGCCCTGATTTGCAGCCAAAATCAGATTAATCTTATCGCAAATCTGTCTTGCTCTCTCAAGCATAATCTTGTCATCAACAGATGAATCGTAGAATAAAGCTGCAACGAACTGATCTCCAACAAATCTGCATGCCAAATCCTTCTTACGAAGTGTTCCAGTAAGAGCGTTTGAGAGAACTCGTAATAACTCATTACCTGCTTCGCGGCCATATTTTGCGTTATAACCCTTAAAGTCATCAATATCCATCAACAGCATCATGATCTTTATGGCATCATCACTCATACTATTCATAACTTCACGCTTAAAGACTTCATCAGAAAGAAGTCCTGTAAGAGAATCACAATGGCTAATATCACTAGCCTCATCGTTATGGAACTTGGACTTCTTATATTCTTCCGAGAGCATAATTCTCATAGAATATGTATTTGCGCTGTCAAAAATAATAATTTCACTTCTCTCAGCCTTAACAGCTGAATCATAGAATACTCGACCATAGCAGAATACGAAGATGATTGCTCCATCCTTACGCTTAATTCTGTGCTCAAAATAAGCAAGAGGCTTGTCACTAAGCTGCTCTGCAACCAATCTAAAATATCCAGGAACATCCTCATCAGGGATAATATCAGCCTGATAAATCTCATTATCTGCAATATCCTTTGCCGAATAACCAGTAAGAGTCTCAAACATACTATCTACTTCAATGATTCTCATCTTATCATCAAGTACATAACGGCTATAGGCAACTGGATGAACATTAGTGTCAATCTCATTTACCTTGGTATTAACGATTATCTCTTCACTCTTATTTGAACTTGAGGTTGCTGCCTTGATGATATCAAAGTCGAATTCAGATTCAGCTTTATTGATCTCAGGAAGAATTCTAATGAACTCATTTACAACCATTGGATCAAACTGAGTTCCTGCACACTTACGAAGTTCCTTTACTGCATCCTGAACTGACATAGCCTGTCTATATGCTCGGTCGTTAACCATAGCATCATAGGCATCTACAACAGAGATAATTCTCGATAGGAGAGGAATTGCGTCTTTCTTTAATCCATCAGGATAACCATGACCATCCCACGCTTCATGATGATGTAAAATCATATCTGCGATATGTGATAGTTCCTGTGAACTTGTTGCAATCTGATAACCTTTAGCGGTATGAGTTTTCATCATTCTCCACTCAGAATCATTAAGTCTTCCTGGCTTGTTCAAAATCTCAAGTGGAATACCAATCTTACCAATATCGTGAAGGAGGCACAAAAGCGCCAGATCACTCTGCTGCATATCTGTAAGACCTAATCTCTTACCTAACTCAGCACCAAGAAGCTGCGTTCTCTTAACGTGTTCCTCTGTATCGTTATCACACTCAGCGAGTGTCTTAACGAGAGACATGACAAGTTCAGAACGTCTTGAGTTAACATCAAGAAGTTTCTTGTTACGCATGCTTTTCGAAGCCTGATCAATAGCATCAAGAACACCAATACTATCATCGGTAACATATGCTATTGCACTCTGAATATCAAAAGGACAGCCCGTATTATTCTGCTTTAATACCTCTTCATGAACTTTACTAAGGATATCCTTTGTCTCCTCTTCATTAGTGTCAAAGCACAAAACTATAAGATTTGCTTCATTTCCACGAATAAAGTGGCAGTCCCCAGTAAAATGAGTTCTAATAGTATTAGCAAGGCTCTCAATAAGCTGATCTCCAACATTATTACCATGAACAGAATTAATCTCACGAAGGCCATTGATATCACAGACAGCAACGGTAAATGGAGAATGGAAATACTCAGAATTCTCCATTGCATAACTCTTAAATGCTTCCCAGTTATGGAAGGATGTTAAAGCATCAATCTCACTGGTCTTATCGGTAAACACATACATGAGGCCCATAGGCTTTCTGTTAGATTTACTTAAAAGAAGCTTACAGTCTACACGTACAGATCTTTCTCTTCCGTCAAGTCTTGTATACATCTGGAATACATCATTAGCGATATCAGGCTTAACTTTATTAGTAATCTTAAGTTCTTCAGAAAACTCTTCAACTGACATTCCTACTCTGATATTTTTCTCTGGGAAAAGTTTAAGAAAATGCTCATTTACGATTAAAAGTTCATTCTCAAAATTAAAAAGAACGATACCCTGCTCAACATTCTCGACAATCCACTTATGGTAATAAGCTTTCATACCCTCATTAGGGTATCTGTAATAAGCAAAATACAACGAGAATACTGTTATTGAATAGCCCCAGATAGAATAATCAAGTCGAACCTCCCCAAAGAGATTTGGTACAAAGAGAAATACTGCATTAATTGCTACTACTATCGCAATAAGAAGTATTGTAAACAGATACTGGTTACGATACTCCATAGGAACTGAAACTGTACGTTTAATAAGGTGATACAAAACCAAAGACAAAAGCAAATATACAAATACCAGATGGAACCAGTATAAAGGCAGTCTCTCAAACTGATACTTGGCAATTACACTTGTTTCTTCGACATAAGTTGCAGCTATCTCAGCGAAAGGATTTACTAAGAAAATACAGGTATCGATGGCAAAACAAATCTTGGTCAAACTTATAATCTTCTTGTCATGATCTGTTCGCCTTCCACCTGCTATGCATCTGATAAATGTAAGAAGAAAAACACTGGCCAAGCTAATCGATATAAAATACAAACTTGATAAAACAGATGTCAGTAAATAATTTGTGGACAGAACCGATAATAAATAAGTAGCCTGAACAGAAGCTGCTATCAGGCAAGTTCCTCCAAGAACGTTACTGTATTTTTTACGTTCCCAAAATGAATGACATGCTGTTAGTATGTCAACAGTTATTGCAAATACAGAAAGTATTATGTAAATTATCGTCAGTGTATCATTTCTCATAAATACATCTTATCACGCTCAAAAAAAATAGACCTTGATAAAATAATAGAATAAGTAACTAATTTATTAACATTTGGTAACTAAGTTACTTTTAACTAATTTTTATAAATTTTCATAGTTGTTTTCTGCCTATCAGATTCTCAAATTTTGTAATAGTCTCACTAATTTCCTTTGTAAGATATGATTCTGCTTCTGACAAGATATTCTTATCAACTCCATAATATCCTTCTGCCATTGCTCCAGCGATTGCTGCAAGAGTATCCGTATCTCCTCCAAGTGATACAGCGTTACGAATTACATCTTCGAAGTTCTCTCCTTCAAAGAAAGATATAAGTGCCTTAGGAAGTGAATCCATACAAGTCTCATCATGGTGATGGTGCTTTCTTAATTCATCGACAGTCGAATTAAGATCATAACCAAATTCATTGACAACATATTCTTTAATCTCTTCCTTACTATATCCTTTTCTTCCCATATACATAACCGAAGCTGTACATTCAGCTCCTTTTATTCCTTCTGGGTGATTGTGGCTTACTTCTGCAGTTGCTCTGGCAGCCTCTCTTGTTCTCTCAAGTGAATCATAAAAAAGTCCCGCTGGTGATACTCTCATGGCTGAACCATTACCAAAACTTCCATAAGGCTTAGGATTAATATCATAAAGCCAGTATATAAATCTTGCACCATATCCAGCATCAGGATATAAGTGTCCCCACTTTCTCATAGACTTAATGCATTCTCTTCTAATATCTTCAAGGCTTCCATCCTTACCAGCATTCATTAGCGCTTCTGCCACCGCAACTGTCATAACTGTATCATCAGTAAATTCACTTTCGCCTGTAAACAACTCAAAATCCTTACTCCATCCGCCTCTGTCAAATTCGAATCTTGATCCTGCAATATCTCCAATAATGCTTCCTAACATATTCTTTTCCTCCCTTATACTTCATAACAATTCAAAATTACGCTTAATAATTCCTTGGTTAGTGCAAAAGACTTCCCAAAAGGATTAATAACAACTCCACGAATACTTTCATCCCAAAGCCCAACTTCAAGGACTTTCTGAATTGGTAAATTCATTGTGATTCTGAAGGTGTCATCTTTGTTAGCTTCTTCGCTTGATGTATATAGTGGAAGCCAGCCCTTTCCGTCTTCATCAGAAACTGTTCCCATTCTAAGTCGTACATCCTCATCAAGTGTGAAGACCTTGCCAGCGTAAATCTCATCTGGAAGCATAAATGTATTCTCTACATCAATCATGTGAACTGGTACTTCACCACTCTCACTCATTCTTTTCCAGATTACCTGTAAGAGCTTAAGTAAATGATCCTGCTCTAATGTTTTTCTGTAGTTTTCAACTGCCATCTCAATAAATACATTATTCTTGTAATTTTCTTCCATCTCTTTTTCCTCCTTTTTTGTTATGTCTAGATGATAAACAAAATAAAGGAGGTTTTGGTCAATTGTGCGTGGACATTTTATAGAGAGCAAAATTGAAACTACTTTACTGAATCTATATCTCCAAGATTTAAGGCAAACAGATACTTATTAAGTTCATTTATTGAATATTCACCATTTATAAAACAGGCTCTTATTACCATATCAAATTCGTTACTCATACTTAAGGCGTAGCCAGCTCGTTCCAGAAGATCTAATAATTCTTCAAGACTTAGTTTAAGTGACATGGAAAGAAGAATAATCGTCTTCTTATTAGGCTTACAGTCTTTATCACATAAAATTTTGGAATATACCTGCTTTGACACATAATCTTTATATACTTCTGGTCCTGTAAGTTTACGCTCATCAACAAGTTCAAAGAAACGTTCCTGGAAAGTCTTCTGCTTACCTTTTGTATAACCTGTTACATCAAGTAGTTTCTTTTTAGATGGCAAAGAAGAAATAACTGCCTTTTCTTCGTAGACTCCGCTAACAAAATTTCTTCTATTTCTCATATTACGGGCTTCTTCCAGATATTCTTTTACGAAAATGAAATTACCTGACGGAACAAAATTCTTGCGATTCAAAACTACCAGGTATATATCCATATCATTTTCTGCCTGAAAATCTTCAAATGCCTGAGACGCTATCTCGAGCGCTTTCTCCTTAGGAAAACCATATACGCCTGTTGATATAAGTGGGAAAGCAATACTTTTACATCCTGAGATCTTTGCAAGATTCAAAGACTTATCATAGCAGGATCTTAGGATATCAAACTCTCCTTGGTCTCCACCGTCCCAGACTGGACCTACTGTGTGAATAAGAATTTTGGCATCAAGATTAAATGCAGAAGTTGCAGCTGCATCCCCTCTGTTAATTCTTCCAATCGCTTTGCGTGCTTCAATTAAATCATCATAGCCTGCTGCTTCATAGATAGCGGCATCCATTCCATCACCACATACTGGTTTTGGATTCGCACTAAAAACAATTGCATCAGCTTTAATCTTCGTTATATCCTTATCACGTATTTTAAAAGACATAGGTACTTCCTTAAACTTTCTATAAACCCATTCTATCACCTGTACTGGGATTATTGAATAAACGAATTGTTAATATAGTTCTTGCCGTTCGATAATACAAATAATACACTTGTAGAATAATATACAGTGTTACTTATCAATTTGATTCTCACGACTTGAGTTCCGAGCCAATACATAGATTTATATCTATAAAATAAGAGGATGCATTTTCATACATCCTCTCATATATAGTGATTATCGCAAGTAGAATTTACTTTAAAACAGAGATTGCATCTCCTATGGTCTTCTCGAAGGCTTCGCGGCCGTATTTATCGACCTCACTTTTGTTTCTGTCTCCATGAGTAAGACATCCTGCACCTCCAATGCAGCCACCTACACAGGCCATACCTTCTATGAAGTTTGCATCCAGTACATTTTTACTCTTCTTCATGAGAGCAATTTTACACTCTTCTATTCCATCACAAGAGCAGGCTTTAAGTTCAAATTCCGTATCACCATGTTCACGAATACCTTGAGCTACCGCATCAGCAAGACCACCGGAACGAGCAAAAATTCTGCCAAAGTAAGAAGCATTTTCAAGAAAACTCTCAGAAAGAGTTGAAATATCAATGTCTTTTGAATCAAACATTGCCTGAAGTTCTTCAAATGTCATTGCGACATCAACATAAGGCTTTACGCTCTCCTTTTGAACTTCGGCCTTCTTTGCAGTACAAGGACCAATAAATATAACTTTACAGCCCTTATCGTTATCTTTAAGGTACTTAGCTATTGTTGCCATTGGAGAAAGATTGTGAGAGACATGAGGTAGAAGTTCTGGGAAATTTTTCTCAATATACTGAACAAACGCTGGGCAGCATGAGCTTGTTAAAAAGCCTTTTTCTACCAGTTCTTTACTTTCACTATCTGCTACCATGTCGGCACCAAGTGCAGCTTCTACCACTGTGTGAAAACCTAATTCTTTAAGTCCTGTTATTACCTGACCAAGCTTAGCATATCTGAACTGGCTTGATATTGATGGAGCAACAACAGCATAAACCTTGTACTTAGTATTCGACTCACTCTTCTTAATGATATCAATAGCGTCAATTATATAAGATTTATCCATAATTGCACCGAAAGGACACTGATATACACAGGCACCACATGCAATACACTTAGAGTTATCTATAGCAGCCGCCTTCTCTTCATTCATGCTGATTGCCTTAATCTTACATGCATTCTCACAAGGTCTTCTACGACTGATAATAGCTGTATAAGGACATACTTTAGCGCAGGCACCACATTCCTTACATTTACTTTTATCTATGCATGCAACGTGATTTTTATCGAAAGAGATAGCTCCAAATTTACATGCGTCCATACAACGATGTGCAAGACATCCACGACAAGCATTTGTTACTTCGTAACCACCCATAGGACACTCATCGCAGGCAGTCTCAATAACCTCAATGACGTTAGGATTAAGCTTATTACCACTCATAGCAATTTTAACACGCTCAGCAACAATTGCTTTCTCCTTATATACACAGCAACGCACTGTAGGCTTTTTATCAGTAATAATTCGATTAGGAATGTCAAGGATATTCTCAAGAAGCTCATCCGCCCAAGAAAGACGTGCCACTTCACGAAGTACTTTATACTTCAGATGTTGAACGTTTGTATCAAACTTGTGCATTAGAAAGCCTCCTTAAAAATAACTAACCTTAATCCTTTTGCCCATCTGTTTTAAGCATTCAGATAATTCTTCAACCAAGTTCATCTTAATATTAAAAGTAATAGGAAGATCTGGATTTTGATGTGCTGGATTTACTGCTCTTCCTACATAGAAGTTGATATCTGTCGCCTCTTCAAACAAAAGCTGACAAATCAAAGAAGCGCCATCCTGACGAAAACTCCAATGCTCGTACATCTCATTTTTATCAAGAGCATCTTTGGCATATTCGATAACCTTATTAATCGTAATAACGCCTTCTGTAACAAGATCTACGCCTTCGATAGTAGCAATAGGCGGTACATCACTTTGTGCAAAATCCAAGCTTGCTCTAAGTGGTTTTCGAAGGAAATTTGCAGCAATAGTTGAAGTTGTACCACCACAAACGATATGCTTTCCTTCCTTCGAAAAGAACAAAGACATCATTCTATTACAGTCATCTCTGTTACGAGGTGGACCAAATAAAATATTCATTGGTTCTCTCTTACGAATCTTCATAACACAGGCTGTAGCATCATCACCAGGATGGAAACCATATTCCTTATTACACTGATCCACAAGCATAGTTGCAAGGGTCTTAGCAGTATATCCTACAAGAGACAAGCCTCTCATAAACTCTGCAATATCTTCCCACTTCCAACCGAAGTTATAAGCAAGTCCAATACCAGCATGAGGACAACCGTCACTCATTGCTATAAGGGTATCGCCTTCCTGAAGTTTAACTACAGATCTAAGAACCTTCTTGCCATCAATGTAGAGTTCCTGTTTATTGTAATCATAAACATCACCATCTCTTAGGAAGATAACATTCGGATTATCGTACTGAATAATCTCGACAGTCTCATTCTCTATAAGATGCATAATGGTAAAAGTAGAATAAGCAACACCACGTTCTGAACAGACAGGAAGTGTAGCAGCAATTGTTGATACACAATCCTCTAACTTGAGACCAGAAGCCATCATAGTAGATATAATCTTGGAAGTCAGAGTAGACAAAATACTTGCCTTTACGCCGCTTCCAAGGCCATCAGCCAGAACGACAACAGTTGAATTCTCACCACTCTCGATGATATCAACATGATCTCCACAAAGTTGTTCTCCCTCATGGTTTATGCTCTTATATCCTATATCAGCACATAGTCTATTCATCGCTGATTGACTCCTTAAGTTTTGTTAATGCTATCTTTGTCTCTGCCGCAGTCTCACCAAGAAGTGATGCTATCTCCTGAACAATTCTCATCTGCTTATCAACTACCTTATCGGCAATATCAACCGTCTGACGGCTAATAGATTCTTTTTGCTCTCTAGCTACTTCTTCTGTTGTAACATCACGAAGAATACAAAGTATTACTCTATAATCCTTATCGTATACTACAGTCTTCTCAACATATTTATCGTACTCAGTAAGGTATTCACGTTTATCTCTAACAACCTTTCCAGTAGAAGATACTTCAATAAAATCCAATGGATCAAGAATACGTACTACCTGATCACCAAGAATATCTGAAGGAGAACGCAAATTCAAAATACGAAGAGCAGCTGTATTAATCTGCTGAACTTCAAGCTTATCATTAAGTACGATAATACCGTTTGGTGTATTACGTGTAATATAATCGCTGAAGTTCTCTGCTCTATCCTTAAGGAAAGGCAGACACATTGAGATTTCTGCTTTACCCTGAATGATTGCTTTAGCCTTCTCACGACAGGTATTATAACCACAGGATCCACAATTAAGTTCATCTTCTGGCTTAACCTTTCCCATCTGACGAAGTGCTTCCTTTATCTCATATTCACTTGGCTGAGCTGGCTTATTGTAACCATGTGAGAACTCCTTACGAATCTCATTATTAACTGGCTGAATAACATTAAAATCTTCTTTACCCGCATAACGGGATACTGCTGAATAAGCCTTAACAGGAGAACGACGATGTTTCTCCATTATAGGACCACCAACGCAGCTTCCAGTACAGGCTGACATCTCGATAAAGCAGTTCTTCAAACCACCAGCTTCAATGTCTTTTAATGCCTCAATACAGTTTTCAGTGCCATCGATAGCAAGGTAAGTATAATCAGGATTATCAAGTGCCATTGTCTTGAGAACACCACCAGTTGTTGGGAACAGACGAGCCTTACTCTCATTACAGCTATCCATATTCTCTTCAAGAGTTATACCTGCGCTCTTAAACCATGCTGTGAGCTCATCAAATGTAAGCACAGCATCAACATAGTCACCTAAGTTTTCAGCCTCATCCTTTTTTGCAACACATGGTCCAATAAAAACTGTTTTTGCATTAGGAATACGTCTCTTTATCTCCTGGCAATGAGCCTGCATTGGTGACAAAACATCTGCAAGATATGGAAGAAGATGTGGGAAGTGCTTCTCTATTAACAAATTAACAGAGTGGCAACAGGAAGTGATTACAATATCACGCTTCTCCTCATTACACAAACGCTCATACTCTCTTTTTACAATAGTTGCGCCAATAGCGGTTTCTTCTACATCAGCAAATCCAAGCTTTTTGATTGCCTTACGCATCTCTTCAATTCCAACACCTTCATAATTAGCTATGAAAGATGGAGCAAGACTTACTATTACAGGATCTCTGTCCTGAAGAAGAACTTTTACCTTCTCAGTCTCGTCAACAATCTGCTTTGCATTCTGAGGACATACTACAAAGCACTGTCCGCACATTATGCACTCATTTCCAATAATATAAGCCTGATTACCCGTGAAACGAATTGACTTTACAGGACAATGTCTGATGCACTTATAGCAGTTTTTACAATTCGATTTTTTAAGTGTTAAACATTCCATAAAATCAACTCCTTAGGACTTTAATGCGCCCAAAATCTTGTCATTGAAAAAATCCGAAAAATTCTCTGGTGTAATACCTGTATAAACACTATCTTCAATCGTGACAGTCACACCTATACGATTGCACTTGCCAGTACAAAAACTACCGGCAAGTGTTACATCGTTTTCTAATTTGTGTTCAGCTACACTCTTTTGAAATAGTTCAATGATTTTCTCAGATCCTTTCAAATGGCAGGAAGATCCTACACAAATCTGAACATTCATCTCATTTCACCTTATTCAAAATATTCTCAGTAAAGAATTCCTTTGTTGTCTCAGGAGTAACAGAAAAGAACTTGTCATCGATTGTTACACAAACACCTTTCTGACACTTACCCATGCAAAATGTACCACCGAGCTCAACCTTATCGTCAAGATTAGCATCTGAAATCAAATACTGAAGCTGCTCTACTACCTGTCTTGAACCCTTAATATGACATGAAGAACCTATACAAACTGTAACCTTCATTTTTATTTCCTCCTTACTGATAATCAACTACATCAATCCAACTATTAAGGAACTCACGTTCACGTTCATTACCCTTAACAGTCTGAGAAGCTGCAACGATTGGCATCCACTTCTGAACATATTGCATTGCTGTATCACTCTTTTCGCAGAAGAGATTCAAGTACTTCTTTGCGCCATTAATATCACCGTTAAGCCAGAATAAGAGATAAGTTCTTGCAGCATCTGCTGAAGCATTTCCCTGAGTAGCATGTGACCAGTCAAGGATAAATGGTCTGCCATCTTCAGCAATAATGATATTTGATGGATTAAAGTCACCATGACAAACCTTATTATGCTTAGGCATAGACTCAAGTCTTGTATGCAAGTTATATCTAACAGTTGCACTTAAATCAGTTGCACTAATCTTACGATTCATTTTGTCCTTAAGCTTATTCAAACCAGGACAAGTTTTTGAATGCATCTCAAGTTGTAAATCTACGAAAAGGTTTAAGTACTCATCTTTCTTCTTAGGATTCTCTTCCATGAGCTGGGCAAGTGTCTTACCCTTGATATACTCAGATACGATTATCCACTTACCATCTGTCATGGTAACTTCAAGAACCTTGGCAATATTAAGTCCTGTCTCCTCAACACGAGCCTGGTTAAGAGCTTCGTTAAGAACATCTGCCTTTGAGTAATTACTATCAAAAACCTTATAAACCTTGTCTCCGTCGCGATAAACTGTCTTATTATTTCTTACTGCAATAATTCGATCAAATTCCATATTTCCTGCACCTCCTTAATTCTTATTCAAACCACTCTTTGCTCTACGATAAGGCTGCTTAAAGTTACGCTTATCGTCAGCTGGCTCTGCTACTACTGTGTTTGGCATCTCAACTTCAGTAAAGTGTTTGTCACCATAGTAAGCATTAAGGTACATCTGCTTTATCTCGCTCATTAATGGATAACGTGGGTTAGCACCTGTACACTGATCATCAAATGCCTGCTCAACCATTGCATCGAGTCTGTCAAGGAAGTCTTTCTCATCAGCAACATAATCCTTGATTGTTTCCTTAATTCCAACAGTCTTCTTCAAATCGTTAACAGCCTTAATGAGGTTTTCCAACTTCTCTTCATCTGTCTTACCACCAAGGTTAAGTGCATCTGCTACCATTGCATAGCGAGCAAGTGTGTGTGGGTGATCATACTGTGAGAAAGAACCCATCTTTACTGGAGTCTCAGAAGAATTGAAACGGAGAACTTCTTCGAGCATCAATGCATTAGCAACACCGTGTGGAATGTGGTGGAAAGCACCAAGCTTATGTGCCATTGAATGACATACACCAAGGAAAGCATTAGCAAAAGCCATACCAGCCATTGTAGCCGCATTAGCCATCTTCTCTCTTGCCTCAACATCGTTCAAACCATCATTATAAGCACGTGGTAAATACTCGAAAATTGTCTGCAAAGCCTTAAGTGCAAGACCATCTGTGTAATCAGTTGCCATAACAGAAGCGATTGCTTCCAAAGCATGTGATACTGCATCGATACCTGAAGCAGCTGTAAGTCCCTTAGGTGCACTCATATGGAAATCTGTATCAACGATTGCCATGTTTGGTAAGAGCTGATAATCAGCAAGTGGGTACTTAACTCCGCTTGTCTCATCAGTGATAACTGCAAATGGTGTAACCTCAGAACCTGTACCAGCTGAAGTTGGGATAGCGATGAAGTAAGCCTTCTCACCCATCTTAGGGAATGTGTATACTCTCTTACGGATATCCATAAAACGCATAGCCATATCCATGAAGTCTACCTCTGGATGCTCATAAAGAACCCACATGATCTTGGCAGCGTCCATAGCAGAACCACCACCTAAAGCGATAATGCAGTCTGGCTGAAAATTACTCATCAACTGAGCACCAGTCTTGGCACTAGCTAAAGTAGGGTCTGGTTCAACGTTGAAGAATGTCTCATGAACAATTCCCATCTCATCGAGTTTATCATCGATTGGCTTTGTATAACCATTCTTATATAAGAAGGAGTCTGTTACGATAAATGCTCTCTTCTTTCCCATTACGTTCTTAAGTTCGTCAAGAGCAACTGGCAGGCAGCCCTTCTTGATGTAGATTTTCTCTGGAGCTCTAAACCACAACATATTTTCCCTTCTTTCAGCTACAGTTTTAATATTGATAAGGTGCTTAACGCCTACGTTCTCGCTGACACTGTTTCCACCCCATGAACCGCATCCGAGTGTGAGAGAAGGTGCGAGTTTGAAGTTATAAAGATCACCAATACCACCGTGTGATGATGGTGTATTAACAAGGATACGGCAAGTCTTCATTCTTCTACCGAACTCATTGATCTTTTCCTGTTCTGTTGTTGCATTAAGATAAATTGATGAAGTATGTCCATAACCACCATCTGCAACAAGTACCTCAGCCTTATCAAATGCTTCAGAGATGTCGTTTGCTTTATACATTGCAAGTACTGGTGAAAGCTTCTCATGAGCAAACTCCTCTGAGAGATCAACGCTTTCTACCTCACCAATAAGAATCTTACTTCCTGCTGGAACAGTAACACCAGCAAGCTGCGCAATCTTACAAGCTGACTGACCAACGATTTTTGCATTTAATGCACCATTGATAATAATTGTTTTTCTAACCTTCTCTGTCTCTTCCTTATTAAGGAAATAGCAGCCACGATTAATAAACTCATTTTTAACTTCGTCATATATATCTTTGTGAACGATAACTGACTGCTCTGAAGCACAAATCATACCATTATCAAAAGTCTTAGAATGAATAATTGAGCTTACTGCCAATACAATATCTGCTGTGTTATCAATGATAGCTGGTGTATTACCTGCACCTACACCAAGAGCTGGTTTACCACTTGAGTAAGCTGCCTTAACCATACCAGGACCACCTGTAGCAAGAATGATGTCTGACTCCTTCATGAGCATATTAGTCATCTCAAGACTTGGAACATCAATCCATTCAATAATTCCCTCAGGAGCGCCAGCCTTAACAGCAGCGTCCAAAACGATTTTAGCAGCAGCAATTGTTGAATTCTTCGCACGTGGATGTGGTGAGATAATAATTGCATTTCTTGTTTTAAGAGCAATCAATGTCTTAAATATAGCAGTTGATGTTGGGTTAGTAGTTGGAATAACCGCACCAATTACACCAATTGGATCTGCTATTTTCTTAATACCAAAAGCCTTGTCTTCCTCAAGAACACCGCATGTCTTGGTATCCTTATAGGCGTTGTAGATGTACTCAGCTGCGTAATTGTTCTTGATAACCTTATCTTCAACAATACCCATGCCTGTCTCTTCTACAGCCATCTTAGCAAGAGGAATTCTTGCCTGGTTAGCAGCGATTGCAGCTGCCTTAAAAATCTCGTCCACCTGTTCCTGAGTATAAGTAGCAAAGATTTTCTGTGCCTCCCTTATACGAGCAAGTGTTGTCTCCAACGCTTCAACGCCATCAACAATTGTTCTCTCGTTCTTCTTCATGTTTTAACCTCCGTTGTTTTGTTTTGATTGCTTTGTAACTTTAAATGTGCTAGTGACAGTGCCATATTCTCGTATTGAATGATGACATCTGCCGGTGTATATAATCGACAAGGCGCTAAGCACCAAATCTGCTTAATACCACAGCTATATAATCTATTAAGAACTGTTTGTGCGGAGTTTGGAGGAACTGCTATTATTCCCAAATTGACTTTGTTTTCCTCACAAAACTCTTCCAAACATTCTTGCGGGTATAATTTCTTTCCAGATGGAAGCTCGATTTCCTCATTAATCTCCTTATCAAAGCCAGCTAGTATCTTGGTGCCATAATTCTCAAACTCTGGATAATCAATCAACGCCCGTCCTAGTTTTCCTATTCCTACGATGACTGCATTACCATCACCACACTCAAGAAACTCTTGTAAGGATTCAAGAAGTTCCTGCCTCACATATCCAACTTTTGGACGACCTTTTTTACAAAGAAGTGCAAGATCTTTACGGACCTGTACTTCACCTAATCCCAGTTCTTTTGCTATCAATGTAGCTGATACATAAACAACATCTTCAGGAAGATTCACAATGCATCTTATATACTGTGGAATTCTTCCAAGCGTAGCTTTTGAAATCTCACTCTTTGTCATTGTGTTACCTCCTTTTTTCTTGTCACATATGTTTTATCACTATTGAATTGTGTTAGGAATTGCCGAAATCTCAACTGGTATTGCACATATCGATATACTTCTTATCGATAACTTCAATATCGTTTTAAATCCTAGGTTTTACGCCCTTTGACGATTATTTACGACAATTGTTTACATAAAAAAATAAAAGGCAGAAACCATAAAGATTTCTGCCCTTTATTCAACAAATTCTTACAAAGAAAGAACTTATCAAAATTCGTTTTTTGAGGTTAGCAATTGTGTTATAAATATAAAATATCACCAGTAAAACTTATCGGGAATTGCTTATTTTTCATATCTGTATTGCTTTTTTTTGAACACTCATATCATTAACTAAAATGATTATTCAAATAATGAACGCTTTATTGAAATCAGTTCATCAATAAAATTCTTATCAAGTGCTGAAAGCTTGTAATCTTCGCGGTGAATAAGTACATCCTTATAACGACGGATTTCATCCACACACTTTCGCTGAACAAGTCCCCATCTATCAAGAAGCTCCTGTGGAACAGAAGATACCCACATATAGCAATTCGAATCTTTTGAAAGAACCTCAAACTGACTTGCTCGTTCAAATACATAGAGTTTATTACCAACAGGTTCAGGACGTTCAGATTTTTTCACTACAGCAAGAGGCAGGCTTGGCGAATATGAATCAGCATGAGATATTTCCATATATCCATTAAGATCTTTAAAAGCAATCTCATCCTTTTTTGCTAGCGAACAATCTTTATTCATTAAAAGCTCATATTCAAATTCAGTAATAACTTCACCATCAAGACCTTTATCGTGCATAAGCGCCTTATAATATGCTTCGTGTTTTAAAGCATATCGAACAATTCCAAGATTATAATTTTCTTTAAGTACACTTTGAACAACTCTGTATGCATTTGCTTCGATATACACTAGTTCAGTCTCTTTAGTTCTATCAAGCTTACTTACAAAGCGAGAGAAAGCTTCACCAATATAACTAGCTCTTGGAACAGAGATAGAGAATCGTGCCATAGATTTGCTATTTTTCTTAAAAACATCTTCAACATCATCAACCTTCTTAAGAATGTTTTTGGCATAAGAAACAAATATCTCACCATTAGGTGTCAAAAACATACCTTGGGCACTTCTCTCAAACAAAGTAACACCAAGATTACTCTCAAGTTCCTTTATAGCACGACTTAACGCAGGTGCTCCAACAAGAAGTGCTTCAGCTGCTTTATTTATCGACTTTGTCTCAGCGACCTCTACCGCGTATCTCATATGCAGTAAATTCATTTTATTCTCCTTTCATTTACCTACTAAAAACAAAAAAGTGGGGCCATATCATAGCCCCACTAAATGTTAAATCTAATCTAATAAAGACAAATTAGAAATCTACCTCTGTATCGTAGTAACAACATTTAAGAAGCTTCTCCATCTCTTCCTGTGTAGGAATACGTGGATTTGAACCTGTACAAGCATCACCAATTGCATTCTTTGCAATCTCAGGAAGTCTCTCAAGGAATACTTCCTCTGGTACAAAGCCATTCTCTGTTGGATAGCTATCAGCACCATAATTCTTAATACAGTGTGGAATATTGAGGTCATCATTCATGCCTCTTAAGTAATTAATAAGAAGTGTAACCTTCTCATCATCATTTGCTCCACCAAGATTCATGAAATCAGCAATCTGACCATAACGCTTCTTAGCTGTCTCGTCCTTAGCATTAAATGCGATTACCTTAGGAAGATACATAGCATTAGCAGCACCGTGAATAATATGTGCACCATAATCAGCAAAAGCTGCACCTGTCTTATGTGCCATTGAGTGTACGATACCGAGAAGAGCATTTGAGAATGCCATACCAGCAAGACACTGAGCATTGTGCATTGAATCTCTCTTAGCCATATCACCATTATAAGAAGCAACGAGATCATTCTGAATCATCTTAATTGAGTGAAGTGCAAGTGGATCTGTAAAATCACAATTAGCTGTTGATACATAAGCCTCAACTGAATGAGTCATAGCATCCATACCTGTATGAGCTACAAGCTTCTTAGGCATTGTCTCTGCAAGATCTGGATCAACGATAGCAACATCAGGTGTAATCTCAAAGTCAGCGATAGGATACTTAATACCCTTGTTATAATCTGTGATGATTGAGAAAGCTGTTACCTCTGTAGCTGTACCAGATGTAGAAGAGATAGCACAGAAGTGAGCCTTTGTACGAAGCTTAGGAAGGCCAAATACCTTGCACATATCTTCAAATGTTGTCTCAGGATACTCGTACTTAATCCACATTGCCTTTGCAGCATCGATTGGTGAACCACCACCCATAGCGATAATCCAATCAGGCTGGAACTTAATCATAGCCTCTGCACCACGCATAACTGTCTCTACTGATGGATCTGGTTCGATGCCCTCGAACAACTCTACTTCCATTCCAGCTTCTTGTAGGTAACTTACAGCCTTATCAAGAAAACCGAATTTCTTCATAGAACCGCCACCAACGCAGATGATTGCTCTCTTTCCTTCGAAAGTCTTAAGAGCCTCAAGTGCTCCCTTGCCATGATAAAGATCTCTAGGTAATGTAAAACGTGCCATTTTGTAATCCTCCTCGCACTATTTTCTTTACTTTTATATTTTATCACACATTTTTATTCGAAAATCGTATTTTTTCACATTTTACAAGTACAAATGCAACATTTTGCCACTAAAAACTATCAAATGAAAATCAAAAGAAAAAAATTTCAATCAATTATAACGTCTGAAAAGTCCAATTTATGAGAAACACAAACGCTACTTCTGTATCTCACTTGTTCTGACATTATACATTTTCCTGTTGAAAAAAAGCACCGTAAGAACTATCCATGTAACGTTTATAATCCAAAACACAACTCTTATATTTAAGAGATTTTATTATGTAATCTATCATATCTGCCAGGAACACAAATATAATAGCCAAAGCAATTACTAATACAAATCCCCTCATCACTTCTGATTGGACTGCTATAGCAATAATATACAAAAATAATGATACACCTAGTCCTAAGCCTTCATATTGAAGATTTAATTTCAGTTTTTTTAGTTCTTTTAGTTTCTGCCTAGATTTTTCAAGTGATTCATCAATAGGATATGTGATTACATTTCCCTCTTCAGTAACCAAATCAAATACTGCTATATAATTTTTATCTTTGTAGACATAATTAATTATTTGCACTGGTAACAGTATTTTCTTCTCATTACTATTAAAGAAATTGCAATCCAGATTTAAATTTTCCACCTTATCAGCATGAATTTTGCCCCTAGCAGCTCTACGCATACGGTCATACTCATCATCCATTTGATAGTCAATCATCTCTTCTCTAACATTTGCATCTTCATCAAAATCAATAGGAACATTATCTTTGTAAGTATTAAAAATATAATTTGTCTGTACATCACCAGACTCTAATGGAATCAAAGTGAAATCACTGATATTATTAATATTCTTGGTAAACTTTTGCATAATATCAGTAACCTGGGAATCTTCAATTCCCATCATTTTTCGAGAAAGATATGCTGAAGACAAAACTCTAAAATCAACATTGAAATAACTCGTACCACTAACCGGAACTCTATCAACTTGGGTAACATATTCAGTAGTAGGTCGATTTACCTCTCTATGAAGGTTACTATCGTATTTACGCTTGTAAACAGTTTGTGCTTCCCTGTGATTATGGCACGCAGTTCCTGACCATTCACCTCTGACTTGTCCACTAAATTCATAGATAACAATATAACTAGCACTAGCATTTATTATCTTCATCTCTTGATAAATATCGCGTTCTATATCTTTTTGCTGCTTTAAGAGTCTTTTAAAGTTTTCTATATTCTGTTGAGGCAAAACATTTGATTTGACTATAAAGAGATTAGAGTACTTTTCTTCCTTTTTAATCCTCTCTAATCCTTCTAAAGCAGTTATATTAACCGAATCCAAATCTAATGCTTTGTTATAGTAATCCTTTGCGAAAGGAAAATTTTTGGCTTTCTCATAGTCCAAGGCACGTCTATTAAGATTAGAAATTTCTTGTGAATGATCGATACTGACCTCTATGCTATTCTTAATCGACTCTAATGAATATTGAAGTCCACAGCTCTGACATTCAAAATAGGCGTCAGAAACTTTCATTATTCTCCCATTACACGCTTCACATTGCAGTTTTTTCATATTCCCTCCTTAAAGATCATTGTTTTATTGTTCATTTTGGCAAAACGTAAATACCAAAAATGGTACATTAAGGCGAAGACTTAAAAAACTGAAATGTATTCACTAATACTATACTTAGTTCAAACCAACAGCAGAGATTCGGCATTGGGGAAGTATGGAAACACTTAATCAAATATACTATTATTTACATAAGAAAAGCACAGTCCATTCGGACGGTTGCCTATTTGTAAGTGTTACCTCACTCTAGGACGCCAATCCGTATGGGTGAGGTTGTTTTTTTACCGTAAAAATTACTCTGATTAGTACCCAGGTTGGGTTTTGTAGAATGAAATCTCATGCGTCACAAAGAATTGCTCTAGACGTCACAATTTTTGTGACGAAAACGCTTAGTACTTTGTGACGACAAAAATTTGTAGAATAAGGCGAGCAAATATGCTATTATTTACATAAGAAAAGCACAGTCCATTTGGACGGTTGCCTATTTGTAAGTGTTACCTCACTCTAGGACGCCAATCCGTATGGGTGAGGTTGTTTTTTTACCTTTTTCTTGTATACCTGGTATCAAGAAAAGTGATAATCGCTATTAACAGTTTCATACTTGCAATTGGTAATCCAACTACAGCAATAACCAAAGTTATTATCTCAAAATCCGTCATAGTCATCCCCCCCTTTCTTTTTATAGTTTCAGTAGAAACCGAACTTTAAAATAAAGGAGGCAACCGCCCATAAAATGAACTGTACTCATTTATATTATGTCACATAAACAAATATCTATTCTGTTATTATGGAACGTAATATGTGAATTCGTCCCATTTTTTATCCATCTAAAATACCAGCCACCTACTAAGTGACTGGTATTCTTAATTTGCTATTTAGTACATAGATAATCTTATGGATTAATACCATATGAAGCACAAAGGTTAGCAAATTCTGCAGATCCAGTAAATCCCTTAAATACGTCCTCATAAGATCCACCATTATTAAGTGTCTCTACCCATGCTGTAAATCCTGCTTCATCTGCTTCTCTTCCAAAGAATGCGGAATACATATAGTTTACGAACTCTTCGTTACTTGGTTCCTTGCCAATGAACTCTGGTGAGAATACAAATCCATAGCTACAACTTGTACCTGTTACTTCTCCTGCTATGAGTTTCTGTACCCAGCCACTTTGTCCACCCATATCTGGGAGTCTGTTAAGGCATACCTGATAAAGTCTTGCAACAAAGCTATTAACTCCGCCCTGCTGGTCATTTGGAACACCTACAATATATGCTCCTGTTACTACGCCGTATTTAGCGCAGAGATTATCGAATTCAAGTGAATTTGCAAAACCTGCAAATATCTCTTCTCTATCCAGACCACTATTAAGTAAACCTACCCAATAATTAAAGCCTTCACTATCAGGTGTACGTCCAAAATACATACTATAAAGATCTGTTACAAATTCTTCGTTAGTTCTGTTCTTGTTTATATACTCACCACTAAAGATGAATCCATAGCCTACCTGTGCGCCACAAGCCTGACCATTATTAAGGTTATCTACCCAGTAGTTATAACCACCTTCATCAGCGCTACGTCCAAGAGCTACTTCATAGCAGCGATCAATAAATGCGCCCACATTAAGTTCTGGTGCTGCTGTTGGGACACTAGTTGGTGCTGCAGTTGGAATCGGACCTGCCGTTGGAACACTAGTTGGAGCCACAGTTGGATCAGTAGTAGGAACAGAAGTTGGTGTTACTTCTGGAGTAGCTGAAATTGTTGGCTCTTCTGTAACAACGGGAGTTGGTTCAGGCTTAGTTGTAATCTCTGGTGAAGGAGTACTTGTTATCTCAGGTTCTTCTGTTGGCTCTGGAACAACAACTCTTTCAAATCCACACTCATTACAAACTGCATCGTTCTCATCATCATAAACATGATCACCAACAGTTCTTGTTTCCTGATTACAGTAATCACAAACTGCATCACAATTATTTGTATATGTGTGATCTGCTTCTCTTGTCTTTACATTACAGTAATCGCAGACAGCGTCGCAGTCATATGTATATGCGTGGTCTGCTTCTCGTGTCTCTTCGTTACAAATCTTACAAACACTATCACAGCCAAAAGTATATTCGTGATCAACATCTCTAACGTCCTTACAGATATTGCATTCGTTATCACAGTCAAAATCATAGCTGTGTCTTGATAAAATTAAATCAGGATAAATCTTACTGAATTCAGCAAAACCATTTTCAGTTGAACAGACATATTCGATATTTCTATCCTTATCAAATACATATTTGTCGAGTGCTTTAATAGAACTTTCGCTGATAATAACCTTGTTAAGATTTACGCATTCACCAAAAACAGCATTATGGAATTCCTCAACACTCTCAGGAATAACGACAGTGTCAAGATTGTCACATCCATAGAAAGCCATGGCCATAAGTTTTGTGACACCATTTGGAATATCAACAACTTTAAGGCTGTCACAGTTGGCAAACGTTCCTTGATAAATAGCGGAAATATTAGATGGAATATTTATACTCTTGAGATTACTACAACTCGAGAACGCTTCATCTCCTAAGTAAGTACAGGTATCCGGAATTACGACTTCAGAAAGTGAATAACAGCTGTCAAATGCTTCCGAACCAATTGAGGTAACACCTTCAGGAATAACTATACTTTTAAGATTTCTACATTCAAAGAAAGTATTATTACTAATCGAAGTGATCTCACTAGGTAAATCAATTGTCTCAAGAGCCGTACATTTGTTAAATGCACTTACACCGATAAAATCAATACTATTAGGAAGAACAACCGACTTGAGACTTGTACAATCATAAAAAGCTCTCTCACCAATGCTCAAACAGCCTTCTGGAATCTTAATACTCTCAAGGCCAGTGCAGCTGTAAAACATTCCATATGGTATTGCTTTAATATCTTTTGGAAATGAGACATTCTTCAAGGCATAACAGTTCTGGAAAACGCTATTTCCAATATTAGTAACACCATCCGGGATTACGATTTCCTTTAACGAATAACAACTTTCAAAGGCACAAATATCTATCGTATTTAAACTCTGTGGTAAATCAATCGTTGTAATTGCTTTACATCCAGAAAAACTGTTTCTGCCTAAACTTAATATATTGTCATTTAAAGTTACTTTGCTTAACTTGTCGCAATATGCAAAAGTATACTCTTCAATCTTCGTAACCTCTGAAGGTATGGTAATACTTGTAAGAGCACGGCAGGTATCAAATGCATATGGTTGGATTTCTGTTAACGTATCAGGCAAAGTCAAAGTAGACAAAGAATAGCAGTTATAGAAGGCCATTATTCCTATTGTTTCAATCCCATTTGGTAAATTCACATCTACAAGACTGGTACAATCATGAAATGTAGCCTTCTCTATAGTAGTAACTCCTGATGGAATAGTAATACTTTCTAATTTGCTACAATACTCAAAAGCGCTTTCGCCGATTGAAGTTATGCTCTCAGGCAAATTAATGGAATAAAGTTCACGACAACCAGAAAAAGCATTTTTTCCAATGCTTACAATCGAATTTGGAAGTGATACTGTCTCTATTGATTCACAGTATTCAAAAGCATTATCTCCAATAGCTGTAACCTTATACGAATTCACATTATTAGTAATCGTTACATTGGCACTAATATTCCCATTGTAACCACTAACATATGCTGTATTAGTCTCAGCATTGGCAGTATATATTACGCCTTCAACTATATAAGTAAGTTGTTCGCCAGCATTAACATTAACTGCTTTAGAGAATAAAGTTACACTAATACAAATAAGTAGCGTAACTAACAGCATGCTCCCTTTAAACAAATCAAGTTTTCTTCTCATATAATACTCCTTAAGATTTAATAATCAGTGGTATTATACATTCTTTTTACTTAGATGAAAACTTTTTGACATTTTTACACGATTAACATTGTTACAAACAGCGTATTTAAGGGAAATCTCTCCTATTTCTTATCAAGTTAACTCATCCAACTTATTTTGAATGTCAGCAATATCTTCAGGAGTCACAGAAGAGGGATCAACACCACATGTGACACACGCATCGTTAAATTCATCCTCTCCTATATCTTCACTTCCATTCTTAGCAAGATATCTTGCCACCTTCATATTAAGGCCATGACTTGTTGCCATATATCCATTATCTTCCATTGCTACCAAATGCCAAGGTTTATAGCTCATTCCATCCGCCCTCCTCATTCGCATCACTTCTTCCTAAGAAATCATCTTCATCCATATCCTCATCAATCTTTTTTACAATGGTTACAATCTTGCCACCATTCACAAAAAGAACGTCCTCCTTAGGAGCCTCAGGGAAATCATCAAACTCATCTTTCTTCTTCTCAATCTCACGGATTGTAAAAGACATATTGTGCGTCTTACCCGAAAGAAGCTTCATAATCTTATTTACTTCCTTCATTCCACCATCAAATTCAATTGTCATTGTTGTTCTTCTCTTAGTCATGCTTCAATCCCTCCGTATTTTTTATGGTTAGATTATAAATCCTGGCATGTGGAGTTAATGGTACAACGCTATGAATCTGAAAAACAAAAAAAAGAAGTGGGCTAAAAGAATCAATCGTTCAACCCACTTCCAATAAAGACACCTATTATCTACTTATGCCCATCTGATGTGACTTCCCTTATCATCTTTGGTAACAAGAAGCTGATTATCAATCTCGTTTTTAAGTTCGGTAACATGGGAGATAATACCAATCATTCTTCCATTTACGCTGGTATCTTCTGCCAAGTTCTTAAGGATAGTAATAGCCTTATCACGATTCTCCTTACTTAATGAACCAAAGCCTTCATCAATAAACATCATATCAAGATTTACATTCGAACTTAACGAGATCTGATCTGCCATACCGATTGCCAGAGCCAGAGCAGCCATAAACGATTCACCACCTGAAAGAGAACTAATTACATTGCTCTTTCCTGTAATATAAGAATAGCTGCGTAAATCAAGTCCCTGATTCTTACCATCTCCAGCTTCATCTATATCAACCATTCTAAGTTCAAACTCGCCCTTGGTCATCTCAGAATAGCGGCGATTAGCACTAACCAAAATACTCTTAAGATAGTATCGCTGAACATATGTCTCAAGATCCATCTTGTTTCCAGTTATCTTACCTGCAAAACGCCTATGAAGGTTATTATATCTCTCATACATAACCACCAGCTCTGCATTTTCAGTTACTTTCACCTTAAGACTTTTAATGACGTTACTAATGTTGTTCTTCTTAGTTTTAATTGAAGTAACCTTATCATTACATTCTTGAACTTTTCCTTCTGCCTCTTTAAGTTCAGTCTCGACAATCATAAGATCAGGCATTTCGCGATTATCGATAGTCTTTGTAGCAGCTTCAACACTTCCTTCCAGAGAGGACTTCTTCTGGATAAAGGTACTATATTCGTCAGTAAAAGACTTCGCTTCTTCCTTTGTATGTGACGTTACTAACTGTCTATACTCTTCTTCAGATAATTTCTTATCAGCTAGATTAGAATCAAATGCTGTTTTTGCCTTTGCCTCATCTTCTTTAATCTTTGGAATACTCTCGTTATATTCTTTAATAAGAGCTTCACAGGCATCAACAGAAGATTTAGCAGCATTATAATTTTTCTCTGTTTCCTTGTGCTTAGAATCCACTTCATCAAAAGCCTTCTTAACATCTTCAAACCAAGCCTTCACCTCAGCTTCTGACTGGAATTTAATTTCAGTATTCTGAATTGAAGTAAGAACTGTAGTAAGTTCTATCTCTTTATCCTGAAGTTCTTTTTGATTAGTCTGGATATCCTCATCCAAATTCTTTAATAAATCATCAGCGTTCTTAAGCCAAGTATCTAATTCAGCATTCTCTTTTACCAGAATCTCAAGATTAGTAATCTCATCTTTAATTTTACTAATTCTTGTCTCAATCAATTCAGAAATAGTATCAAGAGACGTATCAAGCGTAATGTCATAGTCTTCATTTAGCATCTTATCTACAAGATTTGAAAAGTCTTTTTTGTATTCTTCCTCTTGATCCCTTTTGATAGATTTTAATGACTCTAACAAACTAGAGAGTTCTGAACGTGTAGAAATTGCAGCTGCAGCATTATTTATTAATTCTTCCAAATCAATTTCAGCATCATCTTCATTCTCAAGAACACAAGGTGACGGATGCTCAAGACTTCCACATACAGGACAAGGCATGTTAGGCTGAAGAGCCTTGGCTAATATACCTGCACGCGCATCATCCTTACGCTTCTGAGCTACTGCTCTTTTTCTATCAGCTTCTTCTGCCTTTCTACTAGCTTCCAAATATACTTTTTCTTTGGCCTCAATATTTTTTGCACCAGAATCGATTTTGCCTGAGAGTGATTCAAGTTCGTTCACATTCTCACTAAATATCTCATTTGACCTTAGTTCAGCTTTTTTTCCAGTTAATTCTTCAGAAGACTTTCCAATCTCTTCCTTACGTAAATTCTTAGCTTTCTTATCAGCATCAAACTTCTCGCGCTTTAATTTTAAAGAATCAGCAGTTTCTTTAAGTTCTTTCACAGATGCTTCCAAACCAATTCTTTGCTTTTGTAATTCATTAAATCTGGAAATCTCCTGAAGATTCTTCTCATACTCTTTCTTTGCATTCTCAAAAATAGCATTTTGCTCATTAAATGCTTTCTTTACAGTAGTAAATTCTTCTTCTAAGGTAGTTCTCTGCTCTATAAGACCTGGTAATTCAGTATTCTGCTTCTCTAACTTAGAATTCATTTCGACAAGCTGCTTTCGGGTATTAAGGAAACTATCCTCAACACTTTTTACTTCGAAAGCACTATTAATTCTCTCAGAGAGCTCCTTATTGGATAGAACTTCAGCTTCTCTTTCCTTTAATTGATCAAGTTCATCAGTAGCTAATTTAAGCTGCTCAAATGCACCAGCAAGAGCCTTAGCTTCTGACTCTTTTTTTAGAAGTTCTTCCTTCTTTTTGTTTAATTCATTTAAATTAGCACTATAAGTTTCTTCTTCAGAACTTAACGAAGTCACTACTGAATCCAGCCCGGAAATAAAATCTTCAATTGAGCTTAAATCCTTAGTCTTAATAGAATTACACATTCTAACTAATTCTTCATAGTTATCTACTGTAGCAGGAATCTCCAGATTAGTTACAATTCCAGCGCATTCATCTTTAATACTCTTAGTCTCTGCTTCAAGACTATCAGTCTTAACTTTAAGTCTGTTGACAAACATGTCATAGAATTCTGTGCCGAACAATTTACGAAAAGCGACTTTCTTATCACTAGTTTTCTCATTAATAATTTTAAGAAAATCTCCCTGTGCAATCATTGCAACCTGCATGAATTGTTCTTTTGTGAGACCAACCAGTGCTTCAATTTTTGCATCAACTTCTTTTGTAGCAGAAAACTCCGTACCATCAGGAAGAATTAAAGATACTGATGCCCCCTTCTCAGTATATCCAGTTCCTTTCTTCTTACGAAGGCTGTGCTTAGGAGTTCTCTCTATCTCATATCTTTTGCCATTTTCCTCAAATACAAATTTAACAAATGGCGATACATCATAGTCAGTATATCTGCTCTGGAAAGTCTCACCCTGACGTTTACTTACTGAACCACTTCCTTCACCATATAAGGCAAAAACTATTGCATCAAAAAGTGTTGTCTTACCTGATCCAGTATCTCCTGATATCAAAAACAAATTCTGATTGAGGTTACTAAAATCAACTACTGTCTCATTCTGATAAGAACCAAAAGCACGCATTGTTACAGATATTGGTCTCATATTAGATTTCCTCCTCAATCATATTGATAATCTCAGTTACAATCTGAAGTTCTTCATCAGACATATTACTGTAAAACTCTTTACAAAAATCCAGGTGACTTAACTGTTTTGGATTCTTAAGTTCACCTTCAGAAAGATGGTCTTCCTTATCATGCTTAACACTGATATCAAGATAATTAGGAAATGCCGCCTTTACTTTATCAAGATTAAACTGTGCAATACCTTCATCCTTATCTGTAAGGATGATGCTGACGTAGTCTTCACTTGAATTATCCAATATCTCACTTAAAGTTCCTTCAAGTTTACGTACTTCATGCATTGGTACAAGAGGAATATTAGTAATCTTCGCCTCGTCCTTTTTATCACCTAATTCAACAACTACTATTGCCTTCTTCTGGCCTGCCTCACTTACTGAACACGCAATAGGTGTACCACAATATACATTGGTAGCTTTACCAACAGTCATAGGTGTATGAATGTGACCCAAAGCAGCATAATCAAAAACTTCAAGATACTTGGATGACACAGCATCAAGATTACCTACAACTTTAATCTCAGAATCGCTTCGTCTTATCTCACTGGTATCACCATTTATCGGACAATAAAACTGGTGACTAACCAGAACATTACGTACAGAAGCATCAATAGTCTCACGTTCAATCAAACGCTTAATCGTCTCATCATAAGAAAAATTACGACCTTCATCATCAACACCAATGATATTCTTTACCATCGTTGGCTTAACAAAAGGAAGAAGATAGAAATTTATAGGACCAAAATCATCTTCAAGCGTAACCTTACAAATAAACTCATCCTCATATCTTGGTGGATTACCAACCATGTATACGCCGCTTTTCTTGGCAAGACTTTTAAGATAATCTATTCTGTCACAGTTATCGTGATTACCACTAATAATCATTACTGGTCGGCCTTCAGAAGCTTCGACCAATTTCTCAATAAAACTATTACAAAGACTTACTGCCTCAGCAGAAGGTACTGAACGATCATAAATATCGCCAGCAATCAGCACAGCATCTGGCTTCTCTTTGGATACTGCATCAACTATCTGATTAAGAACATATTCCTGATCATCATGCATATCGCGACTACAAAGGGTTAAACCTATGTGTAAATCTGATAAGTGAAATAACTTCATCTGAGAAACCTCCAAACAATAAAATAAAACTTTCGCTGATAAAATTATAAATCAACTAAGTAGCAATATTTTTTAACAACTCTACATTTAACAGAATGTTTAAACACTCCTTATACTTCTTACCTACATGTCCAAACCTCAAACATTGCCATAAAAGCACCTCCCGTAATTCAATATGTATTTCTATAATGCTATTTTACACAACAGTTGAGCAATTAAAGGTACAACTGATTTATAGAAAAAAATAGCACCTATGAAATTACATAGGTACTACACCTGACAAAAAACACAAAAGATACGGCTCGTTAACTGCCTCAGATCCATCTTTAATCTCACGTAATTTAAGTCCATAGAGCAATTAACTAATTCTCTGTATCGTATAAAACTCTTCTATCAAATCAACATAGCCATATTTGTAGTACTTAGTAAAAAGAGGCATAAGACTTGACTTGGCAAATCGTTTCTCAACAAGTCTGTTTCCTGATTCAGTATAAAGTCCAACCTGAACTGAAATGACATTATCCACTATAGCAGCCTGAATATATTTCATACCGTATTCGCTTTGTGGAAGCGATAAAATAACGTACTCTTCTTTATCTTCGAAAATCTTATTTATATATTTCTCAACCTGCTCCCATGATGGATTACTTATCACACCGTCGAAATTATTTTCGAGAGATCTGGTTCCTTCATAAGGGATTTTCTTGAAGCGCTTTTTCTTAGGTGGTTTCTTATCTGCTGGTGTAAAAAGATCAACAATAAATACGATAAGAACTGATACAGCAAACAGGACACCCACTCCAATAAGTGGATAGTACATTCCATTAAACGCCAAAATAATTGCAACAATTATCAAAATAATTATCTGAGCCATTAGTTATTTTTTCCTTCGCACAATCTCAATGTACTTACAAAGCCTTTCTTGGCACGAACAATAAGTACGCGGTCATTCACTTTAATATTCCTGATATTCCAGTTCATTACATGGATGGTCTTTTTAATATGGCCATCAACCAGAAGATCAACATTAGTTCTTCCGCTATATTTATACCATGCGGTACGAAGTTCAGTTACACGTGCATCAAGAACTTCAACCTTGCCTCTTCTAACTGCATCCTTTATAAATACGTAAATAGATGCAAAGAGAAAATACCCAAATATAAGAATAGTGATTACCAGAAGAACAATTGATACCGCCAGAGGATAATCCTTAAATCTGAAAATTTCCAAAGCGATAAGTTCAGCAAAAATGAGGAATACTGGCACAAAAAACAAGATACCTTTACCCAAAGCTCCTTTGCCATACTGCTTTATCGTATCAAGCTCATCAGCCTTAGGTTCTCTCCAGTTCTCTTTACGTACATACTTCGCACTCATAATAATTCCTCCTTATCGCATAAGAATTAGTTTGTGTTCTCGAGGTTCTTACGATAGTAAATATCAGTATCAAAAACAAGACTTTTATTGGTATAGGCAAGAACATAATAGAATTCATCGCCTACCTGATAGTCTTTTGATATATAGCGATATCCCTCATCCCATTCCATCCAGAATTCCATTCCGTCATCTGTCATAAGATGCATCAGATCATTCTGAATCTCAACAATATGTGTCTTATAGATATTCCAATAATCGTCATTCAAACTTCTGCTAACCATATAGTCGTCAAGAACGAACTTTCCGTCTTCTGTATAATCAATATGAAGTTTGAGGTTGCCATTATCCTCACAGCTATATTTATCCACTGGGAAAACTGCCTGATGAAGACTTGCTGTACAAACATAATATACAACATCTCCTGCTTCAAGTTTACCAGAATTATCATTTACATAACGTGGTGCACCTGCATAATCATCAAAATAGATATAGCCATTTTCAATAGCAATAATCTCACGCTCGATTACATAATATTTCTCATCCGAACCAAACAAACCATGAATATAATCTGAATTCAGAAGAATTCTGTTATCATCGCTTACCTTGCCATCTATTTTTGTTCGATAATTAAAAACCAAAACAGCAAACATCAATAAAAAAAAGCCTATACCTATTCCAAGTTTTGGTTTTGCCTTTTTCCCTTCAATTATGCATGTATCAGGATCATCAGGATTAAAGTCTATTTCTACACTACTGCCTATATAAGGAAGGTCCTGATCATTACGGACAAACTTATAGTCAGTAACCAGATATTTACTTCCCTCAAACTCAAATTCACATACCAATGCTGTTTTGGCAAAATATGGAGAATATCTGCCGCTTTTACCAACAGCATCAACATATCCCTTAACTACGCCTGTTACTGTCTCCGAGCAGGATTTGTTATATAAAAAGCTAAATATAAAACTTCCAACAACCGTTAAGATACTAGCGGCCAAAGTAACCCAAAAAAGCCATCCAGCGGACTCAACAAGATTAATCTTTCCATTAATCAGCGAAAAATAAACCATCATGCTAAATCCACCCCAAAGCAGGGTTGCTACAATACCAAACGAATATAATAATTTTGTTTTGGGTTCAGAATAATATAATTCCTGAACAAGCATGATACATATACCACTAGTAATCATTACAATAAAATATGCCAAAGGTACATATTGACTTTGGATTTTGTTATTAAACACATACAGCATGAATATGATTACTGTAAGAAAAACCACAATAGAACTTGAAAATCTTTCTGGTCTTAATCTTTTTAACTTTGTCTTAAGTTCGCTTACATCATCACGAACATTATACATTCTGTAAAAAACGTCTTTTTCTCCTTCAGTAAATCTCATTTTTATATACTCCCTTATTAATCATTCGTTATATTCTATCATAAGACTTAAAGTAGAATATAAAGAGGGTATTAATTCTTATTTAAGACTACTGTTCGGTCACAGACATTTGCCACATCCTGATCGTGAGTTATGATTACTATCGTCATTCCCTTTTTGTTAAGTTCTTTAAGAATAGCCAAAATCTCCTTCTCAGTATCAGAATCAAGAGAACCTGTTGGCTCATCTGCAAGGAGAATTTTTGGATTTCCAACAATAGCTCTTGCAATCGCAACACGCTGCTTCTCACCGCCTGAAAGGCTAGCTGGATATTTGGAAGAGAGTTCATCTATACCAAGAGATTTAAGGACTTTGTGAACCACCTTTCGCCTTGAAGAAGCATTCATATTGCTCTCCCAGAGAGAAAGTTCCACATTATCATAGACAGTAAAATCATTTATAAGAGCAAAGTGCTGAACGACAAGAGAGATTCTGTCCTTACGAAAGTTAATTCCGTCGCCTGTATTTTTTATCAGGACCTCACCACCATCGAAGATGTACTTTCCTGAATCAGGGAACTCGATTGCAGCAATGATATTAAGAAGAGTTGTTTTACCTGCTCCGCTTTTGCCAACGATAGCGACCATCTCTCCTTCTTCCACCTTAAAATCAAGGTCCTCGAGAACCTTAACCTCACCAAAGCTTTTACATATTTTCTGAAGTTCAATTAAAGCCATAACATAACCTCACTTAAATCATCTGATTACGAATCAATAAATCGATATTGCACTTGGAATTAAGATAAAGAGAAGGTGCAATCGATATTCCTATAACGACTAACTCAAACAAAACTATCTGCCATACAGGAATTAATACTGCATCAAATTCATGCATCGATATAAGAACAATCGGTGCAATCGACAGAATAATCCAGAAGACCATCTCGATAATAAGGGAGAGATTTATCTTCCAGACTGGAATACCAGCACTCATAAATATGCAGAAAGTTCTTCTGTCATCGAGCGTTCTGTTATATAAGATTCCGCCAAGAGATATAGTACAAATAATCGTAGTTAATAATGCCAGAATTCCAATAAGAAGGATATTACGTTCTGACAAGGACTTGGTCTCAGAAAATGCTGTACCATCGACTGGAGATGCCTCAATAGTATAGTAGCCATACTTAGATGTAAGCTGATTAATGTATTTTTGTACATCAAGTGAATCATCTGGAGAATAAAGAATACCTTCTCCAAGCATTCTTACTCTCATTCTGTTAAGCATATCTTCATCGATATTTGTTCTTGGGAAATCAAGCGAGAGCGGCGCCAGAATCGAATTATCAAAGTCTTCCTGCACCATTCCATAAGCTTCCACAATCTGATTTGAATCAAGAAACCCAACTACAACAGCCTTATCCTCACCCTCACCATCGTTATAGTAAAAGATATCTCCCAGATTGAATTTACCTTTATATTCACTTCCCATAATAACTGGGAAATATTCAACATCTTTAAGATTATTGTAATCTTCTTCAGTAAACCATCTTCCTTCATTAAGCTTAAGATTCATACCTTTAGCTCCGTAATCCGAGATATAAATCATCTGATAGGATTGGGAATCCTCTTCGCTACCTGAGATATTCTGAAGCTTTCTTAAAGTACTACTGTCAAATCCTTGCAAATTCAAATACTGAACCTGATATGTATATAAAGCCAGTTCACCACTATTTATCTCTCTATATATTTTAAGTCCCTGCTCATACATATTCGTTTTATTCCAGACATCATTCTCGATTGTCTGAACACGGTCAATACCAGTACTTAAATAGTAGTTTTGTGCCACTCTGTCATCATAAAAAAATTCATCATGCTTTTCCTTTAGAAAATAGAAATTCTGCAAAAGTACAAATACAACTGAAGCACAAAAAATCAAATCAAACAAAATGATCAGATTAACCTTGAGGTGTCTAAAAACAGAACGAAGAAAGTTTTTAACAAAAAATATCATACCTGTCTTACTACCTCCCCAATATCAATTCTACGCATACCGATAATCAGTGAGGCAACCATAATACCAACCAGAAGAAGGCTGCAGCAGCTTAAAATAGCAACGTACTTCCAAAGTGTCGCAAATGGAAGTACAAAAAAGCCTGAATAAATTATCACTATTATTGTTATCAAACCTGTAAAAATACCAATCAAAGCTCCTGTCAGGGTATCCCCTGAGACTTTAAGAAGTCTTCTCTTAAATGAGATTCCATAAATAGACATCACTGCAATCTTCACGCTCTGACGCTTAACAATCTGAACAAGAATACTAATGTAAATAAAAGTAAACATAAGACCAAGTAATACCTTAAGGTAAGTCTTAAGATACATACCACCAGATACAACATCAATATATGTCGTTGGCGTCTCAAGTCGGTCAAGCTTTACATCAAGAATCTCCTGTGATGCTTTATCAAGTTCATTAAAAACCTGCTCCATGGAGCCTATACCATCAATATAATATCTTCCTGTAATCTGGTCTTTAATGGTCATTCCACCAAAGTTAATAAAAATCAGGTGATCCAGAGTACTACTGCTTGCAACGGCAGTGACGCCTATTACTTTATATTCACGACCTTCATATTCAATATATTTGTCCCCATCTCTTACATAGGTCTGTTTTTTATAGTCATTGCCAATCACGGCAAGAGGTTCTCTTAACAGGCACTCTTCCTCTGTAAAAAATCTTCCTTCAACAATTGGAGGCTCAACAATTTTACCTTTATAAAATATTCCTCTTGTGTTGCCATTATGAATTGAGGCAAGATAATTATCTCCGCCCGAACTTAAGAATCTCTCGATTCTTGTCTCACCACTTCTCGTATACCAGTTTGCTAATGAATAGCCTTCATCTTCGGCAGGAGTCTGCTCCAGAACAAAGACAAGATTACCGTCTTCATCCACTGTAACATTGTTATTTAGCAAAATATCAGGGTCATCAAAATCCACTTCAACCACCACTGAAGCGGCGCCTATCCTTGATGGATCGTGTGGTTCAAAGAAAATAGCATCCCTGGTAATATAACCTCTTGCAATCTGCTGATTAAGGTTATATTCCGTATCCGTAGCAGCGAATACAAAGCTAACTACAACAAGTGAAAAAAACGCAAAAAAAGCAGAAGAAGATAAAAGTCTTCCTCTGCAAAAAAATACATTTTTTAACTTAGTTAGCCACTGCATTCGAATATCTCGCCCTTAAATATATTGTCAAAAAAATTATATATTTCGCACGAGATATTGTCAACGTATCAAGCTGTATAAGCGTATGCTCTTGCTGCACGCTGTCCCTGAAGCTGTCCAGAATAACAATTTGCTGTTACACCTGAATTAACAGTAGTAGTCTTAGTACATGTTGTAGTACCATTTGACTTAACAAGACCTACAACAACTTTGCCTTTGCCACCACCTGAAGCTCTCGCAGTAACTACACCCTGAGAATAGTAATATGAACCATTGTAATTATAATTAACTCTTAAATTAGATAATGCAATAGATGTCGCACTTGCTGAAATTGCTGAAACCACCATAATCACCACTGCTACCATTACTGTTAAGATCTTCTTGTTTCTCATGAGTGTTCCTCCTTTTATAAAATGAAAATTGTTTACATTAGGAGTATAGCTTTGGTAACAAATAAAAATCAATATCTTAATCAAACGTTCTCACGTTGTTTACAATATGAAAACATTTATATTAAATATCGGGGATTTTAATGTCACATTACTTATCTGGAGCCAGTTCTCTCTGGAAGAACTACCTGAACACCATTAATAATTATCTTTGTACTTGTATCAAGATTGATAAGTTCAGCAGAATAATACTCGTCCATCTCCCAGAAATTTGTTTTGTGCTTTGAAGGCCATAGTTCCTTGGAACCTACAAATGGAGCTTCTTCAACGATTCCCTTTAAAGCGGTAAAAGAACTTAAATCAACTGATCTAATATTATTTCCATATAACTTCAAAAACTGAATAGGACCTTTACCTAGATCGATTCCAAGCATACCGTTATTAGAAGCATTTAAGAATTTAACGTTAACATTTACACTCAAATCAAGATATGAGATTCTGTTACCTTCAATATTAAGTGTATTAAGCTTAAAATTACGGCTAAGGTCAAGTTCAGTAAACAAATTATAAGAAATATCCAAATCTCCAAGCTGCAGATTATTAGTAAGATCAATTTCTTTAATGTTATTTTGGCGTAAATCCAATGAGATAAGTGAAGTATTATTACTTACATCAATAGAAGACAAATTATTGTATTCCAGACTAATGTTCAAAATATTAGTGCAATTACTTACATCAATATAAGTTAAATTATTCTCAGCAAGATTAACAGACTGAAGTTTGGTGTTACTACTGATATCAATCTTCTCAAGACCACACATATAGCAGTCCAATGTAGTAATCTCAGTAAAATACTGTAATCCCGTTGTATCTTTTACTTCGTACTTATTACCATCTGCATCCTTCTCAAAGATATTAATTTTTGTAGTATTATTTATCTCATCCTGAGACAAAATACCGTTGCCATCAGAATCAATATTCTCACTTAAGTATCTTCTGAACTCATCATCAGGAAAATGCGCACTATCAATAGCAATATCTTCTGCAAAAACAGCTTTGCTATTTAAAGTCAGTCCCAAACCAACGCACATTAAGGCTACAAACATAGTAGTCAGATTCTTTTTCATTTTCTTACCCTCGCTCTTATACTCTTTTTTCTTTTTCTTTTGTTTTCTTCTCGAAAACTATATTCAACACTTAATAGTGTAAATATCAACTTACTCCATAGTTATCCAGATTACTGGACGAACGCCCATAAACTCTGAACCATCCACGCCTTCAGAATTAACTGTTCCATCTTCTTCCATAACGGAAACGCTATTATGAATTCTTATAGATCCACTATCTCTAAGCCAGCAGACAGCACCATCTGTCATATAGCCATTCATAACATTAAAAATTGTAGACGCTCCAAACGTAAACAGGCACTTCGCGTCACCCTTATATGGATAATATCTAAGCATATCTTCAGAACTTAAGATATAAACTTTATCCTCAGTCACTATAGGCGAATTCGTCCCAGTAGTTATAGTTGTAGTTAAAATGAGGTCAATCTCATCAGGCTTAAATGTCATATTATAAAAACCATCATTAAGCCAGGTTCTTAAGGTTGAATTCTCCCAGTTACAGTCATCGCCGACATTATTATAAGGCAGACACTCAATAGCATAATCTGATACAAGCATCATCCTGTTATTCTCTTCATCCTTAAAGGTTACTGTCCATGACATCGGCATTCCCAGATAATTTCCGAAAATAATATGTTCAGAATAATCTCGTCTAACATCGCCATAAGGAGTTAAATAGGTAAGCCCGTTTATCTCAAACCAGCCATCCCACTTCTCAGGATTGTAGTCACTAATAAGCATTCCATCAGTCGAATTTGAAGCCTCAATTACTTTGCCATCTCCAATATAAATTCCAACATGACCAGGATGCCAGAGTCCTAATCCAGGGATATCTGGAAGTTCCTCCGGATCTCCAGTAACTTCAGCATGTTCCCACATTGTCTCTGATGAAGTATCCTCAAAGCCATTAAGTCCCCATGAAAAATATCCTTCATCAAAGTTATACCAGAAATAAGATTTTATAAGGCCACTACAGTCTACTACTCGGTGTCCATACCAGTCAGATTTCTGATCGTCACAAATCTGGCCATACGCACCATATTCATATCCCCAATCCTCTTCAAGTGCCATTCTTGCCCAGATAACAAGGTCAAGATTATTACGTGTTGAAGTATCAATAAACCATTCAGAATTTATTCTTGTTACTGGTAAGTATGGATTGGTATATCTTCTTGTAAGTGTGATTAATTCTGTCTGAGCTACTGGAGCCTCACCAGACTCAGATGCTTCATTCGCTTCCAGAGAAACTTCATTATCAGAAGATCCATCGCTTGAAGAATCTTCGTTAACTGTCTCCTCACAGCCTTCATTTATCACGACTTCAATAACTTCCGGAGTTTTACCATAGTCTGGATTAGATACAAGATATCTCTCAAGTCCAAAATCCAGATCATAGAGATAGTTATAAGAATAAACACCTAATGCGTCGCCTTCTTGTTCTTCCTCATCAAGTTCGATAGAACCTGGAAGAATGCCAGAATTTATGCACATCGTCTGAAACTCAGAAGAATCAGTAAATTCTTTTAAAACTTCATTACGTGAGAGACCTTCATCAAAAAGATTTATCCAGTTATTCTTACCCTCAGAATCTGGCGCTCTTCCAAGAAGAGCTTTATAGAGAGCTGAGATATAACAGTCATCACATAAATCACGGTTCACAAATTCCTGACTGTTAAAAACCACATAGGCAAAAAATGAACCTGTTGCCTCCTGACTTGTAAGACTACTAATCCAGGTCTCCATCTCATCGGTAGACGCTTCTCTGTTAAGGCATGCCTTATACATTCTTGAGACAAAAGTACGAAGATTTTTCTCACTACTAACATTTACATTTGGAGTAGCACAAACGGTAGTCTCCTCCTTACCAGAAGGACCCATATCATAAGCAAGAACTGCTGTGCTATTTAATACTGAAGAATTTAAAACCAATGCGGCTATCAGGGATGCCGCTATTGCTTTTGGCTGCTTCATACAATACTCCATGACAAATTAATCTAATATAGAATTATATACTATCAGGCGCAATATTAAAATGCACTTTATTAAAAAAATCTGACAACAAAAAAAGCCCCGAACCAGAAGATCTGAGGCTTTGTGGATTATTTTCGAGAAATAAATTAGAGTGTTGCTGCCATAACTGCTTTAATTGTATGCATTCTGTTCTCAGCTTCCTCAAATACAAGAGACTTCTCTGACTCGAATACCTCATCGGTAACTTCCATCTCAGAGATACCAAAACGCTCCTGAATATCCTTACCAATCTTTGTATCAAGGTCATGGAATGCTGGGAGGCAGTGAAGGAAAATAGCCTTATCGCCTGCGTTATCCATAGCAGCCTTATTTACCTGATATGGGAGAAGGTCGTGAATACGCTCTGCCCAAACCTCATCTGGCTCGCCCATTGATACCCAGACATCAGTATAAATTACATCAACATCCTTTGTTCCAGCCATAACATCATCTGTCAAAGTGATTGTAGCGCCTGTTGTAGCAGCGATTGCCTTACACTCCTCAACGAGCTTAGCATCTGGGAAATATTTTGGTGAAGTACAAGCAGTAAAATGCATACCCATCTTAGCACAAGTAACCATAAGTGAATTTGCCATATTATAACGAGCATCGCCCATATATGTGAGCTTAATGCCCTTCATATAACCGAAATGCTCTTTAATTGTAAGAAGATCTGCGAGCATCTGTGTTGGATGGAATTCATTTGTAAGACCATTCCATACTGGAACCTTGGCATACTTGGCAAGCTCCTCAACAATCTCCTGGCCATAGCCACGATACTCGATACCCTCGAACATACCTGAGAGAACTCTTGCTGTATCTGCGATACTCTCCTTCTTACCAATCTGTGATCCTGATGGATCAAGGTAAGTTGTACCCATACCCAAATCATGTGCTGCAACCTCAAAAGAACAGCGTGTACGAGTACTTGTTTTCTCGAAAATGAGAGCTACATTCTTACCTCGGAATGTATCAACTGGAATTCCTCTCTTCTTCTTATCCTTAAGATCTGCTGCCAAATCTACAAGATACTCAATCTCTTCTGTTGTAAAATCCAGAAGCTTTAAAAAATCGCGTCCCTTTAAGTCCATCTGTGTTCTCCTTTACTAGGGTTTTAAAAAAGTATTTTATACTTAAATATGTGCGAATGTCAAATGTTTGTGGGGTTGAGGTTGGTTTTTGAGGTAGGGACTTTGGCAGGTAAAGCTTAGCGTTCACTTAAAATGACGTTTCTATTCAACTATTAGGTGTATAAAATTGATGTTTTTTGTGAGATTCACTTGAAATGGCGTTTTCATTCAACTGTTAGGTGTATGAAATCGATGTTTTATGTGAGATTCACTTGAAATGACGTTTTCATTCAACTGTTAGGTGTATGAAATCAATGTTTTATGTGAGATTCACTTGAAATGACGTTTTCATTCAACTGTTAGGTGTATGAAATCGATGTTTTTTGTGAGTATGAATTGAAATGACAGTTGTGTCTATGTAAACCCTACTTTGTGTCGATGTACATAGAACAAAATCGCAAAAACATAGACACAGGGCAGTTGTGTCTATGTAAACCCTACTTTGTGTCGATGTACATAGAACAAAATCGCAAAAACATAGACACA
>JAKSRE010000016.1 GCA_024403775.1 Clostridia bacterium | reverse complement strand
TTGATTGATTTTTGACCTGAAATGCAACACTTTTTGCAACATATACCTTGTGGTAATGTTGGTGGTAATGGGTATGGAAATGGTGTTTCTGACACAGTAACCTATCGAAGAGTTCAAGGAGGCCAAGGAAACAGAACAAGTCAGGAGAGAGTTGTTATAGATAGTGATGGTAATGTATCTATTACAAACCATAACAGAAACTTAAATGTTAGTATAGATAATGGTGAACATTCACAGTATTATATTAATAACAATAGATTAGGTGCTGATATAGTCGAATTTGATGTACCAAGGTGGTTTGATGATATGGTGAACGAAAATTTAGTTCCCCAAGCAGGTGCTAGGGGTGGATGCAATCCTAAATTAACAGACGTAACAACACCTGGAAAATGTGTTGAATTTCCAGCTCCTTGGGTAGAGTGGATTGAAGAATATGCAACTAACGGAAGAATAATTAGAGGAAGTTAAAATGATAAACGTAAATGATGATATTATCGTATATGCGATTTATAAAGGAGAAGCATGTTGGTATGTATCCTATAAAGAATTATGGTATTTAAATTATGATATGCGTATTCAAGAATATCAAAAAAGAGGATATACAATAGATATTAATTCAGTTGATTGTACTAGGCGTGATTTGTTAGAGATGAATGATGAACAGATACCGGTCTTTTTAGAAAGAATAAAACTTGATATTTGGAGTAGAAACGAATTGGCAGAAGCATATGAAAGTGATTTGGATTCCTCTCTTTTCCCGAGTTTGTATGTTGATTTTGATAAAAAACAAATGATTTCAATGTATAGTGAATATGCATCTTATGAAGATTACGTACCAGATGGATGGTCGTCAGAATTTGGAGATTTTTTGCATTTGATTCCAATTAAAGATGTGTATTGGAATTAGAGAAACCCTGGAATACGAATAGAAAAATATCAATTGCTTCTGAATGATAGCGAATAATTGAAAATGTTAACTATAATGATTTATATAATACTTTAGCGAATACTTGTTATAATAAAAATGAAGCATAACAATATAAGCGTTGTTAGTTATGCTTTGTTAAAATATTTGGACGAGACAAGAAGATATTTCTAGTAGTTACACTGTTTCTTTTTTTTGTGGTGAGAAACAATGAATGCTTATTGATTGATGATTGAGATGGATAAAAATGCACCCAATTAGAGCCGTATATGATGATAAGACAATTCGAATATATCAAGCATACAATAATGTGATAGCTGATGAAGCAGTAGAACTAGGAACTTTTGGACCTAGTTTTAATCGCAATAGAATGACTTGGATTAAACCATCTTTTCTATGGATGATGTATAGAAGTGGTTGGGCAACCAAAGATAACCAAGAAAAACTAGAAAAGAAAACGTATTATCTAGAGAATTAGAAATATTAAGAGACAGGTTGTTATGAGTGAAGATATAAGCAACGGTTAAAATATATTATTCTATTCTGAATTAGGTGGAAATAATCAGTTCGCCCTGGTTCTACGAGTGAGAGCGGTAATGTTGGTGGCAATGGGTATTCTGATGGTATAAATTCTATATTTAACAAGGTAGGACAATAGAATGAAACAAAGAAAGTATTTGTATCTACAAGATGAAGATGATGAATATTGGATTGAATTAGATGAAGAAAACTATGCTATTCGTCAAATAATAAGAGAGTCAAATGATATACTTCGTTTGTCATGCTTTGAAGATTGTTTAGCAGAAGGTCCAATTATTGACTTATCTGAGTTTAAGATTATTTCATATGATACATTTCAACAGATTTGGAATAAATGTATATCTACTCATGATTCAGAATGGGATAATATAAAAAGTAATTATGTATTAGGAAGTTTTGTGAATTTGAGAGTGGAATACTTTTATCCACAAGGAATTATTATGAGAGGAATTAATTTTATAGCAATTTATATGGGAAATAGTAATTTTGAGTTACATGAAATTGTTAATTTACAAGTTGTACAATATGATGATGATAATCATTGGATAATAGTAAGGTAACGAAGCAAATATTATTTAAATAAGCGGTAAAAAGCATTTAAATATTGACTTGAAAAGCGGTAATTTAATTCGTTAAATATACCAGTATTGACGGAATAGATGCGTTGAAAAACTCAGTATCTGTGCCGTTTTCTAATATCAAGTGACAACTAAGTTTTTACTTGATATGATTCATCATATAGAATAAATATTGCGATCCGCTTCTGATTGGAGATATATTTGTGTTAAAACGCTGATTAAAGACTACGTTTCGGTCTGTAAGTTAATAACTTGCAGACCATTCTTTTCGGAAAGAAAAAAGTAGAAATAATATTTTCTTTTTAGTTACGAATATAACAGTCGTAACCAAATGGTAAAGAGCCTAGTATATACTGTAGAAGGTATCTTAGCAGTTAAACATGCAATTCAAAATAGGTGTGGATTGCTATGAAGTTCTAAAAATCTTAAAGATGATGGAATTAAGCAATACGTTGTTACACTAAGAAGTAGGAGATTTAAACATGGGAGCATTTGGAACAGGCTTATTCTCGAATGATGTAGCACCTGAAGCAAAAGAGGTATATATCGATAGTCTTAAGGTTGGTAAAACGGATAAAGAAGCTTATGCTAAAGTTATGGAAGAGTGTAAGGATTATCTAGAAGATGAAGAAGATAAAGTGGATTTGTGGTTGGGATTTGCGTCTTTTCTTTTCGATTATGGAAGATTGGATAATGTTACTAGAGAAACTGCACTTTCTTTGATTGGTGTTGAAGCAGACTTAAGTCGCTGGGATAAAAAAGATTTAAAGAAAAGAATGAAGGTTCTTGAGGAGTTAAAAGTAAAACTTAATTCCGATATGCCTGAGCGTAAGAAGGTGTCTTTGGCCAAAAAGAAAACACCAAAGGTTAAGCCCAATGAGATATATTATCTTAGATTGGATGATGAGAGATATAAGGATAAGCCATACTATAATTTGTATATTCTTATCTTGATAGATAGTTGGGAAGAGTACGATTTGAAATATGGACTTGGAGATGAATACCCGTTAGCTTATTTTAAGATTTGCAAAGAAGTTCCAAGTGAACTTGCTGAAATAGATAATTTGTCTTTTTTTGATTGGCGCTTTGATATATTTAGAGACAAGATAATCAATCAAGAAAAAAGAGCTATTGTTATTGATGACGGTTATAATCAGATAAAGAATAGATTAAAGTATATTGGTTCTTACGAATTTAAACGTGATGAGAATGTACTAGGTAAATATTGTCAGAATATAGGATATAGAGATATTAGGGTGCCATATAGGAATACTGGAAAGTTGATATGGGATGGATATTACGAACTTTGGTCTACAATTGAACGTGATATCGTGTATTTCTTTGATCATTGTCCAGGTGCTGATACGTTGATTAAATGATAATCTTTTTGGTCTGTAAGTCTTTAAACTTGCAGACCATTCTTTTCGAGAGGAAAGAAAAAATACCTACAATGAATTAAATCAATTAGTAGCAGAAGATGACACTATCTATACTTATGGTGATGCAGGTAACTTAATAGCAGGAAGTAGAAATAATATTTTACTTTTTAGTTACGAATATAACGGTCGTAACCAAATGATAAAGAGCCTGGTATATACTGTAGAAGGTATCTTGACAGTTGAATATGAGTATAACTACTTGGGCGACAGAATCTCTAAAACAGTAGATGGAGAGAAAACTTCTTATACTTTGGAATAATGGTAGTTCTTTTGGAGGTTCAGGAGATGGTTCGTCTAGCGTAAGCCCTGCTGGAGAAGGTTCTGGCGGCGGAACAGGAGGAGATTTACCATCAGATAGTGGACCTAATAACGGAGAACCAAGTATTCCTGGAGAAGGTGGAGGAAATCCACCAGTACCTGATCCAGAAGTAGGAGGAATTCCTAACACAGAGCCGAATTTACCTAATTCTGGTGATAATACAACAATCCCAGGTGCTACTAATCAGAGTGGTAGTGTTGGTGGTAATGGGTATGGGAATGGTGAGGGTGGTACTGACTCTGGAAACTATGTATATAGAGCACTAAATCAAAAGGATTATGAACGTTATTTACAAGGGCTTGGATTGGAAGCCAAAAATCCAAATGGTAATTGGGATTTAAAAGAGCATCTGATAAATGGTTCAGGAAAAGCATCGTGGTCAAATGCCCCATTTATTTCAACAACAAGTGATTTGAATGTTGCAAATGGATTTAACGAGGCAGGAAGTGGTTATGGTGTTGTAAAGATAGATATGAATAAAGTATCATCTAGTTCATATAAAGGATATGAAATATATCAGAGAGTAAATGGAGTTGAGGGTTTACCATATCATTATTCAATATGGCAGCAAGAAATTTCTGTGTACCAGAATATTCCGTATGAAGCAATAGTGGGTTACGTAAAGTAAAGGAGAGATATATTTATGGAACAATATTATGAAGAAATAAATAGTTTAGTGCAAGGATTATTAGTACCTGCACGAGCAGAAAAGAAAATTGATAATGATGTGTATGAAAAATTTTGTGAAATCTTGATAGATTTAGCTAATAGGTTGAAAGGAACAGAGTATATTCCAAGAAAAATTGCAGGATTGCTTTATTTTATTTCTACATCACTATCAAATGAAGCGTCGTTTTGTAAGTATGATGATGAATTGTTTATTGCTTCTGCTAAAATAGATGAGTTGATTGACGAGGTATTATGGGACTCACCATTAAAAAACTAATTTAGGAGACCAATTCGAAATATGTCGATAAAATTTTATAAAATCGATGGGCCATATGGTTGTTTTTCGAATTTTTCTCATTATGCTTTTGAATTAGATGGAAAAAGGTGGATGACAAGTGAACATTATTTTCAAGCGCAAAAATTCAAAGGAACAGAGTATGTAGAAGTAATTCGTTTACTTGATAATCCAATGAAGGCTGCAGAGATGGGGAGAAACAGAGATTTACCTTTAAGAGCCGATTGGGAACAAGCAAAGGATGATGTTATGAGAAGGGCCGTGTATGAGAAATTTTCACAAAATGAGGATATTAGAAAGATACTGTTGTCTACGGGAAAAGAGATTATAATTGAAAACACATCCAATGATTACTACTGGGGTTGTGGCAAAGACGGCTCCGGTAAAAATGTACTAGGAAAGATATTGATGGAAGAGAGAGAAAAACTTTAAGAGCCAAATAAGTGGTAAAAATAATATAGATTTTGTTTTGAAAAGCGGTAATTTGTTTCCCTAAAATTACCAATATGAGTGGCACAAATACTTTGAAAATCTTAGTATCTGTGCCGTTTTCTAATATCAAGCAACAACTAAGTTTTCACCTGAACACAGAGCCGAATTTACCTAATTCTGGTGATAATACAACACCTCCAGGTGCTACTAATCAGAGTGGTAGTGTTGGTGGTAATGGGTATGGGAATGGTGATTTATATTGGGGAACTTGGGATGATTATGAACATGTAGTTGTAAATGGATCTGATGGACCTCGAGAATATGCTCGTATTGGCGATAGATTGTACACTAGACACGCTGTTGAACGAATTCAACCTAGTGGGATGCGTTATAGTAGTACAACAGATGTTGAGGTGTCTTCATCACGAATTTATAGTGCCGTAGAGGTGAATATGGTAGAAGTATTTCTCCTAATTATATTGAGGATGTTATCAATAATGGTTATAGTTCCAAATGTATTGTTAATGGTTCTACAAGAATAATTTATGAGTTAGGTGATGTTACAGTTGTTACAGAAGACGACGGAACCGTGGTTGTAACCGTCATTACTAAATAAGGAGTGATAAGTTTATGGATGATTTACTGGCGATTTATCATAAGTATGATGATAGTGAATATGATATAGCTGATGTTGAACGAATGATTGCATATACTGCTATTCCTAACATAGATGAAGAATATATCACGAATATATCTAATCAGTTAGAACTTATGAGATTTACAATTGAAGAAAGTGAACAAAAACAAAAAGTGTTAGCAATACTACGTGAATTGATTATTGAATGTTATTTGAGAAACTCTCAATAGTGTGAATTATATTCATCATGTATTCTTGTTTGTTTTGAGCCAGAATTCTTAAAAAAGTATTTGAAAACGCATAACTAATAACAGGAGATAATTAATATGGATGAGATAGATATAAGTAAGTTATGTACATCTAATGGGATAATTAAATCGATGTTTGTAATTAACGGTATGTCACTTTTAGATATTATTAATGAATGGATACACGATTTTTCTCTAATTAAAACTGACAATTTAGATATTTGTTGGACTGATTCTTTCGATTTTGCTGCAGATACTGATTTTGAAAGATATTGTCTAGAACAAGAGCATGCGAATGTTCCAATATTATGTTCTTTTAATGGATTTGAATTCTCTAGTGAGATTGTTGTTGTAGAGATTGTAAAAACGGAAAAGTGTGTATTTGGGGAAAGAATTGGATTAGTTGATAAATCGGATTGGAACTATAAAGAGGAACAACGGAGTGGAGTTCTTATGATAGAAAAATATTCCAATGAAGACTGGGAGCGATTAGGTAACACTTTTGTATTTGAAAACACAGATGGATGTAATTTTCGAAAATATGTAACTGAACATTGGGATGATGAATTGTACAGGAGAAGACTAAACTACATGTTTCCTTATTTTCAGAATAATGAAAATATAAAATGGTTTTCGAAAAAGAAGTTCGTTTTTAATAGAACTTTATATGATCGATTGGTGGAAAGTTGTTATTATAGTAGCAACACCTAATTATATAAAAACGAACAAACGCAAAAAAGAAGTCATCGTATCGGTTGTTACCGTAACGATGACTGCTTTTATTTTCTTTTAAAATGTTAGTAGCTCTTAATCCTGATTCTGGAAGCCTACGAGATGCTCTTCTCCATAGATCTTACGAAGCTTTGGCTTCTCAATCTTACCAGTAGCATTACGAAGAACTGGTGCGAAGATAATCTTGCGAGGTCTCTTATATCTAGGAAGCTGCATGCAGAATTCATTAACCTCATCTTCAGTTAATTCCATGCCTTCCTTAACTTCAATAATAGCACCCTCAATCTCACCAAGACGCTTATCTGGAAGACCTATAACTGCTACGTCCTTAATCTTAATGTTCTTCATGAGGAAGTCCTCAATCTCAACAGGGTAAAGGTTCTCACCACCTGATACGATAACGTCCTTTTTACGGTCAACGAGGAAGATAAATCCATCTTCGTCCTCGCGTCCCATATCACCAGTTAAGAGCCATCCATCCTTAAGAACTTCGTTAGTTGCTTCTTCGTTATTGTAGTAGCACTCCATAACGCCGTCACCCTTAACACAGAGCTCACCAACATCACCCTTTTTAACGATGTTGCCGTTCTCATCAATAATCTTGCATTCCCATCCATAGCCTGGAATACCAATAGCTCCAACCTTATGAACGTTCTCAACGCCAAGATGTACACAACCTGGTCCGATTGATTCACTAAGACCATAGTTTGTATCGTACTGATGCTTAGGGAAGTATTCGAGCCAGCGCTTGATAAGTGACTGTGGAACTGGCTGAGCACCGATGTGCATAAGTCTCCACTGATCAAGTGAATAGTCTGAGAGCTTAAGTTCTCCTCTGTCTAATGCATCGAGGATATCCTGTGCCCAAGGTACAAGGAGCCATACGATTGTACACTGCTCGTTGGATACAGCATCAAGGATATACTTTGGCTTTGTACCACGAAGGATAACTGCCTTAGAACCGCTTACAAGGCTGCCCATCCAGTGCATCTTGGCACCTGTATGATAAAGAGGTGGAATGCAGAGGAAATTATCGCCTCTGGCGGTTGAGTGATGGTTCTGCTCAACTGCTGCTGCATGCATAAGGCTTCTGTGCTTATGAAGAATAGCTTTAGGGAAGCCAGTAGTACCAGAACTAAAATAGATTGCACCATAATCATCATCTGACATCTCAATCATCGGATCTTCACTTGAGTAGTCAGCTGTGATTGTACGATAGTCCTCAGCAAAAGTAGGACATGTATCACCAACGAATACTAATAATCTGTTCTTACTAAGTTCATCTACAACGTTTTCAATTCTGCCGATGAATTCAGGACCGAAGAAGAGGATATCAAGTTCAGCGAGATTTGAGCAATACAAAATCTCATCTGCTGTATATCTGAAGTTAAGTGGTACAGCGATAGCACCAGCTTTTAAGATACCAAAATAAATAGGAAGCCACTCAAGGCAGTTCATCATAAGGATACCGATTTTATTGCCCTTCTTGATGCCTCTGCTTAAAAGCATATTTGCAAGGCGGTTAGCTTTCTCATCAAAGACCTTCCAGGTAATCTCACGTCTGTAAGACTGCTTTTCTGTTGACTGAATTAACTCATATTCCTTCCATGTGATTCTTCCGAATTCCTGCTGTTCAGGATTAAGCTCAACAAGAGCTACTTCGTCGCCATATAATTCGACATTACGTCTCAGATAATTTGTAATTGGCATTTGAAAACTCCTTCTATATGTACTTATAAAATACGCACTTGTAAGTATAACATACTTTTTGTGCAAGTTGGTGAGTTTTTAAGCCTTGGTTCAAAGAATATGTGGTGTTTTTTACAATTAGAAGCAATTATACATCAATATATGCACCTGCCTGTGCCTTCCACATTGAAGCATATTTGCCATTGGACTTTAATAATTCATCATGTGTACCTTTTTCAACGATTTGACCATCCTCTAACATGAATATGTGATCAGCGAGTCTGGTAGTTGATAAGCGGTGTGAGATGAATATGACAGTCTTGTTTTTTGTTGCCTCAAGCATCGCATGATTAAGCTGATATTCAGCAATAGGATCTAATGCTGATGAAGGCTCATCAAGAATCATTAGGCTTACATCTTTGTAAAAAACTCTGCTTATTGCAAGTTTCTGGCTTTCACCACCTGACAGATTGACACCCTTGTCATCAAATTCGTGAGTAAGCTGAGTATTAAGACCCTGCGGAAGCGAGTTAACTTTTTTAATAAGTCCGCTTTCACTTAATGCTTGGATTATTTTCTCATCTTCATGGGAAGAAGAGACATCTAAGGTAACATTTTCGGAGATAGTACCAGCAAAAATCTTAAAGTCCTGGAAGACCGTGCCTATAGAGTCTCTGTATGCATTTAAATCGAAGTCTTTTATGTTTTGGTTATCAGCATATATTTCTCCGCTTGTTGTGTCATAAAGGCGCATTAAAAGCTTAACAAGAGTTGTCTTGCCTGCACCGTTATATCCAACCAGAGCAATTTTCTCTCCTGGCTTTATACTAAGAGAAATATCTTTGAGAACAGGAGTCATTTTCTCAGAGTAAGTAAAAGTCACATCCTTTAAATCAAGTGATTTTGAAGTAGAGGATGGCTTAATCTCTCCGGATATAATCTTGGATTTCTCATTTAAAAAATCTCTGATTCTCTGAACATAAAGACTTGTCTCACAGGCAAAAGGATAGGACTCTGTGAATACTCGTAATCCTTGCTTAAGGTTATCAAATGAGTGGAAGAGAATAGCTACATTACTGAAAGATATAACTCTTTTTATGGCAGCTTTATATATGAGATAAATCACATAAAATACGTTGCAGAATAAGTCATTTGCTACATAGCCTTTAAGAAAACTAAGTCCAAATTTCTTATAAGAATACTTACGCTCAACCTCATAAACTTCTTCATTAGCCTTGGTAAATCTGTCAAAAAGAATATCTGATGCTTCAGGATTAAGTCTTATCTCCTTGGCATATTCACTTAAATAGAAGATACGCTTTGTATAATCTCTTTTACGAACAGGTGGATTCTTCTCGATTTTCTCTTTAAAGTTAAGCTTGTTGTACATCTGATGGAATACATAGCTTAATGCAAAGGAAGCTACAACAAATACTATTGATAAGGCATCCTTTACTATAAAGTATCCACTGGTAAGAATAAGTACAGTTAATCCTTCTACTGTATCTTTAATAAACTGAGTTACACGTTCAACCTGATTATCTACCTCCGATAAAGCTAGTACCTGATTGTTATAATAATCTGGGTTATCGTAACAGGCAAGATCAACGGATTTAGCTTTGTTATACAGGAGCATCTTAATTTTTTGCTTTACTTTTGGACGTTCTTTTTCAACTACATAGTTAAAAGCATATACAGTAAAAATCATACCCACGGTAATTAACAATGCATATATAATTATGGTTTTTGCAACTGTTTTAAATGGATATCCGAATTCGGCCGCCTCTAATACATATCCAATAAGAATAGTATGTTCAAAGAATATCGATACTTCTTTTCTTATTGAATCCAGTAACACACACATTATGTAACTTGGAGAAGCCTTGAACATGAGGTTTATGAGAAAGAAACAGTTCTTTATTACAGTTCCAACTGACTGCTTAGTGTTAATATTAGTATTTTTACTCATAATTTCACCTCCTTCTCGTTTTCTATAGCGAGATAGTTCATAGCCTGTCTTAAATACATCTTGGCATATTTACCATTTAGCTTAATAAGCTCATCATGTGAGCCCTCTTCAATTATCTGCCCCTTTTCGAGCATAAATACTTTGTCGCAGTTCTTTACTGATGATAATCTGTGTGAGATAAATACCATCGTATGTGTTCTGCCTTCTTTCAGAATGTTTTTGAACAATTCATATTCTGCAATAGGATCTAATGCAGAAGAAGGTTCGTCAAAAATCTTAATAGGGGATTCTTTGGCAAAAGTTCTTGCAACAGCGAGTTTTTGATGCTGACCACCTGATAATACAATGCCGTCCTCGTCAAATTCCTTGGTCATCATTGTATTGATTCCATCAGGGAGGGTAGAGATTTTATCGTAAATTCCAGCCCTTTTAAGAGCCTTGATTGTAATCTCATCTTCGTTATCAAATGTTCTTCCCATAAGGACATTCTCTTTAACAGTCATGGCGAACATGCAAAAGTCCTGGAAAGTTGTAGCAAACATATTTCTGTAAGCCTTAAGGTTATATTCCTTAATATTATGGCCATTTAGTAATATCTCGCCACTATTTGGATCATAAAGTCTAAGCAGAAGTTTTATGATAGTTGTTTTACCTGCTCCGTTATGACCTACAAGAGCCACAATGTCACCCTTATTAATAGTGAAAGAGAGATTCTTTATAGTCTCTTCATTCTTATAAGAGAAAGATACATTTCTAAATTCAAGTGTCTCAAACTCGCTTGAAGGAATTATTCCGTCAGCGTTTTCTGGAATCTTTTCCTCATATTCAAGGAAGGCCCTTAAGTTATTTACGAAGACACCATTCTTCATAAGGACAAGTATATCCTCAAATAGAATAATAAGAATCCAGGTCATTGCTACCATGAGACTTGTCATTACTGTTATCTCAGCAAGCGATATGGTACCAGCAACTCTGTTCTTATAAATAGCATATAAAAGCACACCTTCAAAAATTACAGTGAAGGTAAATGTTATTCTCCAGAAGTTAAGACTTGCTACTTTAAAGCCGAACTTTTCAGCAATAGATACGTTTTGATCTGTAGCTTTGTTATACTGCTTTTTAAGAAGACTAAAGACATTGGTGAGTCTTATTTCCTTAGCGCCGTCAGGAAGATACATAGTTCTGTTAACGTAATTTAATACTTTCTCATAAGGTATCTGTTCCTGATATCTTTTAAATTCATTTTTGTTCTGATAATTTCCGAAAATGAAATTACCGATAATTGGCGATATGATAAATATGACTGATAGCTTGTCAATGTCATACATGAATTTAAATATAACCATAAGAGCTATGGCACCAATTATAGTACCCCATAACTTTTTGATTATCTCGGTTACTTTAGTATCTGCACCATCCATTGCCATGGTGTATTTATTATAAAAGTCCGGATCTTCGTAACATTTTAATTCGACATTCTTAGCCTTATTAAATAGTTTTTTGTATAGTCCACCATATATTCTTGTTGTTTCGAGTGGGAAAACGACATTCTCGACATAGTGAATACACAGGTTAGTAAAAATAAGAACCATAGTACTTATTAATATGAACCACAAAATACTTTCGAAGCTTTTATGCTCGTCAAGAGCACCTACTACTACTCTTAAGAATATGCCGTCCCAATACACCCATTCAAAATAACCAAAGAGTCTTCTGAAGAAAGCACCAGTAACGAAAGATTTACTATATGAAGCCCCAAGTTTTAGTGCAAACCAATCGTTCTTTAGTGTTTGAATGAGCGTAAGATTATCTTTTTTCTTACTCTCTTTCTTACCCATAATCTATACCATTCTTTTTTTGATAATAAGCAATGATTATAACACAATGATTTTGAGTGTAAATAGAAAATAATGGTTTCGTGTGGTAGAATAGCTAGCATAAATTTAATGGCTGGGAGAGATAATATGGAAAAGCTGGTTACTATAGCTGGTACAAATGCATCTGGTAAAAGTGGGCTTGGAATAGAGCTTGCCAAGATTTATGGTGCTGAGATTATCTCTGCTGATTCCAGACAGGTGTTTGAAGGCTTGGATTTGGGATCTGGCAAGGTTACTCCTGAAGAGATGAAGGAAGTTAAACATCATCTGATTGATGTAGTAAAGCCTAATGATTTATTCTCTTTAACTGATTTTCAAAGACTTGCTTATGAGGCTATTGACGATACCTTAGGAAGAGGCAAGAAAGCTTTCCTTGTAGGAGGAACTGGGCTTTATGTAAACTCAGTTGTGGATGGGTACAATTTAAATAATATCCAAATTGATCCTGAAATAAGACAAAGAGTCCTTGATATGTCTAGTGAAGAATTAATAGAACTTATAAAAGAGAATACCCCTGATATATTAGATACAATTGATATTAAGAATAAGAGAAGACTTGAGCGTGCTTGCGAGAAAATTCTTTGTGGTGACACAGCGAAAAGAGAGAATATTAAACGCTATGAGACTCTGGTTCTTGGCGTTACCTGGCCAAGAGAGATTTTATATGAGCGCATTAGAGAGCGTCTTGACAGAAGGTTAGAGCAGGGCATGTTGGACGAAGTAAAAAATCTTCGTGCTAATGGTGCTACTGATGAATTTCTTTATAAGCTGGGATTAGAGTATCGTTATATTCTTATGTACCTTAGAGGCGAGTTTAAGAATTTTAACTCTTTTTACGATAAGCTTTTTATGGAAATAAGACATCTTGCAAGAGAGCAGATGACCTGGTTTCGTAAGAGAACTGATATCAACTGGATTGATATGCAGGGTGATCCTATCTCTGAAGCAAAATGTCTTATCGAGAAATTCTATAATATGTAATCAGCTTTCCTTGCTATTACGGCGCTTAATCTCGTTACGTACAGCAACGCCAATAAGAACGAGACCAGCAAGTGTAAGGTAAACAAGCCAAGCCATACCGCCAACAACTTCATTTATCAAATAAATCATGAAGCCGAGTGTGCATACAGCACCAAGGATAACGTAGTTTCTGTTATGAATAAGATAAGCAACTACAATGATTGCTGTACTTATTACTGCAAATGAGATGAGGTCAAAAAGCTCACCTGAGTCTAATGCCATAAATCCAAGAATTGCCATAGCAACATAGCAGTAAATGAGACGAAGCTTTATAAACTGCTTTTTATATTTACCGAAGCTTCTTACAATCCAAGGAAGCGTAAACATAAGAAGTGTTGTTGGAATCAGGTAAAGCTGCTCTGTATGAACTCTGATGTAATCTGTATCACTGATAGGAAATCTCATCCAGATTGCTGTTGATGCAGTAACTGCGATAAGGCAGAGAGCTCTGATTTTTGATTCTCTGTCTTTACTTCCAATAAAGTAAGCGAGAAGTACGATGATAAATCCCAAAAGTCCAAGTGCAGATACTTTTGAGTAAAACAAAAGTATTGAACCAGACATAAGAAGAGAACCCCAGAAGAGAGAATCCTTAGTAATGTCATTCTTCTTGTTGAGTGCAAGAATTGCTGAACAGATAACTACTGGAATAATATACAGCAAATACTTTACATGAATAGTTGAGAAAATTGCAAAAGACATATCCTTAGGGCAAATATTATCAATAGCATAGATATAGTATGCTGCAAGTGGAATGAATGATAATATGCCGACGATTCTGAATTCGTGTCTGAATATAAGAATGTTAAGGAACCAGATTCCAATACAAAGCCAGAAGATAGCTATTGGATTTGGAACAATTGCTACTGTATCGAAGAATAAAATAATCTCGTATATTCCAGTCCAGATTAAAACACCATTAAGAAGACCATTAAGATTATCTTTAATAAATGTCTTTTTATTCTGTGAGAGATACATTGCGACAAGTGTACCAATGAGGCAAATCAGGATAAAGCCAATCGTTAAGCTCTTCCAAAGTAACTGTCCTGGCTCAAGATCTAAATCCTGTGTCAAAAATCCTGACAAATATGAGATTCCGATACCCATGGATGCCATAAAGCAGTGTGAAGGGAAGCGAAGTGATCTGTCATTAATAGCTGAATTTTTAAGATTAATAAAGATAATAAAAGCATTAACAAGAACAGGAATGCAGATGCTTATTATTCTTAATACAGAGCATATATTTGTGCAGTTATAATCGTTAATATATGGAAGCAGTAAGAATGTATAAACATGAAGCATAGCATAGGATGAATAATAGAAAAGTCTGTCAGAATCAACAGCCTTCTTGATATTCGTCCAGATTACTAATCCTGCGAGTATTAATGAGAATACAATAAAATAAGAACTTACAATTTCATTATACTTAAAAGTATCAAAGATATTCATTAATCCTACAAAAGAAACCAAGGTCCACGCTACCTTATAAAAGCTTAAAAGGTAATTCTTAAATAATGTCTCTCTCTTTGATATAAGTACTGTATTAAATAAAGTGAAAACTGCGAAAATAATAGCGATAACACTCCAGATAGCAAAACTTATCTCGTGGTATGGGCTAAGAACATTTACAACTGAATATAAAGCTACAAGCCAGAAAGTAATATCTCCGAATACAGAATACATTGGATGCTTAATAAGTATATATGCCAAGTAGCCAATTAAAGTACCAGCAAACATAAAGATAGCGAATTCAAAGCTTGATGCATCACCGAACAAACTTCCAGCGAGCAGGATGAGAAGAATCTCAAAAAAGACAATCGGACCACATGAAAAATGAGGATTCTTCTTCATATATCCAAACCACATATAAATAAGTCCTGCAATAATGAGGAATGGAATATAAACATAAGAATCATTATTGTTACTTATATGAGCTATAAGTGGGAATATACTTCCTGCGATGAAAACAAGACCACCAATTGAAGATATTTTATTAAGTGGTTTTTTTATAATTGGAACAAATGACAAAACAAGCATATAGATACCTGAAATCATCATCCAGATAGCTGTTGAGAGTGCTGATTCTACATCAAACAAGATGGCGCTTCCAGCAAGTACAAAAAGGAAATGTGGAATGCTGATGAGGCTGTTTTTATAGTATGTGAATGAACCCAAAAGGAAGCCTGCGCCAAGAATGATAATGAACAAACCTGCAAGTCTGTCTCCATCAGCAAGAATTAATGCCATAACAGATAGGATGTACTGATTTGAAATACTGAAGATATCAAGCACCTTAAAATATGGATTCCAGTTGGTTTTCTCTACTCTGCTTTTAATAAAAGGAGTAACAGCAGTAATAACAGTTGCAACTACTGCAAGTATTCCTGAAGCAAGAATTTCAGGGATATCCTGAATTGTAACGATTGATATGAGAAGACATGTGGTACAAAACAGCGAGATTAAAGCAAAAACCTTACTACTAAAGAAATGTGCACCCCAAACCGTAAGTATCAAAAGAGAAGCAAAAGCGAGCGCGAATGTAATATGTCCGCCGATTCCATCCATTGTAAGAAGACCGCCAAGAAGGCCGAAGGCACTTGATCCAATTATAGTAATTGGAAGAGTAGCACTACCGATAGAGTAGAAGGCAAGAGCTGTGCTAGGAAGCTTGAATTTTACCTTGGCAAGAATACCTGCACCGATAAAAATACCACTAAGTGACAGGAGGAATAATGCTCTTATACCAGGTGTGAGAAGTCCCCAGGTAGCTGACATAAAGCCAATTGAAGCAAGAAGGAGAAGTACTACACCGACAGTTAAAATAACACCAGTATTTGATATGTCGATAAGATCAGTAAGCTTCTTCTTGGAATTAGATGGCTTTTTATTAGTAAATGAAGCCTTTGGCGTATAATCATCATTTCTGGCTTCAAGAGCAGGTCTTTTAAATTCAGGTTCCATAGAAGGAATTGAAGAAAGAGTTGAAGAAGGGGCAAATGATGCTGCTTTAATATCAATTTTGTTCTCAGGAATACTGTCTGTAACTATAGCATCAGATACAGATGGTTCTTGGACAGAAGGTGCTGAGATAACTGATTCTTCAACAGTAGGCTCAGAAACAATATTTGAGACTGAAACATCTTCTGAATCCAGCTTTGCTGGTTCATTCATACTACTTGTAGAAGTCTCGATCTTGTGATTAAGTTCTTTCTGGAACCACTTAATTTGCTTTGCCTGATTCTCATTCTCAGAATCCAATAACTTGATTTTTCTACGTAAATCAAGGTTTTCTTTTTGTAAACGAATGATATTTTCCTGTTTTCTGTTTGCTGATTTTCTTGCCATAAAGAAGGCAATCAATAGTGGTATTGGCGATAGAAAGTATGCCAAAAAAGGTAATATAAACAATAACTCCATTTGTTTTTGTCTCCGTTTCTCTCCCTAACAGATTTCATAACAATATAGTTTGATTATCAAACTATTTGAATTATACATATTTTTGTATCTTGTGTAAATTAACAATTTGTAAAGAAAAAACAGCAACATCGGACCTTGCCATTTTCCGGTGCTGCTGTTTTTGAGTTTATAACATGAATACGTAAAGTAAAAAGTTACTACGCAAGTTCAATCATACTTCTATATTATATGAGCAGATATTTAATTTCTATAAGACAATGTTACCAAAAAAATAATTAAAACATAGCTATAATGGCAAAGTTGCAATTCATCTTACGGAATATTATGATAGTTCATATTATTTTTTGAGGTGTTGAAGCATGAAGGATATAAATGTCATTTTCGATATGGATGGAACTTTGATTGATACAGAAAAACTCTATAGAAAATACTGGCCAATGGCATTTGCTGATTGCGGTTATGAATTGTCAGACGAACGTGCCTTAAAATTAAGATCTCTGGGAAGACCGTTTGCTCCAGAGCAGTTTAAAATCTGGTATGGTCCTGATTTTGATTACAATAAAGTAAGAAACAGACGAAAAGAATATATAGAAGAGCATGTAAATAAATATGGAATAGAGCTTCGCCCAGGTGTAATTACGCTTCTTGACTGGCTTGAGAAAGAAAAAATTACTACTGCTATAGCCACAGCAACTGATGAAGAAAGAACAGAAAAGTATCTTAAAATGGTTGGCTTAAGTGGAAGATTTAAAAGAATTATCTGTGCGACTATGGTTGAGCATGGTAAGCCTGCTCCTGATATTTATGAATTTGCAGCAAGCTGCCTTGATACTGACAAGGAAAATATTTTTGCTGTGGAAGATGCGCCTAATGGGGTTAAGAGTGCCTATAGTGCTGGACTTAAGGTTATATATGTTCCTGATCAGACTCCTACAGACGATGAGATAAGAGATATGATTTATGCAGAAGTTCCAAGTATTGACGGAATAATTGACATTATTAAAAGAGTACGTGAGTAATTTTTTTCCATAAATAGGCACGCACCGGGGAGACCCGATGCGCACTTGAAAAAGAAATGGAGTATATAGAGAAAAGTGTCAAAATTTATTCGGCAAATAATCAATCTGCCGTGGAACAACAATCTGGTAGGTTTTGTCCTACAAAATGCCATTCCTTCTACAAAATGTAGCATATAAATTTATATCAAATCTAGCGATTTTGTCAAGATATTAAATGCTAGTATATTGCTTGAGAGGCGAATATAAAATGAATTATTTATGCTCGAAATTCGTATTAAAAATCAAATCTTACTGATATAATGATTCCCATAATAAACAGTTTATGTTTAAGAATTGGAGTATTGAGAGTTTATGAGTAAATTATTTCAGCATTTATGTCCAGCATGTGCTTCACACTTGGTTTTAGATACAGATAAAAGTGTGTTTAACTGTCCTTCATGTGGTGGAACTTTTGACTATGATTATTTTATGGAAGATAACCTGATTGATCAGGCTGAAGAGAGCCTAAAGTCAGGTGAATACGTATCAGCAAAGAGCGCATATGAATTTCTTCTTACTAAAGAACCACATAATGCTATGGCTCTGAGAGGATTGGAATTATGTAATCTCAGAATCAGCAGCTTTGGTGTACTCACTTCTTCTTCAAACAGAAAATATAAGAATTTTGATTTTGATTTCTATGTTAGAGAGTCAGAGGATAAGTATAAGGAATTCTTTAAGTCAATTCCTGTAGTTAACGATAAGGCTAATAAGCTTAATGACTATAAGGCAAAGATTGATGACTGTAATACAGAGAAGACTCGTGCAGAAAGAGAGTTAGGCAGAATAAAATATGTTATGGCAGAGGGCTGGAATGATGAAGTTTTATTCCATGATAAATACGGAAAAGAAGTTACAGCACATACAATGTTTATCTATTTTTGCCTATGTCTTGCTTTAACAATAGTGTCAATTATTGTTTTTGCTGTTAGTAAATTTATGATTGAATGGTTTGTAACATCTTTTATATTGGCACTGATTACTCTTGTTTGTTTTGTTATGTCATTTCCTGCAACTTCTCAGATGAGAGAAGCAAAAAGAAAGCTTACTGAGGTAAATCAGAGAGTTGAGAACGCAAAAGAGGCTCTTTCCAAGGCAGAGCAGGAATATAAGGACAAGCAGCAGGAGCTTCGCACATATTTCCTTCATGTTAAAGAATTAGAAAAAGAGATTCTTACAGACTATGGAGCTATGAAAGGTACTGAGGAGTAATCTTTTTTACATGGCTGACTACTACTTGGTGGTCAGCCATTCTTGTATCTTTCTATGATATAATCAGAATAAATAAAGTAGGAGATGTCTTGTCATGGATAAAAAGAATGCGTTATCAGTAATAAGTTTGCTTCTTGTAACATCCGTTACATCCTGTAGTCATGGTGATCCTAATATGACGACAATCGCTTCTACTTATGAGGTTTTAATTCCAACTATATCTGAAAGTTTAATCCTGCCTGAAGTAAGTGAGGAGACTTCTTCTAATACTGAGGAGACTTCTGACTCTAATGCTCCAGACACTTCAGAGACTGACTTATATTCTGACGATAACTCGTTTTTTATCGAGGCAATGCAGAAATATTATGAATATAATTTCATGTTTAATGATGAATTAACCTGGAGTTATGACGAAGGTTCAAAGACGCTTAAAATATCTGGAAATGGTCCAATGCGTGAATATAGTTCAACAATTCCTGGATGGCTTAGATCTTATAGCGAGACTATTGAGGTTGTTGAGATTGAAGAGGGCGTTACAAGTGTTGGATCTTTTGCTTTTTGTGAATTGACCAATCTGAGAACGGTTAAACTTCCATCAAGCTGTGAGTGCATTTGCGATTCCGCTTTCGAGAATTGTAATTACTTAAGCCAGATTAATTTTGATTCTGGTCTTAAATATATTGGAAAAGACAGTTTTAAGGACTGCTCGATTCAAAATAGTTATCTTATGTTTTCTGAAGGAATGGAATATATTGCGGAAGGGGCCTTTAACGGCGGCCTTGAGGGGATAAAGACTATTGGTATTCCTTCAACGGTTTACTACATTGGAAGTAATGCATTTGGTAATGCACAGATTCAGTCTATTACTGTATCGGAGGACAATAAATACTATTGTGTTCTGGATAACGTTTTATATAGTAAGTCAATGACAACTTTGCTTTTGGTGTCAAACTATAGAGATTATGGTGATTTTGTGATTCCTGAAGAGGTAACTCATATTGTAAGTGGCGCCTTTAATTTGACTTCTGGAATGAAGACCATTACTTTTCCTTTAGGAATAACAGAGATTGAAGAAGAGGCTTTTGCATTTACCAGTAATATCGAGGAATTTATTATGCCAGAAGAAAATGAGCATTTCTTTGTTGAGAATGGTCTTCTTTGTTCAGTGGATACAAAAACAACACTTGCCTATGTCAGTGCATTCTATAAAACAAGTCTTGTTATTCCAGATGGAATTGAACGTATCGGAAGCAGAACTTTTACTAATAATGATGAATTATATGCAGTATATTTACCAGATTCTCTTATAAGTATCGGTGAGAAAGCCTTTTTCTATACGGGACTCTCGTCTCTAAGTCTGCCTTCAAGCATTTTATCTATCGAAGGATATTCCTTTTATGGAGCCTCTTTTGAAGAGATAACATATAGTGGAACTCCTGAAGAGTGGGAGCAAATAGATATCGCTTCTGAAGGAAATGATGTGATAAATTGCGCACGAATTGTTTATCAGTAAGCCATTTTTTTGTGAAGTATAAAAAATGAAATAAATATATAATTTTCTCGTTCGCTAAAAAAGTTCTTTGGAGATAAAAATGGACGAGAAATTAGATTTTACGACTGGTTCAATTGCCAGTAAACTCACAAAATTTATGATTCCTATTCTGTTTGCACTGGTTTTACAGTCAATGTACGGTGTAATAGATCTTCTGATTGTTGGTAATTTTGGTACTACTGAAGGGTTATCAGGTGTAGGAACTGGTTCAGGTGTAATGAACCTGGTTACAATTCTTATGGCTGGATTTACAACTGCAATAACTGTTCTCATGGGAAATTATATTGGGGCAGGAGAGAAAGAGAAGCTTGGACCACTTCTTGGAAGCAGTGTAGCATTCTTTGCTGTAGTATCAGTTTTGGTATCTATTTTGCTTTTTGTTTTTGCGCGTCCTATGGCGCTTCTTCTTCAGGCACCAGAGGAGGCTCTGGATCTTACTATTCAGTATATTAAGATATGTGCTACTGGATTTATATTTATTTGCTTTTATAACTTTATCAGTAGTATTTTTAGAGGTCTTGGTGATTCCAGAACACCTCTAATATTTATTGGTATAGCGACAATAACCAATATGATTCTTGACTATTTCTTTGTTAAGACTCTTGGAATGAATGTAAAGGGTGCTGCCATTGCTACTGTTCTTGCGCAGGCAATAAGTGTCCTGTTCGCATTTGCTTATATCACACGAGTTAAACTTCCTTTTAAGTTTTCAGTGAAGGACATACGTTTCTCTGGTGAGATTAAGAAATTCGTTCAGATTGGAATCCCTCTTGTTCTTCAGGATACTCTTACCAATCTCTCTTTTCTTGCACTTAATGCTTTTGTAAATACGCTTGGAATTGATGCTTCAAGTGGTTATGGAATTGCAAACAGAGTTACTTCGTTTGTTCTTCTTATTCCAATTGCTCTCATTCAGAGTATGGCACCATTTGTATCACAGAATGTTGGTGCCCGTAAAGAAGATAGAGCAAGACAGGGAATGTTTACAGGCATGATGCTAGGTCTTTGTATTGGACTGGTAGCTGGAACGGTTTCCTTTATGTTCGGTCATATTATAGCCAGAGCCTTTACTGATGATGCAAATGTAATTATTTGTGCATCCCAGTATCTTAAAGGTTTTGCTCTTGAGGCAATAGTAACTCCATTTTTGTTTTGTTTCCTCGGATATTTTAATGGTCATCGAAAGTCAATGTTTGTTATGGTTCAGGGACTTATTCAGACATTTTTGTTCAGACTTCCAATCTCATATTATTTTACCCTTCACATCTTTATGGGCTTAACAGGTATAGGACTTGCGGCTCCAATTGCCACATTTATGGGAATTATGATGAGTTCATTCTACTATTTAAAGATGCAGAAAGATTTGAAGTAAATGTTGCTTAGAGGCTTTAGGTAAGGGAAGTGTAACAGTGTTACACTTCCTTTTTTTGTGTTTGGGCGGCCAAATGTTCCAATCACTGATTGGCAGAAAACGCGATTTTGATTGGCACACAGCATACACACCCATAATTCAAAAAAACAACACAAAAAAGCTGCCTCAAACCATAAGTCTGAGACAGCTCAACTAATTATTAAATTAAATCACTTATATATCAATGTAAGAACTTAAAGCTCTTAATTGAAGGATTACCATCGCCCTTAAATGTGAAATAGATTGCATTTACACCATCAGGAATCTTACAGTCAACTGTGTAATCAGTCCATACTGTACAGAAATCACAAGGAACTTCAGCAAAAACTTCACCATCAATAGAAGTTCTTACTTCAAATACACCCTTACCATAGCCTCGGCTTGTAATTGTGATACCTGTGATTCCCTTACAGTCAAAATACTTAAATCCAACAGTAGTATTTTCAAAGATGTCTTTTACATAACCTAAGTTCTTATCGCCATCTTTTCCTTCTTGGATGATATATGCTGCATGGAATACACCAACATATGGTTCACACTTATCATTAAAGATATTACATGCAAGATATGCTGGATACTCATCGATATCATTAAGTGGACCACCATTAAGACCACATGATGTAATCTCAACCTGTGGAATCATTCCATTCTCATCAAAAGTAATCTTCTCTGCGCAGCCCTGTCTTGAATACCAGCTGTTAAGTGTCTGTCTATGGTAGAAGATATACCAGTCATCCTTAATCTGAACGATACTACCATGGTTATTAGCACCATAGGCAGTTGGCTTGTCTGCTGGCTTATATGTAGAGATGTGCATATCACAGTTACTTACGATAACACCACCGTACTTAAATCCGCCCAATGGGTTATCACTTATAGCGTAGCAGAGCTCATGCATTACTTCAGAAGAATAGATAAGATAGAACTTACCATCACGAATTCTAATTGAAGGAGCTTCAAAGAAAGCGTGATTCTCATACTCAGTACCTTTACTATAAGGTGTGCTTGGAATTACAAATTCTGGAGCACGCTTAACTGTAAGCATATCAGGACCAAGTACGGTAACCATACATCCGTGACGGCTCTTGTCGCCCTGGCTGCAGAAACCAGTATACATATATGTATCGTCTCCAATTGTTACAACACCTGGATCAAACTGTGCCTCATCGCCTTCGCGCTTACCAAGAAGCTGTCCATCTTCATAGTGAACGTGGCCTAAGAATTCATATTTTCCTGCTGGAGTATCAGATACAGCAACAGATACAAAATTCTCGCAGTCAAGAACATAGAAAAGGTAGTATCTTCCATCTGGACCAACTGTTACGTCTGGTGCATAAAGACAACCACGGTTTTCCTTATTTGCAGGATCATCTGTACGGCGGAAAGTAACACCTTCGTATGTCCAGTTGCCAAGGTCATCTACTGGTGCTGACCAGCAAACATAGTCATTAAGGCAGAAAGCATGACCATTAAAGTTATCATGTGAACCGTAAACATAAACTCTGTCATTAAATACATAAGGCTCGCCATCTGGGATATATTCCCATGAAGGGAGATATGGGTTAAATGCCTGCATCTTAGGAGGTGCAGCAAGGAAGTTTGTTTCCTTCTTTTCTACCTTTGGAGTAATTCCAAGTGTATCTTCAACCAAATGGTCAGTAATAAACTGAACGAATTCTGAAGTCTGAATAGAGGACTTAGGTCCATTAGCAGTAAAGCGCATCTCGTTTTTCTGCTCATTTGAATAAGGATTCCATCTTGGCATCTCAGTACCATCGTTATCAAGGCCATTAGGATCTCCAGTCTTAATGAAATTTGTAAGATAATTACAAATCTTTCTTGCTAAGTCATAGTGATGGCCATCGAATGGACGCCAGCATGAAGCGAGTGTCTCAAAGAAGAACCACAAATCAACTGAGTGGAATGTTCCAGGATTATCCTCACCAGGAATATCTGGCTCGAAACAGTAGTAGTAGCCTGGCTTATCGTTATGTGTGAGTACAGCCTTTACTGAAGACTCGATACCTCTGCAGTGTGCATAAAGATGATTATCGTAGCATACATTTGCCTCTGGGAATGAAAGGAACTTCTCAGCTTTAGCTCCAAATACGTTATTAGCCTGCTCAACAAAGCTTTCCTTTGAAGGAGCATCGATAAAGCTAGGGAATTCATCAAGAGTATTTCCTGCAAAAATCGGTACATGTGCATGATGTCCGCTGAGGAAATTCTTAAATGGCTCATCCTTAAGGAAGACATGGTCAACGCAAGGAGCTAAGAACATGCCCTGTGTATTACGAAGGTTGCTGTAGGTCTCTCTAATGAATGTAGCATCAAGCTTACGAGCTTCCTCAAGAGTCTTTACTCCCAAAGCCTCGAAAATCTTAACGCCAAACTCCTGAGTTACCTCAATAGGCTTAGGAGATATCAGACCATCACGTGAATATGGAGCTTCGATAATTCCAGAGAAAATAACAGCCTTCTGGAAAAGACCAACACTGGTCTCAGATGTAAGATGTGAGAATACACTTCCGCCACCAGCTGACTGGCCTGAGATAGTAATGTTGTTTGGATCTCCACCGAAGTTCTTAATATTACGAATAACCCACTTAAGTCCAGCCTGCTGATCGAGAAGACCAAAGTTTGCTGGAGCATCAGGAGATTCATTAGTGATTTCTGGATGTGTAAGGAAACCAAAAGCACCAAGTCTGTAGTTAACACTTACAACAATAACGCCACGCTTGGCGATGTTCTCACCATTAAATTCCATCTCTGGTGGATATCCCCACTGGAATCCGCCACCGAAGAACCAAACGAGAACAGGAAGATTATCATCAGCACTCTTGGCATTTGTCCATACATTTAAGTAAAGGCAGTCTTCATCCATGTCAATCTCTGGATCTACATGCCATTCCTTACAGTAAACATCAGTTCCAAGACCTGGTACATCCTGAACTGAAATAGGACCAAACTTATATGCATCAAGAACTCCGTCCCAGTTGGCACAAGGCTGTGGTGCACGCCATCTGTTCTGACCTGTTGGAGGTGCAGCAAAAGGAATTCCCTTAAAGACTGATACTCTTGCATTGTTTCCTGCAAATCCGCGTACCAGACCGTTTTCAGTTTTAACGAGTTTAAGCATTTTAAATTCCAACCTTAAATGTTTTTTTAGTAATAAGAAAATAATAATTAAGAAAAAACTATTAAACAATACGACAAATTTCAGTTAAAAACGGATAAAATACAGCACTTTATGTTAATCGGTTGATTTTGAAAAATGTCTATTGTAAGTTGTTTATTGGGTGAAAAAAATACTCTTAAGTGAGGGAAAGTTTCATGTATAAACTTTTGATTAATTCAAAGAAAGAACTTGGTCACATAAATCCTGAGATTCAGGGACATTTTTCTGAGCATTTGGGAAGATGTATATACGAAGGCATTTTCGTTGGGGAGAATAGTGATATTCCTAATACAAACGGAATGCGTAATGATGTTGTTAACGCTCTTAAGGCGATGAAGCTTCCTGTACTTCGCTGGCCAGGCGGATGCTTTGCTGATGAGTATCACTGGAAGGACGGTATAGGTCCTAAAGAGACTCGTAAGAAGATGATTAATACTAACTGGGGCGGTGTCGTAGAAGATAACAGCTTTGGTACACACGAGTTTATGGAGCTTTGTAAGCAGATTGGCTGTAAGACATATATTAATGGTAATGTTGGTTCAGGCACTGTAAGAGAGATGAGCGAGTGGGTTGAGTACATGACTTTTGATGGCGTATCTCCAATGGCTGATCTTCGTAAAGAGAATGGAAGCGAAGCTTCCTTTACAGTTGATTACTTCGGTATTGGTAACGAGACCTGGGGCTGCGGCGGATTCATGGTTCCAGAATACTATGCAAACCAGTACAGACAGTATCAGGCTTTCGTTAAGAACTATAATTCAGATAAGAAGATTAAGAGAATTGCAGTTGGTCCAAGTGATAAGGACTATGAGTGGACAGAGACACTTCTTAACCAGTGCTTTAAGGGCCAGGGTTCAATTAACAATAACCACGGCTTTATGGATGGTTTGTCACTTCACTATTACACAGTTCCACATGACTGGGCAAAGAAGGGATCAGCTACAGTATTTACTGATAAAGAGTGGTATCTGACCTTGTCCAAAACTCTTCTTATGGATGAGATGATTACAAAGCATTCCGCTATTATGGACAGATATGATCCGGAAGGCAATATCGGTCTTATGGTAGATGAGTGGGGTACCTGGTATGATGTTGAAGAGGGAACCAATCCAGGATTTTTATATCAGCAGAATACAATAAGAGATGCTCTTGTAGCAGGTATTAACCTGAATATCTTTAATAAGCACTGTAAGCGAGTTAAGATGGCAAACATTGCTCAGCTGGTAAACGTTCTTCAGGCTGTTATTCTTACTGAAGGCGATATAATGATTAAGACACCTACTTATCATGTATTTAAGATGTATAGCTGTCACCAGGATGGAACGCTTCTCGAGAGTTCAATTGATACTGATACTATTGGTCTTGAAGAAGAATATATGGTTCCAAACCTTACTGAGTCAGTATCCAAGTCAAAGGATGGTAAGATTAACATCACTCTTACAAATCTTTCATGTACTGATTCTTATGAAGTTGAAAGTAATCTTCTCGAAGATACTGTAAAGTCTGTAAGAGCTTCAATCGTTGGTGGAGACATGAGTGATCATAATACTTTCGAGAAGCCAGAGGTAGTAAGGGAAGAAGAGTTTACTGATTTTACTGTTAATGGAAACAAGATTTTAATTAAGATGCCTAAGTCATCTGTAGTTCATCTTGAAGTTGAGATTTAATCATGGAAGTAAGCCAGATTGAATCTCAGAAAATCTGTAAGAAATGCCTTCTAAGAGATATTAAAGGCAAAGATTACGAAGAGATTATAGCCAAAGCTTTATCTGATATAAAAGATGAAGACAAGGCGCCGAAGTTAACTTATGAGGAACGTTTGAATTTATGTAAAAAGTGCGACCGATTAAGTAGTGGAACATGCCTGTCATGTGGCTGCTATGTAGAGATCAGAGCATATCTAGTAAATGGCAGATGTCCAAAGCGTAAGTGGCAGAAATAATTAAAGAAGTTAATTATAAAAATATAAACTAGGAGATATAAAAATGGACGTTAAAGAATTAATCAGCAGTGGTAAGTGTGCATTGGGAATTGAGTTCGGTTCTACAAGAATTAAAGCTGTTCTTGTTGATACTGACGGTAACCCAGTTGCTTCAGGTGGTAAGGAATGGGAGAACAGCCTTGTAGATGGCATTTGGACTTATTCTGACGAAGAGATCTGGCAAGGACTTCAGGATTGCTACAAAGATCTCAAGGATAATGTAAAGAAGGAGTTTGGTGTAACAATTACATCTTTCTCAGCAATCGGATTCTCAGCAATGATGCATGGCTATCTTGCTTTTGATAAGGAAGATAATCTTCTTGTTCCATTTAGAACATGGCGTAACACAATTACTGGTGAGGCTGCTGATGTTCTTACAAAGGCATTCGATTTTAATATTCCACAGAGATGGAGCATCTCACATCTTTATCAGGCAGTTCTTAATAAGGAACCACACGTAAAGGATGTAGCTTTCTTTACAACACTGGCAGGTTATGTTCACTATAAGCTCTCAGGTCTTAAGGTGCTTGGTGTTGGTGATGCTTCAGGTATGTTCCCAATTGATTCAAAGACAGGAAACTATGACGATAAGATGCTCAAGATTTTTGATATGCTTATGGAGACTCAGGCTTGCGAGTGGAATCTCGAGGATATTCTTCCTAAGGTTCTTATGAGCGGTGAAGATGCAGGTAAGCTTACAGCTGAAGGCGCTAAGATTCTCGATCCAGAAGGAGACTTAATCGCTGGCATTCCTATGTGTCCACCAGAAGGTGATGCTGGAACAGGAATGGTTGCTACAAATTCTGTAGAGGTTAGCACAGGTAATATCTCAGCTGGTACTTCTGTATTCGCTATGGTAGTTCTTGAGAAAGCAATGAGCAAGCTTCACAGAGAAATCGATATGGTTACAACACCAGACGGTGCACCAGTTGCCATGGTTCACTGCAATAACTGTACATCAGAGATTAATGCGTGGGTTAAGCTCTTTGGCGAGTTTGCTTCACTTATGGGAGCTGAGTTCGACCGTGGCGATATGTTTACAAAGCTTTATGGTGTAGCTCTTGAGGGTGAGCCAGACTGCGGCGGACTTTTGTCATATAACTATGTTTCAGGTGAGCCTGTAACAGGATTCCTTCAGGGAAGTCCATTATTTGTAAGATCTGCTGAAGACAACTTCACTCTTCCAAACTTCATGAGAATGAATCTTTATTCAGCTCTTGCAGCTCTTAAGGTTGGTCTTGATATTCTCACAAAGGAAGAGAAGACAACAGTTAAGAAGATGTTTGGTCATGGAGGATTCTTCAAGACTCCAGTTGCTGGTCAGACAATGGCTTCAGCTGCAATTGGTTCTCCAGTATGTGTTATGACAACAGCAGGCGAAGGTGGTGCCTGGGGTATGGCTCTTCTTGCTTTGTATGAGACTGTGAAGGATGAATATGAGTCACTTCCTGACTTCCTTAATAAGAAGATTTTCGCAAATGCCGAAGCAACAGAGCTTACTGCTTCTGCTGAAGATATCGAAGGCTTTGATAAGTTCATGACAAAGTATGTGCGTGGCCTCAAGGTTGAGCAGGCTGCTGTAGATATGCTCTAATATAATTTACGAAAGAAGGATATTCAGATGCTCGAAGATTTAAAGCAAAAGGTTTTTGAAGCTAACAAGTTATTGCCAAAGTATGGAATGGTAACTTTTACATGGGGAAATGTAAGTGGTGTAGACCGTGAGAAGAAACTTATCGTAATTAAGCCAAGTGGTGTTGATTATGAGACAATGACAGCAGACGACATGGTAGTTGTAGATTTTGATGGAAATGTTGTTGAGGGTAAGTTGAGACCTTCATCTGATACACCAACACATGTTATCTTGTATAACCGTTTTCCAAATATCGGTGGTGTTGTTCATACACATTCATCTTATGCAACATCATGGGCACAGAGTGGCAGAAGCATTCCTTGCTATGGAACAACTCATGCTGACTATTTCTATGGCGAGATTCCATGTGTTAGAACTCTTACTGAGCAGGAGATTGCCGATGACTATGAATTAAATACTGGTGTTCTCATTGCTGATGAATTCGAGAAGAATAAAGTTGATTATGAAGCAATGCCAGGTGTTCTTTGTAAGAATCATGGACCATTCACATGGGGTAAGGATCCATTTGAAGCAGTTCATAATGCAGTAGTTCTTGAGGAAGTTGCAAAGATGGCTTATAGAGCAGAGGTAATTAATAAGGATATTAATCCAGCTCCTCAGAGCCTTCAGGATAAGCACTATTTCCGTAAGCATGGCGCAAATGCTTATTATGGTCAGAACTAATAGAATATAAATTGATTAGTTGGTAAGTTAATGGCTGTCTCAAACCTGATTGGGGTTTTGAGGCAGTTTTTTTATGGTCAGGCAGATGTGTGTCTATGTAAACGCCACTTTGTGTCGATGTACATAGACCAAAACGCCCAAAACATAGACACAAAGCAGATGTGTCTATGTAACCCCCACTTTGTGTCGATGTACATAGACCAAAATGCCCAAAACATAGACACAAGTAATTACCGATAACCGTAACTTCGCACCTCAACCATTTTGCCAATATTGAAAAATACTAAAAAATATTCGATAATAGAGGGAAGTTTGCAAAAAAGACCATAGTGGAGATTTGAATGCGTAAATTCATAAAAAACATTATCTATAATTTGAAACTCAACAAGAAATTCTTGATTGTGTATATTTGTAGTGTAATTCTTCCACTCATCATTACAGACGGTGTTGTATTTAATGGTCTTTTGACAACAGAGATGAATAACAGGCGATATGACCGAGAGAATGAGGCTATTGCCTATAAAAACCTTATTCAGTCCTCAATTCAGTATGATGCAATCATTGCCCGAGCTTCTTCAGCTAACCGAAGCCTTAATCAGTTTGTTGATACGCTTTATAAGCAGCCATATGACTTCTATGCTGCTTATTCCGATTTTGTATCAAGTTCATTCTTTAATACACTTTCGGGTCTTAACAGTGATACCATTGTCGTTTATGTCGATAATCCTACTATTCTTAATGGTGGTTGTTTCCAGCAGTTATCTCTTGCAGAAGATGATGAGTGGTATAAAAGATTTGTTGCGACTGGTAAAGACGAGGCATTCCTTGTGTTCTATGATGAGAAGGAGAATACAAGAGTAACCGAGCACCGTAAAGTATTATATGTAAAGAGACTTCTCGACTACTCATATGAGAGTGACATGGAGAAAATCATTGTTATCTCAAACGATGTTAGTAAACTTGCATTAAGTCTTAAAGCAATTCCTTCTGAGAATCCGATGTACATTATGGTGGATGATTTCTGTGCCTTTTCGAATACAGGCGATGAGATTAATTATAATGATGCTATGGAGATAATTAATTCAGTTGATTCCAAGAACAAAACTGAAGTCAGCCTCATGTATCTAAATACCGAGTTAAAGATATATGTATTAAATGATGATCTTACCATTACTTCAGTATTGGCTCAGAGATTATGGATTGTTTTAATACTTCTCGTATTTACTATTATTTTCCCAGTACTTACCATGAAGGTTATCGAGCGTTCTATCACTGGTAGAATTTCAACTCTTAATAATGCTTTTGAGGGAGATAATTCTGGTTCATTTAAACCAATCCCTTATGTATCAGGTTCAGATGAGATTGCATCTCTTATGAATAACTATAATAGAATTGTTGATATTAATAATACTCTTATTAACACAGTATATAAGGAGAAACTAAGAGAGCAAGAAAGTGATATTGCACGTAAGAATGCTGAACTTCTGGCTCTTCAAAGCCAGATTAATCCTCATTTCTTGTTTAATGCGCTCGAGAGTATCAGAATGCATAGTATGCTTAAGGGCGAAGATGAGACTGCGGAGATGGTTGAGAAGCTCGCCTTAATGGAGCGACAGAATGTTGAGTGGGAGAATGATGCGGTTACAATTCGTAAGGAACTCGAATTTATTAAGGCATATCTGTCTCTTCAGAATTATCGTTTTGGCGACAGACTTTCATTTGATATTGATATCATGGAAGGCTGTGAGCGTATTTTGATTCCAAAACTTACACTTACGACTTTCGTAGAGAATGCCTGTGTTCATGGAATTGAGTCCAAAGCTTCACAGGGATGGATATTTGTAAGAATATATAAGATGAATGATCTCTTCATAATTGAGGTAGAAGATACTGGTGACGGTATGGATGAGGATGAAGTTGAAGAACTCTCAGAGAGAATCAACAGCGTTGATATCGAGACCATTAAGTCACGCAAGAGAGTAGGAATACTTAATGCCTGCCTCAGAATAAAGATGATGTTTGATGATAATGTAAAGTTTGTTATTGATAGTGAGAAGGGCGTAGGCTTCAGCGTATCTATCAATATCCCTATTAATATGATAAAGGAGCAAGAGGATTAACAATGCTTAAAGTAATGATTGTAGATGATGAGCCATATATCCTTCAGGGTTTGCAGATTCTTGTTGATTGGGAAAAAGAAGGGTATGAGATTGTAGCTGCTTTGCATAATGGCAGCGAAGCACTTAGTTTCCTTAAAAATAATAAGGTTGATTTAATTATCTCAGATATTCAGATGCCAATTATGAATGGTCTTGAACTTCTTGAGACAATTCGTAATGACAAGGTATCTGATGCCCGTTTTGTTATATTAACTGGATATGATGATTTCAGTTATATGCAGAAGGCTATTCGTAATAACTGCATGGATTATATTCTTAAGCCAGTAGGCAAGGAGGATTTACTTGCAATTCTTCGTAATGTGTCTAACCTTGCAAAAGAGAGCAGCCGTATGAGAGAGGACCAGGAGAAGATGGCAGATGCTTTCCTGGCAAGTAATATTATTGCTCTTCTTAAGCGAAAGTATGATGATAACAACATTGAATATGTAAATCGTCATATGCAGCTTGTCGGTGATCTCAGATTTATTGATATTGAAGTAATGAGTGAGCCAATTGATGTTGAAGATGATGACTATGATTTAAGAGTTATTCAAAAGCAGCTCTTTAATGCTTGTAAAGAAGTACTTAAAGAGAACAGTTATCATTTTATATTTGACGTATCTTACGATGAAGATAACTATGATGTAGGATTTATTTATTGTGAGAATATGGCTACCAGACGTGATATGTCTGAGATGGAATTCCTTAATATGCTTCTCCATAAAATAGAAGTGATTATGAGCCAGCCAGTAAGAATGCTCTGCGGTAAGAAAGTATCTAATATCTCAGCTATCTCAAAGTCTTATAGCTCCTGCTGTAAATTAAACAGTATTAAGAGCTTCCACAGCCAGAAGAGTATTTATATCTATGAAGATGAGATAAAGGTAGGACAAAGCGGAGTTATTCTCTGTAAGGCACAGATTGATGAGGTAATGAATGCAATAGAGAACAATGACGAACAGCAGATATATACTGCAGTAGATAAACTCTATGCCGAGATTCAGGGCTATGAGGATAAGTCTGATGTAATTGATCTTAATCTTAACTATCTTTTATTCCAGCTCATATATCTTGCATCTGAACAGGATGACAGTATTAACCAGGAAGAGATAATTCAGTATATATCTGAAAGTTCATTTGATGGATCTTTGATTCGTGGTAGTAGCCAGCATATGAAGAGATTTGCCGTAGAATATGCTAACTACCTTACGGAACTTCGTAAGAGTATCTCAAGAGGAATTCTTGCCGATATCGAAAATGATATTAAAGAGCACTATAGCGAGAATATAAGTCTTCGTGATCTAGGTGACAAATATCATATTAATAGTTCCTATCTTGGACAGGTATTCAAGAAGAAGTATGACATGTCTTTTAAGAATTACCTGACAAATTACAGAATCAAGGAAGCTGCAAAGCAGGTAATCTCTACTGATAAGAAGATAAATCAGATAGCAGAAGAGGTTGGATATAAAGATTGTGACTATTTTATCCGTAAATTTATTGAAATTAAGGGTTGTACCCCGTCAAAATACAGGAAAAATAATCGCGGTGTATAGCAAAATATGGGTGTTTTTGTATAAGGTGTACAAAAACACCCTTCGCTTTTTGTGTGGTTTATTGGCACAGTGTAGACTTTTTCCGTATTTTATATAGAATTCGTAGGGTTGTTTGAATTTATCCGGATAACTATAATTTTACTAACTAGTAAATCTAGCAATTTTTCAAGGAGGAGAAATATGAAAAAGAAGATTATTTCTTGTGTAATGGCTTCAGCAATGGCAATGTCAGCTTTCGCTGCTTGTTCAGGAACAACAGAGCCAGAAGTACTCGAGACAGCAGGTCCAGCTCCTACAGCAGATGCTACAAACGCAGCTGGTGAGGAAGTATTCTCAGAGGATGCTATTCTCGATATGACAATGTTCTCAGCTATGCCAGGTAATGAGATTAACTCTGGAAACGACATCCAGGAGAGAATCGCAGAGCTTACAGGTGTACGTGTTAAGGAGACATGGCTTACAGGTCAGACAGCTCAGGAGGCTGTTGGTTCTATCATCGCTTCAGGTGATCTTCCTGACTTTATCGATGGTGGTGACGGTATGGCTCAGCTTTATGACGCTGGTCTTCTCGTAGCTTGGGATCCTTACATTGAGGAGTATCCAAACCTTAAGGAGCTTTACTCAGACGCTGAGTGGGAAATGTTCCGTCAGGACGATGGTCACATCTACTGGGCAAACGTTTTCTGTAACTCATACGGTGAGCCTAAGGCTACAGGTCACAACGATGAGGCTTTCTGGATTCAGGTTCGTGTTCTTGAGTGGGCAGGCTATCCAGAGATCAAGACACTTGATCAGTACTTTGATCTTATCGAGTCATATGTAGATGCAAATCCTACAATGGAGAATGGTACTAAGAACATTGGTTACACATGTCTCTGTGATGACTGGAGATATTTCTGTATTGAGAACGCTGGTCAGTTCCTCGCTGGTTATCCAAACGATGGTTCTGTAATCGTTAACCTCACAGATTATGACAAGCCAACAATCGAAGACTACAACACAACACAGATCACACACGATTATCTTAAGAAGTTGAACGAAGTATATAACGCAGGTTATATGGATATCGACTTCGCTACACAGACATACGATGAGTACATCCAGAAGTTGTCAACAGGTGCTGTACTTGGTATGTGTGACCAGTACTGGGATTTCGCATATTCAATCGCTGGTCCATACGCTGAGCAGGGTCTCGACAAAATGGGTTGTGATTATGTACCTCTCGGTCTCGTAGCTGACGGTATTACAGAGCAGCAGTGGCACGCTTACGGCGATACACTCAACAACTCATCAGGATGTGCTGTAACAACATCTTGTGAAGATCCAGCAGCTGCATTCCAGTTCCTTTCAAGAATTCTTGATCAGGAAATCCACGATCTCCGTTTCTGGGGTATCCAGGGTGAGGACTACCTCGTTGATGATGACGGTCTTTTCTACAGAACAGAAGAGATGAGAGCTAACTGGAAGGATGAGACATTCAAGGCTAATCACTGCTGTACATATTCTTATATGCCACAGTGGCTTGGTACATCACACGATGGTATCAACGCAATGCAGCCACAGGAGCAGGCTTCTGAGTACTATGCAGGTCTCGCTGAGCCATTCGCTAACTGCTTGAAGGCTTACAACGCTGGTGGTCTCCCAGACATGATCGGTTCTGTTAAGGGCGTAGAGATGGGCTTCTGGTATCCAATGTATTCTTACTCAAATTCAATGACAACAGAGACAGCTGGTGGTGTTGCTTGGGAGAGAATGGGTACAACAAAGCACGAGTGGTTGCCTAAGGTTGTAATGTCAACTAACTTCGACGCTGACTGGGCTTCTTACATGGATGCATATGCTGCATGTAAGCCAGAGGACTTCCTTGCTGAGATGCAGGAAGAGCTCGACAGAAGAGTTGAGATGGGTAATGCTAACAGCTAATTGTTGCTTAGTTTACCAAAACGTTTCTAAGAAGTGATTTATGGTGGCAGCCATGGTTCTAATTCTGTGGTTGCCACTTTTTTTTAAGGAGGATCAGTGCACAATGTCAAAGCGTAAGACAGCAGAGCTTGATATTACAAAAGTTAAACTGACCAAGAAAGAGTTCAAGCGTCAGTGGGGACTTATTTTTGTCGCTGCACTTTATGTAATTTACGGTATTGTTTTCTATTATCTTCCACTTGGTGGTTGGATAATGGCTTTCCAGAACTACAAGCTTAAGACAGGTTTGTTTCATTCAAAGTTCGTAGGATTAGCTAAATTTAAGTTTTTGTTTGAGGATGATCGTTTCATCCGAGTTATCAGAAATACTCTCGCGATGGGTATTATTAATCTTGCAGTAACATTTGTAACTGCTATCGCATTTGCTATTTTGCTTAACGAAGTTCAGAGTAGATGGTTCAAGAAGACAATTCAGACAATTTCTTACTTGCCACACTTCCTCTCATGGATTATCGTTTGTGGAATCATTCACGATTCACTTTCATCAACTGGAATTATAAATGAGATTTTGCTCAATACACATATACTGTCAAAGCCATATAATTTCTTTGCACATCCAAACTGGTTCTGGCCAATAGTTGCTTTCTCTAATGTATGGAAAGAGACAGGTTGGAACGCAATTATCTACTTCGCAGCTATCACAGCTATTGACCCTGCTTTGTATGAGGCAGCTGCTATCGATGGTGCTGGTAGATTCCAGAGAATTTGGTACGTAACACTTCCAAGTATTAAGCCTACAATTATGATTCTTCTCCTCATGAATATCGGTAACGTTATTAATGCAGGTTTCGAAGTTCAGTATATTTTGGGTAATGGTCTTGTTCAGAGAGTATCTGAAACAATTGATATCTACATCCTCCAGTTTGGTGTTGGTAACATGGACTATTCACTTGGTACTGCTGCTGGTATTTTTAAGACCGCCGTTTCTATTGTACTTATCTTTATCTTTAACCAGATTGCTAAGTCACAGGGCGACGAGCACTTGTTCTAATAGGGAGGTAATAAAATGTTTGATAATAAAAGAAAACTCCCAACATCAGAATGGGTATTTATAATCTGCAATACAGTTTTCCTTGTATTGTTCGCAATCGTAACACTTTATCCTGTATTAAATACTGTTGCTTATTCATTTAACGATGGTTCAGATGCTTTACTTGGTGGTATTCACTTGCTCCCTCGTAAGTTCTCAATGAAGAGCTATAACGTAGTAGTTAATAAGGAAGGTATGCTTGTTGGTGCTAAGATTACTGTTTTAAGAACTATCCTTGGTACTGTTTTCTCACTCGCTGCTAACGCAGTATTGTCATTTATCTTGAGCCGTAAGAGATTCGTATTCAAGTCAGGTCTCTCACTCTTCTGGGTAATTACAATGTACGCTAACGGTGGTATGATCCCAGTAATGCTCCTTTATAGAAGCCTTGGACTCACAGCTTCTTTCTGGGTATATGTAATCCCAGGTGCTGTAAGTGCATTTAACATCATGGTAATGAGAACATTTATGGCTGGTATCCCTGATTCATTCGAAGAGTCAGCTCAGCTCGATGGTGCTGGTTATGCTACTATCTTCTTGAAGGTTATTTCTCCATTGTGTAAGCCTGTATACGCTACAATCGCTTTGTTCGTAGCTGTATATCAGTGGAACTCATGGTTCGATGCAATGCTTTATAACAGATTGAATCCAGAGTATACAACTCTTCAGTATGAGTTGATGAAGCTCTTGAGTTCTGTTGCTAACCAGGGTGGTAACGGCAATGCTGGTGGTAAGACTGAGGCTGCTGCACAGACTATCACAGGTATTACAGTTAGATCTGCTGCTACTGTACTTACTATGTTGCCTATCATTTGTTTGTATCCATTCTTACAGAATTACTTTGTAACTGGTCTTACAATCGGTGGTGTAAAGGAATAATATTTCCAAGATTTTACGAACTGCCTCACAGCAATGTGGGGCAGTTTTTTTATATTTAAAATTATGCAAAAGAGTTAATTGATTTATTAAAATCGTATATAATATAAAGATATATAATATAACGATGTAAACGATTATTGGAGATTTGGAAATGGATATATTTAAAATTGACAGTCCTTTTATGAATACTATTAGAGCAGCGACAGATATGCTCCTTCTTGATTTACTGTGTCTTATTTGCTGTATACCTGTTGTAACTGTTGGTGCAGCTCTTACTGCAAAATATTATGTTGCAATTAAGATGTTAAGAGACGAGGAGTCTGGAATTGTTGCTCCTTTCTTCAGAGCTTTTGTAGCGAATTTTAAACAGGCTACATTGACCTGGATATTACAGTTAGCAATACTCTTCCTTATTTTTATTGACTGGTATTATATTTATCAGGTTGGATTTAAGACTGTTGATACTTTCTATTTGATTTCTATCTGTATCATTACAGCTATCGCTATTTTTGTTAATATGGTGGCTTATCCATTAATAGCTCGATTTAAACTTTCTTATAAGGAATTATATAAGGGTGTATTTGTATTTATCTTCTCTAACTTTTTCCCACTTCTTGCAATTCTCATTTTGATTATTGCATGTGGTGTTGCAGCTATCTGGTATTTTTCATGGCTTCCATTGATTCTGGTATTTGCTTCAGTTGCAACAACTTATTTTATCTCAGCGCTTTGTGACAGAAACTTTCGTAAAGTTGAGGAAGCAAATGGAGTTAAAAATCAGAATGAAGAGGAGTCTGATGAGGAGCTTGATGACACTTCGGATGAAATTTCAAGTGATCCATGGGATGCTCTTGGTGGAGATGATAATGATGATTCTTCTGATGAAGACTTAAAACTTTATGCTGAGATTGAAGCTCAGGAGGCTAAGATTAATTCTTATGCAGGCTCTAGAAGAGCTCTTAAGCAGATTGCAGAAGTATCAGATAAGAGTTTGGAAGAAGACCACTTAAATGCCAAGTCTAAAGAAGAACTTGATAAGGAATTTAAGGAAAAGAAGAAACTTAAAAATAGAATTAAGAATTTCTTCTCTGAAGAGAAAGAGAAGCTTAGTAAGCTCTCAGGAAAGCAGAAGGCCAGATATCTTGCTGACTACTATCTTCCAGGTGTAATTGGATTAATCGTATTTATTGCTTGCTTTAGCTGGTACGTGAGTGATATTTATAAGTCAAAGCAGTTAGTTTTAAGTGGTGGATTGATTAATTGCCCTGTGTCAGAGGAAGGAATTGAGTATTCTACAAAGGGATATGCCGAGTGGGCCAAACTAGGTAAGAAGAGAGCGTCACTTGTTGATACCGATCTTAAAGTAGATAGTTCTCAGGAGTATGATATTCAGACAATTCAGAATGCCTTTATTGCGCAGGTAGCAGCAGGCTATTTTGATTATCTTCTTGTTGATGAAGCTGCAATTGAATTCTATTCTGAGTTAGATTTCTTTGTTCCAGTTACAGATGTAATAGCTGATTTGTCTTATTTTGATTCTGACGGATTGTATTTCTATAATGGTATTCCTGTAGGTATTAAGATGACAGACGAAGTAAAAGGTAAGCTTGGAATTACAGATGAGAATTCTTATTACATCGTATATGTTGGAATTGGTAGTGATATAGCAAAGAATAAGCAGTTTACTGAATACTTATTTGATATTCCTTCTGTTTAATTAGTACATAAATTTAAAGCCTGAATAGGGATTTAACAGGATGTCTATACTAAGGTAGACTGGAAGGCAGAATTAGATTTTAAGAACTAAAAAGGGTTGTCCCAATGCGAAGTAAAATCGCTTAAGGACAACCCTTTATCTATGTTATTTATTTTATCTAAAACTATTACTTAGCTGGCTTCTTCTTATCTATAGCAGCCTTAAGCTTCTCTTCACGACGGTTACGAACATCGTCACCCATTGGTTTAATGTCTCCAGCCTTTGTGAGAGCCCATTTAGAAAGAAGTGGACCAGAGAGCTCATAAACAAGAACTGCAAATAAAACTATATTACGGATAAGAGAACCATCATTTGGAAGCTGAGATGCAGTTACACACATACCGAGAGCTACGCCTTCCTGTGGGAAAAGAGTAATACCAAGATAGTTAACTACATTCTGACTACATCCAGTCATCTTACAGGATTCTCTAGCACCGATATACTTACCAACTGATCTTGATAATACGTATACAATACCTAGAACAATTGCAGCACCCTGAGCAAACACGCTGAATTTAAGTTCAGCACCTGATACTACAAAGAATAGTTCAAGGATAGGAGCACTCCATCTATCGGCGCGTCCCATAATATCATCAGACAAAGGACAGAGGTTACAGAAAGCACTACCAAGCATCATACAGACAAGAAGTGATGAGAAACCAATTCTAACACCGCCAACTTCAAATTCAAGCATTGCAAGAGCTACAGTAAGAATAACGAAGCTGATACTTAAAATGAGACGGTTTGTGTTTGAGTGGAATAATTTCTCAAGTTCTGTGAGAAGCCAACCTGCAACAGCACCAAGTGCAAGTGAAGCAAAAATCTCTATAAGCGGATTAATAAGAATTGAATTTATATCAAGAACACTACTTCCAACTGCCTTTGCAACACCAAATGATATAGCAAAAAGAACAAGTCCAACTGCATCGTCGATTGCAACGATAGGGAGGAGAAGTTCAGTAAGTTCACCCTTTGCCTTATACTGACGAACAACCATAAGTGTAGTAGCTGGAGCAGTTGCAGCAGCGATAGCACCAAGTGTGATTGCTGCAGGGATAGATACAACATTTGGCATCATGAAATGTAATGCAATGAGAACCAGATCAACCAAAGCTGTTGTGAAAACGGCCTGGAAAATACCAACAACAGTTGCTGTTTTACCAGTAGCCTTGAGCTGACTTAATCTGAATTCATTACCGATAGAGAAAGCAATAAAACCAAGTGTAACATTTGAGATTACTTTAAGACCTTCTAATTCCTCGTAGCTTTGAAAGCCTACGCCTGGAATGTGAAGTGAACCTAAGAAAAACGGACCAACAAGTACACCAGCAACAAGATATGCTGTAACATCTGGAAGCTTTAATTTGCTGCCAAGACGAGTCATCATGAGACCCATAAACATGGCGATAGCTAAAGATAATAATGTTGTCATAAATAACACCTTCTTTCAAACTGAATCATTTTATAGCAATATATAGTCCAATTCAATGTGATAGCATCTATGTGTTTGCACAATTAAATTCCTAAATATAGCGGCTTTTAGGACTTTTTCTGATAAAGTAAACAATTACTTTAAATATGGTGGTTGACTTTGTAACACTAAAATAATAGAATTGTTATTATCATCGTGTTAATATCATGTAACGATTAACGTGAATAATGCAAATGAGGAATAATTTATGCAAAAGTATGTACCTAGTTGTGAAGAAGAGAAAAAGTTTCTCGAAGAATATAATCCGAGTGATTATCCATCAATTTCAGTAACAGTGGACGCAGTTATTTTTGGAACTGCAATGACACCATCCCCGAATTATCGTAAATCAAATGAATTACAGCTTAAAGTTCTGCTTGTAAAGAGAACCGAGTATCCATATAAGGATAAGCTTGCCCTTCCTGGCGGATTTGTTCTTCTTAATGAGACACTCGAAGATTCACTTAAACGTACGATAGTGAATAAGACGGGACTTTCTGAAGTATATAGTGAGCAGCTTTATACTTTCGGAAATATAGACAGAGATCCAAGAATGAGAGTAGTAAGTTCTGCATACATGTCTCTTATTGATGCAGAAAAGGCTGTCGTAAAGGATGCAGAATGGTATGATATCGATGATCTTGAGAACCTCGATCTGGCTTTTGATCATATCGATATTATTAAGGAAGCACTTAAGCGACTTCGTAACAGAGTAAATTATTCTGATATTGTATTTCATATGATGCCAGAGGAATTTACAATTGGTGATTTACAGAAGGTATATGAATTAATCCTTGGCGAGACACTTCTTGCGCCTGCCTTCAGAAGAACGATTGCAGATAAAATTGTTGATACGGGTAAAATGACTGGTAATCAGGGTCACAGACCATCCAGAATCTTCCGCTATAATAGTGAGCGTGCGTAAATTGTTATCAACTTGCAACATAAATTAAAAAGATTTTAGGGTATAATTATCCTAGTTTCTTATAATTAAGGAGGTTTATGTTATGGAGAGATCCAATTTAGGTATTTCAGTTGGTTTGCTTGGCGCATTCCTTTGCTTCGCTGCACTTGGTGGTGGTTATATTCCAGCAGTTATCATTGCAGGTTACATTCTTATGAGAGAGGGCAACATGTGGCTTAGAACACTCGCTATCCGTGTAATCGCTTTGATGGTTGTAGTTACAGCAGTTGTTACTTTGATTAATTTGATTCCTGATTGCTGGGGATGGATTGGTTCATGGGCAAGATTGTTCGAGGTTGATGATTTCCCACAGTACAAGCTCAATTCATTGATTGGTATCATCACATCAATTATCAACATCTGTAAGACAATTCTTCTTCTCTGCCTTGGATTTAAGGCTTTGAAGGGTAGCACAATTAAGCTCCCAGTTGTAGATGGCATGGTAAGTAAGAGCATGTAATTTTAGTTTAGTTTAAACTGTTAATCGTCTCAGAAGAATAATTCCTCTGAGACGATTTTTTGCTTAAAAACTTTTAAATTATAAAATATCAAAATCAGTAACAACTACTTCCTCATTTTGGAGTCTGAAATGTATATCAAGTCCTGCATAATTTATCCCATATATACGGGAAGCATCATTTTGATAGGATGGCTTTATGTTGTTTGACAAAATCTCCAATAAAGCTTTTATTTGAAGATCAGTAAGAGTTTTTCTAAGTTCACTTTCGACAGAAGAATCAAATATGACATTAAGAGTTTTAAATGTATGGGTATCTGTAAAGCCGCCCTTTGCATTAGGAACAATATCAGCATATGGAATATATGGTTTTATATCATAAATAGGAGTATCGTTCATCATATCAATTCCGCTGACAAATATAGAAGGTCCGTCTTTTGAATCCCAGTCTATATTTTCTATTTTGACACAGGTCAGGCCGATAGGATTAGGTCTAAAAGGAGACCTTGTTGCAAAGACGCCTACTCGCTCATTTCCACCTAATACGGGAGGTCTTACTGTAGGGGATATGTGAGAAGCATCAACTTCAGAGAACCCCCAGATGAGCCATAAATGTGAGAAGCCTTCAATTCCTTTAAGATAGTTTTTATCTTTGAACTCATTTTCGAGAATAATGCGTCCGCAAAGACTTGGTGCAAGTCCACTTTGTCTTGGAGCACCAAATTTTGTCATTACATCACACTTTATATAAGCAATTGGTTTCATATTAAAATTATTTTCCATAGAGACATTTTACACCCAATACCTAAGTTTTGCCTTTTATCTCTCTCTTTTTTGCTTTGAATAAGATAAGTATTTAGTTTTCCAGAGAATTAGACTTTCTTATATTACAAAAAGGAAGGTGAAATTAAATGGAAATAAAAGAAGTAAACAAAGATACACTGAACAAAATATTAGAGATAAGTAAAGTTCCTGTTATAGTAGATTTTTATGCTACATGGTGTGGACCGTGTCATGCATATAAACCAATTCTTGAGAGATTTTCTGAGAGGATGGCAGGTCGCTGCAGCATATATAAGACTGATATAGATATGAATATGGATCTTGCTAATTTTTATAAAGTTAAAAGTGTTCCGACTACAATTATTTTTATGAATAGTATGCCTATAACCAAAACAACGGGGATATTAAGTGAGAAGCAGCTTATAGATTTGATAGCTAAATTCAAGTAAAGTCTGTCAGTAAACCTCGTGAATGGTATATGCTATAATTAGTACAAATACAATTCATGAGGCAGTATGGCAAAAGAGTATAGCGAGCTAATTAAGAATTACAATAATGTACGTAGATATATCAGAGACTTCTATATCTATGGCCTTAAGAGCCGCTCAGAATATAACTATAAAAGCTCTCGTTCCTATGACGACGAACTAAGAAGAATTAATAGCTGGCTGAGTGAATATGTAGATTATAATGAGAATGCCTTAAATGGCAAAGCATATTATATTTCTGTTGATACCAGATCCTCAAGACATAATCCTTTATATAATACATATAAGACCTGTTCTTTTACGGATAAGACATTAAAGATGAACTTTAGTATTCTTGATGTTTTATATAGTCCTGAAATTAAACTTACATTAAGCGAACTTCTGGATGAGATAGATGTTGAAGATGAATCTACTCTTCGTAAAAAACTTGATAAGTTCGTCGAGCAGGGAATTCTGATTAAAACTTTAGAAGGAAGAACAGCATACTATAGCCGTTATCCTGATATAGATTTTAAAAATATTGATGCACTTCATTTTTTCTCAGAAGTAGGACTTTGTGGTGTTATTGGCTCTTATCTTTTGGATAAATATGATACTTTGGATGAGGCGTTGTCCTTTAAGCATCATTATATTAATTCAGCGCTCGACAGCATTGTTCTTGAAGATATTCTCTATGCTATTTTTGAGCACAAAAGCATAGTAATTAATGATAAAGAAGAGATTATTCCTTTAAGACTATATATAAATACTCAGGGCGGAAGACACTTTGTTATGTCTTATTCTTCTCAAAAGGAGAGAATTCAGCCTTATAGAATAGACAGAATTGATGAAGTATCTATAAAGGGAAAGGTACCTGATATAGAAAAGTATTATTCGGAATTAGACCTGATTAAGGATAATATCTGGAATGTCTCTGTAGGTAAAGCCAGAAATATGGAGCACGTTGAATTTATATTAACGTGGGAAGAGGGCGAAAGTTTTATCTATAACCGCCTCCTTCGCGAAAGTCACGATGCCAAGATTACCAGATTATCTGATACAAGCGCCAGATTCTCATGTGACTGTTATGATGCAAATGAGTTAACTCCATGGATTAGAACTTTTATTTGCAGGATTACTTATATTAAGTTTTCCAATGAAGAACTGGATCGTAAATTTAAGAAGGACCTTGAGGAAATGTATAAGCTTTACGATCTTAGTGGTAGGGAGGAAAACTGATATGATATTTAGTGAGATTTATAGTGCATACTATAATGTAGTATCAGATATTATAAAAATAGCAATTGACCATCCTGTAAGCCGTGAAGAGATAGATCAGGTTATTAAGAAACGTGCTTTTGCGGACAGCTTTAAAATCGAGAGCATGCTAACCTCCTGGGGATTTTATAAAAATAAAGATGGTAAGTATGAGACAGATATATTTAATACTCCTACCATGCCTTATACGCTTCTTGAGAGACGATGGCTTAAAGCAGTTCTTCTGGATCGAAGAATGAGACTTTTTATGGAAAATAGCGAGATAGATTATTATTTAAATGAGATTTTAAAAGATGTAGATCCTCTTTATTTTCCTAATAGTATAGTAGCTTATGATCAGTATAAAGACGGTGATGATTATTCATCGGAAAATTATATAAATAACTTTAAATCTGTTCTTAGTGCTATCCACGATAATAGGATAATTAAGCTTGAATATATAGTAAAAAATGGAAGTACAAGATATTTTACAGTGATGCCGGATTCTATAGAGTATTCTGAAAAGGACGATAAATTCAGATTAATAGCTCACGATAAATATGGAAGACCAAGTAGTTTTTCTTTAAGTAAAATTGTTAGTGTAACTATAGAGGAGAATAACCTGGTTTTTAAGCCACTAACTGATAATAAGAGTAACAGTAAAAGAAGTTTTGTAATAAGAATAACGGATGAACGTAAGGCGCTGGAACGAGTGATGCTTCATTTTTCTCATTTCGAGAAGAGGGCAACCAGAATAGATGATAAGCTTTATGAACTGGAGGTTTTCTATGATCCTGATGATGAGAAAGAGATGGTAATAAGAGTTTTATCTTTTGGACCGGTCATCAAGGTAGTGGCTCCACAGGATTTTGTTGAGTTGATAAAAAAGAGACTTCTATCGCAAATGAAGTTTGATTTGGATGAAGAGTAATACATGGAAGGGAGGAATTAAAAAAGCCTCCCTTTTTTATTCGCAACTTTTTTTCCGTGAATAAAGCCTTCCAGATAAATATACTTTAGTCACAAGGTCAATAAAGCTTGTGTGTTGGAAATCAAAGTAAGATTTCTTAAGAACTAAGGATGATGCTTCATGAGTCCCACACTGCGGTGCACGATATGTGTATACCATTGGTTTTGCAAAGTTGTATAGGAACTATTTTTTTATCAAAAATCGTTTTTTTACACACTGTCGGTCTCATAGATTTATGAACAGGCCAGAATTTAAGACTTAAGTCTTAGATTTTAAGCCTTAGTAATTTTTCATGAGACATGATGCAAGGCTTGTCCATGGAGGGTTAGCTTTTGTAAAAGAAAATCCATATAGAAGGATTTATCTTAAACATAAGTCTTAATCTATGGCCCCAAACATCATAAAGCGACAGTACCCTCGAATTTATTTACTTAAGGAGAAAAATATATGAAAAAGATTTTTAACAATGAGATTGCTATGGTTTTTAAGAATGGCAGATTTTGTGATGTAGTTGAGAGTGGAAAGTATATTGAAGCTTTTGGTAAGGAGTATGTCTCACAAAACAAGAATGGTGAGATCTCTTCTAATGAAGTTTCTGCTGAGGAGATTTTAAACAATAAAAAGCTCAATGGAAAGGTTGTAACATGCCTTGTAAATACTAATGAGACTATTGTTCACTATGTGAATAATGTTTATGAGGGTGTTTACACAAAGGAAGGACTTCATGCTTTCTGGGCAAATGCTGGTAAGCATGAGTTTAAAACAGTATCTTCTGATATTGTTCTTTTGGATACAGCTGAATTCTCAAGAGATACTCTCTCTAAGATGCCAGTTGTTTTCTCAAGATGTATTTCAGAGGGTTTTAAGGGACTTGTTTTTGTTGATGGTAAGTTTAACAGACTTCTTGATGCAGGAACATACTTTTTCCTTGATGTAAACAATAACATTAATGTTGATGTTGTTAATACAAGCTTGCAGACAATAAACATTCAGCCACAGGAGATTCTTACTTTGGATAAGGTAAGCATCAGATTTAATGTTACTGCTGAATATGAGTTTTATGATGTAGTTAAGGCAAATACCTTAATTAACGATTATAAAACTGTATTCTATAACAGAATTCAGATTGCTTTACGTACCTTGGTAGGTGATATGAAGCTTGATGATCTTCTTACTTCAAAGGAAGAAGTATCACAGAGACTTCTTAATATGGTAAAGGAAGAGGCATCAGAACTTTATCTTAATGTTAGAAGTGTTGCCATCAAGGATATTATCCTTCCTGGTGAGATTAGAAACATTATGAATACTGTTCTTGTAGCTGAGAAGAAGGCTCAGGCAGCTAATATTACCAGAAGAGAGGAAGTAGCTTCTACAAGAAGTCTTCTTAACACTGCAAAACTTATGGATGAGAATAAAACTCTCTATCACCTTAAGGAGCTTGAATATATTGAGAGAATCTGTGCAAATGCTAATTCTCTTAATGTAGGTTCAGGTAATATCCTTGGTGAGCTTTCCAAAATGGTTGGTGACAAGTGGGAATTTTGATTCCAATATTATAAAGGGGTGATATAAAAGCACGGCATAGGTTTATTCATTTGATAACCTATACCGTGTTTTTTGCGCTTTTAATTGATTAGAATCGCCTTTCGATAAGATGGAAATCGTGCTATAATTACTCCAATGTCGCAATAAAGGATGGAAAAATTTTTGTTTGGACTATTCAAAAAGAAAGATAAAAAATTGACAGCAGCAGTGTTCGTGGATTACGAGCATTGGTATTATTCGTTAAATAATAATTTTGGAATGAAGCCAGATATAAAACAATTCTACCATCACATTAGTGAAGTTTACGATATAAAGGGATTTTTTGTATTTGGAGATTTTTCCAAGAATCCAATTAAGTTCGAGGTTGACAGAATAAGAGAAGTTACGACAAGTATTATTGATTCACAGAATACTTCACCTCATTCAAAAAAAGATTTTACCGATTTTATAATGCTTGATTCTATTTATAGATGTGCTGACAGCCGCCCGGATATACAGGTTTATATATTATTTACTGGCGATGGTCACTTTGGATCAGTTGCTGGATATTTACGTAATTCCAAGCTTAAAAAACTTGTGGTTTATGGTGTTACTGGTTCAGTCAGTAGCAGGCTTAAAACAATTGCAAGCGAATGTTATGAGATTCCTTCAATTAATCAGGAGCGTATTCAGTATTATCAGATGATAATTAAGAATTTTGAGTTTCTCTCTAAGTCAAGTAAGCAGGTAAATGCTACTTTTACAACTACTGTGAAGGCTGTTGCAAAACATAATAAGTGCAAAGAAAGCTATATTGCTAATGCTTTGCGAGACCTTATAGAGAAAGAAGTTATCATTAAACAGTTTGCTCAGGCTGGTAAAGATAAGATAACAGTTCTGTCGGTTGATTGGGAGAAAGCCATGCAGGAAGGCTTATGGGATGCTAATAAAACTACGGTTTGATTTAAGAGGATAGTAAGGATATATGAAAAGATTAAAAGTGTTGATTATAAACGGAAGCCCTAATGAGAATGGTAATACTTCAATAGCTCTTGGCGAGATGGTTAAGGTTTTTGATAAAAACGATATCGATACCGAAGTTATTAATGTTGGTAAAGAAGTTATTCGTGGCTGTATTGCCTGTGGTAGCTGTGGTAAGACTGGAAAATGCGTTTTTAACGATAAGGTTAATGAGATTTCTGAGAAGTTTAAGGAGGCAGACGGCTTAGTGGTTGGAACACCTGTTTATTATGCTTCTGCTAATGCTACAGTAGTAGCACTTATGGACAGAATGTTCTATAGTTCTCATTTTGATATGAGAATGAAGGTAGGAGCTACTGTCTGTGCAGCAAGAAGAGGCGGATTAACCTCTACATTTGATGAGATGAATAAGTATTTTACTATCTCAGGTATGCCGGTTGCTTCAGGCCAGTACTGGAATGGTATCCATGGTAATGGCGGAGCCAGCGATGCTTATGAGGATGAAGAGGGTATGCAGATGATGAGAACTCTTGCTTCCAATATGATATTTTTGATGAAGAGTATAGCTCTTGGTAAGGAAGCCTTTGGTCTTCCAGAGCAGGAGACACATGCTTGGACAAATTTTGTAAGATAATCTATAAGGAGAACGAGCACATGCAGCAGATTATTACAAGCTTACTTGAGACTGACGCATATAAATTTTCAATGGGTCAGGCTATTTATCACCAGTTCAGTGATTATAAGACAACATGGTCTTTTAAGTGTCGTAACGAGGATGTTCACTTCACTTCAGAGATGGTTGATGAGATTAAAAAACAGATTCAGCTTTACTGCGATTTGAGATTTAAAGAAGACGAACTTGAATATCTTAATACAATTAAATGGATTAAAGGATCTTATGTAGATTTTCTCAGACTCTGGAAGCCAAGATATGCAGACTTCGAGATTACAACAGATGCTCCTTGTGGCTTGGCAATTGAGACTAAGGGAACATGGCTTAATACTTCTATGTATGAGATTCCAACTCTTGCTATTGTAAATGAAGTATATTTTAGAATGGCTTATAACTACGATGAGCTTCTTGAGAGTTTTAAGGAAAGACTTAATGAGAAGGTAAATAAACTCGTAAATAATGAGTTTGAACTTGGTGCATTCAGTGAATTTGGTATGCGCCGCCGCTTGTCTGGTGAAGCACAGGCACTCGCTGTTAAGACATTATCAGAAGCTAAATATCCAACTTCAACATTTGTAGGTACATCAAATGTTTATCTTGCAAAAATGTTTGGTATTACTGCAGTAGGTACCATGGCTCATGAGTGGATTATGTGTGTTGGTCAGGGTAATCATAAGCATAATCCAGCTTATTCAAACTGGTATGCACTTGATGCCTGGGTTAAGGAATATGGTGTCTTGAACGGAACTGCTCTTACTGATGCAATTACAACAAAGTGTTTCCTTAAGGATTTCCAGCTCACATATTCAACACTCTTTAGTGGCGTTCGCCACGACAGTGGTGACCCATATGAGTGGGGAGACATGATGATTGAGCATTATAAAGAGCTTGGTATTGATCCTAAGACAAAGATGCTTTTGTTTAGTGACAGCCTTGATTTTGACAGGGCAACTAAGCTTAATCGTTATTTTAAGGATAAGATTAAGGTAGCATTCGGTATCGGTACTTTTATTGCCAACGATACCTGCGTTCCACCACTTAATATCGTTATGAAGACAACAGCTTGTAATGGTATGGATGTCGCTAAGATTTCTGATGTTGATGGTAAGGGTATGTGTAAGAATCCTGATTATATTCACTACCTTAAGCGTTGTATCGAATGGCGTATGTCTCATGAGGAGAATACAATTAGATAAAAACTTTCTGGTTCGGGTTTGTCTCGAACCAGTTTTTTCTCGAAAATATTATCTTTCAGGCTCTTAATTCGCTGATATTGCGTATTAAAACTAACTAATGCTTACAATACTAATATGTTATATGTGCCTATTTAAGGTATAATCAAAGCGAATAGAAGATTTATATGTATAAGGAGGAATGAACTATGTTTCAATCTGGCCGTAATTCCAAGAATTATAATGTAAATCAAAGTCCTGCACCAAGAAAGCAGGTTTCACTTATTACCTATATCCGTCTTATTGCTTTTATTTCTCTAATGATAGCAATTACTGTTGTGGGTTTAAAAGGTTATTCTGTATATAAAGAGTTTATTAGTGACAGAGAACATATTACCAAATCAATTTTTGAGAAGACAAAGGATGTTCTGGATAATTTTGTAGACAGAACAATTGTCGGTGAAGAAGGTAAAGTTGAGACTGAGACCAAGATTACTGTTACTGATGTACTTGAGATTAGTCAGTTGTCTACATTGTCATATAACTATAGCGGCATTTGTCCAATGATAGGTGAGAATGGTAAGATTATTTACTATATCGCTTTCGAGGGTGAGGTGTATTTTGGAATTGATGCGTCCAAGATGGGAGAGCCTGTTGTAGATGATGAGAATAAAACTATTACGATAGTTCTTCCTAAGATTGAACTTCAGGGTAAACCAGAAGTGTTATCTGGTTCTCTTGATTTTATTTTCCTTGATGATTCAGCTAATGTTTCAAGTACTGCGCAGGCTGCACAGGCCAATTGTGAGGCATATCTTGCCACTAAAGTCATGAATGATAAGAAGCTTTGGGAGAATGCCAAGACTAATACATATTCAGAATTTGTTGCTATGAATAAACCACTTATTGATATGTTCTTCCCAGACTATACATTAATTGTGGCTTGGGCCGAATAATTGGTGGAGGTGTTTAAAATGAAAGTAAAGAATTTGACTTTGATTTCTGCTCTTTTAGCTGGTTCACTTTTGTTTGCTTCATGTTCAGATGCCAAGGATTTTATTTTGTACTGGGCTTCTGATGGAGAATATGGAAAGAAAGAAAATATTAAGGAAGAAGAGGTAGAAGAGACAACGATTCCTACCACAGAAGAGACTACAGAGGAGACTCTTCCACTTATTTTCCTTCCAGAACAAAGTGAAGTAGATGCGATTTGTCAGCTTGCCACACTTGACTGCTATTATCACAATGTAGCTAGGTCAATAAAGAGTGCTGGTACTGGAGTCGAGCATATGGGAGAAAGAGATCGTAAATTCTGGATAGAATATGATGCCTATGCACGTGTTGGAATTGATGTTAATCAGCTTCAGATGTCAATTAATGAAGAAACTAATGAGATAACAATTATTCTTCCTAAGGCAATGATTGTTGGTGCTGTAAATGCTGATCCTAACTCTTATAATATTAATTCATATATCGAGGAGCCTGATACTTCTACAATTGCTAACTGGACTGTTAATAGCATTAATAAGAATCCTATTACTTCCACAGACGTTACAGAAGCAATAGCTGAATCGCTTTTGGAGCTTGAGACAGAAATAATGAATGATGCGGCACTTTTAAATCGTGCAAGAGAGAGAGCAAAAGATTTAATTACAAGTTATATTGAACAGCTGGCTGAGATGTCAGATGTTGAGTATACGATTAACTGGGTATATATAGAGAACGTTAACCAGTAAAAGTATTTTTTACAATTGAATAACAAACCGCGATTGTATCGTGGTTGCGGATTGACGTGAGTTGTAAACCATAAGTAGTATTTTTTCTAACAAAGGTTACAACTTACGTCATTTTTTTCGCGTGAAAAACACTTCCTATATAGGCGAGAAATGATCTTTTTCGTACTAATTATCGGAGGGTTAATGGATACGATGAATGGACTTAAAACAATAAGGAGGCAATGTAATTTCTCCTTAACGGAACTTGCAGAACAGCTTGGTGTTACCAGGCAGGCAATGAGTGCATGGGAGAATGGTAAAAAGCAGATTCCGCAGTCAAGAAAAATGCAGATAGCAGAGTTCTTTGGGATAGAGGAAATATATCTTGATGAGATAACTGAAGAGCAGCGTCAGGAACTAATAAAGAAACCTATGTATAAGTTCTGCATTGGTATAAGTGACAAGTACAGATACAAAGGAACCTGTTCAACAGATGAGGCGATTTATTTATCAGAGAGAAGTATTAGTGTTGATCAGGAACTAGAGGATGCATTAAGGCAGTTTAAAAGGCTGGAAAGCAGGCTTGTGAAACTGAAACTTAACAGGGGGAGCATCAGTGAGGAATTGTGGATTTTATTCATAAACAGAAATTATGAGGCAATATCAATGTTAACTGATATCATTGAGAGCCTCAATCTTACTGATGAACACGAATTAAACAGAAGTTACGACAAAATAATGAGCGTTTTGTCTGAACTTAAAAATGAGATGTTATTAGGAGGTAATTTATGATTGATGAAGAAAAGGTTTGTCCAGAATGTGGAGCGACTATTCCATCTGACGAGAGTATTTGTATGAACTGTGGAGCGGAATTTACAAAGTCTGTTAAATCTTTGCCAAAGGTTAATAGTAAAAAGAGTAAAGAAACTTCTACTGGTAAGGTTATTGGCGGGTTAATCAGAGACATACTTATAATCAGCGTATCGGTAATTTTAATCCTAAGTTTAATATTGGGCTTTGCAAATGATAAAGAGGCGAATGCTAAATTTGTAGCACGAATAACAGGTAAAGCTTATGTCTCAGCTGGTTCGAATTCTGGTTCCAGTGTTAATAAAAATGATGTTAGTTCAGACTTAGTACAGTTTTTGGATCAGTATGAGAAGTTCATGGATGATTATTGTAGTTTTATGAAGAAAGTAAGCTCTGGAAATTATGATATGAACCAGTATACAAAACTTCTTAATGATTTAACTGAATATGAGAATGCTTTGGCAAAACTTGATACTTCAAAGATGAGTACAGCTGATTATGCTTACTATATGGAAGTAATAACTCGTGTAAACAATAAACTTTTAAATAGCATGTCTTAATAAGGGGAGGTAAAAAGTATGAAAAATGCAGCAATAATTGAGATTATAGTTGGGGCAATTTTACTTATTTATGGAGGTAGCGAGAGTGGAATTATTGGTTCACTCTATACAATAGGTGCATTTGCACTAATATTATCGGGGATAGGTTTGTTGTGTGGGTATAAGCAGATAAAGAAGATAAGAAAAGAACTTGAGAATAAATAATACTTATAACGACATGATTTTCTCCATACGTTAGTTAACGTATGGAGAAAGTTTTTCTAACAAGTATAAAAAGATGATATTAAATGAAAGCGAGGAAATATATGGCTTTAGTTAAATGTATTAAATGTGATAAAGAGTATTCTAATACTTTAGATAAATGCCCACATTGTGGATTCCAGATAAAAGTATTTGCGTGTGAAGAATGTGGATTTATTCATGGAAGAGATGACACTTCCTGCTCTAAGTGTGGATATGTTTTTGATAGTAGCAAAGAACATGTTCCTTCAACTGAGGAGAATACACTTAAATATGCTAATTTGGCATATGAGAGCTTAGGAGAAAGCGAAGATGTTGAAGATTTAAAAAAAGCATTTAGTGTTTTAAATCTTGCAATTAATCAGGTAGATGTCACTAAAGAATATAACGATGTAAAGGCGAGACTCGATTCTTTACAGGAAGAAAAAAACAATCAGACAAAATATGAAATCGCAAAAAGAAAAATGGAAGCAGAAGAGTGGTTAGGAGCTCAGAAAATATTACTTCAGATTAGTGGTTATCTTGATTCTGATGAATTAGCAAATGAGTGTAAGAAGATGATGGATGAGAAGAACCTGATCCAAAAGAAGAAAAGATTAAAGATTGAATTGGTAAGTGCTTCGGCAATAGTGATGCTTGCTTTACTATTTTTATTATTCGGATTAGTATTACCTGCTAGTCATTATCGTAAAGCAGTAGAACTATATAATAATCATCAATATGAAGAAGCTTATAAAGAATTTTCTGCAGCAGGTAATTATAAGAGTTCTAAAGCTTATTCTGTTTTATCCCAGAAAGCAAATCACTATACTTTGGCAGAAGATGCCTTGAAAGTAAATGATTACGAGCTTGCTTTAAATGAATTTACTAAATCAGAAGATTACTCTGATGCACCAAGCAGAATTACTCAGACTCGCTTAGACTGGGTAGAATATGAGCTTGATAACGAGAATTATTTAGCCGCATATGATCTGTGCAGCCGATATGACTTTGATAATGAGGTTATTTATGATTGTGGTAAAGGATTAATTGCACAGGGCGATTATGAAAATGCCTATAAAGTTTTTGAAGGGGTGAATGAGTATTATCAGTATTTTGCTTTAGGATTAAGTAGTCTTGAGAATGGGAATTATTCTGATGCAGTAACTAATTTGGAAAAGGTTTCTGGAATAAAAGAAGCTGATGATTATTATAATGAGGCGAAGTATTTGTATGCTGGAGAATTAGCCTCAAACAACAAATTTGATGATGCGATATCCTACTATACTAAATCTCAAGGTTATGCTGATGCGAATGAGAAAATTAAAGAGGTTAAGTTAAGTGCTGGAATCTACTATATTGAAGCAAAAATGTATGTAGATGCATATGGGTATTTATTCTCAATAAGAGACGTTGAAGGTGCACAAGAGTATTTTAATATCGCGGCGTTAATGAAGGCAGAGGATTCGTATAGAAAAGGAAAGCTTAATGAAGCATTTAATATTTTTAGCGAAGTTGAGCCTGGAACAGTATACGCCGATGTATCTAGAGATGACAGGCTTGCAACACTTAATAAGTATTCATCTTTTATTGATATTTGTGGTAAATGGAAAGCTACAGAAGGATATATGGAGGTAAAAGAGCAATTATCATATACTTCATCAGGGTGGTCTAGTGATTCGAATAGCATACTTTCTGATTGTGATGTAGAAATAACCTGTAAGATTGATGAAGATAATAATAATGTTGTTTTATCCGTAAGATATACAATCCGTAAATTTGATAATTATTCCTCATTTAAAGAATATGTAAAAAGTTCTACCTATTCTGCAGGATTTCTAGTAGACGTTTCTTCATTAAGTGGAGCAATAGATTTAGACGCTAATTCGACTATGAAGGTAACAAATGATGGTATTGTTATTAATTACCAGAATACAATAACGCAATCAACATATTCAAAGGAAATCTATACCAGTAATTATACCTATGGTATGAGAACTGAAATCTGGTAATCAGTCAATGTAGGCTTAATATAATAAGTGATAGACAAAATAAACGGGGCTGTCTCAAATCAAGAACAGCCCCGATGTTTTTTATAAATCAATGTCAATTATTAATCATCCAACGCTTCTTCAGCTAATTCGAGAACGCTTTCTGCACTATAAATAGGAATTCGTCCAAATACAACGTCATTATCTGGATAATCAGGATTGTAGTACATATCAGATACATATACATAATCGTCATCTGCACCTGCGAGATTATCAATATCAGCAACAATCTCTAAGGTCTCCTTTTCAATCATATAAGATCCGATACTATGAGATCCAATAAAATAATAATCGCTATTCTCAGCAACAGAAGTGAAGTAGTAACCGGTCTCGTTTGTAAATGTACCAATGAGTTTGCTTTTCTTTGCATCAAATAACTGTACAGTACCATCATTCATATTTGCAAATGCAAGCTTCCCATCAAGAGAATAATTTATGTCATATACGAGTGATGTATTGAGACTATATTTCTCACATTCACTCTCGAATTCATCTTTACTAAATGTAGTATACGACTCGCCAATCGCGAAGAAATCAATATCTTTAGGAACAGAATCAAGCATTTCAATATCTGGAGAAGAAGTAAGTGAGAATGTATAAATACTGCTTCCGAATCTTGGGATTACAAAGATATTGCCATTTGCAACAACAACTTTCTTGACTCCTGGTTCAGAGTGGAACCAGGTCACTGTCATTGCGTCAATACCATAATTAGTAACTGCCACCTGACAAGTACCATCTTCAAGGAATGCTGTTAATTTATTCTCAGCGATTCTAAGACATTTAATATCAGCATCGAATACTGCACTTACGGATACATCACCAGTCTGAGCGTCTCTGATTCTTACTGTGTTTTTTGAAATGAAGTAAAGCTTACCAGGAGTAACTTCTTCTCTTGTCATAACTGACTCGACAACAGCTGAGTCATCCCAGATTCTCCAAAGTTCTCCCCATGAATAGGAAGGAGAAGAAGGAGTAGATGGAAGAATCACATCTTCAGTAATCTCTTCGGTAGTCTCTTCAGAAGTCTCCTCATCAGAAACCTCTTCGTCGATAACTTCTGCTTCTTCATTTTCTTCTTCAATAGGTTCTTCATCAGGAATCTCTTCAGGAGTTATCGCTGGAGTAATTTCAGGTGTTACAGGCTGAATGCCTTCCTTCAAAGCTATAATTGTACTTCCTGTAGAATTAAAACCATTATTACATAATGTGAGAACAGTCACATCGTCTATGGTTGTTATATCCTTTAAATTGTAGAAATTATCTACTCTGGTAGAATATAATATTTCACCAGTTTCGATGCTTACAACATACAATGTATTCTCACAACTCAATGCATGAGTATCTTCAACATAGTTACCATCTTCGTCAGTTGAAGTGAATATCTCACCATCAGTAAATGCAAAGATATTTCCTGATGCTTTGAGAGTTGAACTAATAATATCATTAGAGTAATTTTCTAAATTATAACTACATACTTCCTGCATAGTGGTGATGTCGTAGAAAGTAATCTTGCTCATATCCCAGGCATAAAGCAGCTTCTTTCCATCGATGGTGCCAAGACGTGAACTACTAATATCATAAGTATTAGTAGAACCATTTACTAAGTCATAAACAACAATAGAATCAAATCCCCAATAACTGTCACCAACTCCGCATACCAGATACTTATCCTCGTAGAAAGCAACAGAGTCGTCAACATTTACATTGCGAATTGCATCAACTGGAGAACCATTAGTGTTATAAATAAAGCAAGTTCCGTTATTTGATACAGTAGCAAAATACTGGTTTGTAGCAGATGTTACTACGAAATCTATATTAGTGTCGGTATTAAACACCTGATTTAGTTTATATATTCCGCTACTGTCATATAAATGCAAAAGGTTAGTCATAAGTCTCTGAGCCTGATGGGTGTATACCATAGGAATTCCATCATATTCAGTTGCAGAAGCATATGCCATTCTTAAAGCCTCTTTTGGATTCTCATCTGCGTTAAAGGCAGCAAGTTCTGCATAGGATACTGACTGGTTCTTTACAAGCTGAATCTGTTGTTCTGCAAGCTGGGCATTCTGCTCACCGATAAGTACGTTCTGATTACTGATATATGCTGCAGTACCAAGACCGACAATACCAGTAATAAGACTGAATCCAGTAACAGCTGAAGCGGCAATAAGTCTTCTTCTAACTTCACGTTCATGGTGTCTTCTTCTTAAATCATCGAAGTTAACATTGTACATTCTTGCAAGGAGACGGAAAATCTCAATGTCCATCTTCTTGAGAATCTCCTTCTTTGTATTGCCTCTGAAGTCAGCTGCGAGAGGCTCGAGAGGAGTTCTTCTGATTGTATAAGTACCATCGTAATTTGGAATTCTTTGTTCATCATATCTCATAAGCTCTGGGAAAGATACATCTGGTTCTCCTTCACAGAGTGCCAAAAGAACTCGGTCTCTTCCATGCATCTGAATAAAAGTTGCAATTTCCTTTTTACACCACTCAGACTGATTAAGACGTGGAGTACATATAACAATGAGCCAGTCCGAATTACTAAGAGCCATTACAATAGGATCTTCGAGATTTGTTGCAAGCGGAAGCTCCTCTTCATCTCTGAAGACTCTCTTAATTCTTCTTTCTCCTGTTACAAGTGATGCGTCCAGGTTACGAGGTGGTACATATGCCTCGAGACGTTTATGTAAATTCTCAGCTACAAATTTGTCGATTTCTGAATGCCTGTAGCTGATAAAGGCATCATACTTAAAATTTAAATCCTTTGCCATATTTGTTTCCCTTTTCTTTTTCAAGTATATTATTATAATAATATAAAATGCATTATACTATATTTTATCTTTCTCGAAAATGGATATTTGAACCTAATAGAATGGAGAAAAAAGAATGACTTGTATAAAAAATGACAAAATCAATATTCTTGGTCGACATATTGTAAATGATGATAATTCTGTCAGTTTTTTCTGGACTGGTTCAGGAATAGAATTCTTAACCAATACCACAAATGTTGTCTTAAATGTTGAGGCCAAGTATGGGGCACTTGATATCTGGGTAACGGTTGAAGTTAATGGTGCTTTTGTCTCAAGAACTATGCTTTTCGAGGGAGAGAATAAAATTGGTGTTCTTCACAGCATGGAAGAGGGCAAATTTAACAGAGTTCGAATTCTTAAAGAGACTCAGTTAGAGCCAGAAGGTAATCACTACCTTAGATTCATCTCGCTTACAGATTTTGATGGAAATGATATCTCGCTTGGAGAACCACCAAAATATGATATGGTTATAGATTTTTACGGTGACAGTCTTACTACAGGTGAAGGCCTTCACGGAAGTGTTGGGCAGATGGATTTTGTTGCGGCTTATATGGGTTTTGAAGAAGGCTATGCAAGAAAAACAGCTGACAGTCTTAACGCTGATTACAGAATCTGTTCTCAAAGTGGCTGGGGCGTAAAAGCTGGATTTAACAACAATATAAACCTGACAATTCCACGTATTTATAAGTATATTGATGGCAAAAGTGTTCCATTTGATTTTAGTGAGAAACCAGCCGATGTTGTTATTATTAACCTTGGTACAAATGACTGGGCGGCATTTAACGCTGAACCATGGGTTAGTGAAGAGGGTGTTAGCTATAAACTTAAGTTGGATGAGAACGGGTTGCCAGTAGAAGAGGATGCAAATCTTTTTGTTGATAAGGGTATAACATTTCTTAATGAACTTCTGGAATATTATCCAAAGGCTAAGTTTGTCTGGGTAACTGGTATGTGTAAGACAGATATGGCTCCACTAATAAAAAAAGTAATAGATGGTTCTTCGGATTCTTCAAGAATTAAGTTTGTTGAGGTTTTGTCAAGCGATGATCTTGATTATGGTTCAAGAGAACACCCAGGTCCTCTTACTCATACAAATGCGTGCCAGAAAATATTAGAAGCACTTAAATGATAAAAAGTGTGTCTTTTGGCGGATGAATCTGTTATAATACAATTATTGCTAAAAATGCTAGAAATATAACAGAAAGGCGATAAATATGACATCAATTGCAAACAATTTAGATCATAGAAAGCAGGATTATGCTTTTAAATTTGTAGATAAGAATGGAAATCCAGTTGCAGGTAAGAAAGTAAATGCAAAGCTCTCTAATCACGAATTCCTTTTTGGATGTGGTGCTTTCCCTGCAAAGACATTAATGAAGATGGATGATCCACAGGCTGCAGAGTTTGGTAAGACAAGATTTGAACTTATGAAGAAAATCTTCAACTATGCTACTGTTCATATGTACTGGGGTAACTTCGAGAGAGAAGAAGGTAAGCCAGCTACTGCTTTTATCAGAGAGAATGCTGAATTCTTTAAGGAGAATGGCTTTAAGCTTAAGGGACACCCACTTTGCTGGCACACTGTATGTGCTGACTGGCTCTTAAAGTATGATGATGAGACAATTCTTAGAAAACAGCTTGAGAGAATTAAAAGAGATGTTACTGAGTTTAAGGGAACAATCGACATGTGGGACGTAATTAACGAAGTTGTTATTATGCCAGTGTTCGATAAGTACGATAATGCCGTTACAAGAATCTGTAATATGAAGGGCAGACTTGCTCTCGTTCAGGATGTTTTCGGTGAGGCACGTAAGGCAAATCCTAATGCAACACTTCTCCTTAATGATTTTAATATGACTGTATCTTATGAAGAGCTTATTGCCGAATGTCTTGAGGCAGGAGTTCCAATAGATGTTATTGGTCTTCAGTCACATCAGCATCAGGGATACTGGGGTGCTGAGAAGACAGTTGATGTTATCGAGAGATTCTCAAAGTTTGGTCTTCCACTCCATTTTACAGAGAATACAATTCTCTCTGGAACACTTGTACCACCAGAGATTGAAGATCTTAATGACCATCAGGTAACAGAGTGGCCATCAACTCCAGAACTCGAGGAACTTCAGTCAAAGCAGCTTGAAGAGATGATGAGAATTATCTTTAGTGCACCTACTGTACAGGGTATGACATACTGGGATTTTGGAGATGGTGCTTGGCTTAATGCTCCTTCTGGTCTTGTTCGTAAGGATAATTCAGTAAAGCCTGTATACAATATGTATGATAATCTTGTTAATAATGAATGGTCAACAAATGTTGATTTGGTTACTGATGAGAATGGTATTGTTAAGTTTAACGGCTTTAAGGGTGATTATATCTTTGATGTTGAAGGCAAAAAAGCAACAAGTGTAAAAACTGATGGCTCAAATGTAGCAACTATTGTTATAGAATAATTCTTGTCTAAGTGTTACTATATCTCTCGGTGAAAATAATTACCAATTTTTATGTTAGGGAGATTTGAAGTATGGCAGTTTATTACTATGGTGTAGATAACTACAGAAAGAACATTGGTCCTCATGGTGAGGCTTATGAGTGTCCAGCTTGTCACAAGACATATCAGGATACATATATCAGAGTAAATAAGTGGGGACACATTGATCACATTCCACTTCTTTATTTAGGCCGTTACTATGTACATATTTGTCCAATCTGTGGTGCTGGTGACAAGTTTGCGAAGAACAAGATTGCTAAGGAGAATATGAAGGCTGAGACAGCTCCTTCAACTCAGAATCTTGTTTATCGTTCAGTATTCCACAAGAGCGCTAAGCCTAAGACTTATGACTTGTTTGTAGATGACAAGAACACTGGTGAGACATTCACAATTAGAACAGCTATTCCTAAGGGTGATTATAAGTATGAGATCAAGGGTTTTGGTCTTAAGAAGCTTAAGCCAGAGACAATTGACTAATAAGAATTAGATTAAAGTGCTTCCTGTGAACACAGGAGGCATTTTTATTTGTCATAAATTCTGTCAGGGGCGTAAGATTGTAAAAGTAAGCGCGTTGTGATAATCTTCAAATAAGTTAATTATGCCTTGTGGGGGAGATTATATGGGATTTATTAATTCGATTTTAAAAGTTCTTGGTGCAAATGCAGCAGATAATGCCAGACGTGAGATAAACAGCCAGGTAAATAATAAGATTGATAATGTTATGAATAAAGCTGTAAATGATGCTTTTACTGGCGCTTCTTCAAATAGCGTAGTGAGACCTAGACGATATAATGCTCCTCGTAAGAGCCTTACAGCAACAAAGGATACGGTGAGAACAGCTGAAGTTATAAGAAGTGCGCTCTCTCGCTATTCTTCTATTGATGTTAAAGAGGATTACCAGTTTGCAGGACCTGAGGCTCAGAACGCTTCTTTTGCTATTTTTCAGGACGGTGCACCTAAGTTATATGTAATGATTGTTGGCAGAAATACACTTACAACACATGCTTATCTTGTTGCCAAGGAAAAGGCAGCAGAAGAAGGAGTAAAACTCATTAATTTTATTGAGTATTTCCGAAATGATCCATCTTATGTGGATTCAAGACTTGCTGAGAACATTTTGTGATTCTCAGGTATAATAAATTCGTAAAAAAGAAAGAGAATGCAATTTAATTTGCGTCTGTGGCGGAAGAAGCTTCATCATTTTTATGACTTTGCAGACAGTCTGATGTAGTTCAAATCCAGTATATTCAAGCATGGCTTGAATTCAAAGTCCTTCTCTTTCTTTTTTTGTTGTAACTTTTTAATTTGTTTAAGGGGATATATATTAGTGTCGCTTCTTGCTGAATTATCAGATAAAAACAACTGGATAGCTTATCGCGAACATAAGGTTATGGGCCAGCATATATCAAAGCATGAACTTAAGTATCTTGATTTGTTTATTGAAGAAGACCGATATCTTAAGATAACTGAGAGAATTTTTGATGCTGATATTCCTTTTGATTATCCACGTAAGAAGACCGTAAATAAAAGTGGAACAAACAAAAAACGTGTAGTTTATACCTATTCTCCTGATGAGATGCTGGTATTAAAACTGATGATGTTTCTTCTTAACCGCTATGAGATTAGACTTAATCCAAGATGCTATTCCTTTAGAAAAACAAAGACAGTTAAGGGGGCAATTGGAGAGATAGTAAGGTCTTCATATGCAAACAATTCATATACCTATAAAGTAGATATTCATAACTACTTTAATTCTATGGATGTGGGTATATTACTTGATTCCTTAAAAGAAGTAATTGACGATGATCCGGAACTTCTTTTGTTTCTGGAAAGGTTTTTAAACGTTAATAAAGCCTACGATGGAGATACTGGAGAAATCGTTGAAGAATCTCGTGGTGGTATGGCAGGGACTCCAATTTCGCCATTTTTTGCCAATGTCTATCTCAAATCACTTGACGATTTGTTCGATGGAGTTCCTTATTATCGTTATTCGGATGACATTTTGATTTTCGCGGAGAAGGAAGAAGAACTTATCAAGTTCAAAGATATGCTTACAAAGCATATAAAGGACAAAAAGTTAGAATTAAATCCGGATAAAATTAAGCTTACCAGACCTTCGGAGGCCTGGGAATTTCTGGGATTTAAGTATTACAACGGTAAAGTAGATTTGTCGGAGGTAACCTTAAATAAGATTAAAGGGAAGATTAAGCGCAAGGCTACTAAATTATACAGATGGCGAATTCGTAAAGGGGCGCCTTACGATGGCACAGCAAAAGCAATGATTCGAATCTTTAACCGTAAGTTTTATGGATATAGTAAAGATGGAGAAGAGGTGGACTTTACCTGGGCAAGGTGGTTCTTTCCCGTTCTTGATACCGCTGATTCTCTGGCAGTTATTGATGATTATCTGATTCAGTATATACGTTATATTAATAGTGGCAGGCACTATAAAGGCAACTATAAAATAACGTATGAACACATAAAAGAACTGGGATTTAGAAGCCTGGTTAATGAATTTTATAAAAGTCAGAATAAGTAACCATAAGAAAGCTTTAAGAATTACTAAATTGGATTTTTTGATTTATATGTTATTCTAATACTCATATCAAAGGAGGATTATTTAATGAATCGCTTTATGAAGAAAATAGTAACTATTACACTTTCTGCTTCGATGGTGTTTAGTTCAATATGTATGACACTTAATGCTGATGTTAATCAGGGTGTAATTGATTTTGTAACCAGATGTTATAATGTTGCACTTAATCGTGAACCTGATAAGGAAAGTCTAGATGCATGGGTTGATAAACTTGTAAATGGACAGGAATGCGGAATATCAGTTGCCTATGGTTTTGTATATAGCCCAGAATTTCAGGGTGCTGGCTACAGTAACGAAGAATATGTTGAGAGACTTTATAACATGCTTCTCGGAAGAAGTTCCGATAGTGCTGGTAAGGAAATGTGGGTTAATAAACTTATAAGTGGTGGCGACAGTGCAAAAAATGATTTGTTCTATGGATTTGCTAATTCACAGGAGTTCTATAATCTTTGCAGCAGCTATGATATTTGTGCTGGTTTTTATAATCAGAATCTTACGGCTTCTTCAAATGCCAATATTAACTGTTTTGTAGACAGATTTTATTCAATCTGCCTCTCACGTCATGGCGATATTGTAGGACAGGCTGGATGGGCGCAGGCTCTTATTGATGGTACACAGACTGGTACTTCTCTTGCTTATGGATTTATCTTTAGTCCTGAGTTCATTAATTCTGATACTTCAAATGAATACTTTGTTGAAGTGCTTTACAGAACTTTTATGGGAAGAGAACCTGATTCTCTTAGTGAAGTATGGAAACACTACCTTGATAGAAAGTCTATGTCAAGAGAAGAAGTATTTGATAGCTTTGCTGAGTCAGCAGAATTTAAGGCAATTTGCTTTGATTATGGAATTGATGCTGGTGAGCCATGTGCCTGTAAGAATACGCCTCGTGACGAGAGACATTTTACTGGTATTTATTCTGATGAATTGATTCTTATGCTGTTTGATGAAAAATATGCTAATTCAGATATGGAGATTGAATATTCTTCAATTAAGGGTACCAATGATGAAAATCTCTTATTTGGTAATAAGTCATTTTATGATAGCTGCAAATCAGTTGAGTTAGTTGGTGATTTGATTAGTGCTGATACATATAGCAAGAATACCAGTGAGTATTGTGTTCGTGTCTATTGTGATAAGGATTCAGATGAAAAGGTAAGATATGGTGTAACATCAATTATATTTGCACTTGATTATGAGAATGTTGCTACCAAGCAGACAGATGGAGAAAACTATTATTATGATCTTACATATAAAATGCCATTTGACTTATTCGCATATACTCAGGACATAACAGTAGATCAGAGAGGACTTATTTTTATTGTATCGGATAATACGCTTGAGCATCTTTATATGGCTGTAGCTGTAAGTTTGGAAGAATAAATCAGGTTTTGATTATAATGGAGAGGGAGTCTAAAGGAAGATAAGACTCCCTTCTTTTTTTGTCTTGATTATTCCATAGGTTGTGTTATAATCATTTTGTTAATAACAGAAAAGGGGTATAAAAAAAGTACTATGATTACTATTGAAAATATGTCTTATGCTTACGATAAACCGTTAGTATTAGATGATGTAAATATTACCATTGAAGATGATGTTCTTCTTGGTCTTGTAGGAATTAATGGTGCAGGTAAATCAACATTCTTAAGACTTCTTTCAGGAATTCTTGTTCCTACAAGTGGCAAGATTCTAATTGATGGAGCTGAACCATCCGAGGCTTCAACTCGTCAGAATTTGTTTTTACTTCCTGATGAGCCTTACTATACATCTAATTCAACAATAAACAGCTTAATAAAGTTATATAAAACATTTCATCCAGATTTTGACGAGAATATATGCGATGAGATTGTTAATATTTATGGTTTAAACAAGCGTAAAAAGCTTAAGGATTTCTCAAAGGGAATGAGAAGACAGGCTTTTATAGCGCTGGCTTTTGGTGTTGCACCAAAATATATTTTCCTCGATGAGGCTTTTGATGGACTTGATCCTCTGGCGAGAAAGCATTTTAAGGATTATGTTGCAAAACTTAAGCGTGAGAAGTCTATGACAGTAGTAGTATCAAGTCATTCACTTTTGGAACTTGATGATTTCTGTGATCACTTCTTAATGATTGATGCGACTAGAATGTCATATTCAAATGATGTGGCACTTGGACAGAGAGAAATCTGTAAGTTTAGAATCGTATTTCAAGATGAGGTTGACGAGTCAATACTTTATCGTATTCCTTTTAAGGCGCTCAACTGCAAAGTTGAAGGTCACTGTATAACTGCTACTTTCGAAGGTAATGAAGAAAATGTTTTATATGCAATAAACACACTTAATCCTCTGGTTGTGGATAAACTTGTTGCAAACTTTGAAGATCGCTTTATAAGTGATTATGGACATCAGTAAGGAAGGGGGCGTTATTATGGAGAACAATAACTATGAATTAAAAGAAGATGTAATGACTGGTTCAAATAGCAATAATACACCGCTCAGATATTTTTTCTATCACTTTAAAGAGTCTTTTTTACGATTGTTAATAATGTGCATTATAAGTGCCAATGTTATGTTTTACTCTGTTGACAAGATAGGATGCAAACTTGAATTTAGTAGTAGTTCTTATGTTGTTCTTTTGGGAATAGCGGCTTTCTTCTTGCCACAGCTTGAACTAAAACAGTTTAAGAATCGTCGTAATCTTGATCTATGGTATCAGATGCCAATCAAGAGAAGAACACTTGGTTTGATTCATTATTTAAATGCTCTTGTTCAGGTTGTTCTGGCATATCTGGTAGGAAGCGTATTAGTTTGTTTAAGAGTAGTTGATGCTGGATATAATCCAATCGGTATCATTGGATTGATATTTGTTACTACTTTAGCTTTTGCCCTCATTCTTGGATACAATATGTTTATTTATGACAGAGCTAATACACACCGCGACGGCTGGATGTTCCAGATTGCATATAACTGCCTGGTTCCATCAGTACTCATCGCATTTGCAGCTACTTTTATTCGTCTGGCTGGCTGGGAAGAGTTAGATTATAGCGGAATTCTTTCTGCTATTTTCTTTGGACCTAATATCATCATGTATAAAGCTGCTGGTCTGTTTGAACAGATTGTTGCTGATGAGTTTGGATTTAATACCTATAGTTCCTTCCTGGTTGATGTACTGGATGAGAACTATGTGTTTACTGCGATTTTCTGTATACTGACTATCATTCTGACTGTAGGCTTTATTATGTGGTTCGGAAAAACTCCTTCCTATAAGATTGAAGATGTATCAGATTCGTGGTTTGGTTTTAAGATGCTTATACCAACATTCTCAGTATCAAGTACATTAATCATGGGTTCTGCAGCAGGAGTTACATTCTTTATGAATGCTGCTCTCTGCTATATAGCATATGCTATTTACAGACGCAGTCCTAAGATTAGACGTAAGGATATCTTAATGATTATTGCGCTCTCAGTATTTTGTATAGTTTGGTCTATTATTTGTGAAGCGCTTTGGGATTAATTAATATGAGTAAAAAAAGAATTCTTTGTTTTGGTGATTCACTTACATGGGGATATAATCCATTAACTGGTGGAAGACATGATGAGAACATAAGATGGACTGGAGTTTTGCAGACCATTCTGGGATCAGATTATGTTGTTATTGAAGAAGGACAGAATGGAAGAACGATTGCAACTGATGATCCTTGCGAAGGGGAGAAGAATGGGCTTAAATATGTTCTTCCTTGTATGGAAAGTCAGAAACCTTTTGATTTGATGGTTGTTATGCTTGGTACTAATGATCTTAAGATTAGATTCAACTATGTTTCTACGGATATAGCTGATGAGATGGAAATACTGATAAAGAAGATTCTTGCATTCGTTCGTTTTACATTAAGCGATAAAGCCAGAGTTCTTCTGATAGCTCCTCCTCTTGTTGGGGAAAATATTTCTGAGTCTGCCTTTGGTGAGAGTTTTGGCTATAAGAGAGCGTGTGAGGTATCATCTGAACTTGCTAATTTGTATAAGGCACTAGCTGGGAAATATGAACTGGAGTTTTTGAATGCAGCAGATTATGTTAAAACATCTCCTGCTGATAGTATTCATCTTGATGAGGACAGTAATAAGATTTTGGGAAAAGTTATTGCTGATAAAGTGGCAAAAATGCTTTGAATATCGAAATATAGGCGGTTTTGAGGCTATTCAAGTGTAAAGTTTAATAAAAATATCGCAAAATTTTTGTATTCTTGCCCAAAATGGCTAAAAACCTAATAAAACAATTGAAATAGCAAAAGAGATTATATATAATACATACGATTTATCCGGCGGAGACGTCGCTAATTTTTAGGAGGTAAATAACATGAATAAGACAGATTTGATCGATGCTATCGCAGCTTCTGCAAAGGTTTCAAAGAAGGATGCTGGCGCTTGCTTGGCAGCTACAATCGATGCTATCAGCGATGCTATGGCTAAGGGTGATAAGGTTCAGCTCATCGGTTTTGGTACTTTTGAGACACGTGAGCGTGCTGCTAGAGAGGGTAAGAACCCATCTACAGGTGCTAAGATTAAGATTGCTGCTTGTAAGGTTCCTGCATTCAAGGCTGGTAAGGCATTGAAGGATAAGGTTAACGGCTAATTTCCGTTAAACTTTTGTTTTATTGCAAATATGGAGGGGTTGCGTGTTTTGCAGCTCCTTTTGTTTTGCCAAAATACTTGATTTTTATCTTCAAAACTTATAATTTATCACTTATGAATAATTCTGCTTGTGATCAAAAGAATACAACAAAACTTTATATGGCACCGATGGAAGAAATCACCGGTTATATTTTCCGCAATGTTCAAAACGAGATGTTTGGATATGTGGATAAGTATTTCTCGCCATTTATTACTCCAACAGAGTCGATGAAGCTTAAGCCAAGAGAGATTAAAGATATATTGGCTTCCAATAACGAGGACCTATATCTTGTTCCACAGCTTCTTACAAATGATTCAGAACTATTTATTAAAGGTGTTGAACTTCTTATGAACCGTGGCTATTTTGAGATAAACCTTAATCTTGGCTGCCCTTCAAATACTGTCGCAAAGAAAGGAAAGGGCAGTGGTTTTCTTGCATTTCCTGAAGAGCTTGACCGCTTCTTCGAAAATGTGTTTAAAAGATTAGGTGATGATAACATTGAGGTTGATATCTCTGTTAAGACCAGACTCGGTATGCATTCAGAAGAGGAGTTCGACAGTATTCTTCCGATTTTTAACCGCTATCCTATAAGTGAACTAATAGTTCATCCTCGTGTAAAGGATGATATGTATTCAAATTACGTAAGAATGGAAAAGTTTGATCTGGCATATAAGAATTCAAAATCAAACATTGTCTATAACGGTGATATTTATACATATAAGGAAGCTATTAATATTTTAAGTAAATACCCGAACTGTGGTCTTATGATGGGAAGAGGAGCTGTTGCTAATCCTGGAATCTTCAGGGAGATAGTGACGGGTAAAAAGATAACTAATAGTGAGCTTTTGGAATTTCATGATAAACTTTACAATTCGTATGCTGAGACGCTGGGTGTCAAAGATGCATTTTTTAAGATGAAAGAAGTCTGGAATAATATGCAGTATATGTTTGATAACGATAAGCTGGCGCATAAGATTCGCATATGTAAAGACCCTGATAAGATGATGGAATTAGCTCATAAAATGATAAGCGAGGAAGAAATTATAAGATGAGTACAGAACGTAAAGCTACTTTATCCGTAATACTTGCAGGAGTATTATGGGGATTTATTACTGTTTTCATTAAAAATCTTTCCAAAGGTGGTCTGGACTCCTTTCAGATCGCACTTGTAAGAATGATAGTTGCTTCAATATCTTTTTCGATATTTATGGCAGTAAAAAATCCAGCGTTAACAAAAATAGCTGTAAAGGACTGTCCTCTTTTTATCGGAACGGGAATAATAAGTGTGGTTCTTTTTAACTGCTTTTATTTTTATACAATGATTAATAGTGAAGCTTCAATTGCGGTTATTCTTCTTTATACTTCTCCGATTTTTGTATGCCTTATGTCGGCTTTGTTCTTTAAGGAGAAGATGACCAAAGTGTCCTTTGTTGCACTTATATTTACTACTATTGGATGTGCTTTGGTAGCTGGACTTAATCTTAAAACTGGAATTAGTGTAAAACCATTTATAATATTTACTGGACTCTGTTCAGGACTTTTTTACGCACTATATACCATTTTTGGAAGACTGGCACTCAAAAAGTACAATACTATGACTGTTACGATGTATACTTTTGTATTTGGTCTTATTGGAAGTATCCCTATAGGTAAACCAGTTGAATTAGTAAGAACGGTAAAGGCGACTCCTGTATTACTTCTCTGGTGTTTGGGAATTGGCTTTTTCTGTACTGTTTTACCATACTTTTTCTATACTTGGGGCTTAGAAAGAATTCCTTCAGGCAAAGCTGCAATTCTTGTTGCGGTTGAGCCTCTTGTAGGGGCATTTCTTGGAATGTTTTTCTTTAATGAGAGCCGTAATTTAACAAAAATAATTGGTATTATTCTTATTTTGACAGCAGTTATTCTTCTCAATCTTCCTTCACAGAGTGATTCTTCAAAGAAATGAATTTTTGTATGAAAATCATTTTGTGATATTGAATAATATTTCGCCTTGAATTTTTAACATTTTCCTAAATTTATTATTGTTATATTGTTGTAATAATTTGTAGTCTGTTGTAAACTTTTAGAGGTGCATAGGCACAGTAAAAAATATATTATTCCCATACGGGAACTTTATAGGAGGAAATTAATATGGCAGTAAAAGTTGCAATTAACGGTTTCGGTCGTATTGGACGTCTCGCTTTCCGTCAGATGTTTGGTGCTGAGGGTTACGAGGTAGTAGCTATCAACGATTTGACAAGCCCTAAGATGCTTGCTCACCTTTTGAAGTATGACTCAGCTCAGGGTACATACGCTCTTAAGGACACAGTTTCAGCTGATGACGAGGCTGGTACAATCACAGTTGGTGGTAAGACACTTAAGATCTACAAGGAACCAGATGCAAACAATTGCCCATGGGGTGAGCTCGGTGTAGACGTAGTACTCGAGTGCTCAGGTTTCTACACATCAAAGGCTAAGGCACAGGCTCATATCAATGCAGGTGCTAAAAAGGTTGTTATCTCAGCTCCAGCTGGTAACGATCTCCCAACAATCGTTTACAACGTAAACCACAAGGATCTTACACCAGATGTACAGATTATCTCTGCTGCATCTTGTACAACAAACTGCTTGGCTCCAATGGCTAAGGCTCTTAACGACCTCGCTACAATCAAGTCAGGTATCATGACAACAGTACACGCTTACACAGGCGATCAGATGATCCTCGACGGCCCACAGCGTAAGGGTGACCTCAGAAGATCACGTGCTGGTGCAGTTAACATTGTTCCTAACTCAACAGGTGCTGCTAAGGCTATCGGTCTTGTTATCCCAGAGCTCAACGGTAAGCTCATCGGTTCAGCTCAGCGTGTTCCAACTCCAACAGGTTCAACAACAATTCTTGTTGCTACAGTTGAGAAGACAGTTACTAAGGAAGAGATCAATGCTGCTATGAAGGCTGCTGCTACAGAGTCTTTCGGCTACAACGAGGATGAGATCGTTTCATCAGATATCGTTGGTTCAACATATGGTTCAATCTTCGATGCTACACAGACAATGGTTGGTCAGGACAACCTCGTTCAGGTAGTTTCATGGTATGACAACGAGAACAGCTACACATCACAGATGGTTCGTACAATTAAGTACTTTGCTGAGCTCTAATATCAGTTTTGAATTAGTAATTTTTGGAGAGTCGGTTTATGCCGACTCTCTTTTTTGTGCTTAAATTCGAGAGAATGGTTTATTAGTGGCTCTGTTTTCTTATATTTTGTCAGTTTGAATGATTCTTAAGTATAGGTATCATATACATATGTTTGAGAGAGTACTTACTGATTTAAAAAGAGGCTTATTACATAGAGACCCAACGATTGCTTTGGTCTCTTTTTCTGTTATTTGTAATTTCCTCATGACAGTTTGTAAGATTATGTTTGGCATCTATCTTGGCTCCGGATGGCTTATTACAAATTCGATTTACTTTCTGGCATTAGGACTTATGAGATTTTACGTTTTAAGGCGCTATATTGCAGCCAAAAGCCTTGATGATTATGAGGAGAAGTATTCTTTTGGATATGAGGTGCATAAATTAGGTGGAAATCTGATAGTTTTACTGGCTATGACATACCTTCTTTGCTGCTTTCATATGTATTTTGTTGGGGATGCGATTACAGTTGGCGGAAAACTTGTATATTGCTTAATAGTATTTACTTTGATTAAATTTGTTATCTCTATATATGGTATGGTTATTACAAGGCATAGAGAAAATCTCATAGTTCGACTTCTTAAGGTGCTTGGAATAATTGATGCATTTATCTCAATTGTACCTACTACATATGCGTTTTTATCCATGATGAATAATGGGTATAGTGCCGATGTTAGTTCTGGTATCGGTATGATAATAAGTATGGGCGTGGTTATTAGCGGTATTGTAATGGTTAAACGTAAGTATGCCTATGATTCAGTTGCTCATTTAATTGGCGATGATAAACTGATAAGGGATTATATTAATAAATTCTTCTCTTCTCGCCATTCTTGACATGATGCTGTATAATTATAGTTAGTTAAACATGAGGAGGTAGGTATTATGGCACTTTTTGACCCTAAGGCAAAAACCATTGCTTCTTATCAGAATAAGATTAAGGAAAACAATGCTGCCATCGATAAAAACTATTATGAGATTGGTAAGATGTATTGTGATCAGTACAAAGACATGAGTCTTGATGTTACCAAGGATATTAATTCTCGTTGTGACAAAGTAGTTAATCTTGAGAAGGATAATGATGCTTTGGAATTAAGTATTCTTTTCGAAAAGGGACTCAAGCTTTGTAAGAATTGTAAGAAAGAAAATAGTCTTGTACATGCTTTCTGTTTTGCATGTGGTGCTAAATTTGATGAGGATAGTTCAAATGCACCTTCACTTCCAAGTGAAACTGAGCAGGCTAGTGCAGATTCTGCTCCTAAGGCAGATGAAGAGAAGCCTTCTGAGCCTGTAGCTGAGGCTAAGGCTGAAGAACCAAAGGAAGAGACAGAGACTAATTTGTTCGTTTGATTTAAAGAAATAACTTATAAAAAAAGATGGGACTTGTTCTAAGCCCCATCTTTTTTATTATAACATTCTTTTGATATTTTTGCTGTGTTCTACGTTACGACTTGTAAAGAAATTATAAATTATAATACTTACAAAGAAATAAAAATTCTTTTAAGTTAACTAGCGGGAAGGAGTGATTATATGAGAATCACTACACAGGGTAAAGGAATTAAAATTGGTAAGAATCTCGAGCAGAAAATCTTGGATAAGATGGCAAAGTTCGACAAGTATTTCGGTGAAGAAGGAACATTTAATGTTTGCATTAAGTCTGTAGGAAATAACATGGCTACAGAAATCACTATGAAGCTTAATGGTAAGTTCTTCAGAGCAGAGGCAAAGGATGAGGAAGTACTTACTGCAGTAGATAAAACAATTGATAAGCTCGAGTCTCAGATTAGAAAGCAGAAGACAAAGATTTTGAATCGTAAGAAGGAATACCCACAGGTTGCTTCTTACCTTGAAGAAGACAGTAGCGCAGATTACGATTTTGAATTAGAGGAAGAGAAGACGATTGTTAAGCGTAAGAACTTTGAGCTTCGTCCAATGACCGCAGAAGATGCTATTCTCCAGATGGAGATGCTTGGACATAACTTCCTTGTATACATGGATCAGGATACTGAATCTGTATGCGTTATCTATAAGCGTAAGGATGGAAACTATGGTTTGATTGAACCAGAGTATTAATAGTTAATTAAGCATTATCAGGAGCTGTCTCCGATAGTAAACTGGTCCCTATAAATCGGACAGTATAAAAGACAGTGTACAAAATGGTTCT
>JAKSRE010000015.1 GCA_024403775.1 Clostridia bacterium | reverse complement strand
TAGGAGGAATTATTGTATGATAGAGAGAAAAGCATATGCTGCTCTTATGAGACTTGCAGAGCAATTCCCGGTTGTTGCTATTACAGGGCCAAGACAGAGCGGGAAATCTACACTTACAAAATATGCATTTCCAGATAAAAAATTTATTTCTTTTGATGATAAGAATTTAAGAGAACTTGCAAAGTCAAATCCGGGTGATTTTTTGAAAGCATTTCCAGATGGAGTTATTATTGACGAAGCACAAAAGGTTCCTGAAATATTTGACGCTATAAAACTTATAATTGATAAAAGTGCTTACACTCCGGGAAAATATATTCTTACAGGCTCAAGTCAGTTTAGATTAAAGCAAAATATTACTGATAGTCTTGCTGGCAGAGTGGGTTTGATAAAATTACTTCCATTTTCGATGCAAGAACTTAAAGAAGCTGGACTATTGCCAGATGAACCTTATGACATTTTCTTTAAAGGATTATATCCACCATTGCATGATACAGATAAGCATTTTTATTTGGATGATTGGTTTGAAAATTATATAGACACATATTTAGATTTGGATGTTAAGGATCAGATAAATGCTGATAATGTGAGTGCATTCCGAAAATTTATTCAAGTGTGTGCACTGTATAGTGGGCAGATGATAAATTATGACAGTATATCCAGAGATATTGGGGTTTCTGCTGTAACAATTAAAAATTGGTGTTCAATTCTCGAGGCATCTTATATTATTCATTTTCTTGAACCGGATAGTAATAATCTTGGAAGAACAGTTGTAAAAACTCCTAAATTGTATTTTGTTGATTCCGGATTGATGTGCTATTTGCTACGACTTGAGTCAAAAGAAGAATTATTACTTGATGATCATAAAGGTGCTGTTGTAGAAACTGCTGCAGTATCCGAATTATTGAAAAAAAGATACAATGACGCGAAAAAAGCAAATCTGACTTATTATAGAGATAAGAATGGGTTTGAGGTAGATATTATTACAGATTGGAAGAAAAATTTTGCAATAGAGGTCAAAAGTAAATCTGATGTGGAAAAGAAATTATCAAATAGTGTAAGGACATATGTCGGTTTAAGAACAGACAGTGTGCAGGGGAGTGTCTTTTACTTAGGAGATGTATCTTGCGAGATAAATGGTGTTAGATATGTATCTTGGAGCGAATGGGGAAGTTGAATTTGGTTAATCAACGATACTACTGTTGAGACGGTGTGTTTATTGACCAAACTCAATGTCAACGAGCATATCTATATTGATCTCGAAATGTCTGAATTAGATATTACATCTGCTGAGAAGAAAGCTTCTTATGAATAAATTAAATCTTATGTATTAGAGCATACAGGATTAAAGGTTTCTCACTTAAACATAGCTCAGATTAAGAGAAAGCAAGGAATAATTGAGCGAGACTGCTATAACCTACCAAAGTCAGAAAACAGCAGACAACCCAATTGCACTGTAGAAAAAGCTATTGTGGCGCTCTGAAGTATTTTAAGATGATATAAGAAAACGCCCTGCGCTGTATGAAGTACGGCACAGGGTGTTATTAATTAGAATGGATTTGCAAGCAACGTTTTGTGCTATCAAAACAGATTCAGCTTGTTCTGAGTGCTTGTTAGGGTATCCCTAAGACCCAGAGAAGATTCTTTCAAATATCGTTGTTAGATTCCAATTCTATTAACATACGCGAACACAGCTGTGTTCAAATCAATCTAATTCAGTTGTTACAACCTGACTACCCTAGGTTTTTAGCATAAGCCTTTCTGACATGTTCCCTCAGGTCACTTTCGTGACTTGAGGGTTCTCTTTTTGTGCAAGATATGACTAAAGTCATGTTCAAAATATGCCAAAAGACAGATTTGTAATTGAATTCCAAGTTATAGAATCATAAATGTAAAACACGTTAAGGAGATTCAGTTATGAATACAATAGTTAAGTTAGAAGGACTTATTAAGAAATATGATAATAAACCAGTAGTTGATGGCCTGACACTTGAAATTAAGGAGGGTGAAATCTTTGGGCTTCTTGGTCCTAACGGAGCTGGTAAGTCAACAACAATGAATATGATCTGTTCACTTCTTAAACCAACTGCAGGAAATATCGAACTTTTTGGAATGGATGTTAAGAAGGACTCGAAAAAGATTAAGCCGCTCATAGGTTACATCCCACAGGATCTGGCAATTTACGGTAACCTTAAGGCTTGGGAGAACGTTGAACTTTTCACATCACTTTACGATGTAAAGGGTAAAGACTTAAAGGTAGCAGTGGATAGCGCATTAGAGTTTGTTGAACTTACAGACAGACGTAATTCATACGCTAAGACATTCTCAGGTGGTATGAAAAGAAGACTTAATATCGCATGTGCTCTTGGTCACAAGCCTAAGCTTCTTATCTTTGATGAACCTACAGTAGGTATCGACCCACAGTCCAGAAACTTCATACTCGAGAGAATTAAGAAAGCTAATAGTGATGGTACGACAGTTATCTATACCAGCCACTATATGGAAGAAATCGAAGCAATCTGTACAAGAATTGCAATCATGGATAACGGCAAGATTATTGCGATTGGCACTAAGGAAGAACTTAAGAATCTGGTTCGTAAGTCACCAGATGATGACATCTCACTTGAGCAGGTATTCCTCACACTTACTGGAAAGACACTTAGAGATTATGTTTGAGGGTTAAGTAAATGAATAAGTTATTTGTAATAATCAAGAATTATCTGAAACTAATCTTTCGTAATAAGGTTATGATAATCGTTGTACCAGTTGCGACAGTATTAGTAGTTGCAGCTTTGGCAAATGCCTTTCATACACTTCTTGATTCCGCTGAAGAAGTCACAGACTTTAAGATGGGATACGAGATGTCAGACAACAGTAGATATGCAATTCTCGAGAATATTCTGGTGGATAATTTTAATAAGGAAGGTGTGACTGCCCAATCTTACAAGGATAGTAATCCTGAAGAACTCATCCAGAATGGTGAAGTCGATGTTTTCGTTAACTTTGATAAAGATTCTTATCACATCTATGGCGATGACAAGAAAGAGATGCAGACAAGAATCGTTCAGTATGTTCTTTTTAATGTTGATAAGAATATGGAAATCGGACTGATGAGTTCAAAAGTAGATGTGAAGACATCAACTATTGAGTCAATTAAGTTCTCAGAAGCTGAAAACTACTACGGAATTATTGAGATTGTTTATTTCTTAAGTCTATGTGTTGTTTTCTTGAGTTTTATCTTCCAGGCAGAACGTCAGAGCCATATAGGAATCAGATTCCGCGTGGGAAACGCTGGAAGCTTTATTAGATACATGTCAAAGTATATTTCATGTCTTATTATCGCAATTCTTGTTCAGGTTATTCTTGTAAGTGTAATTGTTATGAATTTCTTTGAAGTATCGATGGGTAATGCACTCGTGTTCTACGGAATCCTTGCACTAACAGCTATCGCATTTACTGCATATGGTTTGGTATTCTTCCTCCTCTTTAAGAACATGGCTGTTTCAATTGGAGTTTTATTCATGACACTTTGGTTTGCAGGTTTTGTAGGTGGAACTTATGAGACATATATGTATTCAGTTGTGCCTGAAACAATAAAGAGATTATCTCCTTTGTACTATGTTAACAGAACATTAGTTGAGACTTCTGTAAATGGCAGCAGCAGTATGCTTGGCTCATGTATTGGTGTTCTGCTTGGTATGACAGCAGTTTGTATTCCTTTGGGAATTCTCATTACATCTTGTAAGAAAGAGGTATAAGTTATGTTAAATAATGCTCTTAGAATGGCAAAATCTACAGCAAAACTCCTCCTTAGGAATAAAGCTTTCCTGGTTGTTGGTATCGTAATTCCACTCATTGCTACAGTCTGCATGAATCTGTGGAATAACATGGATAAGCCAGAGAAGAAAGATGAAGTCTATGAACTTGAGTCAATGAATACACAGATTGCTTATCAGGTGGATTTCTATCGTTACCCAGTTAAAGTTTACGACAAGATATATAACGAAGAATCAAAGAACTTTTGTGATAATCTTGACGCTGCTGGTGTTTTTCAGATTTTCAGAGTGGATGTAAGTAATGTTTCAGAAGATGAAATCATGGACAGTGTTAAATTCACTCCAAAGAATGACAAGGTTGGTGCAATTATTGTTCTTGAAGACAATTTTAGCGATAGCACTATCTATGAGATTGGAGAAGATGACAGATTTGATCTTCTTGTTAATTCCTTTGAGTTAGCTGTGAAAAATCATAATGCAGTAAGTGGTGATTCGGTAGTTACATATGTATCAGTAAAATCAGATGATGACATTGATTACTATGAGACAAGAACAGTTGGTTATTGCATCGCAATTGCGACTATTGCATTCGTGTTTGGAGGAGTACTGGTTCTTGGTACAATCCTTCAGGAAAAGCAGGATCATGTATATTCAAGAATCCTTCTTACAAAGGCGAATGAGGCTAGCTATCTTTTGTCAAAGATTTTCCTTGTTATTGGAACCTCACTTTTCCAGGCGATTGTTATGCTTCTTGCATTCGTACTTTTCGTAAGAGCAGATATTGGAATTACAGTTTTCCAGTTCTTCATCGTAGTATTCCTGGAGGGTCTCATCTTTAATCTCTTAAGCGTATGTACAGGATTGTTCTGTAAGTCAATGGCAGGAAGTGCTTTCCTATCTTTTGTAATATGGAGTCTCTCAGCTTTGCTTTCTGGTTCATATTTTGATATCAGTGAAGCTAGTGAGACATATAGAAAAGTAGCTCTTCTTATGCCAGAACGATGGGCACTCTTCTCAGTATCAAGATTCCAGAATGGAAATAGCAGCGGATATTCATTAATGCTTTGTGCTACTCTTGCTTATTTGGTTATAATATTCGTAATTGGAATACTTGGTCTTAAGCTCAACGATGAAGAATAAGAGGTTAATTAATGGAAAGTCATCTTCGTAGTTTCTACTTCGTATTAGTAAAGTTTGTAGGAATCCTTAGTCTTGTTTGCTGGGGAATAATGCAGACACTCGATTCTACTGGATTGGCTGGTGGTCAGTTTCTTCTTGGAGCATTATTTCTTCTTTGCTCTGTGATGACTGACATTGATAAAAAACATCGTAATTTATGGATTGTTGGAGAGGGAATACCGGCAGTGATTGCCGTATTCCTATTTCCTGTTATAGGAGTATATTTCGCAGGCATCGTTTTTCTTGATGCTGTCTCAAATCTTTCTGTTCTTTACTATCTTGGCTCATATCTGGTTCTGTTTCTGGCGTATTACAAGAATCTCAATACTGGATTATGTTTTCTGATTACTTCATTTCTCTTCCTTTTGTATCTTCAGAACTATAAGATTATCGACTGGTATAAGAAGATAGTAGGTGAGAATATTGAGACAGAATCCCAGCTTAAATCTGATATGGAACACAGTAATGTTGCTCATAAGAATGAGATGCGCGAATCAAGGCTCCGTTACGATAATGAGTTGCTTGAAGAGAAGGCGCGTATCTCGCAGGCTTTGCACGATAAGTTAGGTCATAGCATTAATGGTTCTTTGTATAAGCTGGAAGCTGTTAAAGTTCTTATGGATAAAAAACCAGATGAGAGCCAGAAAATCTTACAGGAAGTAATCGATAATCTTCGTGGCAGTATGGATGAGATTCGTGTCATTATTCGTAATGAACGACCAGATAAGAAGAGAATGGCTCTTAAGTCTTTGCAGGCACTCTGCAGTGAGTGTGAGGAGCAGTATAACATCAAAGCAACTTTGGATGTTCAGGCAGATGACAAGGAGATTTCAGAAAATATCTGGGATATTATTCTTGATAATGCCTTCGAAGCAGTGACAAATGCGTTAAAGTACTCTAAATGTACAGAGATAAGTATCAGCATTACAGCACTTGGAGAAGTTGTACGATGTGTAATTAAGGATAATGGTAAAGGCTCTGAGAATGTTATAGACGGAATGGGTATTCAGGGCATGAAACAGAGAGTAAGAAATGTAAAAGGATATCTTGATATTGAATCCATGGGTGGATTTACTATTAATATGATACTTCCAATTAAGAAAACAGAGGGTGAAAACAATGAATCCAATTAAAGTAATTATTGTTGACGATAGTGATTTTGTAAGAGATGGCATGCGAATTATCTTAGAAATCGATGACGATTTTGAAGTTGTTGGCTGTGCCTCTAATGGTAAGGAAGCTGTTGAATTAGCCCGCTTAAATAAATGTGATGTTGTGCTTATGGATATCCAGATGCCAGTGATGGATGGAATTGAAGCAACCAAAGTTTTCGTCGAGGAAGATTTAGGTAAGGTTATGATTCTTACAACTTTCGACGATGATGTGCTCGTAGATAAGGCGATAAAGAATGGTGCTAAAGGATACCTCATTAAGAATCACAAACCTGAAGAACTAAAGCAGATGATCCACTCAATTCATCAGGGCGTTCATATCATGGATGAGAAAGTTTTCGATAAGTTCGTAGATGTAGGAATTAAGCCTAACAGTAACTTCAATAAGGAGAATTACACATCGCGTGAACTTGAGATTATCGAAGCAGTTGCTTTGGGTCTTTCGAATAAGGAGATTGCTGAAAAACTCTTTATTTCAGAAGGTACTGTCAAAAATTACATCAGTTCGATTCTTCTTAAAGAGGGTCTCTCTCACAGAACTCAGCTCGCGGTTTATTATTTGACAGGCCGAAAAGGAGTTTAATCACTTGGACTATATTTGGTTTATTGCTGCATTTGTAGCGTATTTTGTAAAAGGGTTAAGTGGTTTTGCGAATACACTGGTTTTGACTTCTATTCAGGTGAGGATGTGGGAAGCATTTCTCTAGGGAATGACATTCCCTTGGAAAATTTGATTACACCTGATACGGTTGTTCTACTATCAAACGAGAACACATCAGATTAAACTTCTAAGTAAATATGATGTATAGAAGTTTGTTGGTGAGTTTATGGATTTTGAAATACGACAGAATAATGAAAGAATTCTTGAAGGAGCGGGGGCAGCGAATGAGGCAGGTGCTATTATCCAGAGGAGTGGAAATTCTTAGAAGAATAAAAAATAAGCAGTTGAGTGGAAAAGAATGACAGAATACAATTTATATATTGAAAGTTTTGTTTGACATATGTAACGAGGTACAAATATGGTCCGATATCGTTTTAAGGGGAAATCTAGATCATCTTTGATGATTTCTTTTGTTATCTGTTTAGTAGTTTTGGTAATCAGAATTATCTATGAATTAAGTACAGAAGAGATTTCTGGTGATATGTCTTCCTTCATTGGAGGGCTCGCCATTATTTGGATTTTTCTGGCGATTGTCATCCATATAATTCTTTTGATCAAGGATTCGATTTAACCATATTAAGGAGTAGTAATGAGAAAACTAGTATCCCTTTTTTGTGCTTGTGATGTTTACACTATGTGCCTGTAGTAAAACCGGTGGCAAAGAAAAGCGCCAGGATTAGAGCATCTTGCGTTGGATGAACTTACTAATGTAGAGGGTAATATATACATTACGAACGACGAGAAGTAAAAAAACTTGCAAATGCTATTATGGAGGAAGTGACTTCAGAAGAGTGTCGTGGTTCTATTGTTGTTGCTACAGATAATCAGATTCTATATGCCTCTGGAACATCCATTTTATCAAAGAAGACATTTTCATTTTATTTTCTTCAGTATTTATTCTATATCTTTCTTCGAAAATCTCGTATGAATATACTGTTCCATCCTCGTATTCAATACCGATTTTCCACCCGCCTGATTCGAGGTCATTTATTGGATGATTAAGGCGCTTTGGCTTAAAGTGGCCTGATATATTGGCAAATCTTCTTCTGTTAAATCATACCACTGAGTTATCTATAAGTTATCAAGGCGACCACTATTGGTTCCCCAAAATGCTTTTGCTTCTCTGAAATCAATTTCTCCATAAATGACAGTCCAAACAAAAGATTCATCACCAGATTTACTATATTTGCTCAATGCAATCTTTACAATCTAATCTTGATTAGGAAATTCATCCTTGCACATAGTTCCGCTAAATAAGTAAAGTGATTCATCAGGTACAGTGACGCTATAATCCATAACTTCTTTTGCACTAAAACCAGATGTTGCCATTATCAGCATAAGGGATAGCATTATAATCGTTACTATATTGTTTCTATTTCTCAATATGTGAAATCTCATACTTAATGGCTCTACGATTCTTCAGAAGATGAGGTTATAACAGGGAAGTTATCTCGAACACAATTTAGCGGATTCTTTTAATATCGGTTAAAATCCATTCTTCATTCTGAAGTTCATATTTGGTGTTACAATATGGACAACAATCATTTCTTACTGCATCGAAAACACCAGCACAACTTTTACAGTTGATTCTGGTAAAAGAGAAATTCAGATTGAATGGTACATAGACATTTCTTCTGAAAGAAGCTTTATAAGTCGCTTTCGTATTTTTGATTTTGCCATTTTTATCGAAATAACCATCGATAAAGAACGTTGTGTTCATAGTAGCAATATCTCCGCTAACTCCGCTGGTTTCTTTATCAATTGCAAATCCAGTTGAATCAAAATCAAGTAGGTCAGGAGAGATTGCTGGACAGTTAGGAATGTTTACAAAAGGTAAATTATCAGGGGAGTCAGAAAACAGAACTGCTGTAAGCATTTCTGTGCACTTATCTTTAAACTGAAAATATGGAATATTCAAATTATACTGTTTCATTAATCTATTGAAAAAGGGCTTAGATTTAAGTCCGCCCGTACGCATCTTATAAATTTCATAAGGCACTTCAAGCAATGAACTCAAAAACTTCTTCCACACAAGTAAGTTTGACTTTCGTTTATCGGCTTTTGTATCAGTTTTATTTGCACTTCTATATTCATAAGCAAAATAGTAATTTGATATTGAAGGATACACATCACTCATCTCAAAATGAGTTCCACAGTATTGACAGCCATCTCTAATTGCAGATATAGATTCCGCAAATCCACAGTTAGGACAGTTTATATAATCGTTCTCGTTAAAATCTTTATCAATAATGTCATCTATAAAAAGATATAGTCTTTTTTCTCCAGATTTCTTGAAGATTGACTTACCATTCTTATAGAAAGTTCTGGTGAGAAAAACTGGATCCTGATAATGAGCAATCTGATACTTGTCATTACCCCAATTCTCAGTTTTATAATTTCCTACATTTTCATGCTGTTTTATATTAAGTAGTAAACTATAACCAAACTTATTAAGTCGGTTCTTTTTTAAAATCATAGTGTGATTGATTAGAGTATTAGCAGCAGGGATTTTTGCAATCGAATTCTGATGATAAGCCTGAAGCTGAGCTTTAAAAGATTCTACAATTTCCATTTTTTATTCCTTATCTTTAAAATTTTTATTTCATTATAACGAATAGAAAATTAAATATCAAAACTTATTGTTATTTTATAATTACCCAATATACTGATTATTACATACTGTTTTTATGTCTGCCTGAATGCCATACTCCAGAAAGTATGATAATTGCAATAGCTGTGAGAATCTTGAAGATTATTACAGATATAAGTGTTAAAACATCGATGAAACCAAAGGATTTATTTCTCATAATTAATACCTCCTGCAATAATCTTGATTGAATTCTACCTCCCTATATGTGGTATTAAACGGACAATAATAAACAAAATAATTTCTGTGTTGGATAAATAGAATATTAGAAGGTATAATTAGTCTCTATGACTATTAATGATGAGACAAAAAAGATTTTCAAACTGGCGCTTCCGCTCATTTTACAGCAGCTTTTTACTCAGCTTCTGATTTGGGCTGATACCGCGATGCTCGGACATGTTAATTCGCAGTTCTTCTCAGCACTGGCGAATGTATTTGTTCCATTCGATGTAGTATCCTCTATTTTGTATGCGATGTGTACGGGTACTACAATTCTTGTTGCGCAGAAAATCGGAGCCAAAGATTTTGATTCAGCCCGCAAGTATTCGGAGGTCTCATATATTGGAAATTCGTTTTTCTCAGTGATAGCATTTTTAATTATGTTTTTCGGTGCTAGGAACATCTTCCAGTTCATGGGAATTCAGTCACCGATTCTTGAATTTAGTGTAAGTTATGTAAAAATACTCGCTTTCGTTGTGCTGGCAATAGGTATTAACGGTACTTCAACTTCAATTCTTCAGGGTATTGGAATTACAAAAATCATTATGATAGGTGGAATTGTATCCAATCTCCTTAATATCCTTCTGGATTATCTTCTTATCTTTGGTATTGGGCCATTCCCAACAATGGGAATTGAAGGTGCAGCTCTTGCAACAACAATCTCAAATTATGCATCGATACCAATAACTTTGATATATGTTTTTAGAAGCTCCAAGATTCCTTATAAAATGCGTTTAGTAAATATCATTAAGTTTAAGCCTGGTATTTACAAAAATGTTCTCATTTTTGGTCTGCCTTCTGGTGGAGAGTATCTCCTCTGGAATATCGGATGCTTTGTGCTTTTGATCTTTATGAATCATTTAAGTCAGGATGCAGCTGGTATCTATAATCTTGTTCTATCAATTGAGTTTCTGCCAATAATGATCTATACAGGTTTTGCAAATGCTGGATTAACACTTGTTGGTCAGAAAACTGGAGAAGAAAATCACAAGGCTGCGATAAGAATAGGTTTTAAGTGCCTTAAATATGCATTTATCGTATGTGGAATAGTGGCTATTTTCTTTGTAACGATTCCTAAGCCAATTTTGTCATGCTTTACAGATGATGAGGCATTTGTAATTATGAGTGTCCCATATCTTAGATTCCTTGCATTAATCGTGTGCCCGCGAGCTCTTAATAATGTTCTTGGACCTGGAATCAGAGCTCTTGGTGATACTAACTGGATGCTTTATACACAGATCTTTGGAACGATTTTTACATGTACTCTTGCATATGTTCTTGTATTTCATACCTCACTTGATGTTATGGGAATATTTATTACATTCTTTGCAGACGAGTTAGTACGTGGAATTATTAATACATTAAGATTCTGGAAGGGAAGAGAATTCTTTGGACTTAGACCTTATGTAAATAAGGATAATTAATCCCAACAATACGATTTCAGTCATAAGATAAAATAACTTCATTTATTTTGCCAGGATAGCGATTTTTGAACCATAAATGCTATAGTATCATTATATTCGTATTGTTTTATTTAATAGTATTTAGTTTAGAGGTTAGAGATAATGATACGCAATTGCCCGAATTGTGCTTCAAAATTAGTTTATGACATCAATATGGAAGCTCTGTCATGTGAAGTGTGTGGCGGTATTTTTGATGTAGAAGAATTCGATTCACAGTATGGAATTAAAGAACCAAAAGATGATGGAGTTTTGGATTCTGATTATGAGAGATTTAGAGATGATGATCTTGATCGTCAGGCTCATAAACTCATGATTGATGTAAATGTTTTTACCTGTCAGAGCTGTGGTGCTGATGTAATGGTTACTAATACCGAACTTTCAACGATTTGTGTTTATTGTGGTAACTCGAGTATCGTGTTTAACAGGATGAGAAAGGTTAATAAACCTGATGGTATTATTCCTTTCGAGGTGAATACCAGCGTTGCAAAGACTCTTCTTAAAAATAAGATTAAGGAGAATTACTTTGCGCCAAAAGAATTTAAATCGATAAAAGAGGAGAATTTTATTGGGGTATATGTTCCTTACTATGTTCATGCATTAAGATACAGAGATACTTTTGTTGTCGAATACTATGAGAAGGATGAGAAAGGTGGCAAGAATGCTCCTCTGGTGAGACGAACGATTCTTTTTAGCGGAGAAGCTGTCTTTGACAGACTGACTACTGATGCATGTGTAAATCTAAATGATGATCTCTCTTATAGGGTAGAGCCGTTTAATCTAACCAAGGTTGCTTCATTTAGTGACGAATATCTATATGGTTTTTATGCAGATATTCCTGATCAGGATAAGGATTTGGCCTTCCAGACGGCAAGTGACAGGGCAATTGATACTGTCTATAATTACGCACTTGGAAAAGTTCCTAATACGCTGGAAGGTAAAATAGTTAATTCCATACCTGAGATAGAGAAGATTAGTGACCCGCTTCTGGTTTTATGCCCGATTTGGTTTTATATTTTCGACTATAAAGGTGAGAAATATACGTCGGTTGTTAACGGCCAGACAGGAAAAGTTGTTGTTGGAATTCCAGTTAATAAAAAAGCACGAAATATTGCATTCGCAACAACTATGGCATGCACACTTCTCGCTTATTATCTGCTTTCTGTATTATTCTTTGAGGTGTTTGATATTGCCTCAAATTTTGTTGTGTTGCTAATATATATGACAGGCTTTTTATGGCCGTATTACTATAAGAGACTTAAGAAAATCAGGTCTGATACTCTGTTTGCCAAATCCTCAACTACCGAGAGATTTGCTTCCAGAAGACAGGGGGTTAGTTAAATGGATATTAATGATTTTTTGCTTACAAATGTTTTTAGTACATCAATATATTTGCAAGTTTTTATTCTGGGTGCGATACTTGTAATAGTTAATGTAGTAGTTGCCTTTATTATTATTACTAAAACATCCCGTTCTTCAGAGGGCTATGAATACCCTACCTTAGAAGATTATTCTTCTGAAGGATTTAAGGCAAAAAACTACGAGAATTCTCGTGGCACTATTAAGGTGAGAACTAGAAAGTAGGAGCAGATTGTGGATTACAAAGTGCAAAATTTAGCAAAAATCATTGCTGTATCAGATCTCATAGTATCTATTTATTTGTTTATTATGGCTATTATTTTTGGTATCGGTACATTTGCAATTGCGTTTCTCGGCGTTGTGACAATTGTAATAGGAATCGGAATTATATTTCTTCTTTGTGCTGGATATGCTGGTGGTATCTCTATCTGGGCAGTAAGCAGTGCCGTATTGTATTTCAAATCAAGCAGGGCATTTAGAGCAATAAGTAAAGAAGACTGCGAATTAAGTGACATTGATGTAAGTCTTTATAAAAAGAAGTGGTATAAAGAGATTATTAATATGGCAATTGGAATTGTCGTTCTTCTAAGCGTTCTTAAGTATGCTTTTAAGGAAGTTTTTGAAGGTGCTTCAACAGATTCGGTTACAATTTGTACTGTAGCCATTTCAGTTGTGGCTCTGGGAGCTTTTATATTATCCTTCTTCTCGAAAAGAAAAATTTTCAAATACATGACATCTTATGTAGGTGAATAATATGGATCTTACAAACTGGAAGATGATGCAAACGGCTGTAATATAAATCAGGACTATATGTGGCTTAAGGCCTGCCGTAGTGGAGATGTATTCTCAGCTCACTATTCTCTTGATGGCATTACTTATAATATGGTGAGACTATTTCATTTGCCTATCTTTTGCCACAAACGATCATACAAATTATTTGTGAAGTTGGTATTATATAGTTGTTCGTAAGAACACTCCTAACTTCATAACACCCTATAAGAGGCGATGTACAAGTTGCAAATTGTATTAGCCTCTTTTTTAATGCCAGAATCTAGATCTTAAAAAACATAAGCATTGTGTTAATTAAAATTAGCAAAAAACAGTTTGCCCGTTTTTTGCCACAAATATAAGCACACAAAAAATATGTAGGTGGTATTATACAGTTGTTCGTAAGAACACTCCTAACTTCATAACACCCTACAAGAGACGATGTATTAAGTTACATGTCTCTTTTTAGTTGTAGAAAAAAACATTAGTATGATATTCTAACTAATACATATAGAAGTGGGGAGTAAAAATATGAAATTTAAGTTTGTTAAAGCGTTATCATTAGTACTAATAGCAGCTTCGATTCTGTCTGTTACTGGCTGCAGCAATGGATATAAAAATAGCATACTGTCTTCTGTGGCACTTTATGTTGATGAGGATTGTACGCTGGTAGATAAAACAAGAGGCAGAGAGTCTCTTACATATTTTTATAAACTTGATAACAGGGATAATTTGTATTTTTCTGTGTCCTGTTCAGAGAAGAAATCTAATTCTTTTGGCGGAAGTTATGATACCCGTAATTCATATGAGGATACAATTCGCTCCTTATATACTGAAGACATAAATAACTGTATTGAATCATTTGATTTGAATATTACGGATGTACAATCTTACTATTCACTTCCAGGTTATTATGTCGATTGTTACGATGATGAGGATTTGAATCAGGTTTTAGATGCCATTGATGCGGCTTCTGAGATTTTTTCTGTTGAGCAGGAATATCATGAGAAAGAATGCACCATAATAGCTGCCCGTTTTCAGATAAATTATTATGTTAATGATGAGCATATGTTGAAATTTAACATAAGAATATATTGTGAAATAGACCGTGAACAGATATTAGCAGATATTCACGAGATCATCGATTACTGCGTAACTGAAGATTATTGGGACAGCATGAAATTATATATAATAAATTAAATTTTTTCTGTAAAAATTTGATTTACAGCACTATAATAGTCTCTGAAAAAACATTATAGAGGCGTTTGTTTATGGGTTTTATTAAGAAAAATATTTTAGGTATTCTATTTTGTGCTTTTATAGCAGGGGTAGCAACTGTTTTAAGTGGCCTGTCCATTGGGTCGTTTTCTTTTGAGATTATTGGAGCACCAGTATTTTCGATACTGTTTGGTATGCTGATTACTCTTATTATTCCAAGATTAAGTAAAGATGACAAAATGGCTTCTGGAATTAAATTTACCTCAAAGAAAGTCTTACAATGGGCCGTTATTATTCTTGGTTTCTCTTTAAATCTTGGTACGATTTTAAGTGTAGGAAGTAAGAGTCTTCCAATTATTATATCCACAATTTCGACCTCGCTTATTGTAGCTTTTATTATGATGCGAGTTTTAAAGATGGATTCTAAGGTCTCAACTCTTATTGGTGTTGGATCTTCCATTTGTGGTGGTTCAGCTATAGCTGCAACTGCACCTGTCATTGATGCAGATGATAAGGAAGTTGCTCAGTCCATTTCTGTTATCTTCCTTTTTAATGTGCTTGCAGCACTGGTATTTCCAACCTTTGGCAGAATGATTGGCTTGGGAAGTGAGGGTTTTGCTATTTTTGCTGGTACCGCAGTAAATGATACATCTTCTGTTACTGCTTGCGCTTCTACTGCAGAGAGCCTATATAATGTTGAGGGTATCCTGTCTGCAGCTGTTACAGTAAAACTTACCAGAACACTTGCAATTATTCCTATAACTCTGGTTTTGGCTCTTTACAGAACCTACAAAGCAAAAAAAGATGGTGGAAAGAGCGGTTCATTCTCAATCAAGAAGATTTTTCCAGTTTTCATTCTTTATTTTATTGTTGCTGCAGTTATAACAACTATTGTTGGCGCCATGCCAGAGTCTTCATTTAGCGCCTTTTATATGGGAACATTTGTTAAGTCAATGAAGTGGCTTGCGAAGTTCTTTATTGCCATGGCAATGAGCGCCATTGGCCTTAATACAAATATAGTAGAGCTTGTTAAAAAGGGCGGAAAGCCTATTCTCATGGGATTTTGCTGCTGGATTATGATTACAGCTGTGTCTATTGGAATGCAGCTTTTGACAGGCGTTTTCTATACTAATATCTAATTCTATTTATCGAAGAAATGACTAAATTTATCAGATAAATTGGGTTTTGTTGACTTTTATAAGTCGCTCTAATATACTGATTTCTAGTTAAAAGATGTTGGCCACGCCAGCTTTAAGGTGCTGAAGCACCATATCAATATATCTTCTAGGAGGAATAATAAAATGGCATGTTTTTTGGTACCTTGCGCTGAAGCGATTGTAATGAAGGCTGTAGAGAAGAAGGCTTCTAAGAAGTCAACAGAGGAAGTAAGTCATATCAGTATGACAAGAAAGCTCGGATGGCTTTCTAATATGCTTTTTGGTGGTTCTGCACTTCTCGCTTTTGAGCACGTTTGGCACGGAGAGATTACACCTTGGGCTCCATTTGTAACAGCAATGGGCGATAGCGCTGATATGGTTGAGATGTTCCACGAGATGGCTACAGTAGGTGTAACAATGGCAGTTATCATTACTATTGCATGGGCTGGCATAGTTGCAGTAGCTAATCGTATGGAGAAGCAGGCAAAGAAGGAAATAGCAAAAGCTTAATTGCAATATTAAGGAGATACTATATGACATTGTTAACGACTGTTTTTGCAGCCGTTATCAGTACGGCTGTATGGTATAAAAGTGAAGAAGCTCGTAAAATGAAGACAAGTTGTCTTTGTTGGATGTTCTGGGGAGCATCACTTATGTGGCTTGGAGATGCAATTTTTGAATATGCTGAACTTAAGGCGGATTATTTTACTCCAGCTCCAGCTGATATGTTAAATGATCTGTTCCTTGGCTTGTCAGTTATTGCATTGGCACTCGTAATCTGGATTGTAATTTTACTTGTTACAGATCCAAAGGGTGTTGTTAGAGAGCAATTATTTAAAAAGAAGTAATTTTTTGCGAATTGAAGCGGTTCCTTATTTTTTCTGGAGCCGCTTTTTGATTATAATTAGATTTATGAATATAGAAGAATTTTTTAAAGAAAATCCTGAAGTTGCAATAGCTTTCTCTGGCGGAGTAGATTCTGCCTATCTTTTGTATGCTGCAAAAAAGTATGCAAAAAAAGTTAAAGCCTACTATGTTAAATCCTGTTTTCAGCCTCAGTTTGAGCTTGATGATGCGATAAGATTAAATAGTCAGCTCGGTTGTGACATGGAGATATTAAATGTAGATATCCTTAAGTTTGAGGACGTTAAAGTTAATCCTGTTAACAGGTGCTATTATTGTAAGATTAAGATTTTCGAGGAGATAAAAAAAGCTGCCTTAAAGGATGGATTTGAAGTTTTACTTGATGGCACAAATGCTTCTGACGAGGAGGGTGACAGGCCTGGAATGAAGGCTTTAAGGGAACTTAAGGTATTGTCACCTTTAAGAATTTGCGGACTTAGCAAAAATAAAATCCGAGATTTATCAAAGGAAGCGGGACTTTTTACCTGGGATAAGCCTGCATATGCCTGCCTTGCTACAAGAGTTCCTTCTAATACTGAATTAACGGCGACAATTATTAAAAATACAGAGATAGCGGAAGGCATGCTTTTTGATTTGGGATTTACTGATTTCAGGATCAGATACTTAAATGGATCAGCAAAGATTCAGGTTCCAAAGGCGCAGATTGAAAGATTAATTACTATGCGCGAAGAAATAGTAGCTAACCTTAAGCCATATTATAAAGAGATTTTACTCGATTTGGAGGGCCGCTAATGAATAGCGATATAAAGAAACTTTTACAAGATGTTAAAAGTGGAAATATTACTATAGAGGAAGCTGAATTAAAGCTTAAGATGAAGCCATATGAAGACATGGATTATGCAAAACTTGACCTGCACAGAGGCATAAGACAGGGCGTGGCTGAAGTCATTTACGGTGCAGGCAAAACTTCTGAACAGATTACAGGCATTATAAATGCCATGCTTAAAAATAACCAGGAGGTAATTCTGGTTACAAGAATGTCTGAGGATAAGGCTCTTGAAGTAGGAAAGAGCGTGGATCTTAAGTATTTTAAGGATGCACGAATTGGTCTTGTTGGAGATTTTCCAAAGCCAACTGGCATAGGAAAAATCGTTATTGCTACTGGTGGAACAAGTGATATTCCAGTTGCAGAGGAAGCTGCCCTGACGGCGCAGGCTCTTGGTAATGATGTAGTAAGACTTTATGATGTTGGTGTTGCTGGACTTCACAGACTTCTAGATCACATGGAAGATATCATGAGCGCCAGTGTAATTGTTGCAATTGCTGGTATGGAGGGCGCCTTGGCAAGCGTTATAGGGGGCCTGGCGGACTGTCCAGTTATTGCAGTTCCTACAAGCGTTGGTTATGGTGCCGCTTTTGAGGGTTTATCTGCACTTTTATCAATGCTTAATTCATGTGCCAGTGGCGTATCTGTAGTAAATATTGATAATGGTTTTGGTGCTGGATATCTTGCCAGCATGATTAATCATATGGAGGCAAAATAATGAAGACTTTATATATAGATTGTGGTATGGGTGCAGCTGGAGACATGTTGACAGCTGCTCTTATTGAATTATTGGATGATTCTGATTCTTTTATTGATACGCTTAATTCTCTTGGAATTCCAGGTGTTAAATATATAAGAGAAGCTTCTGTTAAGTGCGGAATTACAGGAACTCATATGTCGGTTAAGATTAATGGTGAAAAAGAGGGTGAGGAGTCGCATGAACACTCTCATGAACATACTCACGAGCATGAGCATACACATGAACACGCTCACGACCACGAACATGAGCACCCCCATGGAGAAGAAGGCCACCATCATCATAGCTCCCTTTCTGATATTAAAGCTGTTGTTGATGGTCTTAATATCTCAGATAAAGTAAAAAAAGATGTTATGGCTGTATATAATCTTATCGCTGAAGCAGAAAGTCACGCTCATGGTAAGCCTGTGACTGAGATTCATTTTCACGAAGTTGGAACAATGGATGCTATCGCTGATGTTACTGCAGTATGCTACCTTCTTGAAGTTTTAAATCCAGAAAAAATCGTTGTATCTCCAATACATGTAGGTAGCGGTCACGTTAAGTGTGCCCACGGAATTTTACCAGTTCCAGCACCTGCTACTGCTTATATTTTAAGAGATGTTCCTATGTATGAAGGCGGCATCAAGGGTGAGCTTTGTACACCAACAGGTGCGGCTCTTCTTAAATATTTTGCTACCGAATTTGGCCAGATGCCAATAATGAGGGTAAATAAAATCGGCTATGGTATGGGTAAAAAAGATTTTGCCTTTGCTAATTGCGTAAGAACGATGCTCGGCATGACAGATGAGAATTCTAACGATATTGTTGAATTATCTTTTAATGTGGATGACATGACTGGTGAAGCAGTTGGCTTTGCCATGGATACTCTTTTTGAAGCTGGCTGCCTTGAAGTATTTACTACTTCAGTTGGCATGAAGAAGTCCCGCCCAGGAACTTTAATTACAGTTCTTTGTAAGGCTTCTGACAAAGAAAAAATCGTTGAAGTAATCTTTAAAAACACAACAACCATAGGTATAAGAGAAAATAAAATCAGCCGCTATACCCTTAATCGCCACATAGAGACAAAATCTACGTCTCTTGGCGATGTTCGCTACAAAGTATCCGAAGGCTATGGTGTAACAAAAATTAAGTATGAATATGACGATCTTGCAAAAATAGCAAAAGACAATAATATGAGCATCACTGAAGTTAAGGATATAGTCGAGAAATAAATGAGTAAATATGCATCACTTTTAAGTCAGCTTGGAAATGAGATTTGCGAGGTGGAAGATACGGAAGAGATGTATCTTCTTCGCATGTCCGACGACTATCAAAGTAAGATTGATCTTGGAAATAAGCTTGCCTCTCAATATAGATTTAAAGAGGCAGTTGAAGCCTATTCTTCTTCGCTTAAAATCAAAAACGATGATTATCTTACCTACGTAAGGCTCGCGGGATCTTTTCTTACGATAAGAAAATTCGACGACGCTTTTATAAATTATCAGAAAGCTCTTAAGCTCCTGACTAACGAGAAGCCAGTCGCTTTTACAATGGGCGCCTATTATTATCTTAAAGGCGACTATTCTCTCTGTCGAAAATGGGTTCTTAAATCCCTTCCTTCAGAAGGAGAACTTAAAATAGCCGTTATATACTGGCACACTTTAAGTTCTTATAGATTAAATGAGGCTCCAACATTATTAGAAGATTACGATACCAATATGGATGTCGGCCATCACGGAGCATATAAGCTGGCGGTAGAACTTTTTACTGGTAATCTAAAAGTTGACGAAGTCTTATCTCAAATAGATAATAAAAAAGAATCACTTGATTATGTAATAGCTCTTTATGGTGTAGCCGTTTATCTTGAAAGTCAAGGCGAGATGGACTTAAGTAGAAAATATAAAGAAGAACTGTTAAAGGCTCAGACTTTTTGGCCATGTATATCTTATCTCGCCGCGTGGGGAGATATTAATGGGTGATTAAGTCAGGATTGGTGAAGAGGGGGAGATAACTTATGGAAAAGAAGAAAAAAATTCGTGTTCCAGATATAGTTGAGGCGGTTTTTGATATCTGCTATCTGCTGTTTGATCTGATTGCTGGCATTATTTTTCTTACAAAGGGTTCAGGCAATAACCTTTTTATTTTATATGGAATTTTGACTTTGACGCTGTGCTTTGGCGACGCTTTTCATCTGGTGCCACGTGTTATAAAAGGGCTTACTGGAGGAAACGAGAAGGTTACCTGGTTTATGAATTTTGGCCTTCAGGTATCTTCCATTACAATGACTGTTTTTTATATTCTGCTTCTTTATATTTGGAAGCTGACATTTCCTGATTTAGCGGCACCTCTTTTGGTAGTTCTTCTTATATGGATTACTGCTCTTATCAGAATTTTTATCTGCTTTTTGCCACAGAATAATTGGTATAACGGCAAGGGCAACATGAAGCTTTCCCTTATAAGAAATGGCGTTTTTCTTCTTACTGGTATTGGCGTGATGATCCTTTATGGAATTTCTGGAAATACTAATGGTTATCATATGACAAGAATGATTATCGCGATAATTATATCTTTTGGCTGCTATCTTCCAGTTACAATTCTAAGTAAAAAGAAGCCGATGATTGGCATGCTTATGATGCCAAAGACCTGCGCATATATCTGGATTATTGCTATGGGACTTAATCTTATGGGGATGGTTTTATGAGAAAAAATTCGTTTTTAATTGTTTTACTGATATTGATATTCTGTTTAACTGGATGCAGTAACTTCGGTAAAAAAGCTCCAGTATATGAAGAGATTTCTTCCACTGAAAAAAGCTTTTATTATTATAAAGGCGAGCTTTCAATATATGGTAAGATCTATCTTCCAGAAGGTGACGGACCTTTTCCAGTTGTGGTTTTACGAGGCGGTATGAGTGAGCCTATGACTCATACAGAAAGACTAGTAAGTACTATTACATCTAATGGGATTGCTGCGGTTGTATTTGATCCGATTGGAGCAGTATCACCAAGTAAAAGTAGCGGTGAACTTACTGATATGTCAGTTCTTACTGAGGCTGAGGATTTAAATATCGTTATTGATAATGTTATTAAGCTTAATGAGATAGATAAAGAAAATATATTTTTGTGGGGACATAGCCTTGGCGGCCTTGTAAGTACTTATGTTGCTGAGACCAGATCTGACATAAAGGGACTTATTGTGGTTGAGCCATCCTACATGATGCGCGATATGGCTATGGAGATGTATTCAGATGTTAGTAAGATTCCTGATGTAGTTTATTCACCAAGCTATCTCGGAGGAATATTCTTTAAGGATGTAATTAATCTCGATATATTTGAGAAGATGCCTGAATATAATGGCCAGGTTCTTCTTATTCGTGGTACCGAGAAGCAGGATGGTCAGTCTGATGAAGAATATGAATTAGGAATAAATAGTTTTGACAAAGCCATAAAGACTTTTTCTTCCTGCGATATGTATATTGTTGAAGGGGCTAATCATGCATTTAGCGGTAAATATGAGCAGGAAATGCTGTCAGCTACAATAGAGTTTGTTAAATCGAATGTTGGGTGAAATAGACTTATAGTACCATAGTTAAATCATTATGTGAAAATAGTGGCATAAAACAAGTATATAAAATCACTAATTAAAGAAGAGAAGCTCTAATTAAAAAATCTTTGGATTCTGAGCGCCTAAATGTTGATAAACGTCTTATTATAAATATGGTAAAGTGCATAGAATTTTTAAATCTACCATTATTGATGGCTAATTCACCATTATTGTGTGATGAATTTATCATGAAAAAATGAAATAATCTTCACGAGGAGGTACACTGATGACTGGTTTAGGAGAACAAATTAGAAAGGCTAGACAGAATAATGGATATACACAAGCACAATTAGCTTCTAAAATTGGAGTGTCAACGAATACCATTGCGCGTTGGGAGCATGATATCCATACACCGACAATTGATGATGTTAAGAAATTAGCTTCAGTATTAAATGTGGATTTTGGAAATCTAAAAGATTCTAACAGTGATGCTACGACACAGATGACGATGCAATTAGAAGATATTAGATTAGAATTGGCTAATTCAGAAAAGAGCAAGCGAAGAATTGTTCATATATTTATTATTGTTGTTTTTGTCCTTTTATTATTGTTTTTTGCCTTTGTAATGAGGATGGAACGTTTTGATCCTGAAACGCCTGAACAACCAGTAAAAATAGTTTATTACGATGTGGAAGAAGGAGAGAATCAATGAAAGAATTCTTACCAATGTTTTTAATATTAACGGTTTTGTTTTTATTTGCTACAAATTCAATTGCAGATGAAGAAAATCAAAATTTGATTGTTTACTTAGAGAATAACGAGATTGATTCATATGACGAATGGATTGATGTGATTAAATGTAATTATGAAAATTCGCGAGTGAGTTCGTATACGAACTCACTAAGATATCTTAGTGAATCTGACGAGATTTATTTTAATATCGAGGTAGACTATGATAATGAATTGATTGAAGTGGATGCTATATTTGTAACCAATAATTCAATTGTTCCTGCAACAGTTTTATCTGTTCAGAGTGGCTCAGCAATCCACGAAACATATTCTTCAATGGGAATATTACTCTATACTGTTTCAGTAAATGCAACCTTTTCTTATTCAACCAATAGTTGTAGTGTTGTTTCAAAAAGTGGTGCATTTGAACGTGGGAATAGTTCGTTATGGAGTAGTACACCAACTGTGACATCTGGAAACATATCTACTAATAAAGCTTATGCTCGAATTTCGGGAACCGCGACTTTGTTATGGGATAGTTCTTCGTATCAACTTACATTGATGTGTGATACTAGTGGAAAACTTTCCTCTTCTTTTAGTAGACCATAATAGTGAAGTGGGGGGGGATAGACCAATGTGCTGATGATACTGTCTTGCACTTGACAGTCTAATAAAAAACAATCCACAGCGGGAACTATGGATTGCAAGAAGTGCAAAAGAATGATTAGAGATTCAAAACGCACACATATAGGATACAACTTATGAAGATTAATATCAATTAATTGGTGTGTGCAATTATTTTAATTAATGCATTAAGGAGATTGATTTTATGAAAAATAGAAAAATAATGATCACAACTCTATGTTGTCTAACAATGCTATCGTCGTGGATGAATGTCGATGCTCTCAATAATCAGTTCACTTTTAAGTTGAGAAACACAGATACCACGTTTAACACATATTACGATACATATAACACTAAACTATATGTAAATGAATCAGCAACGATTAAAACAGAATACAATAATGCTCCAGGAGCAGGATTTGCTTTTGTATTAAAACACTATAATGCAGATTCTAATCTGGTTACTGGAACAAATCAGGTCTGGTTTAGTGGAACTACAACAAAACACCCTACATATATTAGTGGACACAGCATTGTAAATAAAAAATATTATATTGCTGCAAGAATTGATAATGATTATACGGGACCGTATAATACGACAGGAAAATACGATTCAGATTACACAAATCCGTAAAAAACAAAGGAGACATAATGAAAAGAATAGCAAGTAATCTATTTGCTTTTATTTTGTTAACTTCGTGTCTTGCTTGTAGTAGGAACTTTCCAGAACCTACTACATTGCAAGAGACAACCACGATAGAAGTAACTTTTGATGATGAGAGCCTTGAGTCCTTGCCAATTAATACAGATGAAATGATTGTGGATGCACTTGACCGCCACCATTTTTCTGGTGAATTTATGTGTGGGAACGTAGAGCTTGTGTTTGATTCTAATGTTAGAATGCCAAGTGTTGACGAAGCTTCGATTGTTACAATAGGACTTGATAAAGAACGCATAAAAGAAGAATATGGAATTGAATCAGTTGAAGGTGTGGTAGTTTTAAGTGAATCAGCTATCATTACAATGAATGGAGATATAGTAGCAAATGGTTATCTTTCAGCGTCAGAATCAGGAACTGCAATTGCATTTATTGATTATGATAATTTAACTAAAGATGCTAATTCACCAGAAGATTCTCATTGGAATGACTATGAATATATAACTACACAAAAGCCTGATAACTGTGATTTAAGTGTGGAAGAAGCTTGTGCTATTGCTTTGGCATTTACTTCTCAAGATTTACTTTTTGATTATGAACCTGCCAATGTGAGAATTTATAATAATAATGATCCCGAAGGTTTGGGCTTTTATGACATTAAGTTAAGAGCGATTTATAATGGTTTGCCTTTATCTGATTCTTATGTATTTTATAGTACAGCAGAGGTATCAGATAATGGAATGTTTTATGGTGATGGCAGATTTTATTTTAAGGTGATAGAGGAGAGTAATAAAGAGAAACTTTTGACACTTGAAGAAATAATCAATATTTTTGTTAATAAAGCTGAGATGATTTCATCTGGTGGAAATAAAATTACTGTTAGTGATATTACTTTGAGTTATGTTCCGTTTAAGCAAGACACTTTAGAAACGTTTGTATTGATTCCAGTTTGGGAATTTGATTATTATGAGAGATTAGAGGATGAAAACGGTGTCATTAATTTTGCTGATAAAGCTTATTTTTCTGCGATAGACGGAAGTAAAATTGACAATGTGGGATATAGCCAGGATGAGTAATGTGTAGCAGGATTTAATTGTATTTCCTAATAATTCGATAACAAGGAGAGATATATGTTTAAAAGCGATATGAAAAGGATTTTTTTGAATCCTAGATTATACATATCTATAATAATCTCACTATGTATACTGCTACGTCCGTTATTGTTAGCAATAGCTAAAGGACTTTTATCTACACCTTCAATATGTAGTCCAGTTTATCTTATGAGTTATCCATTCGCTTCGAGTGACTATACACCATTTGCTGTAATATTCTGTGTGGTTCCGTTCGCCGACAGTTTTTGTGAAGATTTTAATTCTAAAAATTATTATTTTATAAATTCAAGAATTGGAAGTAAGAATTATTCCAGAACACGCGCTTTATCCGTTATGTTATCTGGAGGGATAACAATGGCTACAATAGTATTTATTGTTATAAGTCTTTGTGTCTTTTTGTCCAAAACGCCTGATACTGTTGAGACAGTGGATTTTCTTAATCGAAGCATTTGGGTGAGGACAGGAATTATATATGTGTGTAATGGGTATTTATTTTATGCTTTAAGAATTTTACTCGCGTTTTTATTTGGAGCAGTGTGGTCTATTATTGGTCTTGCTATATCGACTCTTATTACCAATAAATATGTAACACTAATAGTACCATTTGTAATATATCAGATCTCCTGGTACTCATTGCCAGAGAAGATGATTAATCCAGTATATTTATTACGTGCTAATTTTGAAGGAATACCATCTGTAGGTTTTGTGGTTGCTTATCAATCCATATTGATTATTTTGTTTTGTACTATTTCTGTTTATGGAATTAGAGCGAGGGTAAGAATATGAGTATAAAAAACACATATATTACCAAAATGTTTTCTTTTAAATCAATGGCAGCAGTAGTTTTTGGAATATCAATATGTCTATATGATATATATGCATATTTTGCTTTTGCAAATTATATAAGTGAGCCCATACAGATTTTTGAAGCATTTATTATAATTGGTAATTATTCGCATTTCTTTTTGCCATTTTTCTTAGGAAATTTGTTTTTGATATCTGATGCACCTTTTATAGATGAGATGTGTAAATATGAGATTATTAGAATTGGTCGTCAAAGGTGGATTACAGATAAAATGATTTATATTGTGTTAGCTTCGATATCATATTCGCTTGTCATTTTTATCAGTACAGTTTTATGTTCTTTTATTTGTTGCCCAACATATTTTTTTAATAATTGGAGTAATGCTATTTTGATATTAACAGAAGAACAGCCACTCTTTGCAGCAAATTCATTTAAATTTGAATTTCCATATCCAGGGCTGACAAGTAATTTATCTCCTTTATCTGCTGTGGGTATGACATTTGTGTTCTGTACTTTTTATTCGATTTTTATAGGAATAATCCTTTTAGTATTTAATATCTTTTGGCAAAATAAATACGGATTTATTATTGCTTCTGTCATACATATACTAGGTTATGCATTTATTTTTACGTTGGATGGTCCACCGCTAAAATATTCTATACTTAGTTGGGCAATGATAAAAAATTATTTTTCAGGAATTAAAAACTACATATCGCCACTTACAAGTGCGCTGCTATTTATTACATTAATTGTTATTTTGGCTGAATTAGGAAGGATTGCTTTTAACAATTACGAATTATGAAGATGAACATTAAAATGCGCCCCATATATATAGTTTTATTTGTTTTTTGTGGAATTTATGTTGCCATTTTATTGTCGTGCCTATTTTATCCTGGCAACCATTTATATATATTACAAGGACTTAAATATAACGATGGAGAAATCAATTTATTCGATCTATCTCGTTGGTTAATACTTCTTGCGTCACCTTTAATTGGAAATGCTATTATACTTGATACTCTGGATAAAATAGAGATTTTAACATTGATTCGTATAAAAAAGCGTAAATATCTTGAGCGAAATGAGATTCTCTGCTGTTCTATAAATGTTAGTGTATGGTTGGTCTTGATTAGTATATTTTATGCTGTTTTTGTTCAGAAAAATTTTGTTTTATGGGTGTTGGTTTTTATATCGCATAATATGATGCTTATGATTGTCACCATTACGATTTATCGAATGATGAATAAAGCAACATGGACGCTCTTGGCACCGACTATTTTATTCACTTTTATATTTATGATAGGTGAAAAAACAAAGCTTTTCGCACAATGTAATCCGCTTTGTTGGGGGATGTATGTTAGAGGTGATGTTGTATTAAAAATAATATTAAATATTGTAGTTGCAGTTTTGACTATAACGATTAGGAGGATATCGTATGGCAAAAATAATAATCGATAAAGCAGGTAAGATAATTAAAGATTCTGTTATTTTTAAAGATATTTCGATTAGCTGTGAAGAAGGAAAAATTTATGGTTTGGTAGGGCGTAATGGTGCAGGAAAAACCATGCTTATGAAGAGTATATGTGGATTAACTTCACTAACTTCAGGTTCGATAATCATTGATAACAAGCGAATTGGAATTGATGTGGAGATACCTGAATCAATCGGAGTAATAATAGAGGTTCCAGGATTTATTCCTTATTTTTCTGGATTTGAAAATCTTAGATATCTTGCTAATTTGACGAAGAAAGCTGATAGTAATCGTATAAGGGAAGTTTTAAAAATTGTTAATCTTGATCCAGATAGTAAAAAGCACGTAAGTAAATATTCACTTGGCATGAGACAACGTCTTGGAATTGCACAGGCGATAATGGATAATCCGGATATTCTTTTATTAGATGAGCCTATGAATGGCCTGGATAATGATGGTGTTGAAGAAGTTAAGAAGCTATTAAAGTCATTTAAACAGCAGGGCAAGACTATTATTTTAGCTAGCCATCACATGGAAGATATAGATGAACTGTGCGATGAAGTTTTTAAAATGGATAAGGGTGAAATTGTAAAATAACAAAAATAAAAAAACTTGGAGACGCTGATTGGAAGTGGGTAGTTTAATATGAAATTAAAGCTATAAAATAGCACTATTCAAATAAAAACCACCCCGAATCCCAAAATAAAATCCGAGGTGGCATCGCATCCATATAAATTATAAATATCACTCACAGATAACTTTATAGCACTCAGGGCGTCTGTCTCTGAATAAACCCCAGCTAAGTCTTGCTTCTCTTATCTCATCAAGATCAAATTCTCCATATAAGATTTCTTCCTTATCTCTTGAAGCAGATGCAACCAACGCGCCTGTGTGGTCGCAGATAAATGAAGAACCAAAGAAGTTAAGGGAAGACTTCTGGTAACCATTTTCTTCGCAAGGTGTAACTTCTTCAAGACCGATTCTGTTAGAAGCGACAACTGGGATGATGTTGGATCCAGCATGGCCACGCATGCAAATTCTCCAATGCTCCACACTGTCAACATCGAGAATTGGCTCTGAGCCGATTGCTGTAGGGTATAAAAGAAGCTCAGCACCCTGAACTGCCATGGCTCGGGCTGTCTCAGGGAACCACTGATCCCAGCAGATACCAACGCCGATTTTACCGTAAGCTGTATCCCATACCTTAAAACCAGTATTGCCAGGTGTGAAATAGAATTTTTCCTGATAATAATGGTCATCTGGAATGTGAGTTTTACGATAGATTCCCATAATAGAGCCGTCAGCATCAATCATGGCAATTGTGTTATATAAAACATTAATATCTTTCTCATAAAATGAGATTGGCATTACGATTTTTAGTTCCTTACAAACTTCCTTAAAATGAAGAACTGCAGGATTCTCATTAAGAGGTGTGGCATATGAATAATAATCGTAGCGCTCCTCCTGACAAAAATACTGTCTTTCCATTAATTCAGATAACAAAATAATATTTGCTCCATTCGAAGCGGCCTCGCGGACGAGCTTGTCAGCGTGCAAAATATTCTCATTAACGTCTCTTGTCATAGCCATCTGAACGGCTGCTACTTTGATTTTTCTCATTTAGTATTACCTCCGTAAGGAATCTGCTGTGTAATGCAGTGGATATTGCCGCCACCAACAATAATTGAGCGGGCCTTGATTGGATAGACCTGGCGGTCAGGGAACAAAGAAGATATTATATCAACTGCAACTTTGTCATTAGGATCTTCAAATTGTGGAAGAAGAACTGCATCATTTGCTATATAAAAATTTGCATACGAAGCAGCTAATTTCTCGCCAACTTCACGCTCATCTTCGCCCTTCTCAAAGACAAATCCCTTTAGATCTTCTTCTTCAATAACAACAGGATTAGCTGGAAGAGGAAGCTTAATTACATTAATCTTACGTCCCTTGGCATCTGGTGTGGAATTTAAAACCTCAAGATTTTTAACGCAAATCTCATGCTGAGGGTCGTTTTCATCATCTGTCCATGACATGATTACTTCGCCTGGTTTACTAAAACAGCAGATATTATCCACATGTTCGTTGGTCTCGTCGCCAACGATTCCGCCTGGAAGCCAGATAATTTTACTTACACCAAGGTAGTTTTTAAGCTGGGACTCTATTTCTTTTCGAGAAAGATTACTGTTACGCCCTTTACTTAAAAGGCAGGTCTCAGTAGTAATCAAGGTGCCCTCTCCATCAACATGGATAGAGCCGCCCTCCAAGATAAAAGGGTGTGCATCAATAGTTGAATACCCCTGGCTGTTACAAAAGCTTGAAGCGAATCTGTCGTCGTCCTCATAGTCTTTATAAAGGCCGTCAAAATCGCCGCCCCAGGCATTAAACTTCCAGTCAACGCCCTTAATAATGTTATTTTCTTTTACGAAAGTCGGACCTATATCTCTTGCCCATGCGTCGTTAGTAGTGATAGCGATTACCCTGATATTAGGATTGTCCTTAAAAATGTTTTTGACGTGGTCCAAATCAGAAGGGTTACAGCACATAAACAAAGTCTCGCTCTTGGAGATTATATTTGCAAGTTCAGTAAAGGTCTTCTGCGCATCTATTCCTTTATGTGGCCAGGAACCCTCGCGGACAGGCCATACGAGGATGGTACCAGCGTGCTTTTCGAATTCAGCAGGCATTCTTCTCATGATAGTCTCTCCTTAAAATCGCTATAATCGTATTTTTTTATTAGCTCTAATTCTCCATCAACATCACAAAGATATATAGATGGGAGTGGGATGCCGTTAAAAGTGTTGTTTTTTACCATTGAATAGATTGCCATATCCTCAAAAATCAGGCGGTCGCCGATTTTAATCTCATGGTCAAAGGAATAATCTCCGATGACATCACCAGCAAGGCAGGTGAGAGAAGACAGGCGATATTTATATGGCATGGTAGTATCTTCCCAAGTGGAAGAATCTTTAAGAGGTGGCCTATAAGGCATCTCAAGTACATCTGGCATATGACAGGCTGCAGAAGCATCTAATATTAATACTTTGATGGAATTATCAACGATATCCATTACTTCTGTTACAAGATAGCCGGCATTTAAGGCAACTGCTTCGCCTGGCTCAAGATAGATCTCGAATCCATATTTTGCTTTAAGGTCACAAATAATGCTTTTAAGTAAATCAATATCGTAGTCAGGTCTTGTAATATGATGTCCGCCACCCATATTAAGCCATTTAATATTAGGGAGTAAATCGCCGAATTTATCTATAAATGCATCAACAGTGGTCTTAAGGTCATCTGAATTCTGCTCACACAATGTATGAAAATGAAATCCATCAATATATTCCATAAAGGAAGGATCTTCAGCTAAAGCCTTATCAAGATTAGCACGTGTTACGCCAAGTCTTGAGCCCGTACTACATGGGTCATAGATTGCATGATCTTCCTGTGTACTGCATTCAGGATTAAGGCGAAGACCTAGGCTTGCCTTACTTCCTGAAGCCTTAAGCTTAGGTGCGTGCAGTTTTAATTGAGCGACAGAATTAAAAATAATATGATCACAGATAGTACCCAATACCTTCATGTCATCTTCTTTATATGCAGGAGCAAAAACATGGTTTTCTTTACCCATCTCTTCAAAGCCCAATCTGGCTTCATAAATACCAGAAGCTGTTGTTCCAGATATGTATTTTCCGATAAGAGGATAAACACAAAAATTAGAGAAGGCCTTCTGTGCCAGAAGAATATGGGCGCCAGTAGAATCCTCGACATCCTTTAAAATCTCGAGGTTTTTTATAAGCTTTGCTTCATCAATTACATAAGATGGTGTTGGGATACTATCAAATGTCATATTGTAATTCCTTTTGTATTTAAAAAATTATTCAACGAGAACAGGATTTTCATCTACTACCCATGGAAGGCCCCACTTATTAAGAGCTTCCATATATGAATCTGGATCGAACTCGTCAGTTGTGAATACACCTGGCTTTTTCCAGTCCCCACGAAGTACCATCATGGCACCAATCATGGCAGGAACACCTGTTGTATAAGAGATAGCCTGTGATTCAACTTCCTTGTAGCACTCCTGGTGATCGCAGATATTGTAGATATAAAGTGTCTTTTCCTTTCCGTCCTTGATACCTGTAAAGATACAGCCGATATTTGTCTTACCTACTGTTCTTGGACCAAGAGAAGCTGGATCTGGGAGAAGAGCCTTAAGGAACTGGATAGGAACAATCTCCTGACCATTAAATTCGATAGCATCAGTTCTAAGAAGACCTACGTTCTCAAGACACTTCATGTGTGTAAGGTAGCTCTGGCCGAAAGTCATAAAGAATCTGATTCTCTTAACCTCAGGCATATTCTTGGCAAGTGCCTCAATCTCCTCGTGGTGGAGAAGATACATGTCCTTCATACCAACGCCTTCGAAGTTATATTCACGCTTAATTGACATGGCTGGAATCTCTACCCACTTACCATTCTCAAAATATGAACCTGGAGCAGATACCTCACGAAGGTTAATCTCTGGGTTAAAGTTTGTAGCGAAAGGATAACCATGATCACCACCATTACAGTCGAGAATATCGATTGTGTGAATCTCATCAAAATAATGCTTCTTGGCATAAGCAGCAAATACGGAAGTTACGCCTGGATCAAATCCTGTACCAAGAAGTGCTGTAAGACCAGCCTCCTTAAATCTGTCCTGATACGCCCACTGCCATGAATAATCAAAGTAAGCAGTAAAGCCTAATTCCTTACATCTCTTCTCGTAGATTGCTCTCCACTCTGGATCAGTTGTATCCTCAGCCTCGTAGTTAGCTGTGTCGATGTAGTGAACCTTAGTCTTAAGGCATGCATCCATAATTGTAAGATCCTGATAAGGAAGTGCCAAATTAAGAACAGCCTCTGGCTTATATTCATTAATCAAATTTACAAGATCATCTACGTTATCAGCATCTACCTTTGCTGTACTGATTTTTGTCTTTGTTGTACCCTCAAGCTTAGCCTTAAGAGCGTCGCACTTAGATACTGTTCTTGAAGCGATCATAATATCGTCAAAAACCTCGCTGTTCTGACAGCACTTGTGAATTGCTACTGAGGCAACGCCTCCACATCCGATAATTAATAACTTTGTCATTTTCTGTTCTCCTCCTCTTCAAGTAATTCTTCAACATATTTTGGAAGCATGAATGCTCCCTTGTGTAAGTTAGTTGTGTAATACCATGTTTTAATATTTCTTTCTTTCCATCTGACTGGATCAAAATCCTTGAGCGGATGGTACTTTTTGGATGCGAATCCGAACATCCAGTAGCCTGCAGGGCAGGTAGGGATTGAAGCCTGGTAAACTCTGCTTATCGGGAAGCACTTATATACCTTTCGGTGCATGGACCTAAATGCCTGCTCATCCTCATCGTAGAAAGGGGAGCCGTGCTGGTATACCATAATGCCGTCCTCTTTGAGAGCCTTAAAGCAGCTGCCATAAAACTCTTTTGTGAAGAGTCCCTCTGTATGTCCGAAAGGGTCCGTTGAATCATTTATAATTAAATCGTACTGGCCCTCACATCGTCTCAGATATCTAAGTCCATCCATGTTGTGTATGCTGACTCTTGGATCCTCAAATCCTTTGGCCGTCTCTGGGAAAAACTTACTTGATGCTTCGATAAACATCTCATCTGGTTCAACTACATCGATTATCTCAATCTCAGAATATTCAGTAAGTGTACGGGCAACGCCTCCGTCACCACCACCTATAATGAGTACGCTTTTAACATTAGGGTGTACAGCCATAGGAACGTGAACAACCATCTCGTTATAAATAAACTCATCAGCCTCTGAGAAAATGATATCTCCGTCGAGAACGATCATTTTTCCAAATTCCTTTGACTGGAAAACGTCAATTCTCTGATAGTCACTCTCGTTACTGAATAACTGCTTATCTACGCGGACACTTGTCTTTACGTTCTCTGTATCCATTTGTGAGAACCAGATATCCATATCATTATTTCTCCTTAATTACATTTATAAGTTCAACCTCAGGGTCCTGTGTACCCTGAAGAGAGCACCCGCGCTCTCTGGCGAAATCAATATATTCGATAATCTCTTCGGTTACCTTTTCGCCAGGAGTAAGAATCGGAATTCCTGGTGGATAGCACATAACTATCTCTCCGCAGATTCTTCCGACAGTCTCTTTAAGAGGAATCTGTTCTTTCTCTGAATAGAATGCCTCCTGCGGACTTTTTACCATCTCCGGCTGGATAAAGTCACCACAGTAAAGGTCACTTCCATCCTTGCCATAATTACGCTTAATGTCTTCAAGAGCACCAACAAGACGTTCGATGTCCTGAATTCTGTCTCCGATTGAGATATAGGCGAGAATATTACCGATATCGCCAAACTCAATCTGAATGTCATATTCGTCTCTTAAAAGGTCATAAACCTCAATTCCAGTAAGACCGATGCCCTGTGTATAGATGCTGAGCTTTGTTACATCGTAATCATATACGCTGTCGCCATCTATAAGATCTCTTCCATATGCATAGTAGCCGCCTATGGCATTAATCTCAGATCTTGCATATTCAGCCATTCTGCTAACCTTGGCAAAAGATTCTTTTCCTCTTAATGCAAGGTTACGTCTTGAGATATCAAGGCTTGATAAGAGGAGATATGATGCACTCGTTGTCTGTGTGAGGTTAATTATCTGCCTTACATATTCGCTGTCAGTATTCTCGCCACAAAGAAGAATTGAACTCTGAGTAAGGCTTCCTCCTGATTTATGCATTGATACAGCCGCCAGGTCAGCACCAGCCTCAATTCCAGATACAGGAAGCTCATCTCCAAAATAAAGATGTGTTCCATGTGCTTCGTCTACGAGAACCTTCATTCCATTCTCATGAGCGATTCTTGTAATCTCCTTAAGATTAGAGCAGATTCCGTAATAAGTAGGATTATTAATAAAAACTGCTTTGGCATCAGGATGCTTCTTAATAGCATTTGAGATTTCTTCAACCTCAATTCCAAGCGCGATACCAATTCTTGGGTTCACCTTGGCCTTGACATATACAGGGATTCCACCGCACAAAACGAGGGCATTAATTACACTCTTATGAACATTTCTAGGAAGAATGATTTTATCGCCGTGCTTTATCACAGAGAGAATCATAGTCTGAACAGCAGAAGTCGTTCCATTTACCATAAGGAAGGCATGCGCCGCTCCAAAGGCCTCAGCTGTTAAATCCTCAGCGTCCTTAATAACCGATACCGGGTGTCCAAGATTATCAAGCGGCTTCATTGAGTTAACGTCAAGTCCAACGCACTTTTGGCCAAGAAGTTCAACTAATTCAGGATTACCTCTGCCTCTTTTATGACCTGGTACATCAAATGGCACGACTCTCTTCTTTCTGAAGAGCTCAAGTGCCTCATAAATTGGTGCCGATCTCTGATTCATAATTAATCTCCATAACTCAAAATGCTATCAATTAATTACTTTAGAATCCTGCCAAATACAAAAAAGAACTGACGCTTAGCGCATCAGTTCTTGAATAGTCCTACTTACCACATTAGATATATATAACTTATCTATGTTGTTCGTTCGTGCTCAGAGTTTTGCAAATGCTACTCATATTGACCGTTTCACAAGATGATGCGCCATTATGGCACCGATTATAAAGTAATCAACTTATAAAATTTGAGCTTCTAACTCAATCAATAATTCGCTTTGTAAAACAGACTCTGTTTCACTCACTTGAGTGCGATTATATATTCATTTAAAAGCAATGTCAATTATCTATTAACATATTGTAACCATCTAATATTTTTAAGGAATTAGTAAGGTGATTGTGATACAGTATTGTCGGAGGTTTGGGTATGGATGATATTATTTTAGGAGTTGAAATCTTCGGCTTATTAGAACTTTTGGTTATCGGTTATGGTGCTCTGTTTGAGTCAAAGAACAGAAGTGCGAAGAAGAAGGTTTTTCTTACTCTTCTGGCATCAGTGTTTGTAACTGTTTTTGTTGATATGCTAAGTTATCTTCCTCCGTATTTTCCTAGCTTTGCCAATCACATTTATGGTTTTACATTTATAGCTTTTATAATGCCGTTTGTTTCTTCGGCGATGTATATTTTATATTTGTTTACTCATATGTCTGAGAGAATCGCTATATCGAAGACTGTGTTCAGAATAGGAATAATATATTGTATTTTTCAGGCGATTATGACTGCATATTTCTCTCTGGGAGGATATTTGTTCGTAATTGATGGCGGCCATTATTATCCTGGTGAGTATTATGAGGGCTATCTTGCCGCGTATATTATTGTATTTATTTATATCCTGGTTGTTGTTTCTCTTTATTGGCGAAAGGCAGGATTCCACGATGCCGTAGCTGCATTGATGTTCATTCTAGTGCCTATCATATTTATTGTGATTAACCTTTTTAATTCAAAGGCGGCGTTTGGTGTAGCATCACTGTCTTTATCAATGCATATAATTTATACCATGCTTCAGGCTGAGCATGAGAATGAACTGATTAAAAAAGGCGCCAAAACTTATAAACTTGCACACTTTGACGAGCTGACAGGTCTTCAGAACAGACTTGCCTATTCTGAGACCTGTAAAAATATATCTGGAAACAGAAACATGGGTGTGGTTTTTGCTGATGTTAACGGCCTTAAATATACCAATGATAATTTTGGACATGAGGCAGGCGATAAACTTCTTAAAGAATTCTCAGGAGTTTTGTTATCCGCCTTTCGTAAAGATGACATATACAGAATAAGCGGAGACGAATTTGTTGCAGTTTTAAGAGGTGTCCCAAAGAGTGTGTTTGAAGAGAAGACACAAAGGCTTAAAGACATGCTTGAAAAGCAGGATGTGCCTATGGCTTCAGTTGGATTTGTATTGGGAAATGAGAGCGATGACATTAAGAAACTTGTAAACGAAGCAGAGAACTTAATGTATGAGGAGAAGAAGAAGTTTCACGAGAATTTTCCTACTTACAGTCGCCGAGGATAATCACACGAAATTAACAAATATTGCCATAGATTTTGAATTATTGAAGCAGAGGTATTTGTTATATTGAATACATGTAAATATTAGCGACGGAGGAAATTATGGAAAATTTTAGTTTTTATGCTCCAACTTATTTCGAGTTTGGTAAGGGTAGCGAAGAGAAGACTGGCGCACTTGTTAAGAGATTTGGCGGCAGCAAAGTTTTGATTCATTATGGTGGAGGTTCAGTTGTTCGCTCTGGACTTCTTGACAGAGTAAAGGCTTCACTTGATAAGGAAAATATCACATATATTGAGCTTGGGGGTGTTATGCCAAACCCAAGAAGCGGACTTGTTTATGAGGGTATCGAGCTCTGCCGTAAGGAGAATGTAGACTTCATTCTTGCAGTAGGCGGTGGCAGTACAATCGACTCATCAAAGGCAATCGCTGCAGGCGCAGTTTATGATGGTGATTTTTGGGATTTCTATGAGGGAAAGCCAGTAACAAAGGCTCTTCCAATTGGTACAGTTCTTACAATTGCAGCAGCTGGTTCAGAGGGTTCACCTGACTCAGTTATCACAAAGGAAGAAGGAATGATTAAGAGAGGTGCTTCTGGTGAAGCATACAGACCAAGATTCTCTGTTCTCAATCCTGAATTAACTCAGACACTTCCTCCATACCAGACAGCAGCTGGTATTACAGATATCATCTGTCACTTATATGAGAGATATCTCACAAATACAAAGAATGTTGAGACAACAGACCGTATGATCGAGGGTCTGATTCTTGCTATGGTTAATGAAGGTCCTAAGGTTATCGAGAATCCAAATGATTACGATGCAAGAGCAAACATTATGTGGGCTGGTATGATGGCACACAATAATTCATGTGGTGTTGGACGTTCACAGGACTGGATGAGCCACAACCTGGAGCATGAGCTCTCAGCACTTTATGACTGTGCTCATGGTGCAGGTCTTGCAGTTGCTATGCCAGCTGTATTTACATATGCGCTTAATCATGATGTAAATCGTTTTGCAAAGATTGCTGTTCGTGTATGGGGATGCCAGATGGATTACGATAATCCAGAGAGAACAGCTAAGCAGGGTATCGAGAGACTTCGTCAGTTCCTTATCTCGATTGGCATGCCAAAGAACTTTGAGGAACTTGGTGCAAAGGAAGAAGATATTGAGAAGCTTGCTGAGACTGCTTGCTACGGTAACGGCAATACATCAGGTACAATCTACGGCTTCATTACAGTTAAAAAGGAAGATGCAATTGCTATCTATAAGCTTATGGTATAAGTTTTTGTATTAGCCTGATATTAGTTTGATAATGACCATTGAGGGGTATTTAGAAATTTTTCTAAATACCCCTTGTTTTTTAATCTGGAGGGGTGTACTATTTAGACAGATATCTAATTAGAAAATTTTCTAAATACCTTTTCGAGAAAGAGTACTGTTCTATAAATGGAAAGGAGGGGGGAGAAAGATATGTCATTTGCAGAAACATTTAAGGCGTTATCTGATCCAGTAAGACGCGAGATACTGACACTTCTTAAGACAGGGCGCATGTCTGCTGGTGAGATTGGAAGTCACTTTGATATGACTGGAGCGACAGTATCATATCATTTGAATATTTTGAAGAAGGCCGATCTGGTTTACGAAGAAAGAGAAAAGAATTTTATTTACTACAACCTGAACACATCAGTTGTTGAAGAGATAATGCTCTGGCTCAAGGATTTAAGAGGTGATAATAATGGATAGAATTAAGGCACATATTAAAGGATTAACGATTTCAAGCATTTTTGTTTTGCTTCCTGTTTTTATAGGAATTTTTCTCTGGAATGAACTTCCTGATAAGCTTCCAGGACATTTTGGTTTAAATGGTCAGGTCGACAGATATGATCCAAAGTGGGTAATAGTATTTGTTTGGCCACTCATTATGCTTCTGCTTCATATTTTGTGCTCTGTTATGACAATTATGTCGTCTAAGCAGACATTATCAGATAAGGTTATTACAGCTTTGTTCTTAATCTTTCCAGTAATTAGCAATGCAGCAATTTACATGTCATACGCTTCTGCTTTGAACACAAGCTTAAGTGTGAATAACATAAGTGCCATAATGATTGGCTTTATTGGTTTACTTATGGTTATTCTTGGAAATTACGTTCCAAAGGTTAAGCCAAATCATGTGATGGGTGTAAGAATACCAACCACTTATGAGAGCAAAAGAAACTGGAATTATACAAACAGAATTGGTGCGTGGTGTTTTGTTGCTGATGGTATTATTGTAGTTCTGGCAAGCCTGATCTCATTTATTACAGGAGACAGTTTATTACTTCTGACTGTGTTAGTTGTCACTACGATGGTTGCGTCACTCGTTCCTATTTTTGCATCAATTAATTATAAGAATAAGCATAAAGATGAAGCTGGCTACTATGATAAGGTAGACTGATTATTAAGTAGTAACAGAAGTATATCTTAGATTAGCTGAATATTAAGAAGAGACATCCTTGAGCTAGAGGGTGTCTTTTTATTTTGTAATCTTGGAAAGTGTTTTGTCTTAAGGCAATACAAAATAACCAGCATTATTTTGCCCCTAAATCATTTGAAGACGAGTCTATTTAAAATTATAATTAGACTGCAAAAGAGAATTTATGGAGAAAAAGAAATGAAAAGATTAATTAGAACAATTCCAGTTTTTATTTTATGTGCAGGTCTTTTTACAGGCTGTGATATTGGAGATGCAGTAAAAGCAGTAAAGAAGACAGAGGATTTTGACGCTGCCAAATGGTGTCAGGAAGTAGCACTGGAAGGATACGAAGGCCTGATGGATATCACAGGAGATGAGGACTATCTGTCTTTTCTGACATCAGATAAAGATTTTCTTAATAAGATAGAAGAGATTAGTGATTTTGAGATTGATGAGGATGAACTTATTGAAGTAATCACAATCAGAAAAGATACAATTCTTGATTATGTTGAGGAAATGAGTAGCATTGATTTGGATGATTTGTCTGAAGTTGCAAAGGAGAAGCTCATTGGCGGAATTCCTGCATCAATTGGTAATATCATGAATTCGGATTTTGGCGGAGTTGACGCTCTTGCTGTTTCGAGTATGACAGCATATTCAAAGAACTATACAATCGATGGCGAGATTGATGATCAGGTCTGGATCATTAGATGCGGAGATGATGAAGGACTATTAATTTCTTTTATAAATACTGGAGATAGTATTGTTACAGTAACAACACAGTATGTTGTACTTCCTGAAGATGAGGATGAACTCGATGATTTTGTAAAGAGATTTGCAAACAAGAAAGACATTGAGATGATTGAGTGGAATTAAAGAAGCAGTCTAAAGATTAAAAGAGTCTTAAGTCTGAAAAATGGTGTCGCAAAAATATTTAATAAGTAGTAGAATAAGAATGTTATTTAGTTATGTTAGGAGATTTATATTATGAAGAAGAAATTTTTGATTTTGCCTGTTGCGATTTTATCAATGGGCCTTTTTGCAGGTTGTGACCTGGAATCACTTATAAATTCAGATGGAGCAGAGATTGAGCAGGCTGTCCAGAAGGTTGCAAGTGAAGGTTATGGCGCAATCCAGGGCGTTGTTGGAGACGATGTTCTCGGACCAATCGATAATTTGAAGAATAGTGTTGCTGGACTTGGTAATACAGATATTGAGAATTTTAGTGCTTCAGAGGTTATTGTATTCGATAGCGGAAGCATTGATTCCCTTCTTCAGGGAATGGGCGGACTTGATGATGCCAGCTTTGATGTTTTGCCAGATTCAGTAAAGAATGTATTGGATTCAGTTTTGCCAGGCAATATGACACAGATTCTTGAAGAGAATTTTGGTGATCTTGAGGCACTCGGAATTGATGAGTCTATGAGTGTGGATGATGCTTTAAGTGGATCATTGAATTATTTTGTAGACGGTGAGTTCGAAGATCAGTCATGGATTCTTAATACTGAGGATGGAGAGGATATTCTTCTCAACTTTACAAACGTTGGTGATAACATCGTGTCAGTAACTTCACAGTATATTGAACTTCCAAGTGGAGACCAGCTTCAGGATTTCTTAGGTCAGTTTGTTGATGTAGACAGCCTTGAGATTATTGATTTGGATGCTTAATCAAAAAATATAAGTATTTCTTTGGAGGTAAAGCGGCGATGAACGAGGTATATGATTTTATTAAGTCATGCGAGACTTATTATCTTGCAACGGTTGAGGGAGATCAGCCAAGAGTAAGACCTTTTGGTACAATTGATATCTTTGATGGAAAGCTTTATATTCAGACAGGTAAGATTAAGGACTGTTCAAAGCAGCTTGCTATTAATCCTAAAGCAGAGATTTGCTGCTTTAAGGAAGGTACATGGCTTAGAGTTGCTGGTGAATTAATTAGTGATGACAGTCGTGAGGCTAAGGCTCATATGCTTGATAATTATCCACATCTTCGTGCAATGTATAATGAGGATGATGATAATACTCAGGTTCTTTACTTTAAGAATGCCAAGGCAACATTCTCATCATTTGCTGGAGCTCCAAAGACAATTGAGTTCTGATTATTAACTGATTTACTTGACAGTAAATTAATCTGGTGAGATAATCGCCAGGAAATAACTTATAGGAGGTAGACCAATGAAGAAAATTTCTTGCTGATAATTTAATTACTTTGCGGCGGAAATTTATTTGTTGATTTACTATACTCTTTTTACATCAGATTATTTTGGGCTGCGCTGTTTGTCGCAGCCTTTTTTGTAAAGAAAATAATCAATTTATAGTCCTGCCGCGATATATGCGGAGGTAATACAATATGACAATGATTGATATTAAAAATCTCACTTTTGGATATGACGGATGTGAGAATAACATTTTCGAGAATGTAGACATAAGGATAGATACCAGCTGGAAGCTTGGCTTGATTGGTCGTAATGGACGCGGTAAGACAACTTTTCTTAAAATACTAAGACAGGAACTTCAGTATAAGGGTAAAATCTCTGGTATTCCTGAATTTGTTTCTTTTCCCTTTGAGATTGAAAATGAATATGATATGGGAATTGATGTGATTAAGGCTATCGCTCCGATGGCCGAGGACTGGATAATCAGACGCGAGATGAATTATATGAAGCTCGAGGAGGACGTTCTGTACCGCCCATATATGCTTTTGTCTGGCGGAGAAAAGACCAAACTTCAGCTAATTACACTTTTTCTTGATGAAGGAAGATTCCCGCTTATTGATGAGCCGACTAATCATTTGGATATGCGGGGAAGAGAACTGATTGCAGGTTATCTTAAAAATAAGGATGGCTTCATCCTGGTAAGTCATGACAGACATTTTCTTGACAGTTGTACTGATCACACCATGGCAATAAATAAAAGTAATATTGAGATAAGTAATGTAAGTTTCTCAACCTGGTGGGAAGAGATGAAGCGAAAAGAGCAGTTTGAGATGAGTCAGGATGACAAACTTCGTAAGGAGATTAACCAGCTTAATAAATCCAAAGAGGCTGCTGAGAAGTGGTCTGCTATCTCTGAGAAACGTAAAATAGGCTTTGATCCTAAGGTGACTGAGAAGAACATAGGCAGACGATCTTATGAAGGCGCTAAATCCAAAAAGATGATGAGCCATGCCAAGAATATGGAGAGGCGTTACGATAACAAAATTGAGGAGAAGAGCAAACTTCTTAATAATTTTGAGAGAAAGCAGACTCTTCTTATTACTGGTGAGAAACACTTCTCTGATATGCTTGTGACAACCAGAAATCTTGTTATGAACTATGACGGTGATGTAGTAAACAGGCCGTTTAATCTGGAGATAAACCAGGGTGACAGAGTAGCACTTACTGGTGTAAATGGCTGTGGTAAATCTACGTTTCTTAAACTTCTCAGGGGAGATGATATCGCTTTTACAGGAGATATAGTAAAAGCTTCGAGGCTTAAGATATCTTATGTAAGGCAGGATGCTTCTGATTTAAAAGGAACTCTTAAAGAGATTGCTTATGAAGCAAAAATTGATGAACCAAGATTTAAGTCGATTCTCTCTAAGATGGGATTTACTGAAGAGAATTTGTATATGGAAACGAGTCTTTTATCTCAGGGACAGAAGAAGTGCGTATTATTAGCAGTTAGCCTTTGTCAGGAAGTAAATCTTTTTATATGGGATGAACCTCTCAATTTTGTGGATATTTATGTGAGGCAGGCTCTGGAGGAGATGCTTTTGGATTCTTCGATTACAATGCTCTTTGTAGAACATGATAAATTCTTTGTTGATACCATAGCAACAAGTATTGTTGAGATGGAAATAGACGGAGATAAAATGATATAATGTAAGGTAATTTGGAATATATAAGATTAATTATGAGGAGACAACATGGCTCGTAAAAAATGGAGAGGATTTTCTTCTTCTCAGGTTATTATGATTGGCTTTTTAATCGCCATTATTCTTGGAACTTTGCTTCTGATGCTTCCTTTTGCTTCAAAGGAGGCTGGCTCAGCTCCGTTTGCTGATGCTTTGTTTACAGCAACATCAGCTGTTTGCGTTACTGGACTTGTAGTTCAAGATACCGCTACTTACTGGACTACTTTTGGACATGTAATTATTATTCTGCTTATTCAGATTGGCGGAATGGGATTCATTACGTTTGCTCTGGCATTCTCGATGATATCGGGGCGTAAGATTGGACTTAAGCAGCGTAACCTTATGCAGGACTCAATATCTGCTCATCAGCTCGGAGGAATTGTAAAGCTTACAGGTTTTATTCTTAAGATGACTGCTGCAATTGAACTTCTTGGTGCTGCACTTATGTCTCCTGTATTTATAAAGGAATATGGCATTGTTAAGGGCTTAGGTTACAGCCTCTTCCATTCAATTTCAGCGTTTTGTAATGCAGGATTTGATCTTATGGGTTATAAAGGCAAGTTCTCATCCCTTACATCTTATGAAGGAAATATTCTTCTTAATTTTGCGCTGGTTCTGATGATTGTACTTGGTGGATTAGGATTTCTTACCTGGAATGATATCATCACAAATAAGCACCACTGGCGTAAATACAAAATGCAGAGCAAGGTTATTATTATAACTACAAGTATTTTGTTTATTGTACCTGCAATTATTTTCTTCTTCTTTGAATTTAATAATATTGGGCTTAATACAAAGGACAGAATCCTTGGTTCCATCTTCATGTCAGTTACTGCAAGAACAGCAGGATTTAATACTCTTGATTTCTCACTTATGTCTGAGGCGGGCTTGGCACTTATGATTTTTCTTATGCTTATAGGTGGTGCTCCAGGTTCTACTGCAGGAGGTATGAAGGTTACTACTCCAGCGGTTATGTTCTCCAATATGATAGCTGTCTTCAGAAAGAGAAGTGCTACTTCATTCTTTGGAAGACGTATTGATAATGATGTTGTTTGTAATGCGGCAACAATAGTAACTATGTATATTACATTATTTGTTACAGGCGGCTGTCTTATCAGCAGAATTGATGCTCTGCCTCTTGGTGAGTGTTTATTTGAGACTGCTTCAGCTGTTGCTACTGTAGGCGTTACCATGGGAATCACACCACAGTTAAGCCTTGCATCACGAGCAATTATTATAGTTCTTATGTATCTTGGAAGAGTAGGCGGACTTACAATTGTATTTGCTACTGTTGCAGAGAATTCTGCTGATAAGTTCTCAAGACTTCCACAGGAGAAACTGACTGTAGGTTAATAACAGAAGATTTTTTACTAAAGACTAATATCTAAGTTTAATGCCAGGGTTATTAGGCAGGATAAAAGGGAGGATATTTATATGAAGACAATTTTACTTATTGGACTTGGAAGATTCGGAAAGCATATTGCTCAGGAGTTGAGTGAATCAAATGCTGAGGTTATGGCTATCGATAAGGATGAGGAGAGAGTTAATAAGATTTTACCTTATGTTACAGATGCACAGATAGGCGACAGCACAAGTATCGATTTTCTTGAGACACTCGGTGTAAGTAATTTTGATGTATGTGTTGTATCAATTGGTGACAGTTTCCAGGATTCCCTTGAGACAGTATCACTTCTTAAAGATCTCGGAGCCAAGAAAGTTATTGCCAGAGCTTCGACTGGAGTTCATGAGAAGTTTTTGAGAAGAAATGGCGCTGATGAGGTTGTTTATCCAGAGAAGCAGCTTGCAGCATGGACTGCAGTAAGCTGTACATCAGATACAGTTCTTGATTATATTAAGCTTGATGACGATTATTCTATCTTTGAACTTGTTGTTCCAGAAGAGTGGGATGGAAGAACTCTTATCGAACTCGACATTCGTAAGAAGTACGGAGTTAATGTTCTTGGAATTCGTAAAGAAGGTGAACTTACAATGAGTATTTCTCCTTCAACTGAATTTGAAGCTGGCGATTCAGTACTCGTTCTTGGTAATAAGAAGACTATCCAGAAAACATTCAAAATCTAATTTTTGAATGCTTTTCATACGAAATGATTTTCTTTATATTCATTTGAAAAGCGTTTTGTTTATCAAATGAAAGGGAAATGATTTTCAAAAAACCAAAAACGTTACAAAAATACCACTTTTTTTGTTTTACTTAACCACAAGGTTCTGTATAATATCTCTTAAGGAAATTTTCCTTTTTCTAAATTTCTATATATTTTTAAGGGAGATATTTAAAATGAAGAATTATTTCGATTTAAGTGGACAGGTTGCAATTGTAACTGGCTGTTCTGCTGGACTTGGGGTTCAAATGGCAAAGGCTCTTGCTAATCAGGGCGCAAGCATCGTAGCAGTAGCTCGTCGTCAGGAAAAAATCGAAGCAGTAGCTGCTGAGATCAAGGCTGAGTTTGGTGTTGAGACATATGCAATTCGTTGTGACATTACAGATACAGCTAATGTTGATGCAATGGTAGACGAGGTATTGGCTAAGTTCGGAAGAATTGATATTGTTATCAATAACGCTGGTACTGGTGCTGTTGCTCCTGCTGAGGATATCACAGATGAGCAGTTCAACAACGAGATGAATATCGACTTGTTTGGTTCATTCCGTGTAGCAAGAAGCGTAGCTAAGAAGGCTATGATTCCAGCTAACTATGGTAGAATCATCAACATTGCTTCTATGTATGGCCTTGTTGGTAATAAGATTTGTGGTTCAGCTCCTTATCATGCAGCTAAGGGTGGTGTAGTTAACCTTACACGTGCTTTGGCTTCTGAGTGGGGTAAGTATGGTATCACTGTTAACTCAATCTGCCCAGGTTATTTCTATACAGATCTTACACGTGAGACACTTGATAGTGATTTCTTCCAGACAAATGCAAAGACAATGATTCCTGAAGAGCGTTATGGTCACGAGGGAGAGCTCGATGCAGCTGCTATTTTCCTCGCTTCACCAGCAGCAAGCTATGTAACAGGCGTTAACCTCGCTGTTGATGGTGGTTACACAGCAATGTAATTGATAAATTACAACTAAATTTTGTTTAATAATTCTCCTTCTTATCTGTATAATGTATTTATATAGATAAGAGGAGGATTTTTTATGAGAATAAAGTGGTTAGGACACGCAGCATTCAAAATAGAAGTGGACGGAATCGAAGTTGTTTTTGATCCATATGACGATGGTTATGTAACAGGTTTAAAAAATATCAGAGAGACGGCCAACTTTGTTTTCTGTTCTCACGAGCATCAGGATCATAATGCGGCTTATCTCGTTAAAATCGAAGAGAAAGCTCCTAATTTTAAACTTACTGTAATCGATACCTTCCATGACGATGCAGGCGGAACTCAGAGAGGTCCAAACAAGATTCATATTCTTGAGTTTGATAACAAAATCAAAGTCTGCCATATGGGTGATATCGGATGTGAATTAGAAGAGTCACAGTATGAGCTTCTTAAGAACATAGATGTACTTATGATGCCAGTAGGAGGCTTCTTTACAGTAGCTCCCGAACTTGCTTCCTCTATAGTTAATAAAATCAGCCCAGAGATAGTAATCCCAATGCATTATAAGAAGCTCGGCGAAAATGGATTCGGATACGATGTCATCGCCTCCGTTGACGACTTCCTCGCCCTCCAGACTTCAAAGATTACAAATTTCAATACTTCAACCATAAACTATGAAAAGAATCAGGACCTTAAGGGTGTAGTAGTACTTGAGCCAGAGCTTTTATAAAGGAGAAGAACTATGGAATTTAAAAATGTTATAAAAGAAAGATATTCATGTAAAAGTTTCTCAGATAAAAAAGTAGAAGAAGCTAAGATTAATAATATCCTTGAGGCTGGAAGACTTGCTCCAACTGCCAAGAATCTTCAGGAACAGAAGATATATGTAATTCAGTCTGAGGAGAATTTGGCAAAGATCGATAAGGCAACTCCTTGCCGTTATAACGCACCAGTAGTGATTGTAGTAGCCTATGATAAAAATGATGTATTTTCCTATCCAGGCGGTAAAAAGGATTCAGGCGCAGAGGATGCTACTATTGTTGCAACCCAGATGATGCTCTCCTGCACAGATGAAGGATTAGACAGCTGCTGGCTTAATTTCTTTAATCCTGATGAACTTAAAAAGGATTTGGGACTTCTAGATAATGAGGAGATTTTGATGCTTCTTGATGTTGGATATAAAAGTGAAGGGGCTGGTCCGCTTCCAAATCATGCTTCAAGAAAGCCTTTGAGCGAGACAGTAAAGTATTTATAAGTTTGGAAGATGTGATTATTTGCGTAGTGACGCCTTTCGAGAAGAAGAAAACAAACCAAAAAGAACCCCGGTCTGATAAATCATTCCGGGGCTCTTTTTATAGAAAGAGTAACTTTATATTACTTGTTGTCCTGAGCTCTGATCTCAGTTCTTCTGATCTTACCACTGATTGTCTTAGGAAGCTCTTCTACGAACTCAACGATACGTGGGTACTTATATGGAGCTGTCTTCTCCTTAACGTACTTCTGAATCTCTTTCTTAAGCTCGTCAGAAGCCTCAGCCTTACCAGGAACGAGAACGATTGTAGCCTTAACTACGATACCACGAACACCCTCTGGGTCTGGAGCACCTGTTACAGCACACTCAAGAACATATGGGAGCTCCATGATTACTGACTCGATCTCGAAAGGTCCGATACGGTAACCAGATGACTTGATTACATCGTCGATACGACCAACGTACCAGATATAGCCATCCTCATCCATCCAAGCTGTATCACCTGTGTGGTAGTAGCCATCGTGCCAAGCTGCTTCTGTCTTTTCTTCGTCACGATAGTAGCAAGAGTAGAGACCATAAGGTGTGAACTCTGATGTCTTGATACAGATCTCGCCAGTCTCACCTGGCTTACAATCATTATCGTCAGCGTCGAGGATATGCACATCGTAAAGTGGGTTTGGCTTACCCATTGAACCCATACGGATTGATGAACCACAGAGGTTAGCGATAGCGAGAGTTGTCTCAGTCTGACCGAAGCCTTCCATGAGACGAACACCTGTTGCCTTGATCCACTGGTTGAATACCTCAGGGTTAAGTGCCTCACCAGCTGTTGTAGCATACTTGATTGAAGAGAGATCGTATTTGTTGAGATCTTCCTTTACAAGGAAACGGAACATTGTTGGAGGAGCACAGAAAGTTGTGATTCCATACTTAGCGAACATTGGGAGAATCTCATCTGACTTAAACTTATCGAAGTCAAATGTGAATACTGGAGCCTCACAGAGCCACTGTCCGTAGATCTTACCCCAGAGAGCCTTACCCCAACCTGTATCAGAGATTGTGAAGTGGAGACCATTAGGGTCAACGTTGTGCCAGTGCTTAGCTGTTGTGATGTGGCCCAATGCATACTTGTGCGAATGGAGAGCCATCTTAGGATAACCAGTTGTACCTGATGAGAAGAACATTACCATTGGATCACTACCACATGAGCAGTCCTCAGGTCTGTCAAATACGTCAGAAGAAGCCTCCAAGCCCTTATCAAAATCTTCCCACTCGCCACGAGCGCCGTTTACCATACAGAAGATTGAAGGAGCATCTTTTGTCATGCTCTTAGCAGCCTTCATAGCCTCTTCAGCTGTATCTCCGTCAGGTGTCATGATAACTGCCTTAACACCAGCTGCCTCATAACGATATGTGAAGTCATGCTCACGGAGAAGGCAAGTAGCTGGGATAGCGATAGCGCCAAGCTTCTCAAGACCAACGATAGAGAACCAGAACTGATAGTGTCTCTTGAGGATAAGCATTACCTTATCACCCTTCTTAATACCAAGGCTCTTGAAGTAGTTTGCAGCCTGGTTAGAACGCTTGCTCATCTCTTCGAAAGTAAATCTGTGGTCTGTAACGCCGTCCTTAGCAACCCACATCATAGCTGTCTTATCTGGAGTCTTCTTAGCGATCTCGTCAACACAGTCGAAACCGAAGTTGAACTTGTTTGAAGCATCCTCATGGAAACCAACCTTAACAAGCTGTCCATTAGCATCAAACTCATCCCAGAAATAATGCTTATATACTGGATCTACAATATTTGTAGCAAGATCTGTGTTTGTAACACTGTCTGTCTTAAACTCAGTCTTGAGAGTCTCCTTACGTGTCTTACCCTCTGTCCAAGCCTCAGGATTGAAGATGATTGAGTAGAACTCACAGTTCTCACCACCAACAGCACACTCATAGTGAGGAGTTGTTGAATTGAAGAACAATGTGTCACCTTCATGAAGAACTTCTGAATTGTCACCAAGAAGTACCTTAAGAGCACCCTTAGTTACTATGAACATTTCCTGACCTGCATGTGAATGCATCTCATAAGGTGGGTTAAGAGCCTCATCTGAATAAGGGATCTCAACGTGGAAAGGCTCAAAATACTTATTTCTAAATCTTGAACCAAGACGATCATACTTAAATCCGTCACGTCTAGCGATTGACTTACCCTCGCCCTTACGTGTGATTGTGTACTCAGTAAGAGAAGGTGAAGAACCTTCCATAAGCTCCTGCATATCAACTTCTGATATAGAAGCAAGCTTACTCATAAAGCTGTAGTTAAAATCTACCTCTCCAGCCTCGTATGGGAGATAATCTGATTCACTCATTCCCATCTTCTCAGCCATCTCTGCGGTTGTTAACTCCATGTCAAGACGAAGTCCCTTAACACGGTCAGCTAATTCCATGATCTTCTGATTCATGTTGTTGTCAAGTTCTGCCATTTTTTGTTTTCTCCTTTAAAAAATTCTCTTGGCCCATAGGTGTCAGCCTTGTGGCGGTTTGGTTCTTCTATCTTCTATCATTAGATTTGTTCCAAGGATTTTTTTTAGAATAAAAAAAATCCCAAGCCTTCATCCAATTTTGAAGAAACTTGAGACGGAAATGCTCCGCGGTACCACTCAACTTGCGCTATAAAAAACGCCACCTTATGGGTTCTGACAAACCCCTTGCCTTAACGCGGCTCGCCTACGGATATCGTCTACTCGTCATTCTCAGTAAGAGAACTTCATTCGGGATATCAGCTCAGAAGCGATAGTCTTATAAGGTGTCCGTCATCAACTCTCAGCAACGTTGACTCTCTGTAAACGGCTTGGCCTTGGACCTTCTTCGTCACAGCCTTTGAATTACAGAATTGATGATAAAGAGAAAAGCCTTTTTTGTCAACACTATATTTGTAGAAAGCATAAATTTAACAAAAAGTGCTAAATTTTGTTATCGAAAGCGAATATTTACACATAAGTAACACTTTTTGTTTAATTTAGTATCTTTTTTAACACGCAATTGATTAAATTAACTTTCCTTTTTCTTAAAATACAGACAAGATTATAGTTCTGGTGGAGGTAAGAATTATGTATCAGAAGTATTTATTAACAGGAGCTACCACTCAGTTAGGTAAACATATAATGGCTTTATTATTAGAAAGCGGTCATGCAGTTAGAGTTCTTGTTCATCCAGATGATGAGACAGAGTTTGATCCAAGAGTAGAAGTTTTCCAGGGTCAGTCCTTTGACAAGGAGTCAATGAAAAAGTTTTTCGACGTTGAGGAGCCAAAGAAATGTGCTCTTATCCATGCCGAAGAAGTAGTTGAGATTAGTGAGCGAATTAATCTTGCAATGAGACGAGTTAATGTTACTGGTGCTCAGAATGTTGCAGACTGCTGCCTTAAGAGTAAGATTGGACGTATGGTTTATATTGGTACAGCATACTCTCTTGATCCAAGACAGGCACAGACAAGTGGTTCAATTCACTTTGACAGCAAGAAAGTATCTGGCGAATATGCTAAGACCAAGGCTGAGGCTGGCGCTTATATAATGAATCTTGTTACTGTTAATAAGTATGATGCAGTATTCGTTCTTCCAACATTTATCATTGGACCAGATACATCACCAAGTTCAGATGTATATAAAGCATTAGATGCTTATATGAACAGAGCAGTTCCACCTGTAGAAGGCGGACACTCATTTGTAGATGTAAGAGACGTTGCATTATCTACTCTTGCTATAGCTAATGAAGGCGAGAAGGGTTGTGGATATTTTGTAACAGGTAATCACAAAAACAGTATTGAATTCTTCCATGAGGCTTGTGCAGTAAGCGGCGTCAACAAGGAAGTTAAGCAGATGGCTCGCTGGGCACAGTCAGCTAAGTTTGCAAAGCTTGTTGACACATTCTATAAGATTTCAAAGAAAGATAATCCTAAGGAAGTTTATTCTCTCTTCCGCAATATGCCAGATGCGGACTATCAGAACACAGCTTATGAGCTCATGCCAAATGCTGAAGTAACTGATTTGAGAGAGACTCTCAAGGAGACAGTAACATCGCTTAAGATTCAGGGTTAAACAAAGCCGCTGAAGTAATTCTTTTTATATTCTATACCTCCCTTTTAAGGCTGCCCTGTTAAGGCAGCCTTTTTCTCGGAATTTTTCTTCTCGAAAGTGGATTTCCTATCGATTCTTCTTAGTAGTATAATAGTTATACTAATGGCAAACTTTTATATTAAAGGAGATGTATTTATATGAGTCTTAATGATACTCCGCGTGGAGAGAGAGTTTGTATTGGTTTTTTTGGTAAACGTAATGCAGGTAAATCAAGCCTTGTTAATAGTTTCACAGGTCAGAAATTATCAATTGTATCAGATGTAAAGGGAACAACCACAGATCCAGTATATAAGGCAATGGAACTTTTACCTCTCGGACCAGTTGAGATTGTTGATACTCCTGGTTTTGACGATGAAGGTGAACTTGGCGAACTTCGAATAAAGAAATGTTTTGAAGTTATGCGTAAGATTGACGCCGCGATTATTGTAATTGATATCTCTGAAAATTATGATTCGCGCGTGGACAGCATCTTGGCTGGGCTTAAAGAGCGCAGTATTCCTACAATAATTGCACTTAATAAAGCTGACATGAGTGAAGCTTCTGGTTCTGATGTTGAGAAAAAACTTGAAGAACTTAAAGCAGCAGGAATTAACAATTCACTTCTTACCATGAGAGTTAGTGCGCTTAAGGGCGTAGGTATTGAAGAACTTAAAAGTAAAACAGCAGAGATATTAAACCGTGGAGAGATAAAAGATCGTGAGCTCTTACCAGACTGCGTTAAGCCAAATGATTTGGTAGTTCTCGTTGTGCCAATTGATTCTGCGGCACCTAAGGGAAGGCTTATTCTTCCACAGCAGCAGGTAATAAGAGCCCTTCTTGAGCGTGGCGCATTGAGCGTGGTAACGACAGTTGAGACTTTGGCTTTGACACTTGACAGTCTTAAAACCAGACCAAAACTTGTGGTAACTGATTCACAGGCTTTCGGAGAGGTTAGTAAAATTGTTCCAGAAGATATTCTTCTTACAGGCTTTAGTGTTCTTTTTGCAAAATATAAAGGTGACCTTGAATGGCAGACAGAGGGTGCCTCAACATTGGATGAGATTAAGACTGGTGATAAGATTTTAATTGCCGAGGGCTGCACACACCACAGACAGTGCGGTGATATTGGAACAGTTAAGCTTCCAAACTGGATTAGAAAATACACAAATTCAGAGCCAGAGTTTACGTTTGTCTCGGGTGGCGAGTTTAGTTCCAAGGAAGACTTAGCGTCCTATAAACTGGTAATTCACTGTGGTGGCTGTATGCTTAATCCAAATGAGATGAAATACAGAGTTAATGCTTCAAGAAATGAAGGTGTTCCGATTACTAACTACGGAATTGCAATTGCCAAGATGCACGGCATTCTCGACAGAAGTCTTGAAGTGTTCAATAAATAAGTTGCAGATTTTTATGTATAAAAGAATGGCTGTCTCAGAATAGAGTAAAATCTATTTTGAGATAGCCCCTTGTTTTGTTCGGAAATCTGTAAGTTCGAGGATTTTTTGCATTTTTCTTAACAAAAATCGAGTGTTTGGAGTTTTTATGTTCAAAAGAGCATAGTATCCCCAACCCAGATTCAGTTCTGATTTGTTGTTTTATTTTTAAGCTGATTTTTCTGGACTAAATAAATGAATTCCTATTCGGTTGTTTTGTACCTCTGCTTTTCTAGTTCTCATACTTCTTCTGCGCCTTATTTTTTTCTACTTCTTCAACTTCAGAAATAGGAATTTATAAAAATAGGTCCAAACCTCAGGAATTATAAACTGCAAAGAGTTAAATTTATAATTCTATCGAAATAGAGGATAAATTATAAACTTGGCGAACAGGAATTTATAATTTACTGGAAATAGCAGAAAAATTATAAACTACAAATGCACCTCAAAAGAGGAAATTCTGCCTCTTAATCGACTCTTTTACTATATGGCATAAAATGAATGATCCAAGGTCAAAATCCAGTTTATAAAAAATGCGATTAACAGCCCCAATTATAAATCCAAGAAAGAGGAATTTATAAAAGTAAGCCCCAAACCTAGAAATTATAAACTGACCTTGGAATAATTTATAATTTTATTAAATTAGAGGATAAATTATAAACTAACGAATACTGGAGATCCCTATTTACCACTTGTGCATGCAAATAAAGAACAGACCGCCTCAAACTCACATTTAATTCTGAGGCAGCCCTTTAATTCTAAAACTAAAAAATAGTTACCAATTATCCGTTTACTCTTGGAAGTGTAGATCCGCCATATGGCATAGCGAGAACCTTACAATCCTTGCCCATCTCTTCGATAGCAGCATCAATAGCAGACTGGATGTCTGAATATGGCTCGAGGAATACAGACTTAACAAAATCTGGCTCTAAGTCTGATACGAGGAAGATTCTTGCATTCTCAAGAACCATAGCGATAGCTGCAGCCTTGTGGCCGCCAAGAACGAAGTCTTTCTTAATGTGAGTAATCATATCTGATGACTTCTCGTGACCTGTAAGCCAGTCACTGAAATGTGATTCGCCAAGACCTTCTGAGCAGGAAGCGATCCATACAATAATGCCGCCTTCCTTTACAGCATGCTTTGCATTATCAAGAGCTTTCTGAGCCTGATACATATTGATGTCCTTTGGGAATCCGCCAGCACTTACTACTACAACATCAGCCTTTGAAGGAATAGAGATAGCATAGAAAGAATCGAGGAATTTACATCCCTCTCTGTGTGCCTTAACCTTGTCACCAGCAAAGCACTTAATGATTTCTTTTTTCTCATTGAGAACTACATTAACGATGAAGTCGATACCAAGAATCTCACCTGACTCTTCGATATCTTCTCTTACAGGGTTACCTTCAAGACGGCCTGCACAAGCCTCTGGCTGAACCATGGCACTGTGGTTGTTCTGAATTGCATCACGTGTTGATACACCAGGCATAATAGCCTTTGAACCACCTGAATATCCAGCAAAATAGTGATATTCAATATTACCAAGACAAATCTTTCTGTCTGCCTCAACAACTGGTGTGAAGATATCAACAGGAGTTCCTCTTGAAGTAGTACCAACGTGCTTTGTGTCATTCATATCTGAATCGATGCAGCGAACTCTGTCATAAACCTTATCGCCAACCATTTGTCTTTTACGCTCTTCACTGTGACCACCGTGGCTTCCAAGTGCGAATACTACAAAAATATCGCTGTCAGGAATACCTGCCTCATTAAGTTCGTCGAGAACGTGAGGTACAACCTTGTAACTTGGCATTGGACGTGTGATATCAGAAGTTATGATTGCGACTTTCTCACCCTTCTTAACAATATCCTTAAGACGTGGTGAACCGATAGGGTTCTGTATTCCTCTGATTACTTCAGCCTCGCCAGTAAGATCAAGTTCTACCTTGTTTGGAACGAGTGTTCCACAGTAGTTGTTATCTGGGATTGTTACATTGATTTTCTCTTTATTAAAGCCAAATTCAAGATTCATTTGTGCCTCCTTGAAGTGCGATTTACATCGATTATATCCGCTAGATTATAACACATTTAGTTTGTTAGTAGAATGCACTACTGGATGGTGAAGTTTTTGTGCATTTGCACCGCTTGATTTTTAAATTATCATTAATTTTTGTGTAAATAGTAGAAAACTGAATAATACCATTATATAATAGGTTTATAAATATTTAAGGAGGACGAATTAATGCAAGATTATTCCGCAGACAAGATTCGTAATATCGCCCTGTTAGGTCATGTTGGTTCTGGTAAGACCACACTCGCAGAGGCGATGCTTTTATGTACGGGTTCCATAGATCGAATGGGTAAGACCACTGATGGAAACATGGTTTTAGACTTTGATGCAGAAGAGATTAAGAGACAGATGTCAATCAATACAGCGGTTGCTTGTTGTGAGTACAAGAACTCCAAGATTAACATTATCGACACTCCAGGTGATTTTGACTTCTTAGGTGAAGAGATGTCAGGTATCAGAGTAGCAGATAGTGGTATCGTAATGATTTCTGCCAAGGGCGGTACTTCTGTAGGTACTGATAAGGCAATAAGACTTCTTCGTAAGAAGAATGTTCCGTTCCTCTTCTTTGTAAATAGAATGGATGAGCCAAATGCTGACTTCGAAAGTGTTGTTGAACGTATGAAGGAGCGTGTTGGTGACGGCGTTATTCCATTGTCACTTCCAATCATGGAAGATGGTAAGATGGTTGGTATCGTTGACGTTATGAACCGTAAGGCTTTCGCGATTGATCCTAAGACAGGAAGTCTTTCTGAGACAGCTGTTCCAGAAGAATTTAACAGCAGAATTGATGAGCTTCAGGATAATGTAAATGAGGTTGTAGCTGTAGCAGACGATAAGCTCCTCGAGAAGTATTTTGCTGGTGAGCCATTTACAGAAGATGAGTTCCGTCATGGTGTACATGCAGGTTTCAGAGAAGGAAAGCTCCACCCAATTTATTGCGGTTCTGCTTATAAGAACTGGGGTGTTGATTTCTTGCTTAACTGTATCTCTAAGGACACACCACCAGCAGGACGTAAGCCTGTACTTATGGGTACTCTCCCAGATGGAAGTGAGATTGAGGTAGCATGTAACAGAGAAGATCCACTGGCTGCATTTATCTTTAAGACAATTGCCGATCCATTTGTTGGTAAGATTTCAATTATGAAGATTAACAGTGGTTCTATTAAGGCTAACTCAACAGTTTATAATGCTACAACTGGTAAGGAAGAGAGAATCGGTGGTCTCTTCTATATGATTGGTAAGAAGCAGATTTCTACAGATGTTGCTTATGCAGGTGACATTGTATGTACTGCAAAGCTTGCAGGCACTTCAACTAATGATACACTCTGTGACAGAAAGCGTGTTCTTGAGATGCCTAAGGTAAGTTTCCCAACACCATGTCTATCAATGGGCATTAAACCTGTAAACAAGGGCGATGAAGACAAGATTATGTCTGGCCTCGTAAAACTCATGGATGAAGATAAGTGCTTCACAGTTACAACAAATACAGAGACCAAGCAGATGGTTATCTCAGGTCTTGGTGAATCACAGATTAAGGTTCTAATAAGTAAACTTAAGGCTAAGTATAATGTGGATGCAATTCTCACAGACCCTAAGGTGCCTTATCGTGAGGCTATCCGTAAGAAGGTTAAGGTGCAGGGTAAGCATAAGAAACAGTCTGGCGGACATGGTCAGTATGGTGATGTCTGGATTGAATTTGAGCCTTGTGAATCTGAAGAGCTCATTTTTGAGGAGAAGGTATTCGGAGGAGCTGTTCCAAAGAATTTCTTCCCAGCAGTAGAGAAGGGACTCCAGGATTCCGTAAAGACAGGTATTCTCGCAGGATATCCTGTTGTTAATCTCAAGGCAACTCTCGTTGATGGTTCTTATCACGATGTTGATTCATCCGAAATGGCATTTAAGATTGCTGCAAACTTAGCATTTAAGGCTGGTATGGAGCAGGGTAATCCAATGATTCTTGAACCATACAGCACAGTTGGTGTTCATATCCCAGAAGATAAGCAGGGTGATATTATGGGCGACATGAGTAAGCGTCGTGGCCGTATCATGGGATATGGTACTGATGAGGATGGCGCTACAGTAGTATCCTGTGAAGTTCCAACAGCAGAGATGGCTTCATATGCTACTGATCTTAAGTCAATGACTCAGGGCAGAGGATGGTTTACTATCCAGCATGTTCGTTATGAGGTGGCACCTCCTGAGGTTAGCCAGAAGGTAATTGAAGCTTCTAAAGCAGAAGAAGAGTAATCCTTCGAGAATAAAATAAAGATTAAATTGAGCCTGCTTCGAACTATATTGGTTTGAGGCAGGCTTTTATTTGGAATATATTGCTCGAAAGTGGGTTATAAAAGCTATCCCATGTGATATAATCAACTGGATTATTTTATGTTTGGAGATTTTCTATGAAGAAATTTACTAGATTTCTATCTTGTTTTGTAGCTGGGTCAATCCTTCTTATGACAGGATGTACTTCAAAGACTGCAGTTGATACAACTGATGCTTCTGCTACCCAGGATACAACAGTTTCTGTAGCAGAGACTTCTGCAATTGAGACTTCTGCGGTTCAGGCTACTACAGTTGAGACAACAGAGTTCGATATTAATGACTATACTTTTGAGAATGTATATGGAAGTCAGCTTATTAACTACCTTAATCACCAGTATTATTTTGATGGTGAGCCAATTCCAATAGTTGAGTCAAACTATTATTTTGTTAATACGTTCCTCGAGTTAACTAATTATGGAAATTACTATGGAGCTTATCCAGTTACTTCAGAAGGTTTTTTTGATCTTGCTGCTGAGATTCCAACATCTGCTGATGGTGCTGAACCAATGTTTACTACTTATGGTGATTTCTATCGTCAGTATAGCGAGACAATTTTGTACAGTACAATGATTGTTCTTCGTAACGCTCAGGAGGTAAACCTCGAGCTTGATGAGGATACAGTAAACAGCATTGATGAACTTCTTGTTAATCTTGAGGAGAATGCTGCAAAACCAAATGATATGGAGCTTGATGAATATTTAGCTTTATATTACGGACCAGACTGTAATAGAGAGTCATTCAAGCAGGTGCTTTATAACTATTACTTAAACGATGTTTTCACAAATTACTATATTGAGAACTATCAGTATTCAGATGAAGAGACAATCATGAGTCCAACTGTTCGTTATGCTCTTTATTATGCACCTATGGGTTCATCAGAAGAGATTTTGACTTCAGCAGAGGAAAGCGCTAATGCAATGTTTGCTAACTGTGCTGGTGATATTGATGTATTTGCTGAACTTGGTGCAGCAGAGTATGCAAACGGTGGTAATACTGAGTACGGTGAGCTGACACTTACTAAGGGACAGACAGTACCAAATTTTGATGCCTGGAGCTTTGATGAAGCAAGACAGCCAGGAGATATGGATGTAATTTATACTGAAGAGTATGGTTATTTTGTTGTAGCCTTCGTAAGTCTTGATATGAATCTTCAGGCTATGGAAGAAATTGCTGTAGAGAATCTTGGTATGCAGATTAATGCCAATATTGAAAACAATGCATACAACTTCTATACAAATGATGAGTTCCTTCCACCAGTAGTAGTAGAGTCAAATGAGATTATTACTGGAAGTGCACCAGAGGAGACAGAAGTAGCTGTAAATCCAGCAGATGTTGAAGCTTCTCAGGCAATTGCTGCTGAAGAGAGTGTTGAGACAACATATCAGACAACAGAGGTTCCTGATAATGGTAACGGTATGATGACAGTTCTTATCGGACTTGCTTCTGTTGGTGTAGTTGCACTTCTTGGAATCCTTGCATTACTTATCGTAAAGGTAAGAGGCGACAAGGATACAAAGAAGTCTAAAGATGTAAGTGAGAAAATTGAAGAGTAATTTATTCTATTCTTTTCGAAAAGCGATACAAAAATAAAAAGGAGAATTAATATGAAGTTAAACAAAACGCAGACAATATTGATTGGTTTTGCCTTTCTCGCAATTTCTGCATTCTGGCAGATGTACGACAATGTTATTCCACTCATTTTGACTAATACGTTCAAGATGAGAGACTCATTCCAGGGCATTATTATGTCACTCGATAATGTTCTGGCTTTATTCCTTCTCCCTGTTTTTGGTACGCTTTCAGATAAGACACATACAAAAATTGGTAAGAGAATGCCATTTATTCTTGCTGGTACAGCAGCTGCCTCTGTTCTTGCAATTATCATACCTTTGATTGATAACAGCTATGCTACAGCTGCAACTACTTCAAAATTTGTAATGTTCGTAGTGTTCCTTGGTCTTCTTCTTATCGCGATGGGAACTTACAGATCACCAGCAGTTGCCTTGATGCCAGATTTGACACCTAAGGCTTACAGAAGCCAGGGTAATGCAATCATTAACCTCATGGGTGCTCTTGGTGCAATCTTCATTCTTATCGTATCAGCAGTTTTATATTCAGATTCAAAGGTTGCTGGTCTGGCGCATGTAAATTACATGCCACTCTTTGGTATTGTAGTTGGAATAATGGTTATATCTGTTATCGTGTTGTTCTGCACAATTAACGAGAATAAGATTTTGGCAACACTTCCTAAGGAAGAGGATGATATTGCTATCGAGCGTAAGAGTACTGGTAATGAGTCAGGCTCAGTATTTAAGACTATGCCAAAGGCCATGAGACGAAGCTTCTTCGGTATTTTGTTCTCAGTAGCTTTCTGGTATATGGGATATAATGCCGTTACTTCTTCTTTTACAAAGTTTGCACAGAAGGAATGGGGCATGGAATTAGGCTCTGCTTCAATGTGTCTTACTATTGCCACTGCGGTTGCTGTATTGTCATACATTCCAGTTGGATTTATTTCTTCTAAGATTGGACGTAAGAAGTCTATTCTTGGCGGTGTATTGATTCTTTGTGGTTCATTTGCTGGACTTTTTGTATGTTCACTTCTTCTTGATTCTTTTATTGCACCAATGTATATCTTCCTTGCACTTATCGGATTCTCATGGGCTGCAATTAATGTAAACTCTCTTCCAATGGTTGTAGAGATGGCTACAGAGGATGAGATTGGTAAGTTTACTGGATATTATTATTCATTCTCAATGGCTGCTCAGGTAGCTACACCAATTCTCTCTAATCTTCTTTTGGATTTTGTAAGTTATAAGACATTGTTCATCTATGCAGCATTGTTCGTATTTTTCTCATTCCTTACAATGCTTCTTGTTCAGCATGGTGACAATAAGCCAAATCCACTAGATGTTTTGGAGCAGGATATTGATTTGTAATTAGTTGAATTAAATAAGTTATTTATATTGATTGGGCTATCCCAAAACCGAAGCGGTTTTGGGATAGTTTTTTTCTGATATTTCCCATAATATATTCAAATAAGATAGAAAGGGCGAGTGACAGGAACTTATTTTTACGCAAATAGAAACCCCGTCCGAAGTAATAGGGAAAGAATTCGAACGGGGAAAAGAAATGGAGTATATAAGAAAGAAACTAGCTTAATTATGGTGCAATTACAGAGAAACTGTAATTAGCGATAGCTTCTGAATTCTCATAAATTGTCTTCTGCAACTTGATAGCTGTCTCAAGTACAGTTGTGTAAGGTGATGGAGCACCATTGATGCACTTTGTATCAGCTGCATAAGTAATAGCCTGTGCTTCATCATCTGTCAAAAGCATGTACTGTGATACGAGGAACAAGCTTCTAACACCAACCTGCATAGGAACAAGATTTGCATTGATTGTGTAAGTTGGAGTAGAAGATGTAGGAATTGATCTGTTAAGTGACAAACCAAGAGCTGATGAAGAAGTAATCTTCTCCTCAACGATAAAGAGTGGCTTACCCTCGATACCTACCTTACCAACATCATGGAAAAGACCGATAATGATAGCAGCCTCGTCGTCGAGCTGTGGCATAAGTGTATCTTTAATTCTCAAAAGCTGCTTAGCAACGCCAACGCTTCTGATAAGGAGACCCTTCTCAATTGCCATAGGACCTTCCTTCTCTGCTGGAGCAGAAAGCCAAGCTGTTCTGTTCTCAAGGAAGTCGATAAAGTGATCGAATTCTGTCTTACGCTTAATAATCTGGCTCTTAAGCTCAGCATATGCAGCATCTACATTTGATGCTGTAATCTGTGCCATTGGAAGAATACCTGCTGAAGCCTTTGTTGTAGGAGCTGCAACTGTTGCAGGAGTACCACTTGCTACTGCTGTAGGAGTAGCTGTACTCTCAGCAAAATCAAATTTACACTTTGGGCATCTAATAGCCTGGTTTGCGATAACCATACCGCAATCTGGACATTTCTTCATAAAATAATACCTCCTCAATAGGTCCTTATAAACGGACATTTCTTATTTGTTTTTCATAAAAGCATTTTACAACTTAAAATTGTCTGATTCAACAAAGATACCTAAATGTTATTACGAATTCAGAAAAAGTTTACAATTTTGAAATAATAAAAAATTAGGTTCCTTAAACAAAAATTAAGAAAGTGCTTAACTAATTCTTAATCGGTTATGTGTTGGTTATTTTTATTTATAGTGATACATTAATACTGTAAAGAAAAATTAAGGTGATTACTATGAGTTTTAAGTCATTTGGCAAAAATGAAAAAAGCAAGAATAAAAAGATATCGCATCTGAAAAGAAAGGTGTTTGACTGGGTAACTTTTACTTCTTATCTGGTTCCAAGCCTTATCGGCGTGTCGGTATTCTTTTTCTGGCCGCTTCTTAAATTGCTTGTCACTTCATTTCAGAAGTCACCTACAAATCCAGATTTTGTAGGATTAATAAATTATGTTCGTGTACTTACCAACAGATCATTTGTATCTGCTTCTATTAATACATTGACTTTTGCTGTAATTGCAGTTCCTCTTGCGGTAGTTATATCGCTTCTCCTGGCAATCCTTTTGAATTCAGGTATTCCAGGCAAGAGTATGTTCAGAAGTATTCTTCTTAATCCTATGATGGTTCCTGTTGCTTCAGTTGTTCTTATCTGGCAGGTTCTTTTCAGCTTTAACGGCGTAGTTAATGGCTGGACTGGTCAGCTTCTGGGAATGGATAAGATTGACTGGCTTAAGTCTGAGCATGCGCAGATTGTCATTCTTCTTTTGTTCCTCTGGAAAAATCTTGGATATAACATGGTTTTATTCCTGGCAGCTTTGAGTAATATTCCTGAAGAGATTTTGGAATCAGCCATGCTTGATGGTGCAAACTCTTTCAAGCGATTTTTCGCGATTAAGATGCACTATCTTAATTCAACTTTGTTCTTTGTAGGAATTATGTCTCTTATAAATTCATTTAAGATTTTCCGAGAGATTTATCTTCTTACTGGTGACTATCCTTTTGATAACCTTTATATGCTGCAGCATTTTATGAATAATGCCTTTAAGCAGCTCAATTATTCAAGATTGTCAGCTGGTGCGATTGTTATGTGTATTGCAATGATTATTATCGTCGGCGTTTTGTTCCTTGTTGAATCAAAGTTCGACGCAGATGTAGAAGACTAAGGAGGAATATATGGATAACGAGAACAAAATTCCTTCTGAACAGCAGATGAGCGAGGCACTTAATAAACTTATTTCTTTAAGTAAACCAGAAGCAATCATTCCCGAAAGTAAGACCGATATCGATTCTTCAATGACCGAATTCATAGAGGAACAGAATAAACTCTCAAATCCTTACGATGAGACAGGACTTACAAGGGAAGAAGTAATAGCAAAGAGAAAAAGAGCAGCTCGAGATGCAAGACGTAAGGTATATAACGAATTGCCAGTCTTTGAGAGTATGTTCGATAAGATGACTGAAGAAGAAAAGGCAGAGTTTTGTGCCAAGGAGAGAAAACGTACTTCAGGTGTGCGCAAGCGCCGAGAGATCTTCCATAAGATTCTGATGGGTATAGGAGTATTAATTGCAGCAGTTGCAGCACTTCTTGCCATTTTCCCAATCTTCTTTACTTTCCTTAATTCATTTATGACCTCAGCAGAGATTACTTCGAATTATGGAAAGATTTTCCAGAGTCTGTCAGGACATGCAACCAATGGTGCGACATATTTAAGTAAGCCGCCTAAGCTTAAATTCATACCACAACTCGTAACGATAGAGCAGTATAAGACGCTTTTGTTTATGAGCCCACAGTATCTTCTTAAGTTCTGGAATTCAATTGTAATGGTAGTTCCAATTGTATTTGGACAGCTTCTGGTATCACTTCTGGCGTCATACAGTTTTGCCAGATACCGTAAGAAGAGAAGAGAGGTATTATTCTTCTCATATATCATTCTTATGCTGATGCCATTCCAGGTTACACTGGTTCCAAACTACATGATTGCAGACTCTCTGGGAATTCTTGATTCGGTATGGGCGATTATACTTCCGGGTGTGTTCTCTACTTTTAGTACTTTCCTTCTGACAAAGTACATGAGACAGATTCCGTCAGCATATATTGAAGCCGCACTTCTTGATGGAGCTACAGAGTGGCAGATATTTATAAATATTGCCGTGCCGACCTGTAAAAGTGCAGTTTATGCTCTTATGATTCTGTTGTTTATCGATTACTGGAACATGGTTGAGCAGCCTCTCATTCTTCTTGAGAGTGAGGTGAAGCAGCCTCTATCAGTATTCCTGTCACAGATAAATGAAGCTGAGATTGGTATTGCTTTCGCAGCATCGACACTTTATATGATACCGGCACTTCTGATATTCCTTCTCGGTGAAGAGTATCTGGTTGAAGGTATTTCAAGATCAGGTGTTAAGTAATAATAGATTTATATAGTTGCCAATAGGAAAGGACTAAATGAATTAATATGGGAAACGAGACTAAATCACGTAAATGGGTTGTTAAGGCAATAATTGCTTTTGTTGTTGTTTTGGCCTTACTTACCTTTTTCTCAAACACAATTATGAATGCGACAATTCCAAAGGTTGTAGGCAAGTCACCTGCGCGTGGTAATTTGTCATATAGCAATAATGCTACTGCAACTGTTGAGGCAGTAGATGCAGTTAAGTATGAAGTACCAGCAGAGATTGATGGAAGAACAGTTGATACTGCATATGTTTCTGATTGGGATTATGTGTTTGAAGGTGATCTGTTATTTACTTTAAAAGTGCTTGAGGACGAGACAGAGTTAGAACAGCTTCAGACAGAGCTTGATACAATGCTTCGTGAAAAGCAGTATGAAGAAATGATGCCAAGTAATCCTACAGATTATTCTTCTTACGATTCACAGATTGATATGGCGAAGCAGACTTTAGAAGCTGCACAGGCTACATTAGCTGAAGTACAGAATAAGGATGCTACAATTGCTGAAGCAAACAGCATAATTGAGCAATACTCTCCTACCGTTGTATCAAAGAAGGCAGAGATAGAAGCTATTACAAGTACGATGGAAGAGATTAACCGAGACATTGATGCAGCAAATAACCGTCTTGATACTATTAATACAAGCATTAATGTATTTGTTACTCTTGGAACTCCAACTCCTCAGCCAACACCTCTTCCAGGTGAGATTCCAACATATAATCCTGAAGATACAGTGATTTTTGGAGATGGAATCCGTGCTGATATAACTGATGAACCTTCTGGTGAACCTGAGACTTCACCAGAACCAACAGCAGAACCTACTTCTGAGCCTGTAGTAGAACCAACAGCAGAGCCAACTTCTGAACCAGTAGTTGAGCCAACTGCTGAGCCGACTTCTGAACCAACTGCAGTTCCAACAGCAGAACCTACAGCAGAGCCAACAAGTGAGCCTACTCCAGTTCCAACAGCAGAACCTACTGCAGCGCCAACAGCAGCTCCTATTGCTCCTGGTTCTATGGAGGATCTCATGGAACAGAGAGGACAGGTTGAAGAAGAGATTCGTAATCTTGAGGCACAGCTTGAGGGTGCTCAGGCGAGACTTACTTCAGCTTCAACGGAATTGGCAGATGCAGATTCTCATATTGCTGATGCTAATGCAGTTATTGAAGCAGCTAACAGTCTTCCAACATTGTCAGCTGCTCAGTCAGCAGTAAGTCAGGCTAGTTCAGCTTTGACACAGGCACAGAAATCACTTTCTACTCAGCAGGCAAATGATCAGGTACAGGCATTAAAGGATCAGGACACCAAGGCAGAACAGGAAGAAAAAATCGAGAAACTTAAAAAGCAGATTGAAGAACTTAAGGCCAAGATGGAAATTGTCGAGGTTTATGCACCTGCAACTGGCTATGTGTTTAACATGGCAATTGGCAAAAATGATGTTCTGACTAAGGGTACAACAGCACTTAATATCGTTCCTAATAGTACGAATTACTGTGTTAAATTCAGATTTGACTCTACTGCGGCACAGAAATTCTATGTGGGTATGGAACTTACTCCAAATGAGTATTATGTAACTAAGTGTGTTATCACAAATATTAAGCCAGATGCTAACGATCCTCGTAATTCAAAGATAGTTGAATGTGCAATCGAAGGAGATATCTGGCCAGGAGAGACCATTACTGTTGTAGCAGATAAGGCTAATAAGGATTATGAAGCTGTTATCGCAAGTAGTGCAATAAATGAAGATAATAACGGAAAGTTCGTATATATTATTGAACAGTCTAGTACACCACTTGGTGACAAGGCAGTTGTAAAGAGAGTTGCTGTTACAGTTGAAGAAAATGATGGTTCAAGATCAGCAATCAAGGGTGATGGTATCTCAAACGATGTTCTCATTGTTGTAAGAAGTGATGTTCCTCTTAATAATGGCGACAGAGTAAGACTTGAGGATTATTCACAGAGTTAATTGTCCAATAGATTTCTTTGGAGATAGTGATGCTTATATTCGATAAATTAAAAGATTTTATTAAAGGTATAAAAGAAGATAACAGTAAAGCATGGAAACGAATAGTGTCAGGAGCAGCTTTCTGGGTAATAGTAAGTTCTGTTCTTATTGGTTCCTATACCTGTTATAACTTCTATACCTTAAAGAACGCTTGTAAAGACCAGTTTGCAGCAGAGTACTGGGGTAGCAGTAATGAAGAAAAGGATTATGGCAAGGTATCTGTTTTTGCAAGAGGCATACGTGTAAATGGCGAATTTACTCCTGCTCACTACCAGGAGGCAGGTTCTTCATTATCACTTGCAGATATTACATCCATGCGTAATACGCTTCAGGGTGTAGTTGATTCTTTTGCAACCGGAGCAGACAGCAAAAACAAAGGACTTAACAGTGATGGAACTCCACGTGGCTGGGAGGATTGTTATTCAACATTTCTTAAGGCTTCTATCTGTGAGAAGAAGATTGATGGAACAACCACAGACCCAGTTGATATTGAAGTAGTTGCTGTAGGCGGAAACTTTAGTGCCTGCCATCCAATGGAGTACCTAAGCGGTGGTTTTTTGCCAGAACTTGTCATAGATAACAATCAGATTGTAATAAATGATGTTCTCGCGTGGAGATTATACAGATCCTATGATGTATTAGGTGAGAATCTTATGATGTGGGGAGAGACATTTACTATTATTGGTGTTGTCAGAGTAAAGGATGATGGTGTTGTAAATAAAAGTGATGTTAATGATGCCAGAGCATATTGCTATTTCTCTGTTGTTGACAAACTGGATGCTACAGGCTACTTTAATCAGTCTGGTAATGACGAGGGTAGCGGAATTGCTGGAACAAGTTCAAAACTTGCAGTCAACTGTTATGAAGTTATTCTGCCAGAGTCTGTAAGAGGCGTAGCTTATACAGATGTTTTGGCTGCACTTCCTAGTTACTCTGGTAATGATCCAAAAATGTATGTTGTACGTAACACTGGGCGCTTTGGTCTTCTTAAAATCTATGATCATATGATGCCAATTGGTGAAGAGTCCAAAAAACTTGCTGAGTATGAATTTCCGTTTTGGGAGGATGCAGCTCAGATAACCACACAGTTTATGTTTATTGACATGTGCATCATCCTTGTGTGTGCTATTGGATTATTTGCGGGAATCATAATGGCATCACTTAAATATTATTCAAACAAGCAAAAAAACACTTAATTGTAGTATTACTTAAACATATTTGTAACACCTCCAGAATATAATGTTATTTGTAAAAACATATTTTGGAGGTGTTATTTATGCATCGAAAACCTTTAGTTTGTTTACTGGCACTTACAACTGCTCTTTCATTGACATCATGTAATATTGATGTTGACCGAGTTCAAAAAGATATAAAAGATCTGGGGCAGGCGGTAGCTGATAAGATTGATGAAGAGATTACTACTCCAGAGACAACTCCTATGGATACTAGTGAAGCTGTGGCTGAAGAGACAGAAGTTACAGAAGCACCAGAGGAGACAACGATAGCAACTACCGAAGAAACTACTGCTGTTACTGAAACTACTGTTCTGGTTATCGAAGAAGAGGTAGATGAGACAGAACCTGTGACAGAAGCTGTTGAAGAGGAAGAAGATACTACACCAGTAGCTATTGAATCACCAGAACCTACTGAAGAGCCTGAAGCCACACCAGAAGTAACTCAGGAGCCAGCTGTTGAGAGAGTTGATTTTAGTGAACTTATCGAATTAGAGCTGACAACAGATGTTGTTGTTGAGAATGAGGCATTCAGAGAGGTATTTGAAGTTAATGAAGATATCCAGTATGCAGAATTCGAAGGAAATCGCTCAATGGTTGTTATTGAAGCAGCACCGAATGTTGCTAACAGCATAAATCTTATGGTTGATGGCTTTTATCAGGAATCAGCAGGAAATTATGGAAGAATAGTTCTTGATAAGCAGGCCGAATTAGCTCTCGATGAGAATGCTGAAATTGCCTTTACATCTGTTCTTGTTGTAAATAACATGACAACTAATGGACGAGTTATTACAGTAAGAATGAGCTATTCAGTTGAAGAAGATGATGAGATTATTGAGTATAAGGAAGAGATATACAGCTTTGATCTTCTTACTGGTCAGCTTATTACCATTGATATGATTACAGATGATGTCGAGACATTAAATGAAGTAATGCTCGGAGCATTTGATGAAGAATTAGAAATTGTAAAAGTTACACCAGTATTTGTAGCTACTACAACAGACTATGTTCCACTTCGTTTGGTTGGTGAGACTGCTGATGGTGAGCAGGTAACTACTATGCTCGATATTACAGAACTTGGCGACTTGATGAACAGATTTGGCAGAACAATTTGCTTAATTTGATGATTTTTTCGCAAAACAGATAAAAAAACCGCAAAAAACGGCCCGAAAAAACGAAATTTTTAAACTTTTTTCGAGCCGTGTTTTTTTTTACATAAATAAACACAAATTTTCAAAAAGTGCGTAAAATAGGCAAAACCATATTCATATATGTAAACTTCTGTGAATTAAATAGCAAGATTTATTAAACAAATTGAACAATAAATACGATAAATATAGTACAAATATCACAAAACGAGGTTGCATGTTGCGAGTATTTGTTGTAAACTTCGACTGTAAGAATTCGTGATTTTGCCAAGTTGGGGCTTAGGCAAGGCAGACGAATCGCACATCAAGGTGTGCAAGTGACTTTTGGTCCTAATGGACAAAATATAAAACCTTAATTTTATGAGGAGGCAAAAAAATGAAGAGACAGAAAATTACTGCTTTGATGTTATCAGCAGCAATGGTTCTCGGTTCAGTTGCAGCTTGTTCAAGCAATGAGCCAGCTACAACAACAGCAGCTACAACAGCAGCTCCTGCAACAGAGGCTACTGAGGCTGAGGCTACTGAAGCTGAAGAGACTGAGGCTACAGAGGCAGCTGAGACAACAGAGGCACAGGTTGAGGCAAACACAGGTGATTATTTCGAGCTCCCAGTACAGGAAGTTGTAGATGAGGGCGATGGAAAGATCATGATCTATGGTTGGAACACAGAGTTCATCGACTTGGTTACTAAGTACACAGGTATTGAGTACGATTCAACAATCAAGGAGTCTAACTCATATCAGGCTGCTCTTGATACAGCTCTTTCATCAGGTGATAACGCTCCTGATTTGTTCGTTTGTGATGCAGACTATGCTACAAAGTATATGAATTCTGACAACACAATCGCTATCAATAACATCGGTATTTCATATTCTGAGTTGGGCGATATGTACAACTACACATTGCAGTTCGCTTGTGACGATGCAAATGTTATCAAGGGTCTTTCATGGCAGGCTACACCATGTGGTGTTTTCTACAACACAGTAGTTGCTCAGGAAGTTCTTGGTGTTTCAGAGCCAGATGAGGTTGCTCCTTACTTTGCTTCATGGGAAGCATTTGCTGAGACAGCAGCTTTGGTAAACGAGAAGTCAAATGGCGAGGTTAAGGTTGTTTCAGGTACAGATGAGATCTGGAGAGCTTACCTCAATACACGTGAGCAGGGTTGGATTACAGATAGCAAGGAGCTCTATGTAGATCCAGTATTGGAAGGTTATTTTGATCTTGCTAAGACACTCAAGCAGGACAACCTCACATTCGAGGCTGGTCAGTGGGGTGAAGGTTGGAATGCTAACATGGCTAACCACAAGGTTCTTTCTTACTGGGGTCCAATGTGGCTTCCTAACTACTGCTTCAACTTCGGTTCAACAAATGACACAGCTGGTGAGTGGCGTGTAGTTATGGGTCCTACAGAGTACTTCTGGGGTGGTACATGGATGATGGCTTCTAAGTACTGTCAGTACAAGGCAACATCAGCTCAGATCATGAGAGACATCTCTTTGAATGAGGACACACTTAAGGATATCGCTCAGAGCGGTGACTTCGTAAACAGCGTAGCTATCATGGAAGGTCTTGCAAATGATCCTAACTTCGGTATCGAGATCTTTGGTGGCCAGAACGCAGCAGCAGTTCTCTATCCATCATCAACAAGCATTGATAACTCAACAGTTGGTAAGGATGACCAGAAGATTAACGATGAGTTTGGTAGTGTAGTATCATCTTACATCAACGGTGATATCGAGACAGTACCAGAGGCATTGAAGGTATTCGAAGATAATCTTGCTGAGCTCAATATTATCTAATTTTGTAATCGGAGTTATTCGATAACTACTAAGGTAAAAAGTGCGGGGCGGGGAGTTTCCCTGCTCCGCATTTCTTATTATTTCCTATTTATATTTTTCTTACGTTAGACTGAATTTGGTTAATTATTTGGGAGTGGCAAACATGGCAAGAGGAAAAACCAAATCCGCTAAGAAGCGTAACAAAGGTTTGAGTTACGTTAAGTTCGGATACTTATTTATTGCCCCATTTGTAATTGTTTATACAATTTTTAGTTTCTATCCATTGCTTACAACTTTCTGGTACAGTGGATCAAACATGACAAGTACAAAGGCAAAGTTCTGGGGATTCGATCACCAGGAAGCTTATTATGATCAGTTCCTTGATTTATCAGAATTTTATGGTGATGATTTTGAGGAGCAGGTAGGTATTACCAAGATGGAATACCTCACATTACGTTACTATTTCCAGGCTCAGACATCAGCTCTTGAGAATGATCCTTTGAGCGGAAAGGGTATTAAGGCTCTGCAGGAAGCAATCGATCAGGGCAAACTTGAGGGTGTATCAGCTGATACATGTGCAAAGTTAAATCAGGCAATCGCCGAAAAGAATCTCGCATTACTTGACAATGATGCATTGAAGGAACTCAAAGACTGGCGTTCAAACTATGTCGATGATACCCTTACAATCACAAACCAGTTGATGCGAATCTCAACAAATTTGAAATTACTTGCTAATCCTGAAATTGAAGATGAGGAAGACTCTTCAGATGAGGAAGCAATTACAGCTGCTTCAATCATCGAAAGTGATGATTTTACAGCATTTATAGAGACATTGAAGACTGAGGAATTCTCAGACGGTACAGTTATGCTCATGGACTACCTTGCTAAGGCAGTAGGTTATGAGGATCTCGTTACTTATTTTACAGACGTTCAGAATGGTTCTGTAGCTGTGGAGGATTCATCTTTCTACTTTGTATGTACAAACCTTAACTCTCCTAAGGCTGTTGATGCTGAAGGCGAGTCAATTGATGGTGTTAGTGTTCCATTCTTAAGCAAGGTTAAGACATATTTGTCAACTTCTGAGTGGCCTAATTTCATTACTTCATTAAATACTTATGAGAAGCTTAATGATTATGCAAACCGTAAGATTGATTTGCATAATGGTGAAGAAGATCTTCTCGCTGACTTGACAACTCTTTATGAGTCAGGACTTATTAATAACGTTCAGCTCGTTGAAGAGGGTGGCAAGCTCGTTCAGGCTCAGGACAAGTCACAGAATATTATTTATGCGATGAAGGCATACATCGATGAGAATTATCAGAGTGATGCAACTCTTTCATTCTCATCAAGCCAGTTGTCAAAGATTGATGCATATCTCCAGAATCAGGGCCGTGGAATGCTCGTAGCTCTTGGCTATGATAATGTAGATACATATATCGAATTCAGTGACAGCCTCGAAGAGAGTGACATCAACATTGATAAGTATCTCCAGTTCAAGACAGATATCGGACTTCTTGATGTTCTTACTTATGATAAGTATCTCGAACTCGATGCAAACTTTAAGGCTGCAAGAGTAGAGGAAGCATCTGCTAAGCTTGCTGAAGCTGAGGCAGCATTACCAGAAGCTCAGGCTGCATTCGATGCAGTAGCAGGTCAGGAAGGTACTGATGAGTATGAAGCAGCAAATAATGCTCTTATTGCTGCAAATATTGAGATTGAGCGTCAGACTGATAAGGTAAATAATCCTAAGGGATTGTTGCAGCAGGTTAACGCTAAGGCTAAGTACGTATTTGTTGGTACAGAGAACTTTAATAAGATTTTCACTAATAAGACAAGATTCAATTCAGTATTTGGTTCATTCGCAAATACAGCAATTCTCTGGATTCTCGGTGTTATTCCACAGATCCTCCTTGCTCTTATTCTCTCAGCATGGTTTACAGATACAAAGATTAAGCTTAAGGGTCTTAACCTCATGAAGGCTTTGATGTATTTGCCAAACGTTATTACAGCCGTTACTGTAGCTATCTTCTTCAGAAGAGTATTTGCTTACTCAACTGGTGCTTCAAGATCCGCTTCACAGTTGGTACTTGAGATGTTCGGACATCCAGAAGGATATAACTTCTTTGCAAGTGCCTGGGCTACAAGATTTATCATTGCATTCATTAACTTCTGGATGTGGTATGGTAATACAATGATTACATTGATTGCTGGTATTTCAGCTATCTCAGAGTCTCTCTATGAGTCAGCTCAGATTGATGGTGCTAACACATTCCAGACTTATACATTGATTACTCTTCCACTTTTGAGACCTATCCTTCTTTATACAATGGTTACATCTCTCATCGGTGGTCTCCAGATGTTCGATATTCCACAGAATATCAACGTTAACCCAGCTTTGATTAACTTCAATGGTTCAATGATCAGATCAACAAGAACTGTTCTTATGTACATCAACCAGCAGGCATTCGGTATGCAGGATTTGAAGCAGGTTGGTATTGCTTCTGCTGTATCTATCTTGTTGTTCTTTACAACAACAATCCTTTCAGTAATCATCTTCTATTTGATGCGTGATAAGGATGCAATCAAGGCTCAGCAGGCTAAGAAAAAGGCAAAGAAGGAGGCAGCGTTGAAAAATGGCTAATGATTCAGAAAACAAAAATGAAAACATTTCTGAGAACATTTCAGAGAATGTAAATGAAGCTGTAGCAGAAGCTACAGAGACTGTGGAAAAAGAAGTTACAGAAGCTGTTGAGGCTGCCACTGAGGCAAAGGAAGAGGCTAAAGAAGAAGTAAAGCCTTCAGCAAAAAAAGCTGATAAGGAGCCAAAACTTCGAAGCAATTCAGCTGCTAAGAGAGCATACGCTGCACTTGTATACATTGTAGTTGCTTTCTTTGCTATCCTCGCTATCATCCCATTCGTTTACATGTTCTGTAATGCAACATGGGATTCAGGTAGTATAACATCTTCATTTAAACTCTGGCCTAATTTTGCCAACGGTATTAATCAGGCTAAGCAGAACTATCACACACTTACTTCACGTGCAACGTTCAGCTTTTCAGACGGTTTTAAGAACTCAATGATTATCTCAATTTGTTCAACATTACTTACCGTATACTTCTCAGCTTTGACAGCATATGGTCTTAAGTGTTATGAGTTCAAGGGAAGAAATGTTGTTTATGCAATTATCGTAGGCGTTATGATGGTACCTACAGCTGTAAATATCACTGGTTACTATAGACTTATGAATACTATGGGACTCGTTGATAATAAGCTCTCACTCATCATTCCTGCAATTGCAGCACCAAATACAGTATTCTTCATTAAGCAGTATTTGGATTCTTCTTTCTCACTTGATATCGTAGAAGCTTCACGTATCGATGGTGCAGGCGAGTTCTACACATTTAACAGAATCAGCTTGCCAATCATGGTACCTGCTATTGCTACACAGGCTATCTTCTCATTCCTCGGTAGCTGGAACAACTTCTTTGCTCCTTCTATCTTGTTGAATAAGACATCTAATAAGACTCTCCCACTCATGGTATCAGAGCTTTATGGTGACCGATTTGTAGACTATGGTGCTATTTACTTTGGTCTTTCAATGTCAGTATTGCCAGTAGTAATTATTTACTGCTTCTTACAGCGTTTCATCATTTCCGGTGTCGCTGCAGGTGGTGTAAAGGAATAATATTTTTCAGGTGATTTAAAGGGGTTGCCTCTTGTAAGAGACAACCCTTTTTATTAACACAAACTTATTAATATTTATAAACAAATAGTGTAAAATAAAATCACTATGTAAATAAACATAACGGAGGCAAATAATTATGAAATTTGGACATTTCGATGACGCTAAGCGTGAATATGTCATCAATACTCCAAGAACGCCTTATCCATGGATTAACTATCTTGGAACACAGGGCTTCTTCTCATTGATTTCAAACACTGCAGGTGGATACAGCTTCTATAAAGATGCTAGACTCCGCAGAATTACACGTTATCGTTATAACAATGTACCTATTGATATGGGTGGTCGTTATTTCTATATCAACGATAATGGTACTATCTGGAACCCAGGTTGGTCACCAGTTAAGACAGAGCTTGATAGCTATGAGTGCCGTCATGGTATGGGCTATACAGTAATTACTGGTAAGAAGAATGATCTTAAGGCAGAGGTAACATTCTTTGTACCACAGGACTTCGACGGTGAGGTTCAGCAGGTTGTTCTTACAAATGAGGGTAATACTGAGAAGACTTTCTCACTCTTCTCATTCGCTGAGTGGTGTCTCTGGGATGCTCAGGATGACAGCAATAACTTCCAGCGTAACTTCTCAACAGGTCGTGTTGAGATTAAGGATTCTGTAATCTATCACAAGACAGAGTACAGAGATCGTCGTAATCACTATGCTTTCTATTCTGTAAATGACACAATTGATGGTTATGATACAGACAGAGATGCATTCATTGGTCTTTATAACGGATTTGGTGATCCACAGGCTGTAATCGCTGGTAAGGCAACAGATTCATTTGCTGATGGATGGTCACCAATCGCTTCACACTATAAGAAGATTACTCTTAAAGCAGGCGAGACAAAGACACTTGTATTTGTACTCGGTTATGTTGAGATGCCACAGGATCAGAAGTTTGAAGCTGATGGCAAGACAATCAACAAGGTTAAGGCTTTAGAGATGATTGAGAAGTTCAACACACCAGAGAAGTTTGCTGCTGGTATGGCTGAGCTTAAGGCTTACTGGGATCACCTCCTTGGTATCCTCACAGTTGATACACCAGATGACAAGGTAAACAGAATGGTAAATATCTGGAACCAGTATCAGTGTATGGTTACATTTAACCTTTCACGTTCTGCTTCTTACTTCGAGTCAGGTATCGGTCGTGGAATGGGCTTCAGAGATTCTAACCAGGATGTTCTCGGATTCGTACATCAGATTCCAGACAGAGCTAAGGAGAGAATCATTGATATCGCTTCTACACAGTTCCCAGACGGTGGTTGTTATCACCAGTATTCACCTCTTACAAAGAAGGGTAATGCTGACATCGGTGGTGACTTCTCAGATGATCCACTCTGGCTCATCCTTTCTGTAGCAGCTTACATCAAGGAGTCAGGTGACTGGTCAATCCTTGATGAGATGGTTCCATATGATAATGATATGTCTGTTGCTCAGACAATGCTCGAGCACTTGAAGGTATCTTTCTATCGTATCGTTAACAACCTCGGACCTCATGGTCTCCCTCTTGCAATGAGAGCTGACTGGAATGACTGTATCAACCTTTCATGCTTCTCAGACACACCAGGTGAGTCTTTCCAGACATATACAAATCCTAAGTTTGCAGCTGAGGGTGGTTACTCTAAGGTTGCTGAGTCTGTATTCGTAGCAGCACTCTTCACATATGCTGGTCCTAACTATGTTTCAATCTTGAAGCACCTTGGTAAGGATGACGAGGCAGAGAAGGCACAGGCTGAGATCGATAAGATGAAGAAGAACATGATGGAATCAGCATGGGACGGCAACTGGTTCTTAAGAGCTTATGACGCTAACGGCGAGAAGATGGGTTCTAAGGAATGCGAGGAAGGCCAGATCTTCATCGAGCCACAGGGCTTCGCAATCATGTCAGATATTGATGCTGATGCTACAAAGAAGACACTTGCTTCTATTGATGAGCGTCTTAATACTGAGTACGGTCTCGTTCTTAATAACCCAGCATTCTCAAAGTACTATATCCAGTATGGTGAGATTTCAACATATCCAGGTGGATATAAGGAGAACGCAGGTATCTTCACACACAACAATGCATGGATTATCTGTGCAGCTGCTTATGCTGGTGAAGGTGATCAGGCATTTAAGTACTATTCAGAGATTGCTCCAGCATTCACTGAAGAGACTTCAGACATCCACAAGACTGAACCATATGTATATGGTCAGATGATTGGTGGTAAGGATGCAGGTTCAGATATCGGAAGAACTGGTAAGAACTTCGGTCAGGGTAAGAACTCATGGCTTACAGGTACAGCTGCTTGGAA